>JAFTIM010000017.1 GCA_017456885.1 Paludibacteraceae bacterium
AATTGCGAACAAACTGCACTTGGAGGTGGACTGATGACTATAACGGCACAGGCGTAGCAGGACGAATCGTAACGAGCATAACCAATGGTAACCATATTTTTCTCCCTGCGGCGGGCTATCGCAGCAACGGTGACTTGAGCCGCGCGGGCAACTACGGCTACTATTGGTCGAGTTCGCTCATCACGGACAACCCGGGCAGCGCGTGGTACGTGGACTTCAGCTCGGACATCGTGTACAGGAGCTACATCGACCGTTACTACGGTCAATCTGTCCGCCCTGTTCTTTAAGGGGAATTTTACCTCGTTTTCGTCGGCAGGGAGGGCTCTTGCCGCGGGCAGCCGCGGCGGTGCTGCGGGGCGTGCCGTGGTGCCGCCCCTGCGCTACCGCCCGTAGCGGCTGCCTGCGGCCGGCAAGGCCCCCCAACCCCCTAAAGGGGGAGTAGGGACGTATTGAATACGTCCGCAGAAAACATCGTAGAGCCGCGGCGTATGCCACGGCTCTTTTTATAATCGGACTAAACTAAAATAAAAATCGACCTTGGCGGGTGTGTCAAAAATCGAGTTGAGTGTGTCGAAAAGCTAAATCACTGTTTGAGCGTAGCTAGTTTGATTTAGCCGACACCGAAACGACAAATTTTTGGTTACGCAGCCGCCACAGTCTTGACTTTTCTTTAATTCTTGATTTTGCTCACGCTCAACAAACCGAAAATAAATTTTCGTTTGTATTCGCTTAATCGCAAAATTGCTTCGTTTCTTTTGGTCAAGCAAAAGAAATGAAAGAACAGAGCATATAGAGCCGAAAACATGGCATTTTTTTAGAACGTTTTCAGGGAGGCGTTTGTTTTTTATTCTGTAAAAAAGTTGGATAATGTGCGACAACAATAGTTACCTTTGTCATATCAAAAAAAATAATTTTAAAAATCGTGTCTTATGTTAAGCAAGAAGATTGAAGAGGCAATAAATGCCCAGATTAATGCAGAAATGTGGTCTGCATATTTGTATTTGTCGATGGCTGCTCACTGTCATGCAATAGGTCAGCCCGGTATGGCAAAATGGTTCGAGGTTCAGTTTAAAGAGGAGCAAGACCATGCCAAGATATTGTTCAATTACGTTGTTTCGCGAAGCGGAAAAGTTACGTTGAAGCCTATCGAAGCCGTTCCTACCCAATGGGATTCGATACTCGATGTGTTTGAAAGCACCTTGGCTCACGAGCAGAAAGTGACGGCAATGATAAACAATTTGTTTGCACTCACTACGCAAGAAAATGACTATGCAACCCAAAGCATGCTGAAGTGGTTTATCGACGAGCAGGTCGAGGAGGAGGAAAATGCACAAACCATTATCGACAACATCAAAATGATAAAAGATAACGGTTACGGCATATATATGCTCGACAAAGAACTCGGAGCAAGAACCTATACGCAGGCTTCGCCCTTAAATGGCCAAATCTGATGCGTGGCGACAATGCCTGAACAAAAAGGAGTGCGAATCGGTCGGTTCGCACTCCTCTTTTTTTGCGTCATCTTAATTTGTTTTTCAGAAAATGCGGAGCGGCATATCGCATAAACACAAACAAGGCGATGCTGTTCGAGAGGAATCCCGCAAAATAGGCAAGTGCGTGTGTGGAGGTCAGCTCGGCTATGTTGCCGCCGAGCACAAGACCGATGCCGATGCCCACGTCCCAACTCGTAAGATAGGTTGAACTTGCCGTGGCTCGTCGGTTGTGCGGAGCCAGATTGACAAAAAGCGTGTTGTAGGCGGGGAACATCATACCGTAGCCTACGCCCAGCAGAGCCGGTACCATAAAAAAGAGTGCGAGGCAAATCGTGTGGTTCGTTCGGTTGATAGGCTCGAGTGCCGAGAATACGAAAAAAGCCACAATCGTAATGCCGATACCCCAGCTGATAACCTGCGGTATGCGTCCTTTGTCAACCAACTGTCCCGAAAAGAGCCGCGACACGATAAGCCCTGCCGCCATAATCGAAAAAAACAGCCCCATGCTCGAGTTGATGCCCAACTCCTGCCCATAGATGGCTACATACGAGGTGGTCATTCCGTAAGGAATGGCCAAAAACATAAGCGAGAGTCCGGCAATGATTCCTTTTTTCAAGAAAAAACGGTCGAGCGAAATAGGCTCTTTCTCTTTGCAACAAGGCTTTTCGGGTGTTTTTACCAAACAAGCGAGAACAAACCCTACAAACCCGAATGCAATTGCCGTATAAAAAATGGCATCGTAGGAATAATGGTTGTGCATGAAAAGAGCCAGCATCGGTCCTGCCGCCATCGAAAGGTTGTTGGCAATGCCGAAATAGCCAAGCCCCTCGCCACGTCGGGCAGAAGGCGTTATATCCACCACAATGGTGTTGCCCGCTGTGGTAACGGTGCCGAACACAAGTCCGTGCAAAATGCGAAAAAGTATAAACAAAGCAATTAGCTTCGAATAGGTGTATCCGAAGAAAATAATGATGAAAAGGGCATAGGTGAGCAGATACACCTTTTTGCGGTCGAAAGTGTCGAGTATGAAACCCGAAAACGGTCGGATGGTGAGCGCCGCCACCGTGTAGCACGAAAGAATAATGCCTACGAGTGTTTGCGAGGCATCGAACGTTTCTATTAGGTAGAGCGGCAAAATGGGCAATAGCAAATAGAATGCAAAACAAATCAGAAAATTTGCCATGCAAATAAAAACGAAATCTTTTGTCCAAAGTTTTTCTTTTGCCATAAGAGGGAATGTTTTCCGTGCCGACATTGTTTGGCAAAGTTACGAAAACACAATTTTTAAGAGCCTTTTAAGGGATAAAAAATATGTTTTTTAACATAAAAAAAGTACCTTTGTTTCGTTGAAGAAAACAAAAAGAAAAATGTTAGAAAACGAGTGTTTCGTCAATACCGATTTTTATCCTCAATGGCAAGTTTGGCAGTTGTTGAATGAGGAAGAACGCACTTTGTTGCAGGAAAATTCCATTTTCAGAAAATACGATAAAAATCAGGCGATTTATAAAGAGGGGGAGTTGCCCGAATACTTGATATGTATCGTTCGTGGCAAGGCGATGATTCGTAAAGAGGGTTTTGGCGGTCGCAATCAGATAATGCGCATGATAAAGCCAGTGGAGATGTGCGGCTATCGTGCATTTTTTGCTGAAGAGAATTATGTAACGGAAGCCATTGCTTGTGAGCCGACGGTGGCTTGTCTGGTGCCGAGCGAAGTGATACAGCGTTTGATTCATCGAAATGTGGAGTTGGCATGCTATTTTGTCAAATTGCTTGCAGTGGATTTGGGCGAGAGCGATGTGCATACCGTCAGCCTTACGCAAAAGCATATTCGTGGCAGGCTGGCAGATGCTTTACTCTTTTTGCAACAGAAATACGGCTATGAGTCGGATGGCGAAACGTTGAACATCGCCATTTCCCGTGAGGATTTGGCCAATTTGTCGAACATGACCACCTCGAATGCCATTCGCACGTTGTCGCAATTTGCCAACGAAGACATCGTGGCAATACAAGGCAGAAAAATCAAAATTAAACAACCCGATTTATTGCGAAAAATAGCTCATCTCGGCTGATTTACATTCAATTTGATTGAGAGGGAAAAAGAGGCGAAACAAAAAGACGAAATGCCTCTTTTTTTTGTTTTTAAAATTCTACCTTTGTAAGAAATCATCACTTTATGAAGAGATATTGTTTTGTGCTGTTTTTGGGAGCATTGTTGCTTTCGGCGTGTAAGGAACGAACTATCGAAAGCACGTCGGTGCTGTTGCCGGTAAAAGCGGTATCCTGCTCGGAGGCTTCCGTGGCAATGAATAGCTTGTTGGCTCCTTATAAATCGACGTTAGATGAGCAAATGAATGTCGGGGTGGGCGTTTGCGCAACCACGATGGAGGTCGGTCGTCCCGAGAGTTTGCTCTCAAACTTTGTATGCGATGCCATGTTGCGAAAGGCAAATGAGTTGATGCCTACCGATTTTGCTTTGACAAATGTGGGTGGTTTGCGTAAGCCCGTGTCCGAGGGTGTTGTTACTTTGCGTACCGTTTACGAGGTAATGCCGTTCGACAACAGGGTGGTGTTGCTCGATTTGAAGGGCGACGACGTATTGGCTTTGTGCGACGCAATAGCCTCGGTAGGAGGCGAGGGAGTGTCGGGCATTTCGTTCGGAATTTCTGGCGGAAAGGCTTTCGATGTTCGTGTGGGTGGTAAGCCTGTGCAGCGGGAGCGTGTCTATCGGGTGGTAACGAATGATTATTTGTCGTTTGGAAATGACAAAATGACCCCGTTGGCAAACAGTTTGAAAGTATATGATGCGGGAGTACAACTTCGTGATTTGATATTGGAATCCATATCGGAAACTCCTGTGATGGAATCGGTTTTAGATGGTCGTATTTATGAGAAATAGCGTATTTGTTTTTTGTTTGTCGTTATTGCTTTGTGCTTGTCAGCCAAAGGGCGATTTGGTTTTGCTGTGTACCAACGACACGCATTCGCAAGTGGAAGTTTGCGGAGCGAATATGAAAAAAATGTCGGGACTCGGAGGTTATGCCTATCGTGCAGGTTTGATTGATAGTTTGCGCAACGAAAATCCCGAACTGCTTTTGCTTGATGCAGGCGATTTTTCGCAAGGAACTCCGTACTTTAATTTGTATCGTGGACGTGTGGAGATATTGGCATACAATCAGATGCGTTACGATGCGGTAACGCTTGGCAATCATGAATTTGACAATGGGGTCGATACGCTTGCTGCACGCCTGCGAGAGGCAAGTTTTGAGGTTGTTTGTACAAACTATGCGGTAGAGGGTACGCCGCTCGAAGGCATTGTGAAAAAATCGGTTGTGTTCGAGCGTGCCGGATGGAAAGTCGGGGTTATTGGCTTGGGAGTAAACCCTGATGGATTGATTTTGAAAAGCAATTTTGGCGGTGTCCGTTATTTAAATCCGCTGGAAGTGGCGAATGCTTATGCCGACTCGTTGAAACACCGATGTGATTGCGATGCGGTAATTCTTCTTTCTCACTTAAGCTCTTCTTACGACGATGAAAATACGATACCGAGTGATGAATATATCGCTCAAAATTCGCATTCGATAGATGTGATTGTGGGTGGGCATACGCATAAACAAGTCGAGAAAAAGTGCGTGAATCTTGATGGCGATTCGGTGCTGTTGGTTCAGACCGGAAAAAGCGGAGCATATCTGGGAAAAATAAAATTAAGAAAATGAAAGCAATCAACTTGAATCCTATCATTCCTGTTCGTACTGCCCCCTCGGAGCAAAGCGAACAATCGACGCAACTGCTTTTTGGCGAGTTGTTCGAGGCAATTGTTGAGAATGAAAAATGGTGTGCGGTTTGTAACGCAACGGACAAATACGAAGGCTTTGTGAGTAAGAATATGGTAACGTTTATTTCTGATAGCGACTATGAGTTGTTGCAGGAGATGCCGAAAACCATTCTTTCGAAGCCGATTGCTCAAGTTCGCGATATGGGAACCAACGAGAAGATGTTTCTCCCGATGGGCAGTTTTTTGTATCAATTTTATGATAATTTTTTTACGCTATTGGATAGAGAATACGAGGTTTTGGGCGGCGATATGCCTACTTATGAATTGAATGATTTGCCACAACTCGCACAGTCGTTGCTGAATGCACCGTATTTGTGGGGAGGGAAAACGGTATTTGGTGTAGATTGTTCAGGTTTCGTGCAAACCGTTTTTTCCGTATGTGGCAAATCTTTACCTCGTGATGCTTCGCAGCAGGTGGCCGAGGGCGAAACCATTTGCTTTTTGTCGGAAGCAGAGGCAGGCGATGTGGCTTTTTTTGAAAATGAAGAGGGGAAGATTGTGCATGTCGGCATTTTGCTCGATGCTCAACGCATTATTCACGCTTCCTGCTCTGTACGGGTCAGTTTGTTGGACAATTATGGCATTTTAAATGCCGATGGCGGTTATTCACATAAATTACGCATCATAAAAAGAATAAGATGATAATAGAAAATTGTTCGCTTTTAGGTCGAAATACGTTTGGCATTGACGTCAGTACGCGCTATTTTTTTGAGTACAAAACCGAGGAAGATTTGCAAACTTTCTTGCAAAGCCCCTTGGCACGTACAAATAAGTTGTTGCATATAGGCGGGGGAAGCAATTTGTTGTTTTTGTCCGATTTTGATGGTGTGATACTGCATTCCGGCATAAAAGGCATCGAGAAAAAAAAGGAAGACGACAAGTTTGTTTATTTGCGTGTGGGAGCAGGCGAAGTTTGGGACGAATTTGTACAATATTGCGTTGAAAATGGTTTGGGCGGAGTAGAAAATCTGTCATTGATACCGGGAGAGGTGGGAGCGTCGCCCGTACAAAACATTGGCGCTTATGGAGTGGAGGTAAAAGATGTCGTTTTTGAGGTTGAAACTATTGAAATTGCGACTTCGACAAAACGAACTTTTGTTGCTGCCGAGTGTTGTTTTGGCTATCGTGACAGCGTGTTTAAACAACACTTGAAAGGACAATACGTCGTAACGCACGTGGTTTTCCGTTTGAAAAAAGAACCGATTTTTACTGTTGATTATCAATCGTTGCGCAATGAAGTGGAGAGGTTGGGCGATTTGTCGCTTTCTACTATCAGAGAAGCGGTTATTCGGATTCGAAAGGGAAAACTTCCCGACCCGAAAGAGATAGGCAGTGCAGGCAGTTTTTTTATGAATCCCGTAATTGATGAGCAACAAGCCTGCGCTTTAAAGCAAATTTATCCGACAATGCCGACACATACGGCAAAAAACGGTGTTAAAATTTCGGCAGGTTGGCTTATTGAACAATGTGGCTGGAAAGGATATAGCGACGGAAATGTCGGCGTTTACGAAAAACAAGCCTTGGTGTTGGTCAATAAAGGTGGCGGAACGGGACGTGAGGTTGCGGCATTGGCTCGAAAAATTCAATCTTCTGTTTCCGAAAAATTTCATATTGAAATAAAAAGTGAGGTTGTTTTTGTATAAAAATAAAATAATCTGTATTTTTAGGAAGTTATTTTAAAGAATCTGCTATGAGCTATTTAAAATTCGACAAAACATTACTTACCAATTTGGAACAATCTCTTACAAAAGAGACTTTGAGAACCAATAATGCAGGTGCATATTCAAGTTCGACAATAATTGATTGTAATACAAGAAAATTTCATGGCTTGTTGGTTGTACCTGTGCCTGAATTGGATAAAGACAATCATGTGTTGCTATCTTCGTTAGACGAAACGGTTATTCAACATGGAGCCGAGTTTAATTTGGGCATACACAAATATCAAGGCGATAACTATAGCCCGCGAGGACATAAATACATCAGAGAGTTTCATGTCGATTCGGAAATAAGAACCATTTACCGTGTTGGTGGGGTTATTTTGCAGAAAGAGCGGATTTTGGTTTCCGGAGACAATCGTTTGTTGATTTGTTATACGCTGTTGGAGGCACAATCGCCTACAACTTTGCGTTTTCGTCCGTTTCTTGCATTTCGTAATGTCAATGAATTGACGCATCAAAATTCGGCATTGAATAGAAATTACGAAGAAATTGAAAATGGTATCGCTTCCTGTTTGTATGCAGGTTATCCGCATTTGAATATGCAGTTTAGCAAAAAAGTGAATTTTGTGCCTGAAGCAAACTGGTATAACGGCATTGAGTATTACAAGGAACAAGAACGCGGCTATGAGTTTAGCGAAGACCTGTATGTCCCCGGTTATTTCGAGATGCCTATCAAAAAAGGAGAGTCGGTGGTTTTTACAGCGGGATTGAATCCCATTAGTACACGGTCGTTAAAACATCTTTTCGAATCGGAAAAAGCAAGTCGCACACCGCGAAGCAATTTTTATAATTGTTTGTTTGCCGCTGTGCGTCAGTTCTATAACAAAAAAGACGACGGCTATTATTTGTTGGCAGGTTATCCGTGGTTTAAGTTTCGTGCTCGCGATGAGTTTATAGCGCTCCCGGGTGCTACGCTTGCCATCGGCGAGGTGTCGATGTTTGAAAAAATGATGGAGGTGGGTGTTGTGGCGGTTCGCGACTTTATACAGGGCAAGCCGAAAAGCACCAAAATAAAAGAGGTCAGTTCACCTGATGTGTTGCTTTGGTTTGTTTGGGCTATCCAGCAATATTCCTTTACCACATCTATGGAAAAAGCTGCTGAAAAATACGGCGATGTGTTAAAAGAGATAATCGAATTTATTCGAGGAGGAAAGCATGTAAATCTGTTTTTGCATACTAATGGGTTGGTATATACCGATGGTCGTCAGAAGCCGGCAACATGGATGAATGCGGTGGAGAACGGATCTCCTATTACTCCGCGAACGGGCTATGTGGTTGAAATCAACGCCTTGTGGTATAATGCGCTTCGGTTTGTGTCGGAGGTGTCAAAAACATTGAATAACGAGAATTATGCAGATATATTGAGTTATCAGGCCGAAATTACCCGCCAGTCGTTCGTGGAAACTTTTTGGAACGGGATTTATCTTTATGATTTTGTCGATGGGAAGTATCAAGACAGAGAAGTACGTCCGAATATGATATTTGCGGTATCATTACCATTTTCTCCGTTGGAGAAAGCACAGCAAAAATCGGTATTGGATATTGTAACCCGCGAATTGTTGACGCCCAAGGGGTTACGAAGTTTGAGTCCGAAAAGTCCGTTTTATCGTCCCGAATATATCGGAGGACAATTGGAACGGGACAGAAATTATCATAATGGTCCGATTTGGCCATGGACATCGGGAGCCTTTGCCGAAGCCTATCTGAAGATAAGGGGCCGAAGCGGAGTTTCTTTCTTGGAGCGAATGATGGCTGGTTTTGAGAGTGAATTGAGCGAATTGTGTATCGGCACGTTGTCGGAACTATACGATGGGAATCCTCCTTTTAAAGGTCATGGAGCTATGTCGTATGCGATGACGGTGGCTGAGATTCTGCGTGTTCTGATGTTGTTGAAAGGTTTTGAAAACTAACAAAAAACGGAGGTTTATGAAAGCACTGATGTTAGGTTGGGAATTTCCTCCTCATATTTTAGGAGGGTTGGGTACGGCAAGTTTCGGTTTGACAAGGGGTATGTCTTTGCAGCCGGATTTGTCTATTACGTTTGTGATACCGAAAACTTATGGCGATGAGGATCAAAGTTTTCTTAAAATAATAGGAGCTTGCAATGTCCCTATTGTTTGGAAAGATGTAAATTGGGATCATGTCAACAGCGTGATAGGGTCGCAAATGAATCCCGATGAATATTATCGTTTACGCGATAACGGCATTCGTTACGATTTTCGTAGAATATGGACCAATGAACTTGGTTGCGTGTCTTTTTCGGGACGTTATCCCGACAATTTGTTGGAAGAAATATCCAATTATGAGGCGGTGGCGAGCGTGATTGCTCATGCAACGGATTTTGATATAATCCATTCGCACGATTGGTTGACATATCCTGCCGGCATTTTTGCTAAAAATATTAGTGGGAAACCATTGGTAATACATGTACATGCTACCGATTTCGACCGAAGCCGTGGTAATGTAAATCCCGATGTATATCGCATAGAGAAAAACGGAATGGATATGGCAGACCATATTATTACCGTAAGTAATTTGACTCGTCAGACGGTGATTGAGAAATACCATCAAAATCCTGATAAGGTAACAACGGTTCATAATGCTGTGGATCCGTTGCCCGATATAGATAGTTTTGTGAAACATCCTCGAAAAGATAAGGTGGTAACGTTTTTGGGACGAATAACCATGCAAAAAGGTCCTGAATATTTTGTAGAAGTTGCAAAACGAGTCTTGTCGAAAACGAAGGATGTTCGTTTTGTGATGGCAGGCAGTGGCGATATGATGAATCAGATGATACACCTTGTGGCCAAGAACGGCATTGCCGACAGATTCCATTTTACGGGATTTCTTAAGGGACGTCAGGTGCATGAAATGCTGGCGGAAAGCGATGTTTATATGATGCCTTCGGTGTCGGAGCCTTTTGGTATTTCTCCGTTGGAAGCAATGCAGGTGGGCGCTCCTTCTATCATATCAAAACAGTCGGGTTGTGCCGAAATTCTGACGAATGCAATAAAAACGGATTATTGGGATATTGATGCAATGGCAGATGCCATTTATGCCATTGTAAAATACCCCGCTATGTATAAAATGCTTCGTGAGCAGGGCATTGCCGAGGTGAACAATATTAAATGGGAATACGCCGGTCAGAAGGTTCGTGATATTTACAATCGTGTACTTGGAGTTAGTTGAAAACAATAAAAAATAAAAATATGAAAACCCTTTGTTTCTATTTTAAGGTTCATCAACCTTATCGTTTAAAAAGATACCGTTTCTTTGAAATTGGTCAAGATCATTATTATTATGACGACTATGCGAATGAAAATTCGTTGCAGTATTACTCTAATATTTCTTATTTAGAGGCGAATAAAACATTGTTGGAGATGATTCGTAACTCTAACAAGAAGTTTAAGGTTAGTTTTGCAATTTCGGGTCTTGCTTTGGAACAATTTGAGTTGTATGCCCCTGAGGTGATAGATAGCTTTAAGGAATTGGCCGATACGGGTTGTGTGGAGTTTTTGGCGATGCCGTATGCTTATTCTCTTGCATCGCTTTACAACGACAACGAGTTCCAAGACCAAGTGCGTTTGCATTCCGACAAAATCAAAGATTTATTTGGCAAAAAGCCTCAAGTTTTCTGCGATACGGAGTTGATTTACTCCGATGAAATAGGAAATATGGTTGCCAATATGGGTTATAAAACAATGATTGTGGAAGGAGCAAAGCATATTTTAGGCTGGAAAACTCCTAATACGTTGTACCAGTTCGGGAAGATGAAATTGCTTGTGCGCAACGGGAAACTAAGTGATGATATTAACTTCCACTTTTCTAATTGGCAATGGAACGAATATCCTTTGACGGCAGAAAAATTTATCGGTTGGATAAAAAAATCACCTGACAACGAAGATGTATTCTCTGTGTTTACGGGGTATGAGGCATTAGGAGAATACAACAGGAAAGAGAGTGGTATTTTTGAGTTTTTCAAAGCGTTACCATTTCACGCTTTAGAGCAAAATGTAACATTTGCATTGCCCTCGGAAGTGGTTGCAAAGCAAAAAGGCGTTTATTCGCAGTTGCTTTCTCCGTATCCCATGTCGTGGGCAGGCGAAGAGAAAGATACAAGTACATGGCGAGGCAACGATTTGCAAAATGAGGCGTTGAATAAACTTTATAGCTTGGCGGAGCGTGTGCGGCTTTGTTCCGATAGGCTGTTGAAGCACGATTGGCTTTGCCTGCAATCGTGTGAACATTTTCATTATATGAGCACAAAACCATCGGGTTGCGGTACAAGTCATTACGAATCGCCTTACGATGCTTTTATGAATTATATGAATGTGTTGAGCGATTTTATGGAGCGGGTGGAAACACAGTTCCCATCGACAATAGAAAACGAGGAACTGAACTCGTTGCTTAAAACCATTAACAATCAGGAAAAAGAAATTGCTGAATTGGAGCGTAAACTCAAGAAAAAACAGACAAAATAATCTCTGCTGTTATTTTTCTGAAAAATCGTTAGATGGAATAATTATTTTCTTTACATTTGTACGTTGAATTTTCAAGCATTGTTTAGGTGCATTTATTTTATAACTAATTTTTTATGAAAAAATTTAATTTCTTAATGTTTTTACCATTGTTAGCAATGGTCGTGTTTTTTTCTTGTAAGGAAGAAGGCTCTGTCAAAATAGAATCTTCGATTTCGTTAGAACAAAAAGAAGTTGTTTTGAATCCGGGAGGTACCGCTACGTTAACTGCTACGCTGATACAGGCTATTGATGGTAGCCGAGTTCGTACGGGCGATGATGCTACGCTGACTTGGACAAGCACAAATGACTCGATTGTTACGGTTTCTGATGGTGTGGTTACGGCTGTAACGGGAGGTGAAGCCGATATCATAGTGTCGACAACAAATGTGGACAATGTACTGGAGCAACGTTGCAGAGTGGTCGTTCGTGATATTTATGTGGCAGGTGAATATGGTGATAAAACAACAAGAACGGCTTGCGTTTGGAAAAACAATAAGGTGTTTTATAATTTAGCATCGGGAACAAATGCTTTTGCAAATGCAATGGTGGTTACCGACAATAAAGACGTATATGTTGCAGGTAATGTAAATAGTGTTGGTAAGGTTTGGAAAAATGGAGCAGAGTTATATACAGGATTGGGTACGGAGTTGAAATCTCTCGTTGTTGATGGTAGCGATGTATATGTGGCAGGTGCCGATGCTTCAGAAGCTAAAGTTTGGAAAAACGGAACAGCAGAATTGAGCGTTGCAGGTGCCACTTTCAATGCTCTTGCCGTGAATGCTGGAACTATCTATGTAGGAGGAAAACTTGATAATAAGGCAACTATCTGGAAAGGCGATGCCGCAACTCCATTGACAGATGCTGAAAGTGTTGTGAATGGGTTGTGCATCAATGGAGCTGATGTATATGCAGCAGGTGTTGAAGGTGTCGGTAAAGTTTGGAAGAGCAATCAAGAATTGTATGCTTTTGACAACAATACGACAGCAACCGAAGTTTTATTTGCCGATAACAAGTTATACACTTGCGGTTATCAGGGGAATTCAAGTACTAACATTAAAGCAAAACTTTGGATTGATGGTGTTCAAAAAACTGCTTCTGAATTAGATAAAGAGTATTTAGGTGAATTTGTGGTAGGAAAAAATGAAAAAAAAGCAGATTTATATACTTATACCGATTTAGGAACTGCAGGAATAGTAGAAGCCCATTCGATTTATATATCGTTAGACGATATTTATGTGGCAGGTTATTTCAATAGTTCAAATATGACGACTGCTGTTTATTGGAAAAATGGAGAACCTCAAAGTTTAGAGAAGAATAATATTTCTGAAACAATATGGAATTCCTCATTTACTCCGGGAACTAACCGAACAAGAGCTACGGCAATAGTGGTGAAATAAGGTATTGCTAAAACAAGATAAAAAGGACAGAAACGTTTTCTGTCCTTTTTTATTTCTCAAAATCGGAGTCGGGAAAGTTTATCAGGTAGAGTTTCCGTTTGGCTCTTGTGAAAGCGGTATAAAGCCATCGGTAATAGTCGGCACCGATGTTCTCCGCTCTGATAACGCCTTGCTCGATGAATACATTTTCCCATTGTCCACCTTGAGCTTTGTGGCAAGTAATAGCGTATGCAAATTTTATTTGCAGTGCATTGTAATACTCGTTGTTGAATAGGGCTTTAAAGCGTTCAGTTTTGTTCGATATGTCTTGATAGTCTTCCAGAATTGTATCCTTTAAGCGTTTATTTAGTTCGTCGCTACTTGCTTGCGTGTCGCAATACAATGAATTGAGGAGTAGTTTTGCTTCAAACTCTTCATTGCTATCCTCGAAGTATAGTGTCGCTTGTGCAAAAGAGAAACCATAGAGTTGTTGGTGTTTATATATCCGTTTTATTTGGCAAATATCCCCATTGGCAATAAATCGTATTTTTTCCTGCCTGTCGTTTAAGTAGCGATTTTTAGTGATAAGAATCAGGTCGTTGTTTGCAATTTCGTTTTCAAACTGAAAGACTTGGGATCGGATGCCTCGATTGTAGATGTTGGCAGTTTTGTTCGACCGAGTGATTACAATGGTCTCTTCGGTGGAATAGTTATTGTAGCAAAACGATAATTTTTCGATTAACTCGTTGCCTGTAATCCTTTCGACGTCGGGGGTTTCTATTTTAAAAACGGGATGTCGGAAAACGTTGTTGTTGGCTATGCAAAGCCGGAGGTAAGTGGCATTCTGTAATATGCTGCTTGTCTGTTTTTGCCGAACAACGTTTTCTAATAGAAAATTCTGAACTGATAAACCGTATTTGCTTAATTCAACATCGTCTAATGCTGGGGTTCGTTGCTGGATGATAGGCGTCAGCTGTGCATCGTCGCCTAATAACAACAAGCTGTTGGAGTTGTCCGAAAACGTGTATTCGATTAAATCGGCCAACAAATTGCCGCTTCCAAACATCTGTTCGGAGGTTGCAGTGTATATCATCGAGGCCTCATCGACGATGAATAACGTGTTTTTGTGAGGATTACCATCTAACTTGAATGTGGAGTCGGCAAGCGACTTTTGACGATAAATTTTCTTGTGAATGGAATATGCTGTTGCGCCTGAATATGCCGAAAAAACCTTTGCGGCACGTCCGGTAGGTGCCATTAAAACGAACGATTGGTGATACTTCTGCAATGTTTTTACCAAACTGCTGACAATAGATGTTTTCCCTGTGCCGGCATACCCTTTCAAAACGAATGTTTTTCTTTTGCTGTCTGCACAAACGAACGTTGACAAAAGTTGAATAAGTCGATGTTGCTCCTCCGTCAGTGAAAAGGGGAGGTTTTTGATAATTTCTTGACAAACAAAGTCCTGTAACATTGTATCTAATTGAATACAAAAATATGAAAATCTTGCATAAAAAGCGTGTGGATAAACAAACTTCGCTTATGGGAAATACTTTGTTTGTCGAAAGAAAAAAGTATTTTTGCATAAATCTTTCTTTAACGAAATGAATAAGCGTATAATAAAATATTGTTTGTTAATACTCATCTTGAACCTTATGTCGGTTACCTCTGCTAAAGAAAAAACATCGAATACCTTTGTTAAAATTGAAACCAATTATGGTACGCTGAAAGTAATGCTTTATGACGAAACACCATTGCATCGCGATAATTTCATAAAGTTGGTAAATGAACATTTTTTCGACAGCGTATTGTTTCATCGTGTGATACCGAATTTTATGATACAAGCGGGCGACCCCGATTCAAAACGAGCATTGCCTGATGCGCATTTGGGTGCCGGCGGTGTGGGTTATACCATTCCTGCCGAAATTGTTTTTCCGAAGTACTATCATAAGCGGGGAGCTTTGGCAGCGGCTCGTACGGGCGATTTTGTGAATCCGAATCGTGAGTCGTCGGGTTCTCAATTCTATATTGTCGAGGGGCACTCCTATTCGGACGAAGACCTTGATGCTTTGGAACATACACTTAATAGCTCTTTACAACAGGCATTGTTCAATCGTTTGTTTTCTGAACGAAAAACACAACTTAAAGCTATGGAGTTGGATTCGGTTGAGTACAACGCACGGTTAAGAGAGATTTATAACGAGGTCAAAAAGGAAACAACGGGGACTTCGCTGTTTCGTTATACCGACTCCCAACGCAGAGAATATAAAATGTTTGGAGGAGCACCTCATTTAGATAGTCAATATACGGTTTTTGGGGAATTGGTAGAGGGTTTTTCTGTATTGGAAGCCATATCGAAGGTGGAAACAAATGCAGATGACAGACCTTTGACCGATGTCGTGATTATTAGTATGAAAATAGTTAAGAAGTGATGGTTATGGAGCAAAATGTGAATTGCTTGGTCGATTATGAGAATGTGGATATTTGTCAGCAGGAGCATTTGGTGCTGAAAGATGTTGATTTCCATGTAAATAAAGGAGAATTTATATATTTGCTCGGTAAAGTGGGCAGTGGTAAGAGTTCGTTGTTGAAATCGCTGTATGCCGAGGTGCCGATTAAAAAGGGGACAGCTCGCATTTTTAATTATGATTTGCGAAAAATAAAACGAAGAGAGATTCCCCTTTTACGTCGGAAAGTCGGAATTATTTTTCAGGATTTTCAGTTGCTTATAGACCGTACCGTACAAGAAAATTTGAGTTTTGTATTGAAAGCAACAGGCTGGAAAAATAAAAATAAGATAGAGGAGCAAATCGCTTTTGTATTACGCTGTGTAGGTATGGAAAACAAAGGCTATAAAATGCCTCATCAGTTGTCGGGAGGTGAGCAACAGCGTATTGTGATAGCTCGAGCTCTTTTAAACTCTCCCGAGTTGATAATTGCCGACGAACCTACGGGAAATTTTGATCCTGAAACGGCAAACGAAATTGTTTCGCTGCTACACGATATTTGTTCTTCGGGAACGAGTGTTATCATGGCAACTCACAACATCAATCTGATAAATGCACATCCCGGGAAAGTGATACGTTGCGAGGGTATGGAGTTAAAAGAGTTTTGATTAGATGAAAAAAGGCAAAAAGAAAAGTTTTAAAGAACGATTGTCGCATAAATACCGATTTTCGGTTTTAGATGAGCATACGTTAGAGGAGTCGTTCCACATGAGAATGTCTCGCACGGTGTTTTGGTTGCTTCTTGTCGTTGTTTTTGCATTGCTTTTCGTATTGTTTTCGTTGCTCTACAATTATACTCCTTTGAAAAAACTTTCGCCCACTTATTCCGATGCAATGATTCGGTCGGAATTGCTTCAAGAGGCGATACGTTTGGATTCGATAAACAAAGTGGTTGATTTGCAACGTAATCAGATGGATGTCATAAAGGCTATTCTTGCAGGCGATATAGAACTTGATACCTTGTCCGATGAAGAAAATTTCAAAATAATAGAGAAAGATTTCTTGGCAAAATCGGAACGCGAAAAGAATTTTTGTGCCGAGTACGAAGAGACCGAAAAATATAATCTTTCGTCGATAGAAACGAAAAAACAGGAAAACGTATCGGTATTTTTCAAACCGGTTAAGGGTGCAATAAAGAAAGAGTTTAATTCTGACCAAAAGCATTTCGGTTGTGATGTGCTGACATTGGCAAACGAGCCGGTTGTCTCTATTTACGAGGGTGTAGTAGTGTTTGCAGAATATACCACAAATGCCGACTATGTGCTTGGCATTATGCACGAAAATGGTTTTTTGTCGGTGTATAAAAACAATGCACAACTATTGAAAACGGTAGGCGATGAGGTACAAACCGGCGAAGTGATTGCTATTGTAAGTATGGCAGGAGATGATGCCGAAAAATCTTATCTGCACTTTGAACTTTGGAAAAACGGCATTCCCGTTAATCCTGTCGAATATATTTCTTTCTGATTATTTGTGTGTTAAATAAAAACAAGCCAATCCGCTTTGTCCGTTTTTTGCTAAATATTTTGCTTCGCGTTGGAATTTAAGATACTGAAATGGAGAAAAAGAAGATGATTTTCTGGATTTTCTTTGTTTCTGTTTTTCTGAGGCGGTAAATATCATAGGGCTTGCCACAAAATGAATCTGTTCTATTTTTAAATTATGTACATCTGCTAAAAGGCGGATACTTTTCTGTGTGTGCAGATATAGATGCCGAGGTGCATCTTCGAGTTGAAAACAATCTGTTTTATAAATGTCCCAAATGGCGGAATCGACTATCGGTATATTGATAAGTATCTGACCATCAGGTGCTAATAATCTTTTAAGCGTTCGAAAGACTTCGCTTTGATTGTCAATGTGTTCCAACACATGATGCAACATAATGAAATCGTATTGCTCCGATAGCGATTCAATATCTCCTTTTAAGATAGAAAGCGAGCACCTTCGGCATCTGTATGTCAGTGGAGTTTCGATGTAGGGGTCAATCCCTTGTAGGTGGCAAAAACCGCTATTGGCCATTTTTATCAACAGCCGACCGCTACCACAGCCAACATCGATGATTTTGGATGTGAAGCTGATTCTTGCCTGATTCATCCATTCAAAGCCGTTATTTATATTGGAAAAGATGCGGTGGAAAAATCGTTTTCGTATAATTGCTTGGAAAAGCTGCTTGCGAAGCAGGCTTTTGAGAGCCGATTCGTTTGCTCCTCGTTTTGTTATTGAGTAATAGTTTTCGTAATATTTTGCAATGTCGGCGGGGATTTCTGCTATTTGCAAACAACCGCAACTCGGACATTTAAAGTAAACAAATTCTTCTCCTGTTCCTTGTTTCACCTCCCGAGCGATATACTTCTCGGTACTTTTCTCCCCACAAATTCTACAAGTGTATGGCATTAGTATTTGTTTAAAATAGCGTCAATTAGTTTTTTCTCTTTTGGCTTTTTGTCAGTCCATTCTTTCTTGTTTTTTTGCAATAGAAAACTGAGATTTTTAGGCTTTGTATTCGCCCAGTTGGAGCCGTTGATAAGATGAAGCCAACAATTGTCCATGTATTGAATGAAGTCGCTGTGGTAGTTTTCCCCTTCTCTTATTTGTTCTGTCTTTACGTCGCAAGGTGTTAATGTTGAAATATCAATAGTTGAATAAATATTCTGCCAATTTCCACCTCCCGAATCTAAATACTCGTTTTCGATAGTTGTGGGCAGAAAATTTAATCGTTTGTTTTTTACAAAATCGAAATGGAAAAAACAGAGTCCGGCCCATAAATACCAAAAATTACCCCGACGCACCACACGACCATAGATAGGGGCGTTACCCATCTTTTCAACAATGTCGATTGAGTCAATGGGAAACAAATCGTGGTCAATAAAGCCGAAATAAGCGGGTTTACGGGGAACAATTATTTGCTGATAAACCCAATTGAGTGATGCAGCATGTGAATAACTTGCACTGACCAATCCCAATCTGTTTTTAGGAAGACGCACATAAATAATGTCGTTTTCTTTGCAGAAATCTCTGATTTTTAGTGAGATATTTTTGTTGGAAGAGTTGTCTGCCACGATATAGTTGAAAGCGCCCTTGATGTGTTTTTTTACCAGACGTGCTTGTTGCTCGACAACTTCTTTGTTGTTGAAAGCAATGGTTAACAAGTCGAGCCGTTGAGGAGCATAGGAGTATTTTTCAAAGTTGAAGCAAAGACAACGATTTAACTTTTTCAGTGTAAAAAGTCGTTCTAAAACCCATACAAGTGATAAATATAAAACTCGTGATACTTTCATTTCAATAAATTAAAAAACTCTTCTTCCGTTTTGGGCGATAGAAATATATCGGGATGAAGATTGTAAATTTTTTGCATAAAAATGCCTAAATCCCCGCTCATGTTTCCGGGTTTTTGCGGTAATAGTTTGAGTAGCGAAATGGATTTTACGGGAATATTGAAAATCAAGAACGGAGTAAGAGCTGCACTTGACGAAATGGTGATAAGCGTCAGGCGGCTAATATCTTGATTCAGAATAATAAGTTCCCATGGAATTTCCAAACTGCTGTTTGTGTTTATGCCGAGTGGTGTGAATCGGTTGATGGAATTGCGAGGATGAAGTTTTACAAGCACTTCGTTAGGGCTTGTTTTGGCTACAATTGCTTGAACAATTGCCACATCGTCAACTTGGAATCCATCGGCAAAAAACGACTCTTCGAGGAATAAATATTTTACCTTGGAAAAATCGTCTTTGATTCTCTCAAATTGAAAAATCCGGTTTAGAATAGTTTTTATCTCGCTATTGTTTCTGGAGAATTTAGGTATTGCAGTGATTTCTCCCTCAAATCTCCATTCGAGCAGTTCCGGATTAAATAGGAACATTTGTTTGGCAGCTCCAAGCATTCCGCGTCTATTTAATATTCGGTGAAAAAGAGATGCTTGGTCGGTTTTTTTGAATGAATTGCAGTAGGTAACAAAACCATCTTCGAATATTGATAAGCGAATTTCCCTTTTTCTTGAAAGTAGGAAAAAGAGCAATATCGTAAAAATAGAGATATTCGATACGCAAAGTTGGCTATAAAGTTTTGTGTTTATTTGTTTTTTAATGATTCTAAGGTTCATTATTGTTTCCCTTGCCTGATTGAGCAGACGACGCAGTTTGTAAAATCGACAACCTTGTTTGAGAACTAATTTTTTATTCCTTACATAAATGACGTTGTCAAAATAGCCGCTCTCTTTAATGTTTTCGGCAATTGTTGCACTATTGTTCATGTGGTCGGAAACAACAATATGCACATTCTCTGCTCTAAAAAACGTACTTCGTAATTGTGTGGCAACCATTATCTGATAAACGGTGTTGCAAACAATCAATATGTGTTCTTTCTCTTTCATTCAATGTAGAGCGAAGGGGTGAGAAACTCAACGTGAATATCTTTTTGTAACTCTTTTATTTGTTCGGCAATACAAGAATTTCTTTCATTCAATGCTTCGCTGTTTGTGGTATTTATCATCGAGTCGGAAAAATAGTTGTCGTGAGGATTGTTCCTAAATCCGTCGTAACCGGCAATTGCAACTTCGTTTATGCCGATGTTTTTCAACAACCGCAATAACATGATTCCTGCATTGTCGAATTCCGAATACTTGGGGTTGATAAGCGAATGATAATTGATGAGCATAAAACTCTCATTTCTTTTCTTGATGTTCGAGGTCGCTATTATAGTACTGGTTTCTATTTGTTTACGTTGAGCCTCCGACAACGACGAAAACCGTTTCAAATTGCTGATGAAAATCATGTCGCAGTCATAATTTTCGGGAACGAAATTGATTGCAATGGTGAGCGGATGAACCTTCCGAATGTAATTTTTTATACTCTCTTCGTGTGTCAAGATAGATTTCCCCGGTGCATATATTAGAATTTTTCTATTCGACAACATATTAGTTAGTTTGTCTAAAATTAGAGTGTCGTCAATGGCTTGCGATTGGTGTTTTACATACAAATCCTCAATAACTTTCTGGTTGTATTGGCTTCTTTCCTGTTGCGGTATCTGCGATAAGATAAGATTGATATCTTTTGTGCTAAGCGTCTGTTTGTTGGTTAGGTAGGAAGCATAGTTTGGGTGACAGTTGTTTGTGGAGGCGATGTAGTAAGGTACAGAGTAGCCCCATGGTTTTTTTATAAAAATCGGATTCAGAAATTCATCAATGATTTCAAGAATGGGTAGAATGCACCGATTTTTCTTTGTTGTTTCGTTTAAATGAAGTATTAGCAATTCGGTACATAAATTGCCTGCGCCACGTCCCATTCCGAAAACCGACGAATCAATAATTCGTGTTCGTGATGTGGCAACTTGAATCAACTCTTGTGCGTTCGAAAAAGAAAGTTGAAGGTTGTTGTGCGAATGAAACCCTATTTCAATATGCTTATCAATTTTGTTGTCAAATAGTTGAAAAAGATTGAATAATTCATTTCTTCTTAAAGTACCGAAACTATCAACAATGTAGGTTGCTTTTGGCGAAATTCGGTTGATGCTTTCAATCAAAATCCCTAATTCCTGCTCGCTATAACTCGAAGTTATCATTGGTTGAACATAAACATTGAATCCTTTGGATTTTACCTGTTGGCAGTAGTCAAGAGCAGCAATAAGGTCTTTTTTATGAAAAGCAATGCGCAATGTATCAACACCAACTCCTTCATATTTTGGCAGTTGTTCGATAGGGAATTCTCCGTAATTTATCATACAGGCAAACCCGTGTTTTTTTTGAAACTTTTCTAATAACCGATTGATACTTTCCAAAGAGTTGAAAATGGTTTGGTTGCACGAAGAGGGCTTGGTCTTACTCAAAAAACCGCATTCGATGATGTCTACTTCTGCTTCAATCAGTTTGTCAATAATTGCACGAATTGCCTTTTCGCCGAATTCCCAATTATTAACATAACCTCCGTCGCGAAGGGTGCAATCCAATATTTTTATTTCGTTTGTCATCGTTTTAATCCTTTGAAGATGGCATTGGCCACGTCAAAATCTTCTTGTGTGTCAATGTCGCAACTTTCAATAGCATTTACCTCAACCATATATGGATTGTCGCCAATTCTTCTATTCAATTCTGTTATAACCTCACTTCGATAGATGTAAAAACCGCTGGTTTCTTCAAAAATAGGTGGCAAATCTTGGGTTCTTGGAATATCGTTAAGGTTGTAGTTAAAAGGTTTTCCGTCCTTCCATAAAAAAGTCTGTATTTTACGCACTGCAAAAGCCGAATCAAATCCTTGTTGTAGTACCGCTTGAAGCCCTTTCTCGATGCTTTGCGGGGAAATAAATGGCGCAGTGGCGTGGCTCATTACATAAACATCGGCAGGAACATCTTGTGCAAATGCCGACAATACTTCGTTAATTTTGGTGGTGTTTTGGTCGAGTGTTTCACTTCTTCTCAGAAATTTAACTCCCAAAGGAATAAATTCCTGAATTTTCGGATTGCTGCAATAAACATAAATTTCATCAATGTCTTTTACCTGTTTCAGTGTCTCAAAAATGTAATGACACAAAGGCGCACCATTGTCAAATGACTTGATGTTTTTGTTTGGTAGTCGCTCATTGTTGAGCTTTATGGGCACAATCGCTATGGTTTTCATTTCTTCAGCAATCCTTTGGTTACGTTATATCTAAAAAGAAGGAGTTTCCACCCTTTTTGTGGAGCAAATGTAAGCATATATCCGCAAAAAAGGAAAAGAGTGGCCGCCCATTTCACGCACTCGGCTATCAGTCGTTTGGCGTATTTTCCTTTGGAAATGTTTAGCGTTCGCATTTGTTCGCTTTTGCCAATAGAGCATGTGAGGTTATTAAAGTAGTCTTGCTCTAATTTCCGTTGCGGAATGAGGTGATATAAAATTGATTGGGGCAAATAAAACACACTCATTTTTAAGCTACGCATTTTGTCGAAAATGTCTTTTTCCTCGGCTCCTGAAAGGCTTTCTCCTTTTCGCCCCAATTGTGTGTTAAAGAGCCCGACTTTCTCGAAAACGCATTTACGATAAGCGGCATTTCCGCCTCCGGGGAATTCCGATTGTCGGAAGGTTTTTACTTTTTCCCCTTTGTAAAGATAGGCTGTCAGTAGTTGCTTGGTGAAAAAGCTCATCCATTTCGGTTCTTTGGTTTCGTATATCGGGATGATGGGTCCTCCGGCAGCACAAGCAGTTGTGTTTTTTTGAAAAAAATCGAAATAGCTTTGTAGGTATTCTTTATTGACAAGGGCATCGTCGTCAACATAAACCAAAACCTCGCCGGTAGCCTCTTTTATGCCTCGGTTTCTTGCAAAAGACAATCCTTGCCGATTTTCAAAGAAATAGCGAATTTCCATTTCGGGGAAGTCTGTTTTGAATTGTTCGAGAACCGATATCGTATTGTCGTTGGAGTTATTGTCTATCAACAAAACTTCAAAATTATTTTTCCCAAGCGTATTTTGTGCAATACTTTTCAGTAGGTTGTAAAGGTATTTTGCACGGTTGTAAGTACAAATGATGACGGATAATTTCATTAGAAGTCCACAGTTACTTTGAAGTTGAACAATATACCCGATAAGTAATTCGGTACGGCATTCTGGTTGTTGTAAATGTCTGTAACCCAGTAATATGAGTTGATATTTTTGATGTCTAGCAGATTGAAAATCTCAAAATTCAATGCCCATGATTTTACGACTTTCGATTTACGCATAAATTTTTCTCTCCCTGCCACAAAATCGCGTGATGCCCCGATGTCCACACGTCGATAGGCTTTTGTGCGGAATGTTGCTTGGTAGCGTTCGCTATGCGGAGCTCCGAAAGGCAATCCGTCTGCCCAAATCATTTTTAGATAAACCTTGTATTCAGGATGGTTTGGGAAATAATCTTGATAAAACAGAGAAATGCTGTAACGTTGTTCGTTAGGACGCGATATATAGCCCGGATATACTTTGCCAAGATACGTTCCTGTATTGCTGTAAACGTTGTATGAGTCGTTCAGAATATCTTCGCGGCAACGCATCCACGAGAACGATATCCACGAGTCGGTACCCGGCACAAACTCGCCAAAAAGTTTTAGGTCGATGCCTGCCACGTAAGCCTTTGCATCGTTTTTGCCCGAATAACGTACCCGCACGTTGTCTATATGGTATGAAATCACATGGTCGCTCGGCTTGTAGTATCCCTCGAGCGTTAGTTTAAACGGGCGTTTGAACAAACGAAAATGGTAGTCGGCACCCAGCACTAAATGCAGGGAACGTTGTGCTTTGATATTTTTGTTGAGGGAAATGGTGGAGTTCCCGTCAGCATCTTTTGTCTCGAGGCGTAATTCCTTGTAAAAAGGTGATTGGTAGTACAACCCTCCGGCAAATCGGAAAGTGAAATCGGCTTTCCATCTCGGGTACAACGACACGGCCAATCGTGGACTTATCAGCCATTCCTCGTTGAAAGACCAATAACTTGCCCTAATGCCACCGCTCAATGTCCACAGCCCGTGGTTGCGTCGTAGTTTGTAGTATTCTTGTGCAAAAGCCGACAATCGCCACGATTTCATCGAATTTTTCGAAGTAAGGTTGTAAATTAAATTGACTTGGTCGGGGTTAAAGGGGAGCGAGTAACCTGCCGAATCGCGGAATTCCCATTCGTTGATTTCGTCATCGATAAATTCGCCTTGTCCGCCGAGTCCGAATTTCAGTAAATGATTGCCTTTGCTGAACTCTCCGAGATAGGACAAATTGACAACCGTTGCCGAAAGTTTGTTGCGGGCATGTTCGTGATAGGTGCCTGAGCCAAGCGTGGTAGCTTCGCTCTCGTCGGTCGTGTTGTTGGAAATATCAACGTCGGAAAGCCAATATTCGCCCGTAATGTCGTAAGTTTCTTTCTCAAACGTATTGAACGCCGATGCTATAAAACTGAATTTGAGATTTTTCAGCGGCTTGTAATCGACGGTAAACGCTCCGAAAAGAGTTCTGAATTTATCATCTTCCTGCCCCTCGAAATAGACCTTAAAGTTTCTTGACGATTGAAAAGTTCCGAATGTCGTTTCGCGGTCTTTAGGGATAAAACGATAACTGTTTTGTGAAATATTGCCTAAAAAAGAAGCATTCCATTTGTCTGAAAATCGGAATGTCAGATAGGTTTGATAATCGACAAAATTTTGAGCATATTCACCTTTTGTGTCGAGTGTCCCTAACAAGTAGTTTGAGGTTTTGTAACGAAGTCCGTGTATTTGGGTGAAATTTTTGGAGGCAGACCCGACGTATGCCGTAGCACCTAAAAGGCTGACCGAGGTCGAAGCTTCGAACTTGGAGGGTGTTTTGTATTTAATGTCCAATACAGAGGACATTTTGTCGCTGTATTGAGCGCCGAAACCTCCCGAAGAAAATTCCACGGAACTTACCAAATCGGGATTGATAAAGCTTAACCCTTCTTGCTGACCGGCACGAATCAGTAACGGACGATAAACCTCAATGTTGTTTACATACACGCTGTTTTCGTCGAAATTGCCTCCTCTGACAGAGTATTGCGTGCTCATTTCGTTTGTGGAATTGACCCCTGCAAAGGTAGAGAGCAGCGACTCAATGCTGTTTGACGGACCGGCAAGGTATTTTATTTTGCTTGCATCGACTTTTTGCATCATAATGGTTTGTTGCCCTTGCGAATTTACTTCGATGGTTGCCAATTCGGTTGCGTCTTCTTCTAACGTAATGTTTAGGGTTACTGACTCCTTGTCGGTCGAGAACGTTTTTTCAACGGATTTATATCCTATACACGAAAAAGTGATTTTAAAAGTGTCGGCTTTTTGTAAAGCCAATTCATAGTATCCGTTTTCGTTTGTGGTGGTACCTTCCGTTTGGGTGTGTTCAAAAATATTGACCATTTCAACTGCTTGCTGTGTTTCGTTTAAAACATAGCCTCTGACATAAACTTTAGGGTTGTATTGTGCTTGGCTCAACACATAACACAACGAAAAGAATAGGATTGTCAGCAGTTTTCGCATATTATACAAACGTTCGGTTTTATCCTGTTATTGTGAGTTTTGCATATTTTAGCAACAGTTGTTTTGTCCCTTTTAGTTGAAAATCGACTTTCGCCTTTTGTTCGTCGCCTTCGCCTTCCAACCCGACGACAACACCGTTGCCGAAAACGGCATGAAGAACTTTCGTCCCGATATGAAGTTCGCTGCCGTTAAAAGAAACGGTTGTCTTGCCGGTGTTGTTAGGTTCGTATGTCTTGGTAACGGCAGATTCCGGCTTCGAAAAATGGGGTTTGAATCCGCTAAAGGCATTGAACGATTCTTTCCCGTAAAAAGTGTTGCTCTCTTGTTGCTGATGGAGGTATCTCGGGTCGATGTCTTTGATAAACCTGCTTGGATTGGAAAATTGGGTTTGTCCGTTTCTAAATCTTGATTTTGCATAAGAGAGTATACAGTTTTCTTTTGCCCGTGTTATGGCTACATAAAGCAAACGACGTTCTTCTTCCAATTCGCTTGGTGTTTGGCACATGGCCGATGGGAAAAGTTGTTCCTCAAGTCCGGCGATAAAGACGTTTTTAAATTCAAGACCTTTTGCCGAATGAACAGTCATCAATGTTACTTTGTTTCGTTCTTCCTCTTTTTCGTTGTCTTGGTCGGTAAAGAGGGCTACTTCTGCCAAAAAATCGGCTAAAGAGATGTTCTCTTCGCCTTCGTTGGCTTTGCGGTCGCAAAATTCGTAAACCATGTTCAAGAATTCCTCCACATTCTCTTTTTTTGAAAGATTTTCGGGAGTGTCCTCACTTGATATGTCGGCAATGATACCGCTCTCTTTAATGATTTTTTCTACCGAGGCATAAGCGTCGTTTTTTTTATAAAACGATGTAAAATCTTTGATTGTTTGTGTAAAATCCGACAATTTTTTTTGTGTGCCGTTATTGATTTTAATATCAAATTCGCCGGCGTTTTCTGCCACTTCAAATACGCTTTTGTTGAGTGTATGTGCAGTGAGAAACAGTTTGTTCTGCGTTGTTTCGCCGATACCGCGGGCGGGGTAGTTGATAATGCGGCGGAGAGCTTCTTCGTCGTTCCTATTGATAGACAACCGACAATAGGCAATAATGTCTTTTATCTCTTTTCGTTGATAGAACGATATTCCTCCGTAGATTTTGTAAGGAATGTTGTTGCGTCGGAAAGCATCTTCGAGTACGCGCGACTGCGAGTTGGTGCGGTACAGAATGGCAAAGTCGGAATAATTGTATTCGTTGTTTCGCAGAATCTGGCGTATCTTGCTTGTTATGGAGGTTGCTTCGTCGTAGTCGGAATACGAACTGATGACTTCCAATAAATTGCCACGGTTTTTCTCTGAAAAAATGGTTTTGTGTATTCGATTGCTGTTTTTTTCGATGAGCGAGTTTGCCGCTTCGACAATGTTTTTGGTCGAACGGTAGTTTTGTTCTAATTTAAACAATTTGCAATTCGGAAAATCCTTCTGAAAAGTAAGGATATTGTCAATGTTTGCTCCTCGAAAAGAGTAAATGCTCTGTGCATCGTCGCCTACGGCATACACCTTTTGATGCTTTTCGGATAAAATTTTTACAATTATATGCTGCGAATAGTTTGTGTCTTGATATTCGTCAATCAGAATAAATGAAAACAACTCCTGATAACGGTTGCGAATGTCGGGGAACGAAGAAAACAACAAATAGGTATTGACCAATAAATCGTCGAAGTCCATAGCGTTCGATTGTTTGCATCGCTCAACGTATTGTTTGTAAATGCTATAAAATTCCGGCATTTTTTGCAGATAATCGTTACGTTGGCATTCGGGGTCTTGTGCATACGAAGATGGAGAGACAAGATGATTTTTCAGTATGGAAATTTTGGATTGAATGTTTCCCGCCTTATAAATCTTGTCATCAAGGTTCTTTGTTTTTATGAAGCTTTTGAGCAAACTTTTCGAGTCGGCACTATCGTAAATCGTAAATTGAGAAGTAAACCCCAAGCATTCGGCGTGTTGTCTTAAAATGCGCGAAAAGATGGAATGAAACGTACCCATCCATAGTTGTGAAGCCGTTTTTTCGCCGACAATACCTGCAATGCGCTCTTTCATCTCTTTGGCGGCTTTGTTCGTAAAGGTGAGGGCAAGTATTCTGTGAGGGTCAATGCCGCTTGTCAGCAAATAGGCTATTTTGTAGGTCAAAACGCGTGTTTTGCCTGAGCCTGCCCCTGCAATTATCAACGAAGCACTTTCGTTGTAACGTACAGCTTCTTGTTGTGTAGCGTTCAGATTGTTAAGAAAGTTGTTTTCTGTCATTTCGCTAACCACGGTTCAGGATTTAATAAAGTTGTGTTTAAATAAAGCATTAGCAGCATTTCGGTTTTGTTATCGTTTTCCTCGTCAACGAAAATCTTTCCTATTTTCTGTTTTGCGGTTACTTTGTCGCCTTCTTTGACATAAATGGTTGTCAGATTCGTATAAACAGTTCGATAATTACCATGTTTGATAATTACGGCATTGTTGCTGCCGGGTATGGAGAAGCATTGCGTAACGACACCTTCGAAAATGGAACGGGCATCAGCTCCCATGTTTGTTTGAATGTAGATGCCTTTGTTGTTGGTGGTAACATGTTCGAGTACAGGGTGTTTCTGAATGCCGAATTTTCCGCTGACAAATCCTTTTTCGACAGGCCATGGCAGACGTCCTTTGTTTTTCTCGAAATTGCCTGCAATAAGCGATTCCTCTTTGGTCAATGTGATTTTATTCTGTTTTGAGGAAGAGCTTTTTTTGCTCTCTCTTTTTACTTCGGCATCGATAAGAGCTTGTATTTTTCGATTTAATTCGTCGGCTGTCTTCTGTTGTTTTTTTTGTTGTGCTATCAGATTCTTCTCTTTTGCTTTCAAATCATTAAGCATTTTGTTTTCTTTTTGTCTGTCTGATTCAAGTTTCTGATTTTCAAATTGTTTTATAGAAAGAACTTCGTTTTTTTTGTCCTTGCTCTGTGTAAGAATTTGCTCCTTTTCCAGCAAAAGAGTTGCCGTTTCTTCTATCTCTTTAGCCTGTTTTTTCCGATAATCGGCAAATTGTTGCAGATAGCGAATGCGACGAAATATTTGGTTGAAATTGTCGGCCGAGAGCACGAATGAAATATAAGAAAGCGTATTGCTACGATAGTGAGTATTTCTGACCAAAACGGCATATTCGGCTTTTATTCTGTCCAACTTTTGCAACAGATTGTTGCGCTCGGTTTGCAATGTGTCAATAGTGAGATTGATGACATTCAACTCTTGGTTGATGTTGGAAATTATCTGTTGGCGTTCGTAAATATTTTGTTTTATAATATTTATTTTATTAACGCTGCTTTGTTTTGACTTGTTGGTTTCGTCAAGCAGTTTGTTTGTTACCTCAAGTTTGTTGAGTGCCTGTTTTCTTCGCTTTTCAAGCTCTTTTATGGTTTGTGCTTGAATATTTGCCGCAGAAAAAAGTATGATAAGAGAAAATGTCAGTAATTTCTTTAACATAATTTATTTGGTTAGCAGTTGATTGAAAGTGGTTCGTTGGTAGCGAGACGCATCAATAGGTGTTGTGTCAGTCGGTTTGTCAAAAACGGCTTTCATAATGTTAAACGACAATTTTGCTTGGTTGTTTTTCGAATGAAACGCCAATGTAATACTTGTCGGATATGCCGTTTTTTTGAACGTATCGGTTTCTCCGTATGTGGTTTGTGCCGACGAACCTTCTAAAAAAATCGAAAGGTCGATGTTTCTTATTTTGTAATCGGGTGCAATCTCTATGCGATGTAATATTCGTCCGTCGCCCGATGTAGAGGTCAGATTGTAAGATTCGCTCGTTTTTTCTACTAAAAAAATGTCGTTGAAAGAGAGTTCTTTTATCTCTCTGCCAATTACAAAAAGTTGTTGCTTGAAGATGTCTTGCAACATTGAAAACGTAATGGGTATTGAGGTAAACGATGAGAAATAGTCGTAGTTCGATTCAACATACTTTCGGTTTAGTTTGTCGAAAATTCGTATCTGTTCGGGGTATAATTCTATTCTCATCATTTCGTAACCAAAAAGTGGTTGGAGCGAAAGAATGATGACCGTATCGGTTTTCATACGTAAACTGCCATATAAACTCCACGATTGTTGATTGATGGTCAAATCAATACTCATCTTCGAGATGTTTGCGGTGGAAAATGAAGGTGCATTTTCCACTATTTGCGTGTAGAAAAACGTAGCATCTTTGAGTACGGTCGGTGTCGTGGCAACCTGTTGTTTGGTTTTACAAGCGGTTAACAAACAGCAAGTTATTGAAATGAGAATGATTTTAATGTTCGTTTTCATGCGTGTATAAAAGAATCTTGTTTTTTATTACGGTTGTTGAGTCGCCTCCTAATCTGATGGCTTGTTCCCATGCTTGAATCGCTTTTTGTGTTTCGCCTTTTTGTAGCAGAATATCCCCGTAGTGGTCGTATATCTCGGCTGCTTGTCCATCTTCTTTGGCTATCGCCTTTTCGATATAGAACAATGCCAAGGTATATTCTCCTCGTCGGAAAAGCACCCATGCGTAAGTGTCGAGATATGTTGCATTCAAGGGCATTAGTCTGATTGCGTTACTGCTCATTTCTTCTGCTTTTTGCAAGTTTTTATCGGCCAATGCTAAAAAATAGGCATAGTTGTTAAGTACCAAGTGATTGCCGGGATTGTAGCGCAATGCCTCGTCAAATGAGTTAAACGCCTCATCTTCATCACCTAACAAATATTGCAAATTGCCTTTCTGACTCCAATAGGTCGAAAGCTCCTCTCGGTTTTCGTTTTTGACCAAACTAATAGCCGTATTTATGGCAATTAAGGCTTCTTTGTTCTCGCCTTTTTCAGTTAAAATCATTGCTTTCCTATAATGAAAATACGCTTCTTTCGGATTGTATTTCAATGCATCGGAAAGAATTTGTTCGCTGTTTTCGCTATCCAGATACATCAGATTTGACCAAATGTCGGGCTGATGCGGATTTGCTTCCAACGACTTGTAAAGGTATTTCACTGCATTTATCGTATCTTGTTTATACAGCAAAAGATATTTGGCAAAAGTGGTGAGTATTTGCTCGTTTTCGGCATCTTGCTGAACCAGAATATGAAACCCTTTGTCCACCTTCTGTTGAGATGTCGTTCTGTCATAATCGAATGACTCTAAAAGTTTTAATTTCCACGAGGCAGGTAATTCTTTGCTTTCGAGTGTGGCATAAATTAAAGAATCGCTTTTTGCGGTATCGGCAAGAATAATGTGGTTGTAAGCAAGCCGTTGTATCGCTTCAATGGTGTATTCGTTTTTAGGGGTTTTGTTGATGGCATATAAGAAAGCCTCATTCGACTTCTTATACTTTTTTTTAGCCGAGTATTCCATGCCGAGCATAACCCAAAAACGTGTATCGTCGGGATACATGCTAACGAGTTTTTTTAGTTCGGGAACAACCTTTTTTTCTTGATGCAGATAATATAAAAGACCGACCTTTTCGAGTCCCAAATCCGGTTTCGTTCCTGTTATTTTTTCCAATCGTTCAAGTTGTTTGTAGGCTTCCGAGTAGTTGTCCGTTGCTTTGTAAAGGGAGACAAGATGCTGAATGTATTCATCGTTGTAGAAATCCTTTTCGATGAGTTCCACCAACAACTTGATAGCTTCGTCGTACATTCCGAATGCTTCGTAGTAAGTTGCCAGCAATTCTTTATAATACTTATTTTCAGGATTTTGCTTGAATACGGCTTTTAAATACTCAAACGCTTTTTCGTGATTGTTAAGCTCCGCATTGATTTGAAACATTTCGAATAATACATCGCTGTTTTCGGGTGCAATCAGAAGTGCATGTTGGCAAATGTCAATGGCCTCGGCATAGTGCTGCGACTGCCTGTTTCTGATAATTTCGTAAAGCAAATGCGTAAGTTCTTTGTTTGCTTCTTGTGCAGTTGCGATGCTTTGCTCCGATTGCAAAAAAGGCAATCCGAACAATAGGAAATATAATATGGCAAGTAATTTTTTGTGCATCAAAGGTTATTTTTTCCCCGTATGACCGAATCCGCCTTCGCCACGCTCTGTCGAGGTCAGACTTTCAACGCAATTCCATTGTGCTTGTTCGTGTTTTGCAATGACCATTTGGCAAATGCGTTCACCATCTTCAATCACAAAATCCTCGTTTGAGAGATTGATTAAAATCACTTGTATTTCACCACGATAGTCGGCATCAATCGTACCTGGAGAGTTAAGTACGGTAATTCCTTTTTTGATGGCAAGACCACTGCGAGGACGTATTTGTGCTTCGAATCCTTCGGGTAATTCGATAAATAACCCTGTAGGAATTAGTTTTCGCTCAAGCGGTTTCAATGTGATAGGTGTTTCGATGTTTGCTCTAAGGTCAACTCCTGCCGAAAGTTTGGTTGCATATTCAGGTAATGCGTGTTTCGATTTGTTAATGATATTTATCGTCATAAAAAATAGAGAATTATGTTGTTTTTAACATGCAAATATAACTCTTTTTAGACTAAGAGCCGACCTATTTGTTTAAGATAAAATTGATTGTTTTAAACGTAACATTTTTGTCGAAATCGAGTATATAAAACACCGCCACCCGAATAAATTGTTCGGATGGCGGCAGTTTGTTCTATCGATAAAAGTATGCTTTTATTCTATCGGTATCTGAATGATAGAGAGCCACTTTTCGGGGTCGGCTTCGTTCCAAATGCCATCGACATAACTGACGCGCGGGTGGCCGCCGATTTTCATATCGTGCTCGTCCATGTAGCGAAACGCCTCGATGAACGACTCGTAAAAACGGTCGTACGGTCCGTAATGTTTCATGCAGAGTGTGCGTGGCACGGCGGGTATGCGCTTACATTGAATGATGCTGTTCGACACATTATCGGTCAGCACGTTGCGACCATCAATGGTCGTTTCGGCTATCTGTTCGCAGTATTCGATGTCGATGTCGGTGGGCGTGTACTCGGTGTTGTGTTCGAATGTGTAACAATAGCCAGGGGTCGGACATTGCAGCCCGAGACGGTGCATTTCGGGGCCGATGGTATTGACACACAGTGCGCCAAGTGCTTCGTAATTGGGAATGATTTCCCTGTGGCTTGCCACGATGATTTCGGGCAGAGCCTGAATGCTGAAATTTTTCATTGTCGTAAGTTTTTTACGAGAGTTTCGCCATTCGAGCAGTTGTTTGCGGCGCGCGACAAGCAGTTGCAACTGCCGCTCCGTTTCTTGGATTTTGTCGGTCAGTTGGTGTATGCTCGGCGTGTGCGAGTCGTCGACGTAAAGCGCTTTTATCTCGTCGAGCGAAAAACCCAGCCGTTGCAACTCGCGGATGGTGCCGAGTTTCTGCATCTGTTCCACGGTGTAGTACCGATAGCCCGTCCACTCGTCCACCTCGTTAGGCATAAGCAGCCCTTTTTGTTCGTAGTGCCGCAGGGTTTTTACCGTTACCTGCATCAACTGCGAGAACTCTCCGATTCGTAATTTTGTTAATTTTCTCATAAATCGTACGATGTTGTTTTGTTTAAGCTTTTTGCAAAGTAAAGCCATGCCCTTGGGGACGAGTCAAGAGAAATTTGTTTTTTAATACAAATTTAACATTTAAACATTGAACGATTATCTTATTGCCTACGCTGTCTTTTTGCTGATTTTATATAAATGATAGGGGAATGGTATGTTTTTTGCGATAATTTTGTGAGCATATTTTTATTCTATTTAAGTATGAAACAGCATTATAACATTGCCTCGACAGATGAGGCTCAACATTTACATTACATTGTTTGGCAGCCTACGGCAAAACCGAGAGGCGTGTTGCAAATCGTACATGGCATGGAGGAGTATATCGACCGATATGATGCTTTTGCCGAGTATATGGTTGCAAATGGATGGGCAGTCATCGGACACGACCATTTGGGGCATGGCGGGTCGGGAGTGCATGAACGCGGACATTTTTCGGATAGTGAGCTTGGGGCGCATCTGATTATTGATGACATTTATCGTATTACGCAAATAGCTAAAAAGTTATGGAGCGATGTGCCTCTTTGTATCATGGGGCATTCGATGGGTTCGTTTCTCACGCGACGTTATCTGTGTGAGCATAGCAAGGAGATACATGCTGCCGTTATTATGGGTTCGGGTTGGTATTCGTCCTTCGAAACGGGGCTTGCCTATTATGCAGCCCGCCTGACAGGAGTTTTACGTGGACGGCATACAAAATCGAAATTGCTGACAGCGCTCTGTTCCTTGCCGTTTCTTTTTGCTTTTCGCAACGAGGGGAAAAATGCTTGGTTGAGTGTGAATAAGGCTAATGTGGAAGGATTCACGACCGACCCCTTGCGTGGTTTTGGTTTTACGGCAGGAGGGTATGAGTATATGTATCGCAACTTATTGGAGGTGTCGAAACATACGCTTTTTGAACAAATACGTCGCGACTTGCCGGTGCTGTTTATTGCAGGCGAAAACGACCCCGTAGGTGGAGCAAAGGCCGTAAAAAGATTGGCAAAAGATTTTCGTCGTCATGGTTTTGAGTATATCACGACATATATAGTCGAGGATAAACGACATGAGTTATTCTTTGAAGACGATGCCGATATGACCATGTCTGTAATAAGTCAGTGGTTGGACGAGCATCTTCATTAACGTATTAAGTTTTGAGAAAAATAGAGAAGCCACTGGGGACGCGGGCGCTTGGCCATGTGCCGCTGCGTAGCCGACAATACTCTGCATTTTGCCGCCGGAAATATTGCTGAGATGAATGTGGTGAGATAGCCACAAATTCTCGGCATGTTTGCCGAGGCGGAATGCTTTAGCAATAATGGACAGATAGTGGCAAAATGTATTGGTTTAGCGTAAGAACGATTTGGACTACTCCACCTGAATGCACGTTTTCCCATCCGGCACAAGCACTAACCGAGGATGTTCTGCAAATCTTTCGGAAAGAACGCTCCATGTCGGTTGGCTGTATTGCTCAGATAAGGTAATATCTGCCATATCACAAAGCGTATAGTACATACAATCTCCATTTATTCTTGCTTTTTTATTCGCCTTTGCCTGCCTAATTTTATTTGGATAGAATGATGCATATTCTTCTGACCACCAAAAGATATAGGGTACATGGTATTCACACTTGATAGGGCTACAATTGCCCCCATGCCCGGCACCTCCATTTCCAATCGCTTCTCCGTGGTCTGATACAAACATAAATGCGGATACGGTATTGGGGCGGTTGATTGTCTCTATCAAGGATGCAAGAATATAGTCGGTATAGAGAATACTATTGTCATAGGCATTGATGAGCATCATGCTATCTCTGATCATATCAGAAGCACAGTTGTTTGAGTTTGGATTGTACACCTCATACTCTTGTTCGTAATTTGTAAAGAAACTATGATTCCCCATAAATTCCATCATAACAAACAACTTGTCGTGTACATTAACGAGCGAATCCAATACTTGTACCATCGTCTTATCACCCGAAGTTATATTTCTACCATTCGCTATGTTGGGCACAATGATAAGGGAGTCCACTCCATTGGAAAGATACCTCTCATAAGAAAGCAGATTAGTACTATTAACAATTGTAAAGACTTTGAATCCGCATTCCCGAAAAGGCTCAATTATAGACCGTTCTGCAAAATTCAACTCAAAATTGTCAGGCGTTGCACGTGTTACTAATTGTGGTACGGAAAATATAGTTAAGCACGCTTGGGAATAATAATTATCAAAGAGCATGAGATTATCTAATGCCTCCAAACGGGGAGTTGTAGTTCGATTATATTGCCCATTTAGCGATAGATTATCATAGCGCAATGACTCTCCTATACCAAAAACATATATTTCCTTCTGAGGAGGAATAGCCTGACGCTGAGCACCCATATCAATATCTTTCATGTGTTCCGCTTGACGCCTATGTTTCAAATCAATATGCGTGTTCCATGATTGATAAAATACATTGTAGGGCGTTCGATTGAGAATACGATGATGCACATAGTAACGAAGGGTAATACTATTGTGATATGATAGCCGGATTTTATAGGTTACAAAACAGCATGGAATAAGCAATAGTAACCCGATTGCAAACCATCTCTTATAGGTAAATTTTGGTTTCTGGTAGCATATACAAGATAGTATTCCCAAACACAACAACGGCATGAGATTCAGTATCTCACTTACATTGGTTTGATAGAATTCTGAAGCTTCTTGCGGGTTTGTTTTTATTGTAGAAATGATACCTTCCGGTAAAAGATAGTCGCCGTATAAGTCAATCATTCCCTGATCTATCATTGATAGAAAAGCAAAGAACATGACAGAGGAACAAAATAGCCACTTCTTAGGCAATATCGCTATCAGAATAGCAATCGGAATAAGGAATATTAAACTGGTTAGGATATAACTCATGCCGGCCTTATTGACGATGGCATAAGTGATGTTTGGATACAGCAGCACGAGAGTCATGCAAACGATGCTCGCCGACCATAATAGATTGGTTTTTGATAGTTTTAGTATGCTTTTAGAATAGGAAAACATAAGAATAAACTTTTGCTTGAGCAAACATCCATTCCGATAGTAAGCAACAAAAAAAGGCAGAACCATTTCGGTTGTTATGATTTCAAGGCTCTGGTAAACCATTGCAACTAACAAGTACGAAACAGCTCACGCCCGAAAGCGTGAACCTCTCGCTAACTTATTCCCGTTGCTTATAAAATTTACCAGATTTTAGAAATCAGAGAATAAGAGCGTAAAGCTCAAAAATTTAATAATATGTTACAAAATTGCCCTCCGGCAATCGTTTTGCAAAGATATATTTTTCTTGTTACTGTAAAGTAATTACGGTTATTTCGGCCGGACAGTTGATGCGGACGGGTAACGTACAACCCAACCCGACGTTGATATAAAGGGTCTGCCCTGCGCTGTCGTAACGGCCGGCTGTTTCGCGAAATGCCCACGTGGCCGGCGTCCAACCGAACAAACGTACCTGAGCTGCATGCGTATGACCGCTCAGTGTCAAAGGAATGTCAGTTTTGCCAAGCACTTCGGCACGCCAATGTGTCGGGTCGTGGCTCAATAGTATGCGAAAACCATCGGTGCCGGCCATGGCTTGGGGTAAGTTGCCGGCGTGCACCGTGCGAAAGCCCTGATGCTTACACGTGCAGTTGTCCACCCCGACAATAGTCAGCGTGTCGTTATCGCGCACAATGTTCAGATGCTCGTTGCGCAACAGATGCCAACCCAATTCGTTGCGTTCAAAATCGACCAACTTGGTCACTTCGCCTCGACGTTCGGCCTCCGATGTCCAATGCCGATAGATGAGCATATCGTGGTTGCCCAGCACACTGACGACACCATCGTGTGCGTGCAAACGGCGCAAGATGTCGCGGTAAGGTGCGACTTCGGCTACGCCCATCGTAACCAAATCGCCCGTAAAACAAATCACGTCGGGCTGTTGTGCGTTGATGCTGTCCACCACACGTTGCAGTGCCGCAGGGCGGTCGTCGAACGTGCTTAAATGCAAATCCGAAATGTGTACGATTTTGTAGCCTTTGAATGCCGGCGGGATTGCGGTATGCGTATAGTTTATATTGTTTATATCCAAACGAAAACGCCCGACAAAAAAGCCGTAAGCCAACACACTCCAAGCAAGCAACGCGAGCGCAAGGGCTGTCCAACCAAACGGTGCGTACGGCACTACGCTATCGCCCCAACGCCCAATCAGCCACGCCACCAACCAAACAAGATGCACTACGACAACCAACAATCCGCCCAATGCAAGTGAGGCGATGAACATCATTTCCGCTATCATACTACATCAATGTTTGCGTTCGTCGATTATCAACGTTTTTTTGCAGATGATTTATTATTTTCCTTTTCGATAATTTCCTTGCACATATCAAGTGTAAGGGTTTCAGGCTTTATATTTTTCGGAATTTTAAAATTCTTCTTTTTGCATGAAATATAGGGTCCGTAGCGTCCATTTAACACAAGGATTCCTTCGCTTTCAAACTTTTTAATCTCTCGATTTTGATCGGAATTGCGTTTTGCCAAAATCAGTTCGGTGGCATGTTCTAAAGTCATTTCCAAGGGGTTTTCGCCTTTGGGGATAGACACAAAATGGTTGCCGTATTTGATGTAGGGTCCGAATCGTCCTACTGCTATTGTAACTGTTTCGCCCTCGAAAGTACCGATGTTCATAGGCAATTTGAATAGTTCCAAAGCCTCTTGCAGTGTGATGGTTTCGATGCTTTGACCGCTTTGCAAGGCTGCAAATAAGGGCTTTTCTTTGTCGGTAGCGGCACCAATCTGTGCTACCGCTCCATAACGACCGATTTTAACAAAAACAGGCTTCCCCGTTTTTGGATCGGTTCCCAATACGCGTTCACCTACTTTTTTGTCTGTTTTTTGTCCGGCTTTCTCAACATCAACAACAAAGTCTTTGTAAAAAGTATCAATGCTTTTGGTCCATTCCATTTTTCCGGCGGCTATTTCATCAAACTCTTTTTCAACATTAGCAGTGAAATTGTAATCCATTATTTTTGAGAAATTCTGCACAAGAAAATCGTTCACTACGCAACCGATGTCGGTAGGAATGAGTTTTTTCTTTTCGACACTGTTCTTTTTACATTTCTCTTCTTCCTTAATGTCGTTGTTTTTTAGGGTAAGTAGAGTAAAGTTCTTCTCTTCGTTTACAATGTCTTTTTTCTCCACCTAATCGCGTTTTTGAATAGTGGAAATTGTTGGCGCATAGGTCGAAGGACGACCAATACCCAATTCCTCCATTTTCTGAACAAGCGAAGGCTCTGTATATCGAGGCGGTTTTTGCGAGAAACGTTCTTCGGCTGTAACAACGTCGCGGAGAAGTTTGTCGCCCGATTTCAAAGGAGGTAGAATAGCGGTTGTTTCGTTTTTCTCGTTTTCGTCCTCATCGGAAGCCTTGTAAACGTGTAGAAATCCGTCAAAAATCAGCACTTCGCCAATGGCAACGAATTGTTTCTCCGAATTTGACAAAGAAATGGTTGCAGTGGTCTTTTCAAATTTTGCATCACTCATTTGAGATGCGATAGTTCGTTTCCAGATGAGTTCGTATAGGTGTTGTTCTTGGGCAGTACCTTCTATTGTTGAGTGCTCAATGTAGGTAGGTCTGATGGCCTCGTGAGCCTCTTGGGCGCCTAAGGTTTTTGCTTTGTATTTGCGTATTTGTAAATAATCCTCGCCCAAGGTTTCGGTAATCTGTTTTTTTGCGGTGTTGTAAGCCAAATTCGAAAGATTGACCGAATCGGTACGCATATAGGTTATTTTTCCCGATTCGTATAATTGTTGGGCAATACGCATGGTTTGCGATACCGAGTAGCCTAATTTTCGTGCCGCTTCTTGTTGTAGCGTAGAGGTTGTGAAAGGCGGAGCAGGCGATTTTTTTGTCGGTTTTGTAACGATGTTTTCCACTGTGAACTCTGCATTTTTACATAGTTCAAGAAAATCGTACGCTTCTTGTTTCGTCTTGAATCGGTTTTGCAATTCGGCTTTTACCTTGATATTGTTTTCCTCGCCGATTTTTGTAAAAATAGCCGTAACCTTGTACGACGGTTCGGGTTTGAAATTTTGTATTTCACGTTCGCGTTCCACAATCAATCTCACTGCCACCGATTGCACACGACCTGCCGAAAGCGATGGTTTTATTTTCCGCCAAAGGATAGGTGATGCCTTGAAACCGACAATTCTGTCGAGCACTCGGCGTGCTTGTTGTGCATCAACCAAATGCAAATTTATATCACGCGGATTTTTGATGGCATTCAAAATAGCATCTTTTGTAATCTCGTGAAATACAATTCGTTTTGTTTTTTCTGCGGGCAGTTGCAACTCCTGCGACAAATGCCATGCGATGGCTTCTCCTTCACGGTCTTCATCGGAAGCCAACCAAACGATTGATGCGTCTTTTGAAGCTTTTTTCAATTCAGCCACAAGTTTCTTCTTGTCGCTTGGAACAATATAAATAGGAGCATAATTGTGGTCTATGTCGATGGAAAAATCCTTCTCTTTCAAGTCGCGTATATGTCCAAAACTTGATTTTACGGTGAATCCTTCCCCCAAAAAATTTGCAATGGTTTTTGCTTTGGCGGGAGACTCTACGATAACTAAATTTTTATCCATTATAAGTTCTTTTTAGTAACTGTGTTTTGCGTTTTTATTTCGATAAATCGTTTGAAAACGCCTTGATCTTATTAAAGTCCAAAAATGGTAAAACATTGCCCATTGTGTTCTCGATGGGTTTGTATAAAATGGAATTTTGCACGTTTTTTTTCTCAATCAGAGGAGCAAAACTATTAATCATACCGACCATGTTAAGCACAAAACTTAAAATTAAAAGCCATTTAAATGTTCCAAACACGGCTCCAATAATTTTGTTTATCCATCCCACTTTCACAAGGTCAAGTATTTTACTTAACAGATACGCCAGCAAATGAATGCCTAAAACTCCGATAAAGAATGCCACAATGTAAGCTATCACCAATGAGAGTTGGGAGGAGCAATCAATCCAATTTTCGATTGTTCTCGATAGAGAGTCCGACCAAAAGCGTGCCAAATAGATACCAAACACAATGGCAAGAAGCGATCCGATTTCTTTTACAAAACCATGTCGCAGTCCTTGAATGCAACCAAAAACAAGTGGTATAATAAGTACAATGTCAAGTATATTCATAACCCGAAAAAAAGAAAAAAGAGTAAAAACCCTCTTTTCTTATAATGTCTTTTTGATTTCAACTTCTTCAAAGGCTTCAATAATATCGCCCTCTTTTATATCATTGTAGTTGGCAATGTTTAATCCGCATTCGAATCCTGACGAAACCTCTTTTACATCGTCTTTTTCACGTTTGAGCGATGCCAACTCGCCTGTGTAAATCACGATTCCATCGCGGATAAGGCGTACTTTGTTCGAACGCTTAACCTTACCATCTTTAACCATACAGCCAGCAATGGTTCCCACTTTCGATATTTTGAAAGTAGCACGAATTTCAAGCGTTGCGGTGATTTCCTCTTTGATGTCGGGCGAAAGCATACCTTCCATTGCGGCTTTCAGCTCTTCGATGGCATCGTATATGATTGAGTACAACCGAATATCTACCTCTTCGCGTTCGGCAGCTTTTCGAGCTTCGACCGAAGGGCGAACTTGGAATCCGATGATGATTGCATTGGAAGCGGCGGCGAGCATTACGTCCGATTCGGATATTTGTCCCACTGCTTTGTGAATAACGTTCACCTGAATTTCTTCTGTCGAAAGTTTTATCAACGAATCGGATAATGCCTCTATAGAACCATCGACGTCGCCTTTGACAATGATGTTTAGCTCGTGGAAGTCGCCTAATGCTCTGCGTCGTCCTATCTCCTCCAACGTTAAATGGGTCGAAGTTCTAAGACTTTGCTCTCGTTGCAACTGCTCACGTTTGTTGGCAATGTCGCGTGCTTCGTGTTCGTCTTTAAATACATTGAAGTTATCGCCGGCCTGCGGTGCTCCGTTGAGTCCTAAAATGATGGCCGGTTCCGATGGTTTCGCCTCTTTAATACGCTGATTACGTTCGTTAAACATCGCTTTGATACGTCCGTAAGAGGTGCCGGCAAGCACTACATCACCCATCTTAAGTGTCCCGTTGGCAACAAGTACGGTGGCTACATAGCCGCGTCCTTTGTCGAGCGACGATTCGATGATGGAGCCTACGGCTTTACGGTGAGGATTGGCTTTTAACTCCAACAAATCGGCTTCCAAAAGCACTTTTTCCAATAACTCTTTTACATTGGTTCCTTTTTTTGCCGAAATTTCTTGAGACTGATACTTTCCACCCCAATCTTCGACCAAGTAATTCAAATTGGCAAGCGATTCTTTTACTTTCTCTGGATTTGCTCCCGGTTTGTCTATTTTATTGATGGCAAACACGATGGGCACTCCGGCAGCCGAAGCGTGATTGATAGCTTCTATGGTTTGAGGCATTACATCGTCGTCAGCAGCAACAATAATGATGACAATGTCGGTAACTTTTGCTCCGCGAGCACGCATTGCAGTAAATGCTTCGTGTCCGGGGGTATCAAGGAAAGTGATTTGTCGTCCATTCTCAAGTGTTACGTTGTAAGCTCCAATATGCTGTGTAATTCCACCTGCTTCGCCTGCAATCACATTGGTTTTTCGAATGTAGTCGAGCAAAGAGGTCTTTCCGTGGTCAACATGTCCCATGACCGTTACGATAGGAGGACGAGGAAGAAGATCCTCTTCCGAATCGTGTTCTTCTTCGATAGCGTTTACAACTTCGGCACTTACAAATTCGGTTTTAAAACCAAATTCTTCAGCCACGATGTTAATCGTTTCCGCATCAAGTCGTTGATTGATAGACACAAACAATCCCAAACTCATACATGTGGAGATAATTTGCGTTACGGGAATGCCCATCATTGTGGCTAACTCGTTGGCAGTAACAAACTCGGTCAGTTTTAGATTTTTTTCTTCGAGTTTTTCCAAATCGGCCAATTCCTGTTGCCGTAAAGAGTTCGCTTTTCGCTTATCACGACGATACTCAGCCCCTTTTATTTTTTTCGTATTGTTGGTAAGTCTTGCCAACGTTTCTTTAACTTGTCTTTGAACGTCGTCTTCGTCAATGACAGGTTTTATAACGTGTTTGTTTTTTTGGAAAGAGTTGTTTTTCTGACGAGAGTCGCGTTCATTTGTGTTGTTGAATACGACACGTTCGTATTTTTTCCCTTCTATTCTTGCACGTTTTCCTTTTTTCGATGGGACTCCGTTATTTTCGTCCGGATTTTTAGCTTTTTTTTCTTCTTGACGAAGTTTCTCTTTTTCAGCACGTTCGGCTTTGCGTTCTTCTTTCGTCTTTTTTGGAGGTCGCGTCGATGAATTTATCGAAGACAAATCGATTTTTCCTATGACGTTGATGCTTTTTTTAATTGACGAGGAACGTAATGTGAACAATTCGTCGTCGTTTTCTTGCTCGGTAGGTTGAGTGTTTTCTTCTGTAACGGATTCGGGCTCAACCTCCTCTTCCGATGATGCGCTTACACTTGTTTGCTCTTCCGTTTTTGTATCAACAACGACTTCTTCTTTTGCCGCATTTTCTTCGACTTCAGGTGTCGCTTCTTCTTGATTTTTAACTTCTTCGACAATAGGAGGAATCTCTTCGTTTGATTCTGCTACTGTGGCAGAAACGACCTCAACCTCTTGTTCGATGTTTTTCTTCCTTTTTTTCGTGGAGAATTGTTCCAAATCTATTTTACCCAAAGGCTTGAAAGCCGGCTTTTCTTCAATTTCTACTTTGATAAAATCATCTTCTTGGGGTTCAATGTCGTCAATCGAAACAGAAGTAACTTTTTTATCTTCTTGTCGTAAATGGCTAAGACGTTCGGATTCCAACTTTAAATTGAGATCTTTGCTGTATTCATTGATTAAAAGTTGTTCTTCTTCATCAGATATCTTGAAATTGATATTTTCTTCGACAGAGAACCCTTTTTTCTGTAGGAATTCTACGGCTGTAGAAAGTCCTATATTTAACGGTTTAATAACTTTTCCTAATCTTGCCATAACGTTTCCAATAAATTTTGATGTGAATTATTCCTCAAATTCTGCGCGAATTACTTCCAATACATGGTCAATGGTTTCTTCCTCAAGGTCGGTTCGCTCTATTAAATCCTCTCGTGGAATGGCGAGTACGCTTTTTGCTGTATCGCACCCAATTGATTTTAGCGTATCAATTACCCAATTGTCGATTTCGTCGTTGAATTCCTCTAATAAGATGTCTTCCTCGTCAACACCGATGCCGTCGCGGAATACATCTACGGTGTATCCTGTCAGTTTTGTCGCCAACTTAATATTTAATCCGTTTTTGCCGATCGCGCTTGCAATCTCTTCGGGTTTTAAAAATACGTTTGCCTTTTTGTTCTCGTGGTCGAGCTGGATTGAAGAGATTTTTGCAGGACTTAATGCTCTTGAAATGAACAAACTGATGTTATTTGTAAACGGAATAACATCAATACTTTCGTTACGCAATTCACGCACAATGCCATGAATGCGTGACCCTTTGATGCCGACACATGCTCCTACGGGGTCGATACGGTCGTCGTACGACTCAACAGCAACTTTTGCTCGTTCGCCGGGGATACGTGCTATGCGTTTGATAGTAATCAATCCGTCGTTAATTTCAGGCACTTCAAGCTCCAACAAGCGTTCCAAAAACACGTTCGAGGTTCTGGAAAGCATAATTTTAGGGTTGTTATTGTTGTTTTCTACCTTTGCAACAACGGCACGAACGGTTTCGCCTTTACGGAAGAAATCGGTAGGGATTTGCTCCGTTTTCGGCAAAAGCATTTCGTTGCCCTGATCGTCAAGCAATAGAATCTCTTTTTTCCAAACCTGATAAACCTCGCCACTTACGATTTGTCCTACAAGTTCGCTGTAACGGGTGTAGAGCGAATCTTTCTGCAAATCAAGAATTTTGGATACGAGCGTTTGACGTAGCGTTAATACTGCTCTACGACCAAATGACAGAAAATCGATTGCGTCGTCTACCTCTTCGCCGACCTCATAATCTTCGTCTATTTTTTTCGCTTCCGACAAACTGATTTGTTTGTTTGGCTTTTTTACTTTCCCGTCTTCAACAACTACTCGGGAACGCCAAATTTCACAATCTCCTTTGTCGGGATTGATAATAACACTGAAATTTTCGTCACTGCCAAACATTTTTGACAACACATTCCTAAATGATTCTTCTAATACGCTGATCATTGTTGAGCGGTCAATGTTTTTAAGCTCTTTAAATTCAGCGAAAGTGTCAATCATATTGATGCTCTCTTTTTTTGCCATGTTATTTAAATCTGATTAAATGTTTAATATATTTTATATCTTCTTTTTTTAAATTTTCTGTGTGTAGAACCTTTGTCTTTCGTTTGTTTCCGTCTTGCTTTTCCATTTTTTCAAATTGAATGCAAAAATCGTTTTCGGCAGAGGAAATCAATGTTCCGATATATTTTTCGCCTTTTTTTGTGAGTACTTCTACCTCTTTTCCGATGTTTTTCCGATATTGTTGTTCAACTTTGAAAGGCGATGACAGCCCTGCCGAACCGACTTCCAAGTCAAAATCTTCAATATCGCGGTCAAAATGCGATTCTATTTCTCGGCTGAGCGTTATGCAAAAGTCGATATCAACAAAGTCGAAAGAGTCGATTTCCACTACAATTTCGTTGTCGTTGCTTACGGTTATATCCACTAAAAAATAGGGAGTCCCGACAAGTTTCTCGTTTACGATTTTTTCAATATCCTTTTTGTATATCATTGCCGTATTTAAAATAAAAAGGGACTTTTGAAAAGTCCCCTTCACTTATTCATTTCGGTTGCAAAGATATGACAAAATTGGGAACAATAAAAAATATTTGACGATATTTTGCAACTAAAAGAAAGAAAACTTACACTTTTATCTAAAAATAAACAAAATCTATTGCTAAAAAAGAGGGCTAAAACAAACTTAAATCATTATTTTTGCATTTGTTAAAAAAGTTGTTGTTTAATAAATAAAAAAGTAAAAAAATATGGGACTATTCTCTTTAACACAAGATTTGGCAATAGACCTTGGTACAGCGAATGTTATCATTATAAATAATGACAAGATAGTAGTGGACGAGCCTTCGTATGTAGCAATTGATGTTCGCACGGATAAGATGATAGCCGTAGGGCATACTGCCCGACAGATGGAAGGGCGTGAAAATTTTAATATCCGTGTTATTCGACCGTTGCGAGATGGTGTGATTGCCGATTTTGCGGCTGCCGAAATGATGATACGAGGCATGATAAATAAAATTCCTACCAAAAATTACCTGTTCAAACCGTCGTTGAGAATGGTGGTGTGCATACCTTCCGGCAGTACGGAGGTTGAAATTCGTGCCGTGCGCGATTCTTCGGAGCATGCGGGAGGGCGCGATGTGTATATGATTTACGAACCAATGGCTGCGGCTATAGGTATCGGGCTTGATGTGGAAGCCCCTGAAGGTACGATGATTGTCGATATAGGTGGAGGTACTACGGAAATTGCCGTGATGTCGTTGGGAGGAATAGTGGCCAACAAGTCGATAAAAATTGCAGGAGACGATTTTACAGATGATATAATCGAACACATGGGACGTCAGCACAATATGAAAGTAGGTGCTCCTACTGCAGAAAAAATAAAAATCATGGTTGGGTCGGCATTGACCGATTTGGAAGATGCTCCTGAAGATTTTCTCGTACATGGAGCAAACCGAATGACCGCCTTGCCTATGTCGGTGCCTGTTTCGTATCAAGAGATAGCTCATTGCTTGGAAAAATCCGTTTCCAAATTAGAGAGTGCGGTGCTTCAAGCCTTGGAACAAACGCCGCCTGAGTTGTATGCCGATTTGGTACAAAAAGGAGTTTATCTGACAGGCGGTGGAGCCTTGTTGAGAGGATTGGCTAAACGTTTGAGTGATAAAATTCAACTGCAATTCCATGTGGCCGAGGATCCTTTGCATGCGGTGGCGAGAGGGACGGCAATTGCATTGAAAAATGTTGATAAATTCCAATTCTTATTACGATAAGTTTCAGATATGTGTTCGTGAAATATGCGTAATCTGCTTTTGTTTTTGAAAAAGACAGCGACGTTTTTCGAGTTCTTGTTGCTCGAAATAGTCGCTTTTTTATTGATAATGCAAAACGATGGTTATCAGAGCAATGTGATTTTGTCTTCGTGCAATAGTTTTGTGGCGGGTACGTATCGCATCATTGATACGGTAAGGGATTATTTCTTTTTGAGCCGAGAAAACCAGTTGCTTGTGGAGGAGAATACGGCTCTGCAGGAACGCGTTGTGATGTTGGAAGCGGCATTGTCAAGATATTCGCAAACAGATTCGTTGGTAGCAGGACAAGAGTACGAGTTTTTCTCTGCAAAAACAGTATATAATACGGTGGATAATATGCAAAATCACCTTGTGATAGACAAAGGGAAAGCCGATGGAGTGCGGGCTGAAATGGGAGTGGTTAATAGCAGCGGTGTTGTCGGTATCGTAAAAACGGTTTCTAATCATTTTGCCATGGTTATTCCGATTGTGAATGTGCAGTCGCATTTGAGTTGTCGCATTGGGCGAAACGGCACTTTTGGCTCGTTGGTGTGGGACGCACGCGACTCGCGTTATGCCGCTTTGGAGGAGGTGCCGCGTCATGTCGCCATAGCGCGTGGCGATTCGGTTTTTACGAGTGGATTGTCGGCGGTATTTCCCGAGGGTTTTCTGGTGGGTGTGATAGAGGATTTCGATTTGTCGGCAAATGCAGCAAATTATACCATACAAGTGCGACTTGCGTGCGATTTTCGCTCGGTAAATTATGTCAAAGTCGTTAGTTATATGAAAAAAGAGGAATACGAGGCAATAAAAATTGAAAATTGATGCAGACAAAAGGTTCGTATATCATTAGCTTTTTATTACTTGTCGTTGTGCAAGTATTATTGTTGAACAATTTGCATTTGTTTGGAGTGCAAGCCTATTTGTATGTGATGTTTATAATCACGTTCCCCATTTCCGTATCGTCCAAAATACTGATGCCCATCAGTTTTTTGTTGGGACTTTGTGTGGATGTTTTTTCGGGAAGTTACGGCGTGCATGCTGCTGCTACGACTTTTGCGGCATTCGTACGACCATTGCTGTTGCGTTTGATAGTGCCGGTAAATGATGCAACGCAGATCGAATCGTTGTCGCTTTCCAAACAAAAATTGAATTTTGTCGGTTTTGCGGTGGTTATGGTGTTGTTACACCATTTTGCATTGTTGATGCTTGAGGCTTTTTCGTTTAAACATATCGGTGTGGTTGCAGTTAAAACATTGTTGAGCTCTGTCTATACATTGTTACTGATGTTTTGCTTGTTTTTGTTTCAGAAAAAGTGAAAAACGATAAATATAAAGATAGAAAAAATGTGATGTTAAGCATTATTGTTGTAGTGATGCTTACATTTATCATACGTCTTTTTTATTTGCAAATCATAAGCGACGAATATAAGTATTATGCAAAAGATAATGCTTTTTTGGAGAAGACAATTTATCCCTCGCGCGGATTGATTTACGACCGACATGGCGAACTGCTTGTTTATAACGAACCGAGTTACGATGTAATGATTGTAATGCAAGAAGCTAAAAATTTGGATACGTTGTCTTTGTGCAAAATTTTGCATATCACGAAAGCCAAATTTGACGAACGGATCAGAGAAATTAAAAATAAACGCCTGAACCCGGGCTATTCTCGTTATACGCCACAGTTGTTGGTTTCTCAGATTTCGGTTGAAGAGTATGGCGAATTGCAAGAAAAACTTTTTAAGTTTCAAGGAATATACATTCAGCCTCGTACTTTGCGAGGATATACCTATCAGAATGCGGCGAATATTTTAGGCTACATCAACGAAGTGCCCAAAAAGGTCGTGGAAGAAAACGATTATTATAAAGCAGGAGATTACATCGGTATTTCCGGCATTGAAAAACAATACGAAGAACTTTTGCGAGGAGAAAAAGGACGAGAAATATTGTTAAGAAATTCGCATGGCAGAATTGTGGGGAATTACAGCGATGGCATTTATGACATCGCTTCGGAAAAAGGACACGATTTGCAATTGACAATAGATATGCAGTTGCAACGTTATGGCGAATTTCTGATGCAGAACAAAATAGGCGGTATTGTGGCGATAGAGCCCTCGACGGGAGAAATCCTGGCTGCTGTTTCCTCGCCCTCGTATTTGCCTTCGATGATGGTGGGTAGAAAACGTTCGGAAAATTATCCCGTTTTGAACAACGACCCAAACCGTCCGCTTTTGGATAGATGTCTGAAAGGACGTTATGCACCCGGGTCAACTTTTAAAACCGTTAATGCCTTGACGTTTCTACAAGAAGATATTATTCGTTCGCAAACATGTTTTGGCTGTAGAATGGGGTATCAGGTAGGACATTTTCACTTGGGATGCCACAATCATCGTTCGCCTTTGAATTTGTCGGAGTCGATACAGCATTCGTGTAATGCCTACTATTGTTATGCTTTTAGAAACATGCTTGACAATCCAAAGTACGGAAGTGTAAGCGCTGCCTTTGAGGTTTGGAAAAATCATGTGGTAGCGTTCGGTTTCGGGTATCGTTTGGGTATCGATATGCCATCGGAGGATAGGGGTTATATTCCCAATAGTCTGGTTTACGATAAGTTGTACGGGAAAAATCGCTGGAAATCGTTGAACATCGTGTCGCTTTCGATAGGTCAGGGTGAGGTAACGGCTACTCCGGCTCAAATTGCCAATTTGGCGGCTGCAATCGCTAATAAGGGTTATTGGTACACGCCCCATTTCTTAAAATCGGTAATGGATGCAGATACTATTATTACATTTGAGAAACACAATGTAAATGTTGATGCACATAATTTTGAGCCTATTATTAAAGGTATGGAAATGGCTGTGAATGCAACTGACGGAGGTACGGCACGTGTTGCCCGTTTGGATAGTATTGTTGTTTGTGGAAAAACGGGAACTGCTCAAAATCCGCATGGCAAAGACCATTCGGTTTTCATGGCTTTTGCACCTAAAGATAATCCGAGAATTGCAATTGCCGTTTTGGTGGAAAATGCCGGTTTTGGAGCCACATGGGCAGCACCAATAGCGAGTTTGATGATAGAAAAATATTTGAAAGGGAACATTGCTCCTCAACGACAATGGTTGGAGGATAGAATTTCAAACGCTGTTATATTGCCAAATACACAATAATATGCCCAAACGTAAAGTTCATATATATAAAAATATCGATTGGCAGACAAATCTCTTCTATGTACTCTTGCTGCTTGTTGGTTGGTTGAATATTTATAGTGCCGACTATAACCCCGAAATTGTAAATGAGGGATTGACAAAGGCCGATTTGCAGTTGATTTGGATTGGAGTTTCCGCTTTGTCGGCGTTTGTCATTCTGACGATAGACAGTGAGGTATATCAGATTTTTGCATACCTTATATATGCTTTGTTTATTGTGATATTGATAGCGACAATATTTTTGGCACCCGATATCAAAGGTTCGCATTCGTGGTTGGTGTTGGGACCGATACGCATACAGCCTGCCGAATTTGCCAAATTTGCAACGGCCTTGGCTTTGGCAAAACTGATGAGTTCTTATGACTTTACGCTGGAAAAACCCCGTTGCCTTTGGAAATCGATTGGAATGATTCTTTTGCCGGTTGTTCTTATCATTTTGCAACGAGAAATGGGCTCGGCATTGGTATTCCTCTCTTTAATATTGGTATTGTATAGAGAGGGATTGCCTCATGTCGTTATGCTGATAGGTTTATTGTTTGTTGTCTTGTTTGTGTTTGTGCTCCGCTTTGGCGATATGCAGATTGCCGATACTTTGGGGTCGTGGGGATTGTTTGGCGCTTTGATTCTTGTGTTGTTGATAGGATTGGTGGTGCTGTCGCTAAAAGGTTGGCAAAAAATAATTTTACGATACGTGTTGGGTGGAATCACGCTGATTTTTTTACTGGTTTTTGTTCTAAACAAATGGACATCTTTGGAAATTAAATATACAATAACGGCATTGGCGGTTACCTTGATTTTGGGGTTAAGTAGTTTTGTGTATGGTCTTCTTCGACAGAACAAAGGTCTGATTCTTGTTTCATTGTTTCTTTGGACTATGTCTGCTTATTGTTATTCGGTGGATTATATATTCGACAATATGCTTGAATATCATCAGCAGACGCGTGTGAAGGTTCTATTAGGACTTGAAAATGACCCTATGGGTGTAGGTTATAACGTAAATCAGTCGAAAATAGCTATCGGGTCGGGAGGATTTTTTGGAAAAGGATTTTTGGAAGGCACTCAAACGAAATTGAATTATGTTCCCGAACAAGTGACGGATTTCATATTTTGCAATATAGGAGAGGAATTCGGATTTGTAGGTTCAGTGGCCGTTTTATTGCTTTATCTGTTTTTCTTATTTCGTCTTGTAACCCTTGCCGAAAGACAAATCAGTACATTTAACAGAGTTTATGGCTATTGCGTGGTAAGCATATTTTTGTTTCACATATTGGTAAATATAGGAATGGTCATCGGTTTGATGCCTGTTATCGGCATACCGTTGCCGTTGATTAGTTACGGAGGTTCTTCGCTTTTGGCATTTACCATATTGCTTTTTATATTCATAAAATTAGATGCATCTCGTTCGGAACGAATGTTTTAGTCTGCTATGTCGTACAAACCATTGACACCGAGAAAAATGGGCGTTTCGTTGCTTACGGGTATCGAAGTGAAGCCGTTGATATGCTATATTGACTGGAAATTCTTTTTCAGGACGTGGCGTTTGATAGGGGATTCTTCGGCTTTGATTTCTACAGAAAACATAACAAAAGAGCAGTGGTTGAGTAGGTTTGGTGCGAAGGAAAAAGAACGTGCCGAACAGGTTTTCGACTTGTGGAGCGATGCCCGACAACAATTAAACAAACTGCTTGATGAGCATAAAATTCGGATAAATGCAGTGGTTGGGTTGTATGAGGCGGCTTCCGATGGCGAAAATATAATGGTAAAAAACGGTGCGGAAAACGTTGTGCTTCCAATGCTTCGGCAACAGCAAGAAGACGAAAGGGGAAATTGCCTTTCGCTTGCCGATTTTATTGCCGATGCCGGCGATTATATAGGCGCATTTGCCGTGGCGGTGCATTTGTGTGAAAATCAGATTCCCCTGTCGGACGATTATACGATGTTGCTGCAAAAATCGTTAGCGGATAGGTTGGCAGAGGCGACTGCGGAGTGGATTCACGAACAAATTCGGAAAACATATTGGGGTTTTGCTTCAACCGAATCGCTCTCCGTTGAAGAGATGATGCAGTCGCGGTTTCAGGGAATACGTCCGGCTGTGGGTTATCCTTCGTTGCCCGACCAATCTCTTCTTTTCGAGATGCAAAAGTTGTTGCCGTTGCATACAATAGGAATAGAACTGACTGAAAATGGGGCGATGAATCCTTCGTCGTCTGTTTGCAGTTTGGTGTTTGCTCATCCCGAATCACGTTATTTTCGCATAGGGAAAATCTCTCAAGCACAATTCGGTGGATATGCCGTGCGAAGGGGTATGGCATGTGAGGTATTGAAAAAATTCATGGGATTGGAAATCGTTGAAT
>JAFTIM010000005.1 GCA_017456885.1 Paludibacteraceae bacterium
ATGCCGAATGGACGGAGTTGCGTGAAAACTGTGAATGGACTTTGACAAGCGACTATAACGGCACAGGCGTAAAAGGACGAGTCGTAACGAGCAAAACCAACGGTAACCATATCTTTCTCCCTGCGGCGGGCTATCGCAGCAACGATGACTTGTACGTCGCGGGCTACTACGGCTACTATTGGTCGAGTTCGCTCAACACGGACTACCCGTACAGCGCGTGGAACGTGAACTTCTACTCGGACGGCGTGGGCAGGGACAGCGACGGCCGTTACTCCGGTCGATCTGTCCGCCCTGTTTTTTAAGGGGAATTTTACCTCGTTTTCGTCGGCAGGGAGGGCTCTTGCCGCGGGCAGCCGCGGCGGTGCTGAAAAATGCTGTGGCACGTCCGTGGAAAGAGAAAGAACATAAAAAACGCTGCACCTTGCAAGGTGCAGCGTTTCGTTTTTTTAAAATGTATGTATTAGTTGTTTTCGGGGCGAAGTTGACGTACGGTAACGGCCGTTTGCCACATTTCGCTTTCGCGAAGCGCTTTCAACTCTTGCTCCAATTTTTCGCGATAGTCAGGTTTAGAGTTGCTATCGATAGATATTTGTGCTTCGTTACCACATTTTACGCTAGCGTAAAGTTTTTCTACCACAGGTTTGATAGCGTCGTGGAAAGGTCCCATCCAGTCCAAGGCACCACGTTGAGCAGTGGTAGAGCAGTTGGCATACATCCAGTCCATACCATTTTTTGCAAAGAGTGGCATAAGCGATTGCGTAAGCTCTTCTACCGTTTCGTTGAAAGCTTCGGAAGGTGTATGTCCGTTTTCGCGCAACACTTCGTATTGTGCCAAAAGAAGTCCTTGAATAGCTCCCATGAGCGAGCCACGTTCGCCGGTAAGGTCCGAAGTTGCTTCGCGTACGAAAGTAGTTTCGAACAAGTAGCCCGAACCGATACCGATACCAAGAGCGATGGTACGATCCATAGCGTTGCCTGTAGCGTCTTGATAGATAGCATACGAAGAGTTCAATCCACGACCTTCGAGGAACATCGTGCGAAGCGAAGTACCCGATCCTTTAGGTGCTACCATGATAACGTCGATGTCTTTTGGAGGAACAACGCCAGTGCGGTCGTTCCAAGTAATAGCAAATCCGTGAGAGAAATAGAGTGCTTTGCCTGCGGTCAGGTATTTTTTCAGCGTAGGCCAAACGGACATCACGGCGGCGTCGCTCAAAAGGCACATAATGATAGAGGCTTTTTCGCAAGCTTCTTCGATACCGAAAAGAGTTTCACCCGGCACCCATCCGTCCGAGATAGCTTTTTCGTAGGTTTTACCTTGACGTTGCCCTACAATGACGTTGAATCCGTTGTCGCGTAGGTTAAGCGATTGTCCCGGACCTTGAACGCCATATCCGATAACGGCAATGGTTTCGTTTTTCAATACTTCACGTGCTTTTTCCAAAGGAAATTCTTCGCGGGTAATGACATTCTCAATTACACCGCCAAAATTTAATTTTGCCATAATGATTATGTTTTTAAATATGATTTATCGTATAATACCGCTTTAAAACAGCATGCAAAAGTAATTATTTTTTTTGACAATGAGTGCCGTTTTTTATTCGGACATTTTACAGATGGCAAAGGCTATTATTTTTGCCCATTTCGTATGGTGAAGAATGCTTGTTACATATAAAATTTTTATCTTTGCTGAAATTTTCTAAAAAATTATGGAATTTACAGCGAAACAAATAGCGGATTTCTTGAAAGGTGAAATTGAGGGAGATGCCGAAGTTAAGTTGTCCGATTTGTCGAAAATAGAAGAGGGAAGGCCTGGAACGCTTACCTTCTTGTCGAATCCGAAATACTTGCCATACATTTACGAAACAAAGGCCGATGCCGTGCTTGTCAATCGCAATTTGGTGTTGGAGCATCCCGTGAAAGCGACGTTGATTCGTGTGGACGATTCGTATCAGGCGTTGGCGTCGTTGTTGCGGCTTGTAGAGCAGTTTAAGCCCAAACGCGAGGGCATTTCGTCGATGGTTTCGATAGCTGCCTCGGCACAATGTGCGGCAAAATACGTTGGCGACTTTGTGGTGGTGGGCGAAAATGCCGTGATAGGCGAAGGCGCTTCGCTCTATCCGCAAGTTTTTATAGGAAACAACGTGAAAATAGGTAAGAATGTTACGTTGTATGCAGGAGTCAAGGTGTACGACGATTGCGTGATTGGCGATAATTGCATATTGCATGCGGGCGTGGTGGTTGGTTCCGATGGTTTCGGTTTTGCTCCGCAGCCCGATGGCTCGTATGCAAAAATACCGCAGTTGGGCAATGTGATTATCGAGAGCGATGTGGAGATTGGAGCCAATACGGTGATAGACCGTGCTACGATGGGGAACACCATTATTCGTCAAGGAGTGAAGTTGGACAATTTGGTACAAATAGCTCACAATGTAGAGGTGGGCGATCATACGGTGATGGCATCGCAGGTGGGCGTGGCTGGTTCGGCCAAGGTGGGCAAAAACTGCGTTTTCGGTGGTCAGGTCGGCATTGCCGGTCATATCTCGATAGCCGACAAAACAACGGTTGGAGCCCAATCGGGTGTACCTAATTCAATCAAAGAGAGTGGCTCGATACTGATGGGCTATCCTGCCGTTTCGGCCGGCATTTTCCGTCGCTCGAGTGTTGTGTATAAAAATCTGCCCGATTTGCAACGCACAGTGGCTATGCTTGAGCGCCGTGTGGCAGAATTGGAAAATAAACAGAAGTAAAATGTTGAAACAAAAAACCTTAAAAGGCTCTTTCACGGTAAAAGGAAAGGGCTTGCATACGGGACTCGAAATCGAATTGACCTTAAAACCTGCTCCCGACAATTTCGGGCGGGTGATAAAACGTGTTGATTTGGAAGGACAGCCCGAAATACCTGCTTTGGCAGATTATGTGTCGGGTACGACGCGTGGCACGGTAATCAAAAAAGACGATATTCAAATTAGTACGGTGGAGCATGCCTTGGCGGCTTTGTATGCGTTGGGTATCGACAACTGCTTGATGGAAGTGAATGCTCCCGAATTTCCTATTTTGGACGGTAGTGCCAAATTGTATGTCGAAAAGATTAACGAAGTAGGTGTGCAGGAACAGCAGGCGGAAAAAGATTTTTTTGTCGTTACCAAAAAAATCACCTATCAAATGCCCGATAGTAAATCGACAATCACCATTTTGCCCGACGACGATTTCAGTGTTCAAGTGCTTATCGGCTACGATTCGCCTATTTTGAACAATCAGTTTGCGGTGCTCGATTCGATGACCGATTTTGAACGCGAGGTGGCTCCTTGTCGTACGTTTGTCTTTGTGCGTGAAATAGAGCCGTTGCTGAAAATGAATCTTATAAAAGGTGGCGATTTGAACAATGCGTTGGTTATTTACGATAAGGAGATTCCGCAGTCGGAGTTGCAACGCTTGGCCGATACGATGCACCAACCTTGCCCGAAAGCCGATAAATTCGGTTATTTAAATACCGAATTGTTGTTCGCTAACGAACCGGCACGCCACAAAATGCTCGATGTGATAGGCGATTTGTCGTTGATAGGGAAGCCGATTAAAGGACGCGTCATAGCCAGCTATCCGGGGCACACTACCAATACGGCATTGGCAAAGCAAATTCGCCATGACATAAAACGATTGGAGGTCTTCCCTCCGAAATATTCCATTTATCAGGATTCGGTAATGGATGTAAACGATATCAAAAAGTTGTTGCCGCATCGCTTCCCGTTCCTTTTGGTGGATAAAGTGATAGAAATAACGGAAAGCACGATTGTAACGGTAAAAAATGTATCGTTTAACGAAATACAATTTTTGGGACATTTCCCTGAAGAGCCTGTAATGCCGGGTGTTTTGCAGGTGGAGGCAATGGCGCAAAGTGCGGGCATTTTGGTGTTGAAAGGCAAAGAAAACCCCGAATTGTATTCCACTTATCTTTTAAAAATAGATAACGTGCGCTTTTATCATAAGGTTATCCCCGGAGATACCATGATTATGCGTGTTAATCTTACAACGGAAATTCGTCATGGTATTGCAAGTATGAAAGGTTATACGTTTATAAAAGGCGAATTGGCATGTGAAGCCGAAATAACAGCCCAAATTGTAAAAAATAAATAACAGATGAACAACAATGCTTTTATTCACCCCGATGCCAAAATCGGGAAAAATGTAACGGTTGCTCCGTTTGCTTATATCGACGAAGATGTGGTGATAGGCGATAATACTTATGTAGGACCACATGCCACTATCTTGAAAAAAACACGGATAGGCGAAAATTGCCGTATATTTCCGGGGGCTGTGATAGGTGCCGAACCTCAGGATTTGAAATTCCATGGCGAGGATTCTTATGTTGTCATTGGCAATAATACTACCATACGCGAATGTGTAACCATACATCGAGGTACAGCCTCGCGTGGAAAAACCGTTGTGGGCGACAACTGTCTTATAATGGCTTATTGCCATGTGGCTCACGATTGCGTGTTGGGCAACAACATTATCATGTCGAATGCCACACAGCTTGCAGGTGAGGTCGAGGTGTCCGATTTTGTGGTGATTGGCGGTGGAACACTTGTTCATCAGTTTACAAAAATTGGTTGCCACGCAATGATACAGGGCGGTACAAAGTTGAATAAAGACGTTCCGCCGTATGTGATAGCTGCTCACGAGCCGGTTGCCTATTTCGGGATAAATTCGGTGGGATTGCGTCGTCGTGGATTTTCGAATGAAACGATTGCTTCTATTCAGGAAATTTATCGTCAAATATTCTTGTCCGAATTGAATGTGAAAGCCGCTTTGGAGAAAATTGTTGCCGAGGTGCCTCAATCGCCCGAGCGAGATGCGATTGTCGATTTTATTAAATCGTCGGAGCGTGGCATTATCAAAGGGCATTGATTTTTTCATCTTCTTTTTTTGAAAAAGTAGTATATTTGTAGCATTAACAGGTTAATTTATAAAATTTTAGATATATGAAATTTACGGTTTCAAGTACGGCATTGTCGAGTTCGTTGCAGTCGATAAGCCGTGTTATCAGCACAAAAAACACGTTACCGATTTTGGATAACTTTTTATTGAAAATTACGGGTAACGAATTGTTATTAACGGCTTCCGATTTGGAAACAACGCTGACTACCTCGGTCGAAATTTCGGAGGTTACAGGCGAAGGCTCGGTAGCTATTTCCGCCAAATTGTTGTTGGATACGCTGAAAGAGTTTTCGGAGCAGCCTTTGACCTTTGATATCAACGACGACGATATGTCTATCACCATGACATCGGCTTTCGGTAAATACAATTTCGTGGGTCAGATAGGCGAAGAATATCCTTCTTTGCCTGAAATGTTGGAAGACAAAAACACGTTGACTTTGCCTGTCGATGTGTTGCTCAACGGAATAAACAAAACTTTGTTTGCGGCAGCCACCGACGAAATGCGTCCGACAATGACAGGTGTCTTTTTTGACATTCGTCAGGACAATGTAACTTTTGTTGCTACCGATGCACACAAATTGGTGCGTTTCCGCAGCATGGCTTTGCAACCCGATTTGGTGGCAAATTTCATTTTGCCGCAAAAGCCTTCGGGCATTCTCAAAACCATTTTGCCGAAAGAGAATGGCGATGTGGTAATCGAGTTCGACGGAAAGAATGTGGCTTTTACGCTTTCGCATTACAAAATGTTCTGTCGTCAGATAGAGGGACGATTCCCGAATTATGAAAATGTGATACCAAAGCAGGAAGACAATGTCAATAAAATTGTGGTTGACAGGGTGTCGTTGATCAATGCGTTGCGTCGTGTGTCGTTGTTTACCAATCAAGCAAACAACTTGATAAAATTGTCGCTCAACGATAATGCTTTGAACATATCGGCACAAGACATCGATTTCTCTATTTCGGCTGAAGAAACCTTGGAGTGCCAATATTCGGGACAACCTCTGACAATAGGGTTCAAATCGCAATTCCTGATTGAAATTTTAAATAACATCAGTGCAACAGAGGTGTCTATCGAATTGTCCGATCCGTCGCGTGCGGGCTTGATTCTCCCCTTCGAGCAGAACGAAGATGAGCATCTGCTGATGTTGTTAATGCCAATGTTGTTAAACGATTAGAAAAAAAATCCTTCCTCTTTTTGGAAGGATTTCTTTTAAAGGAAATATATGCAGTTGAATTTGAAAAATCCGCTTGTTTTCTTCGATTTGGAAACAACGGGAACCAATATCACCACCGATAGGATTGTTGAGATTTCGTATCTGAAAGTTATGCCAAATGGCGAAGAGATGTCCAAAACCTATCGCGTAAACCCCGAAATGCACATTCCCGAACAAGCCTCGCAGGTGCATGGCATTTACGACAACGATGTAGCCGATTGCCCTACGTTTAAGGAATTGGCCAAGGTGTTGGCTCGCGAGTTTGAAGGATGCGATTTGGCGGGATATAATAGCAATCGTTTTGATATACCGCTTTTGGCAGAGGAGTTTGAGCGCGTGGGGGTGAATATCGACCTGTCGAAACGCAAGTTTGTCGATGTGCAGGTTATTTTTCACAAAATGGAACAACGCACTTTGTCGGCAGCCTATAAATTTTACTGCAAAAAGGATTTGGAAAATGCCCATTCGGCCGATGCCGATACGCGCGCTACCTACGAGGTTCTTAAAGCGCAATTAGACCGTTACCCGCAGTTGCAAAACGATGTGGCAGCCTTGTCGGAAATGACTTACAACCGCAATGTGGATTTTGCGGGGCGCATTGTTTATGACGATAAAGACGAGGAGGTTTTCAACTTCGGCAAATACAAAGGAATGCGTGTGGTCGATGTGTTGCACCGCGACCCCGGCTACTATTCGTGGATAATGAATGGCGATTTTGCTTTGAATACGAAACGGGTGCTGACCAATATCCGTTTGCGCGAGTTTAATAAATAATACAAAAAAGGGGAAACAAAAGTTTCTCCTTTTTTATACGATTTTCCCGTCTTTCATATAAATGGTTCGTTCGCACAGAGAAGCGAGCGACTCGTCGTGCGTAACTACCACAAATGTTTGTCCGAAATTGTTGCGTAGGTCGAAAAACAATCGGTGCAAATCTTCCTTGTTTTGCGAGTCGAGGCTGCCGGTAGGTTCATCGGCAAGAATCACTTCGGGGTGATTGATGAGCGCTCTTGCAACGGCAATGCGTTGCTTTTCGCCTCCCGACAGCTCTGTCGGTTTATGCTTTGCCCGATGGCTTAAATTCAGAAAAGAGAGAATCTCTTTTGCTTCTTTTTCCGACTCTTTAAATGATTTTCCGGCTATCAATGCCGGTATCTGAATGTTTTCTACAGCCGTAAATTCGGGCAATAGCTGATGAAACTGAAAAATAAACCCGATGTGTTGGTTGCGAAAATCCGATAGTTGTCGTTCGTTGAGTGTTGCAATGTCGGTGCCGTTTATAATTATCTGTCCGTTGTCGGGCTTGTCCAAAGTGCCGATAATCTGCAACAAGGTGGTTTTCCCTGCACCGCTCGCACCCATTATCGAAACTATTTCGTGTGGTTTTATTTCGAGGCTGATGCCTTTGAGTACTTCCAAACTGCCAAAACTCTTGGTTATATTGCTTATTTTAATCATTATCGTCTTTTTTTTGGACAAAGATAGTTTTTCTTGCTACAAAAGGCAATATCTGCAAAAAGATTATCTTTGCCGAAAAAAACGTATGGCAAAACGAAAATATTATGTTGTTTGGGAAGGACGCGGTACGGGTATTTTTGACTCGTGGGCAGAATGTTCGATGATGGTTCAAGGTTACAATGGAGCTAAGTACAAATCGTTTGCTACTCGTGAAGAGGCTTGTGATGCTTTTCGTAGAGAATATTGGGATGTTGTGAAAGGCACGTCAAAGGATTCGCAGAAAAAAAATCCTATAAATATTAGGCAAGGTCTTGCCGTTGATGCTGCGTGTAGCGGAAATCCGGGTAAGATGGAGTATCGTGGAGTTTCATCTGCTACAGGTAAAGAGATTTTTCGTCAAGGAGTGTTTGAGGACTCTACTAATAATATAGGGGAGTTCCTTGCTATAGTTCATGGGTTGTCATTTCTTAAGGCAAATGGTATGGATTGTCCTCTGTATACCGACAGTGTTACGGCTATTAGTTGGGTACGAAGCAAGAAGTGCAAAACAAAACTATTACCTACACAAAAAAATACTAAAACGTTTGAGTTGATTGCTCGTGCCGAACAGTGGTTGAAAACAAATGATTTCTCTACGCCGATTATTAAGTGGGACACCGAGCATTGGGGTGAAATTCCCGCCGATTTCGGGAGAAAATGAAAACTAATTTTTCTCCTCGCGGTTCAAAATAAGCAGAAATATAACTGAAAAACTAAACAAAATAACGCCCTCCAATGGCCGTATGACGGTGTCGGACAAGAAGTTGATGCAGAAAACCGACACAATGAAGAGGGCTAACATTCGATACCTCTTTTCGCTGTACTTGACTAATGCAAACATTGTACACAAAAGGAGTAACAATCCCAAAATGCCTGATTCTATAAGCGTTTCGAGGTATTGGTTGTGCGAGTGAAATCCTCGTTCCATGAAATAGGCGGGATAGTTGTCCTCTTCAAATTTCTTGCTCAGAAAATAAATGCTGTTGCCGACTCCTTTTCCCGTTACAATGTATTCGTCGATATGCTTCAATGTTGAGTTCCAAATGGCAAAGCGGGGCTCGTCGTCCGTTTCGAATGCGGTTGGATTTGTTACGTCGTCAATGTGAATGTTCTGCATGCGCGGGTGATATATGTAAAACATGCAAAGCGAATAACCGAACACGAAAATCGATATAAAGACAAAAACCCAATTCCTCTTTCGAATGAAATATTTGCATAAAAGAACGAATAGCAGCAATAAATAGGTAACAATAGAGGCTCTTGAGCCGGAAAGTATCACTACCGAAAGGGTAGCGACGAAAAAAACACTTGTAAAAATCCAGGAATACAAACGGCCGATTTTCTTTTTTAGGTCGTTGAAATAAAAAAACAGCACCACCGAAGCAAGTGTGGCGGCTGTGGAAAAGAAGAACCTGTGTTTTATCTTATTGAAATAGGTGTAAAAACCTTTTATAAACGAATCGAATTCCAATTCCGAGTAAGGTTTGTTTTGGCTGATATTATGATAGTTGTCCAGCAATAGGCAAACACTCAAATACCATATCGCCGTTAGAAATACGCCGACTACAAACCATCGTGCAATTTGCTTGGCATTATAATTTTTGTTCACTCCGAATAGGGCTATAAACGGAAGTATGACAAACGTCAGTTGGCGTTCAAGAGCCTTGCCTGCTGCAACCTGTTCTGTTGCCCAACAATAAGACAAGGCTTGCCATACAAAGTAAATGCCTACAAGCAGACAGGGAATAGTCTTTTTGTCGAAACGGATATTTGTTTTCGAAACGAATCGAAATTCCAAAAACCACGTTGTCAGCCATGCAGTCCAAATTATTCGCATTGGTGCATAAGGCATTGCCAACGATGCTGCCGCCAACAAAAACAGCAAGTAGTTAGTTTTCTCCATCAAATGGAGATATGCACATTTCCCTTTTGTTATCAATGTAGTTGCTTGTTTCGTCATTTCTTAAAATATTTTCCGATGAATGGCAATTCACTGATAGGTAAATCGCGTTTGAATATAATGGCTAAAAATGCTACCAACAATGCTGTTTTGTAAATGTAATTAAGCCATTCTGCCTCGAAATGCAACATTAAACTGCCAACATACATCGCTATTGCTACAAGCGAGTAGAGTGCTATCGAACGTAAATCGTAAGGAATTTTTAAGTATTTCTGTCCGATGGCGTAAGATATTATCATGATGACAAAGTAGCAAACCAGCGAAGCCATTGCCGATGCCATGTAGCTGTATTTCGGCACAAATACGATGTTGATAATGAGTGTGATAATAAGTCCGATGATAGAAAAATAAGCACCGTATTTTGTTTTGTCTGTAAGTTTATACCAGATAGAAAGGTTGAAAAACACACCTTGAAAGATATAGGAGCAAAGTATGATGGGTACGATTTTCAGCCCCTCCCAATAGTCGCTGCGGATAATCAGCTTGAAAATGTCGATATAAAACGTGATGCCCAAGAAAATGAGCCATGCAAAAATCACGAAAAATTTCATGGCGTCGGCGTAGGCACCCACGCTTTCTTTGTCTTCGTGTTTGGCAAATACAAACGGCTCGTAGGCATAGCGAAAAGCCTGCGTAAACATCATCATCACCATGGCTATTTTAAAACAGGCACCGTAGATGCCCAACTCGCTGTTTGCCGTTTCGGGGTCGTCTATCAGAAACGGGAAAATAATTTTGTCGATGGTTTGGTTCATAATGCCGGCAATGCCCAAAATGAGTAAAGGCAACGAGTAGGAGAGTAGTTGCTTTAACACTTTGGCATCAAAACAGTATTTTTCTGCAAGAAATTGAGGTAGCAAGCACAGTGTTTGTATCGTGGTGGCAATAATGTTGGATACAAACACATAGCCAACGCCATAGTCCGGATTGTAAAACCATGTTACAAGTTCGGGCTTCCACGACATTATTTTGGGGCAAAGAATCAAGAAAAAGATATTCAGAAATATGTTGAGTACCACAAACGTCATTTTCAGTATTGCAAACCGAAGGGCTTGCCCTTTGTGTCGTAGATAGGCAAACGGGATGCTTGCAAAGGCGTCCATCGACACCACTACGCCTAACATGGCAATAAATTCGGCGTGTGTAGGGTAGCCCAGCAGCGTGGCTATGGGTTGAGCAAATGCCACGCAAGTGATGGCAAAAACAAGCGAGGTGCTGCCTATCGAAGTGAGGGTTGTGGTGTATATTTTGTTTACGGCGAACTCTTTTCTGTTGGCAAAACGGAAAAATCCGGTTTCCATACCATAGGTGAGTATCACAACCAGCAATGCCGTCCACGAATAGAGGTTGGTAACGATGCCGTAGTCCGACGATTGTGCAAGCACAAACGTATAGAGCGGCACCAAAAGCCAATTAAGGAATTTGCCCACAATGCTGCTCAAACCATAAATAGCAGTGTCTTTTACAAGTGATTTTAACTCTTTTGCCACTCGAATAAAGCTGAAATTTTTTGCAAATATACGGTTTTTTCGATGAGGCGGTTGTTTTTTGCAGGAGCATTATTTCCGCTTTTTGTTTGTCGGAATTTTTTCCTTTATATTTGCAATCGTTTAAACGATGATTTGCAAATGCAGAAACTGAAAGAGATTGCCGTTCGTGCTTTTACGGGAGCCGTTTTCGTAACGTGTGTGGTTGGCTCGGTGTTGCTGGGAGCGTATGTGTTTTTTGCCTTGTTTTTGCTTGTTTCGGTGGGTGCCGTGGTCGAATATTGCCACTTGGTGAATAAGCAGGGTCGGCATGTGAGTTTATGGCTGTCGGTGGTTGGTGCTTTGTTGCTGCACGTTGCAATGTTTGCCGTGGCCGAGCAGATGGCAGTGGCTCCCGTGTTGCTTGCCGTGTATTTGCTCTTTTTGCTGACGGTGTTTGCGCGCGAGTTGTTTTTGTCGGAAACTTTGGTGGGAGAGGTTCGCTACTTTCTTGTCGGACAGGTGGCGGTGGCTCTTCCGTTTGCCTTGTTGCTGCCTATGGCCTACGCTTTCGACAGCGATTTCTCGAAAGAACTGTTGTTGCTTCTGTTTGTCGTTATTTGGCTGAACGACACGTTTGCCTACCTTACGGGAAGTTTTCTTGGGCGTCATCGTATGGCAGAGCGTATCTCGCCGAAAAAATCGTGGGAGGGATTTGCCGGCGGTTTGCTGTTTGCCGTGGGAGCATGTGTGGCTGCAAGTTTGCTCTTGCGTGAGCAAATGCCTTTCTTTGCTGCTTATCCGTGGTATGTGTGGGCATTGCTGGCAGTGGCGATAGTGTCATTTGGCACGGTGGGCGACTTTTTGGAGTCGCTGCTCAAACGACAGGTCGGGGTTAAGGACTCGGGGCGTGTGCTTCCCGGGCATGGTGGTCTGCTCGATAGGTTCGACAGTTTGCTCATGGCCGCACCTGCATTGTATGTATTTGTCGAGTTGGTTAAGTATTTTTGTTGAATTAAAATAATCTGATGGCACGTTTTCGTATTCATAAGGAGGGTTACAGCATTTTGTTTGTGATGCTCTGCATTTTGGTGGTTTACAATACTTTTGTTTATCTGCAATCGCCCAAAAGCATTCTGTTTTTTGTCGGATTGTGTATTTCCGTATTGGCGTTTGGCTTTTTTATCTATTTTTTTCGCAACCCGAGGCGTGAGGGCGACATCGTAGATCCGAACCTGATAGTGGCTCCTGCCGACGGAAGGGTTGTGGTGGTGGAGCCTACCGAAGAGTTTGAGTGTTTCGAAGGGCAAAAATACATACAGGTTTCTATTTTTATGTCCATTTTCAGCGTGCATGCCAATTGGTATCCGTTGGCGGGTGTTGTCCGTTATGTAAAACATCACAGCGGCAGGCATTTGGGAGCTTATCTGCCAAAATCGAGTCACGAAAACGAACGATCGACGGTGGTGATAGAGGCTCCGAACGGCAAAAAAATACTGATGCGGCAGGTGGCAGGCGCCTTGGCTCGACGTATCATCACCTATGCGCATGTCGATTATCATTGTCATTTGAACGAACATCTTGGTTTTATCAAATTCGGTTCGCGGGTCGATTTGTTCCTCCCGACCGATTCCGAAATTTTTGTTGAAATAGGTGATGCCACCGTAGGCAACGAAACTGTTATTGCACGGCTGAAATAACTTCGTCTGTTTCCGTACATTTGTTCTCACGCCATTTCTCGTTGCAGAATGGCGTTTCTTTTTGCAAAATCTCGATTGTCAAAAAGTCTAAAAAAACGCTAAAAAACTTTCTTTTTTTTGCCATTTTTCAAAAATTGCTTTACTTTTGCAAATCTTTAACGATTAAAATTGAAAATATGAATGCAGCAAAAGTTTTGGACGATTTAAAACGTCGTTTCCCCAACGAACCTGAATATCATCAGGCGGTAGAAGAGGTGTTGATGACTATCGAAGAGGAGTACAACAAACACCCTGAATTTGAAAAAGCAAACCTTATCGAGCGTCTTTGTATTCCTGACAGAATTTATCAATTCCGTGTTTCGTGGGTGGACGACAAAGGCAATGTGCAAACCAACATGGGTTATCGCGTACAGCACAACAATGCTATCGGTCCGTACAAAGGCGGTATCCGTTTCCATAGTTCTGTCAATCTTGGTATTCTCAAGTTTTTGGCATTTGAGCAGACTTTCAAAAATTCGCTTACTACGTTGCCTATGGGTGGTGGCAAGGGCGGAAGTGACTTTTCGCCTCGTGGCAAAAGTAATGCCGAGGTGATGCGTTTCTGTCAGGCGTTTATGTTGGAGTTGAGCCGCCATGTGGGTGCCGATGTCGATGTACCTGCCGGCGATATTGGCGTGGGCGGTCGCGAGGTTGGCTATATGTTTGGTATGTATAAAAAACTGACGCACGAGTTTGCCGGCGTATTTACGGGTAAAGGTCGCGAGTTTGGCGGTTCGCTTATCCGTCCCGAGGCTACGGGCTACGGCAATGTTTACTTTTTGATGGAAATGCTCAAAACAAAAGGTATGGATTTGAAAGGTAAGAGCGTGCTTATTTCCGGTTCGGGCAATGTGGCTCAATATACAGCCGAAAAAGTGCTTCAGTTGGGTGGCAAGGTGCTTACCATGTCCGACTCCAATGGTTATATTTACGACCCCGACGGCATCGATCGTGAGAAACTCGATTACATCATGGAGTTGAAAAACGTCTATCGTGGACGTATTCGCGAGTATGCCGAAAAATATGGCGTGAAATATGTAGAGGGTGCTAAACCTTGGGGCGAAAAAGCCGATATAGCATTGCCTTCGGCTACGCAAAACGAGTTGAATGGCGACCATGCACGTGCGTTGGTGGCAAACGGTGTGATTGCCGTTTCCGAGGGTGCAAATATGCCTTCTACGCCCGAGGCCATCAAAGTGTTCCAACAGGCAAAAATTCTTTATGCACCGGGTAAAGCTGCCAATGCGGGTGGTGTTTCTGTGTCGGGTTTGGAAATGAGCCAAAACTCCGAGCGTTTGAGTTGGACTGCCGATCAGGTGGACGAGATGTTGGGCAACATCATGAAAAACATTCACGAAAACTGCGTGAAGTATGGTACCGAGCCCGACGGCTATGTCAATTATGTGAAAGGCGCCAACGTCGCAGGATTTATGAAAGTTGCGAAAGCAATGATGGCACAAGGTATTGTGTAGTGTTGCTGAAGCAATTTCGGCGAAGCGTAAGCTGAAGCCAAATTCATTCAGCAATGATGACACGAAGGATTTGCTGAAGCAATTTCGGCGAAGCGCAAGCGAAGCCAAATTCATTCAGCAATGATGGCACAAGGTATTGTTTGAAAGTTTGCCAAATTTTTCTCATAATAAAAATAATTTAAGGGGAAGACCTATACCGCAGGGTATGGGTCTTTTTTTTAAAAAGTTGATAATTGAAAATTGAAAGTTGAAAATGAACATTCCCCAAACGCTTTAATTTCCCATTCTCCATTTTTAATTATTTAAGTTTATGGCGTTGTAAAATGTTAAAATCCTTGTGTTATGGCGTTATAAGATAATAAAAACTGCTGATTTATGGCGTTTGAATTTAAAAAAGAATTATATTTGCCGTATTTAAATACCTAAAAATATGATAGATAAGCGAATTTTGGAACAGGTGATAACCGAACAGCGCAACGAATTGGCGATGATGCAAGATGCTGTTTTGTGTTCCCGGCAAGAGGAAAGCCAAGTTGATTTAAACAGCAATATGGCTCAAGTGGTGATTGGTGTGCGACGTAGCGGCAAATCCACACTCTGTTATAATGTGCTGAAATCCTGCAAAGAGACATTTGCTTATGTCAATTTCGACGATGAGCGTTTTGCAATGCTCAATACCGACGATTTGAACACCATGCTGGAGGTTTTGTATAAGGTATATGGCAATTTTAAGTATCTTTTTCTTGACGAGATTCAGAATATTGACGGATGGCATTTGTTTGTAAACAGATTGTTGCGGCAACAGATGCATGTGCTTGTAACGGGGTCTAATGCAAAACTTTTAAGCGGGGAACTTGCTACATACCTTACGGGGCGTAATGAGCAGATTGAACTTTTCCCGTTTTCGTTTCTCGATTTTTGCCATTGTAAAGGTGTTGATGTGGAAACGCCTTCTACCAAAGCCGAAGCGTTTAGGCGTGCTGCTTTCGACGAATACCTGCATCAAGGCGGTTTCCCCGAGTTGTTGCACAAGAAAAACAAAGTGCGTTATGTAGATACTTTGGTCGACAATATCTTAAAGCGGGATATTGAGCAGCGTCATAAAATTAAATATGTAGAAATGTTTGAGCAGTTGGCGCACCATTTGATGAATGTGTCTCCGCTGACGGTGGTAGAGGGAGAGTTGGCTTCTGTGTTGGGTATTAAGTCGAACCATACGGTGAGCAATTATATCGCTTTCTTAAAAGAGGCTTATTTGTTGCTGGCGGTGAAGCGCTTTTCCAACAAGAGCCGAATGCGTATTAGAGCCGAAAAACTCTATCCTGTCGATGTGGCTCTGATGGACGGACGGCAGAATGCTTTAGCCGCAGAGAACTTGGGGTGGCGTTTGGAAACCATTGTCCTTGTCGAACTGCTTCGACGCAACCGATCGATGAATCGCGATGTTTTTTATTATAAAAGCACTACCGGATACGAAGCCGATTTTGTGGTGTGCCGACACAATGTGGTGGAAGAAATATATCAGGTTTCTTACGATATTTCTAACGAAAAAACACGTAAACGTGAACTACGCGGACTCCTTGCTGCTGCAAAAGAGACCCTCTGCAACAACCTCTTTCTAATTACCGATTTTCATCGGGAAACGCTTTTTTTGCACGGACGTACCATACAAATTCTTCCTGCTTACGAATGGCTGCTGCAGACCAATTCGCTGTAGAAACTATTTCATTTTTGTGAAAAAATTGTTAAATTTTTTTTGGAACAATAAAAATGATTGGTATATTTGCCCGTTAACTAATATTGTTTTTTGAAATATAAAATTTTTTAGTTATGAAGAAAGCAAAATATTCATTCTTGGTGTTGTTTTTAATGAGCTGTTCTTTTGTGGTTAATGCCCAAATTTACACTGAAACCTTTCATAGAACTTTTGGTGTTCCTTTTTTACCACATCCAATTTCTGACGTGAACTGGGCGAAAGGAGGTGGAACTTTTGGTGAAATTCGTTCGGCTTTAGGAAGTATTACTATAGAGCAACGTGGTGTAGAATTATATTCGCATACTAATGATATAAGCGATTATGATGCTCCTACAGGAAATGCTTTTAGTCAATTTATTAGAGATTATGTAGACTTATCTGACGATGTGATAGATGTAATTGCCGGGCAGGAGTTTTCAATTTCGGCTGTTGGTATGTGTGATTTGGTGCCTTGGGCAAACGGTGTTGCTTTTGTTGACTGGGATGGAAATGGTGCTTTTGACGATCATTCCACAGATTTGTATAATGTTTATGGATTTTCGCAAGCAGGCAAAGTTGAGTATGCAGGAGTAGCTGCTTCTCCTTTAAATGTTAAATGGAATTTTATAGCACCTAATTTTACTGAAGAACGTTTGGTGCGTGTTCGTATTCGTTTTGACGAAGGAGTTAACGAGGGGGTTGCCATTAAGAAAAATGCTATTGCAGATTGGGCTACAAAGTCGGCTACTGATGGTGGAATTCCTGAAGTTACATTATCACAGGTTAGTGAAACTTCGTTCCAAAATTTTTGGTCAATGGCTTTAAATCGTTTTTTTCCTACAGCAAATGGAACGCGTGGATCTAGTGCAGATATAATGCTTAAGATTATTCCTGATCCATATTCAGTGGTTACTCCTCAACCAAAAGAAACGATAGTTGGTGCTGGAAATGTGGGAATCTCTTGTCAGTCTACACAAGGAACTGCCATTACCGATGCTGCAGGATTTGAAGCTTTTATGTCGGCTACATCGGGCAACTACTATTTGGCAAACGACATTACGCTAACGTCGTTGCCTGTGTCGCAAACCACTTTCAGTGGTACGTTTGATGGTAACGGACATACAATTACTTTCTCCAGCAATGCAACTGCAACATTCAATGGAACGAGTAAAGATGATTGTTTTTATCCCTATGGATTAACAGATAGGGCTATTGGAGAAAATATGCTTGATGTAAATAATCTTACATTAAATTTTGACAAAACAAATTATCCTAATCGTGCTATAGCAGGTGGTTTTTGTGGTGTGTTGGCAAAAAACTCAACCATTAAAAATGTGAAATTGGTGTATGCTGCCGATGCTACTTATAAGAACAATGCTACGGAAGCACCTATTTTTGGTTTGGTAGCAGGTATCAATAAAGGTAGAATTGAAAATGTATCGGTTGACGTTCAAGCTGGCAAAACTGTAATGCTTCAAAATGCAGGTTCACCTACGGCTTCTGCGTTTGGAGGTATCACAGGTGTGCTTTATCTTGGTATTGTAAAACATTGTGCTGTGAATATCAATGGTACGATGAAGCATGAAGGTGCATCGGCAATGCAAGAAACACTTACTTCAGCTTTCATCGGACGTTTGCAGGCGGGCATTGTAAGTAACGTGAAGTTCAGCGGTAGCGGTACGATGTATGCAAATTCATCTGCAGTTTCTTATGTACGTAACTATATGGGAGGTATTGCGGGTATGACACATACTCCTCAAGGTGAATTCTGCGGAAACCAAGATTTTGATAAACAACTTAAGAGTTGGGGTTACGACAATGGAACCGTTGGTCTTGATGTAAACAATGTGATTATTTCTTATACGGGAGCAATGAATATGTCGTCGGCTGCTGATAACGGCAATTATGCTTACCATTGTCGTGGGTTGCTTTTTGCTGAGGCTCACGATACTATCGTAGTACCAAATCTTATTACACAAAATGTGGCTCCTACCATTGAAAAAGAAGCTCCAGCTGATGCTTCGCTTACAGATATCCCTTTGATTTCGAAAACAAAAGGTTTGTATAATGCTCTCGTCCCAAATGGGAAAACGAGTGTGACTGCACAGAATACTAACCCTCGTTTGATGGGACATCTTTATCTTTACAAAGATGCACGTTTTAATGCTAATAGCAATAAGGGCGAAAAATTTACCAACATAAACGTAGCTGATACTGAAGTGGATTGGGCATACGAATACGATCCTGCTACATGTAGCTATTTTTCTACGCCTTATGCGGTGGCTACCTATACGGGAACGAATGCCAATGTGCAAGGTATAGAATCGGCTTCGGCTAATGTGTCGGACTTGGGTAGTGCGATGGTGAAAATAGACCCACAACCTGCCGACGTGGCTTCTCCTTCTTGGACATGGAGCGAAACAACTACACCTGTTACTCCTGATACTGATGCACCTGTGTGCGGAGGAGGCGGTGGGGTAACACGTCCTGCATCTGTGTGTACACCAGATTTTGGCACGGGAACAAACGCTGGTCGTTACACTAGTTCTTTAAGGGCAAGCACTTCGCAAGGCACGTTTGTAAGTTCTACACTACAAACCGCTGGTCTTCAAAATGTTTATTTTGACAAACGAACAGAGACAATTAGTGTTGTTCAAGGGGAAACAGTGTCTTTGACAGTTGGTGTAACGGGAAGTTGGATGATGGGATCTGTTTTCTTAGATTTGAATAATGATGGCAACTTTTCTACTACCGAGCGAGTTGCTTATGATACAACTGCTGATGATGTTTTCCAGACTGGATATTCTTTCAAAATCCCTGATGACTTATCTGCAGGAACTTATACGTTACGCTATATAACAAGTTGGAATCATACTGATGGTTGTAGTAATATAGGTGGAGATGGCAATACTGTTGCACATAACGGAGGTATTGTTGTTGATTATGAATTGAAAGTGACTGAAGCAGGAGGAAAAGCTTACACTCGTCCTGCAACTTTGAGTTGTACAATTCCTGGAAATGTAACCCGAACTGATAGATATCTCACATCTTTAACTTTTAGCGGAAATCAAGGAGCTTCTCTCTCAAGTGGAACCATACAGCAAGGCAGTACGTCCGAAAAATTGTATCACGATTTGAGAAATACGCATTCGTTGGTAGTAAAACCCGGAGAGACCATTTCGACAACTCCAAATTGGACTGGAAGTTGGATGATGGGTTATCTCTATGTGGACTGGAACAACGATGGCGATTTCACCGATAGTGGCGAATATGTTGCTTCTCCTTACAATATCAGAGGGGGAAATTATTACCAATCAGATTATGCAAAACCAAATAATTTTACCGTTCCAACTACAGCTACACCAGGAGCAACTTATACCATGCGTTACACCATTGATTGGAACTCACAAGATGGTAGCGATGCTACTGACGAAGGATTAAACTATCCTTGTGGTAGAACAAATGCTACTGCTCCAAAAAACTATACTGCTGACAACGGTGGGGTTATGGTCGATTTCGAATTGAAAATAGAAGGAACGTTACCTCCTGCAGTAGGTGGCAATGGTTGTGCTTACGTGGCAAACTTCGGTGATGTATACGTAGACGATGTGGTTACTTACGACATTTCGCTCGGAGCAGGTTCCACAGTAACCATAGATGCTGACGTAGCAGACGATGAATATACACTTGCCTATGCTACAGGCAAACTTACCGTTACTTACAACGTGCCAGCTGCACTTGGTGCGGTGTCAGTCGATAGCATTGGTGCTATTACCAAAGATGGCGATGAGTATCGCATAGCAGTATCGGCTACCGTAAAAGTAGCTCCTACGGTAACGTTCCGTATAGGAGAAAATGGAGGAGGATTTCTCTCTCTTGATATGGGTAAAACAACTTCTTATTTACCATATGAAATTTATCCGTACAAGGGTCAATTGCTTACGGCAGTGCCGCAAGGTCCGTGTGCTATCGAGGGTTGGTATGTTAGCACCGATGGTGGCACAACGTTCAATGCTGTAGGTCATACAAATCCTGACTACACTTATACTGGTGCTGATGATGCTATCGTAGAGGTACGCTTTAAGTTTGAAGACTTCCATGGCGATTTTGGTAATTCGCGTTTCACCGTCAATAACAATCTGCCTTTCTATATCAGCTCGATAACAACAACGGGCGGTATTGTCAATGTAGCAGCTACCGATGTATTTACTCCCGCAACTGTGGAAGGTGGCTCTGCACACTTAAACTACCTCACCGACCAACGCTTGCAGACATTGACGAAGACATTGGGTGCAATGTCGCACGATATTACGGTAACGGTAGAGAATGCAGGCACAATACCTGCCAATGCACGTCTGCTCTGCTTTATCGACTACAACTACAACGGCTGGTTCGATTTCACATCGAGTGCCGATGGTTTGGCTTCGGGTCTTTCGAAAAACAACGAGTTGGTATATGTAGGTGTGCCTAATGGAAACGCTTCGCAAACCTTTACATTTACCATTACAAACAATAATCCGGTTTTAATTAATAAATACGGAAAAACCCGTATGCGTTTCATGGTGGCAACGTATGTAGATATGTACGGTCTTGGTCCTGTCAATCAGTACGGCAACTATCAGCCGCGCTTGGATACCGATGGCGACGGAGTAGCCGATGCCTATCTGCCGCTCAACGACAGCAACGGCTCGCTCTACATGCCGAACAACGAGTGCCACTACGAAAACTACATCAACGTGGCCGATGTCAACTTCGAGGTGGTAGCTTACATCAAAGCAACGGACACATACACCATCGAAGCAGGTACCTCAACCCGTATGGGCGACCTCTATATCGAATCGGTGGAAGACGCCTCGGGTATTCATTCGGGTAGAATCATCTTCGACAAAGGCAATCCTACCGGAAGTCTTCAGGTAGAGGGTAACATTGTTGTCCGCAAACGCATCTATCAAGACCGTTGGCACCATGTTGCATTCCCTATCGCTATGCAAGGTTCAACGGGTACGAAAGGTATTTGTGCCGTAGGTGCAAATGGCAAATTGCACCGATTAGCTGACGCTAATTGGGTTTTAGCAACATTTGACCCTTCTCTTCGTAACGCAGACGATCCTGCTGATACCTATAATGCAGGAACACAATGGGCTAAAGAAACAAATCAATCATACGCTACATTATCTGCAAATACTTTCTACGAATTTGCTGCGGATAATGCTGGTGGTGCTGTTCTTGGACATGATCCTGTAGATTATTATTGGATACAATTCCATTCCCAGAACAAAGGATTCCATATCACAGCCAAGAGCGCACAGACGGTAGAAATAGATTATACACGAATGGAAGCGAATGATCATTATTGGAACAGAAATGTATTTACCATTTACAATCCCTATTTGTCGCCTATTGATGTAAGGGAGATTACTGCTTCGGTAGGTTGGGAAAACATTACATGGAAGAATACTTATCACAACCGCTATGAGGCTGTCAGTGCTGCCACTAAGTGTGATATGCCACCCTATTTCGGCTATTGGGTACAATTTACCGAAGGCATTGGTTCGGGTACTTCTATTAAGGTAACTTTAGGTGATCCTAATCGTTCGAATTATGCATCTGTTGATGATGCTTTTGTAACCGTTACTCCTACATCGACAACGGGTGTTGCTTCGTCGTTCGATACGCCCGATGCCTATACGTTGGGCATCGACCGCGCCGCCGCCACGCTTGGCAAACAGGCTGCAAGCCGCACCATTGTAACGCTGACCGATGTAGGTTCCGTCGATGAGTTCCGTGCCGGTTACGATATGCCCGTATCGTACGCTGATGCTACCTCTACCGTACCCGAAATATGGTCGAAGGCAGGCTCCTCGCGTATGATGTTCAACGACGTAATGCGCGACAACGAGGTAGTTGTTCCCGTAGGCATTCGCATCAAAGAGGCAGGTGAGTACGTCATTCGTTTGACCGATACCAACTTTGCGGAGTCGCTCGTACAGCTCTACGACAAGCAGACGGGTGCAAGAGTCGATTTGCAACGCAACGGCGAGTTGTTCTCCTACAACTTCTTGGCTGATGCGGGCGATGCCGACAGTCGCTTCGATTTGATAATTATCGCTCCCGAGTCGATGACCGATTTGGAAGTAATCGAACAAGACGAGGTGCCGACTGCTGCAGCCATTTACAAGGCTGGCTCCACGCTGCGCATTGTGAATATGCCGTTGGGCTATACGGTGAGCGTATGCGATGTAATCGGTCGCGAGGTGTTACACACCACGGTAGTCGATGCCGATATGCAGTTGGAGTTGCCCAACAGCCAAGGCGTCTATTTGGTGAATGTGCGTAACGAGAAGGGCGCTGCCGTACAGGTGTTGAAACTCGCTCGTTGATAATAAAAAAAACTTTTTCGGTGTATGAGCAATAGTGTAGTTATGAAAAAAATGAGTTTGAAATTTTTGATTGCAGTGTGTGTGCTTCCGCTTTTTGTGGAAGCCACGGCTGTCAATTACAAGTTCGATAAATCGGTGTCGGGGCGTCGTGCGTCGGCTTCGTCGGTCGAGGCGTTCAATGTGGAGTCGTACGCCCCGTTTGGAAGTGAGCTGAACTATACGCAGAGTGTGGCGTCGAGGTTCAACATGATATCCTCGCAAGGGTCGGCACAGGGTGGCTCCTCGTCGCTTATCTCGCCTCAAACCTCCGCTTCGTCGTCGGCTTCGTCTTTGGCCTTTTCGCCTCGTGTGGCGGCAGGCACTTCGCTTTCGAAGCGTGTGGCAGCCGACAACTTGAGCATCGGCTCCGACATGACGGGTGGCAACTCTGTTTCGGTAATGACTCCGTTTTCCACCAATTCGGTCGACTTGGGTGGTGTTGCAAGGTTGCCCGGGCAACCTGACCCCGAGCCTTGGCCCCCCGTCGGCGACGGCTTGCTTGCGTTGCTCTGCATGGCAGGGGCATACGCTGTAGCACGCATGCGTAAAAAACGAAAAGAGTAAAATGTTTTTTTAGGTTAAATAAAAAGTTGTATGGGCGTCGCAGGTGTGCACTTGCGACGTTTTTTTGTTACTATTCCGCTTGATGTGAATGGGAATTTTTAGGAATCAGAGTTTGAAAATGCGTTCCATGAGTTGCCATTTTTCGGCCGACGAGGCTTCGGGCAATGCCTGCTGAAAGCGGCTTACGAAGGCTTCCCATTCGGCTTGTCGGGGCAGGGTGGCAAGGCGTGCGTTGTCGCGTTCCCAATCGAAGTCGTCCACCGTGTCGACAATCATAAAAAGCGTGCAGCCGTGAATGTAGATTTGCATATCCACGATGCCCACCTCTCTGATACCCGCTTTTATTTCGCTCCACACGTTGCGGTGTGCTTCGATGTATTGTGCAATGAGTTCGGGGTCGTTTTTCAGTTGTAGCGTCTGACAATAGCGTTTCATGGTCGTTTGTATTTAGTTTCTGCGTATTTTGATTTGAAAACAGTTTGTGAGCGGTTTTTCGCTGATGAAAATGAGGTATCCGCCACCGCCTGCTCCCGATACTTTCCAGCCCAAAGCGCTGTTTTTATAAGGTTGCAGCATCTGCTCGAAACCCTTTGGCTCCATATGCGGAAACATGCGTTTTTGCGCCTCGAAACTCTCGGTGGTGTATTTCCCCCAAAGCACGGCGTCGCGCTCTACGATGGCTTGCCAGCATTTTTCGGCGGCACGGCTCAACTGCATGGCGAGTTCCTTTTCGATATGCGTGTCGGCCATCACGTCGAAATCGCTCTCGCGCGGATAGAGCGGCAATATCCAAATGCGTTGCTCCAACCACGAGAGCAGGTCGTTGTCGGTAATATTTTCGATGCCGACAGGCCAAAAACCGTTGTCGTAGTGCAAACGGCACAGCCCCGGCATCACAATGCCGATGGCATCTTGCGAACCGCTCACGTAGGTTGTCCCCGGTGGATTTTCGAAGCAAAACAACGTTTTTGCCAATTTCTCCTTGTCGCCTTCGGGTATGTTGGTTTGCCACAGCTCGATTGCTTTTTTGCGTGAACTGGTGGCCATGCCGCTGCGGTCGTTAAATTCGTACTCGGGTTCGATGCTGATGGTAACGACATCGCCCGCAGCAAGGCTGTTGACAAAGGTTTGGTCTATCCATCCGCCCGCCAAGTCGATGCGGTACGGTATGAGGCACTCTTTGCGCAAAGCCGTGGTGGAGCGTACGGGCAACCCTCGATGCGGCAGCCGTTCGCTCACAATGTATTCAATGCCGTTCTCTTTGCAGAATTGCTCCTTGGCAGGCGAATGCCCGTCGCTGTTTACGAAAAAAATGTCGGGTCGGAGCCGCTTTACCTCTTCGGTAAAGTCGAGTATGCCGCTGCCCGAGTTAATCCAAGCCTTTTTAACGCTTTTCAGGGCTTGCACCATATAGAGTCGCTCCTCTTGCGAGTTAATCGTTTTGCGGGCTTTCAATTGCCTGATAGTGGCATCGGAACCAATGCCTACATAGAGGTCGCCCAACTTCGAGGCCTCCTCGAAAAACGCCACATGACCGCTGTGCAACATGTCGTAGCAGCCACTGACAAACACTTTCTTGTTTTTGTTTCTCAAAATACCCATTTTACGTTGTCCACCCAAAGCGAATTGCCCGGCATGCCGTGAAAGGCGGGATAACTGCCTGCCGTAATCATCAGAATGACGTGCGTGGGCATCTCGTCAGCCTCGCTCCAGCCCGTCTCTTGTATTGTTACCATTTTCCCCTTTGAGTTTTTGGCTTTAAAAATTCCGCCTGTGGGGAACAGACCCATATACTCTTTGAAAAACGGCTCTTGCGTAATGTCGCCGTAGTGAATGTCGATGCGGTAGTTGTTTTGCCATTCGGGTATCGATTTGCTGAAACGCTGGCGCACGGTGCCGATGCGTTTGGCGTAGATGTTGCCTTTGGCATCTTCCCAACGTTTTTGTAAAAAGACGTACACTTCGGGTTCGTCGTGACCTTCAATCCAACGCTTTTTTGAAAAACCCGTTGCGCGCAGCACTTTTTGTTCGGGGCTTACCCGTGCTTTTATGTCGAGCATCAAGGCTTTGGGTTTTCGGCTGAACGGAATACCCATGTCGATAATGCTGTACGGGTTGTTTACATCTTTGGCCGGTTCAATCACTTTTCCCAAAAAGAGCGTGCCTGCAATGCACACTTCAAGGTCGATGCAACCCAGCACTTTTACCTCTTCTACACGCGTATCGAGTCGGGCGCAAGTGCCGTTGCCACGGCGTTCGGGTTGGGTGGTGTTGGCTCCTTTGTCGATGCCGGCAGGTGCAGCGTAGGCGTTCGAGATGCCCCAACAGGTGTTGGAATAGTCGTACACGGCGGTTTTGCGTATCGTGTCGGTAGGTGCAAGGGCGTAAAGCGTCTTGGTTTTGCCGCCAAGCAGTCGCGACTCTTTGATGTAACGCACCAACCATTGCTCCATATCGCCAAACGGAATGGGTTCTATGCGTTCTTGTGCCATGCCGAGCATCGTACTCAATAAAAAAGAGGTGGTTATAAATGTTCGTCTCATAAAAATCGTTTTTTTATGTGCAATTATTAGTTCTTTTCCCATCCGTCGAAAATGTCGGCGCCGTACACGTTGTTTTCATCTTTGTCGTGCAGCGGCGACCAAAGTTGTGCCAAAAACGGATTGCGTTTGGCTTCGGCGTCCCATTGCCACGGGCGCGGATTCGGCTCGTCGGCATAAGGGTAGGGGAAGCATTCGGGGCACCAATGTCCGCCAAGCAAAACAAGTCGTGGCGAGGCTTTGAACATATGTCCTTCGGCGCATTGCCATTCGAGTTGTGTGTCCCAATCGCCTTTTTGCATTGTTTGGCTCAGGCATTTGCCACCGCGAAATTCGGCTGCGCGTTGCATGTCGTCTATCGTAAATTCGCTCATCGGCTTTTGCTCGTCGTAGCCGTGGTCGAGCAGTACGGGTTGCTCCGAAGGGTGCGTAAGGTCGGTGTGTTGCCAATCGGGGATGGCGCGATATTTTTCCAAACTGCCGTAGTAGGCGTTGATGCGTGCCGTTTTGTTGTGGCGAATCCACCATTGTGTGCCGTGTTCCTGGCTGTATGCCATGGCGCGCATGGCCAATTTGACGATATGCGGAAAGAGTTTGGCTATTTTGGTGGCTCCGGCAAATTTGATGGCTGTTGGCAGCGAGTCGGCTTTGGCCATTTGTGCGAAATAGTCTTTGATGGGAACGTTTGCACGGAAGTGGAGGTATTCTTCCAATACGTCGCCGTCGAGGTACCACATGCCGTGGAAATTGCGCGTGGTGAACCATTTTGCTTCGAAAATTTGTTCGGGACGCGGGCAGCCGATGGCGTTGAGCAGGAGACACTCAAATTCGTAGTTCGAGATGCGGTATTCGGCGCCGCTGCCGATGTTGTAGTAGCGGTTCCAAAATTCGGCAGGAACTTCGTCGCGACAGACACGTTCGAGCAGTCGTCCGCTGTCTTCCACCGTAGCCCATTCGAGTACGCCACGAATCGGCACATGGAACATGATGGGATCGTAGTTTTTCAGAATGGCTGGGTAGAGAATGCCCGATTGGCGCAGGCTGACCCACGTTTTAATGCCCGAGTCGGTAATGATGCGTTCGCCTATGGCTTTTGTGAGTCCGTAGTGGTCGTAGGCCGATACGCAGATGGGGTCGCCGGCGCGTCCCCAATGCAGCGGTTCGCGGCGGTCGCCCATTTGGGCCACCGACCCGATGTACACTACTTTCGGTTGTTTGTCGCCTTGTGCCAAAACGGCGTGTTTGATGTTTTCGGCGGCGCCGAGGTTGATTTTGCGTGTGGCCGTCGGGCGGTAGTCGGCTTGCGGCGACACCATGCCGCCCACATGCAACACAACATCGCTGCCGGCAACGCCGCGCAACACGTCGTCAAATTTACTTAAATCGCCCCAAATAATGTCGATTTTGTCTGTCAAGGGCGCTAATTTTTCCTTGTTTTTGGTGCTTGGTCGGGCAAGTATGCGAATGTTGTAACGCTCGGGAAACTTCATCAATTCTTGCAAACCTGCCCACCCCATGGTGCCGGTGGCTCCTGTCAGAAAAACGGTTTTCTTCATGCAGAATAAAATTATTGCGGACAAAGGTAGTAATTTTGTTCTAACAGCAACTTCTTTTATTTCTCCACTTGCTTTTGCGGGGGTCGGTTGCCTTGCGGTTTCCGATTGTTGTTGCTTTTTTGCTTTTGCTTCTTCTTTCGGCGGAAGTGTTTCCTCTCTCTCGGTTGAGCCTTTTCGTCGGGTACGGGTGGCGCCATTTGGGCTATGTTGTCGGGGAGCGCGAGGCGTTCGATTGTTTTCTCCAAAAAACTTTCGATACGGTCAAACAAGCCGCGCTCTTTCGGCGTAACAAACGTAATGCCCACACCTTCGGCACCTGCCCTTGCCGTGCGTCCGATGCGGTGCACATAATCTTCGCATTGTTTGGGTACATCGTAGTTGATAACCATGGCCACGTCGTCGATGTCGATGCCGCGCGATACGATGTTGGTGGCTACCAAGGCTTGCAGTTTGTTGTTTTTAAAGTCGAGCATCACTTGCGTGCGTTGTTTTTGCTCCAACCCCGAGTGCATTTGTGCTACACTCAATCCCATGTGGTTCAAAGCGCAAAACACGTTGAACACTTTCTCTTTCGACGATGCAAAGATGATGCTTTTGCGTGGCTCTGTTCTGAAAAGTTCTTTTATCAACGCCGTTTTTTGCGTTTCGCGGAGCAGATACACGCCCTGATGAATACCGTCGGCAGGCTTCGACACGGCAAGTTTTATCTCCGTGGGGTTTACCAATATCTGTTTTGCCAATCGCTCGACGTCGGGCGGAAACGTAGCCGAAAACATAAGCGTTTGGTGCTTTTGGGGCAGATGTTTGATAATCTCGATAATGTCGTCGTAAAAACCGATGTCGAGCATACGATCGGCCTCGTCCAAAACGAGGTATTCGATACCCGACAAATCGACGCCGCCGATACGGATGTGCGAAAGCAGTCTGCCCGGGGTTGCAATGGCTATGTCGCCACCCGATTGCAAGGCTTTTTGTTGTTGTGTAAAGGCAATGCCGTCGTTGCCGCCGTAAACGGCAATCCACGACGTGGTTTCGTAGTAGGCAAATCCCTCGAGCAGTTGATCGACTTGTTGTGCCAATTCGCGTGTCGGCATCAAAATGAGTGCGTTCACTTTCGAGTTGTCTTTTTTGCCGCGCGAGAGCAATTCCAGCAAAGGCAGAATGTAAGCGGCCGTTTTGCCGGTGCCTGTTTGTGCCGATGCCAAAATGTCGTTTCCCTCGAGAATGACGGGGATAGCCCTTTCTTGTATGGGCGTACACTCTTTGAAATTCATCGCGTCAAGTCCGTCGAGGATATTGTCGTTCAAATCTAATTCGTCAAAAAACATTATTCGTTAAAATTTAAGTAAGGTGTTAATCGTTTAATATCAATGTCGGAAAACTCTTCCAAAAGGGCAAGCTCGTCGATGGCGACAATTTTTTTCTTTGCTTTTCGTAGTTCGCAGATGGCTTTTGCCTGATAAAAGTTGATGTAAGGATGCCGTTTTAGTCGCTCTATCGAAGCGCTGTTGACATCGATGGTGCTGATGTGCGAACTTTCGATGCAGAGGTACGGCTCAATGCCTTTCAACTCTTTTTCGGTGATGCGGTATACCTCTTTCAGTTGTTCTGTTGAGTAGTATCCGCCGAGTTTTTCACGATAAATCACAATGCGTTTGGCAAGTCCTTTGCTCATGATTTGAGCAAGCTGCGTGGTGTCGGCAGTGTTAATCTCCAGCAGTATGTCGGGCGTTGCAATTGCTGTTGTTTGCGCTATTTGTACGAAAGGTTGCAAGGTGGCAAACAAGGCGGAATCGATGCCGTAGATTTTGCCCAAATCTGTCGGAACTTTGAAGTGTCCGCCTTTCTTTTTGTATTTCAGTATGTTGGAAGCGATGTGCGGCTTTATTCCCAAAAGAACGAATCCTGCCGAGTCGAGCGTATTCGGGTCGAAAGGGAAAAGTTTGACCTCTTGCTTTGCTGTTTTGCTGCTTCGGTGAATTTCACGTCGCTTTTCGGCGTTTGTTGTTGTCTCGTGAGCAGTGTTTGTTGTTGTCTCAAACAAGAGTGCCTTTTCGCTGAAAGCTTCATCGAAAAACGACTTCGGTTTTGGCGCCCAACGCGAAAGCGTCGCATCGGCCACAATTACGACTACGATGAGCGTCAGCAAAACGACGATGGCAACGCGTTGTCCTTTCGAGAAAAAAAGAAATCGTTTGGGCATAGACTAATTGCGTGTAATGCGAATAATATCGCCTGAGGTGCGTACTTTGTATTTTCGTAATCCGAATTGCGAAACGCCCTTTGTGGGCAACCCCAATCCGAAACTGACATCGTAAGAGGTCTGGCATTGCCGACATGTAACAATGCCGCCGTCGGCAATCGAATCGACGCGTATGGTGCTTGTCGCCTCGTGAGGGCAGGCAAGGTCGAATGCCGAAATCTCGTCGTTGAAATCGTGAAAAAGCAGAATGCCTCCAAACCCGATATATTGATTGAAATAGGGAGGTTTTGTGTAAATCTTGTAATTGCCAATGCTGACAAGTTCGGGAGCGTCGCGCAAAATGTACAACTCCATTGACACGGGAGTGTCGGGTATCGGTGTTTTGCGGTTGAAGTTTTCGCACGAACAAGCGATAAGCGTAACCATTATAAGCAACGTTTTTTTTGTCATAGATAGGGAATCGCTTTTTCGAGGTGAATGCCGTGCGAGCCTTTTATCAGAATGGAACAACCAGTAATCGGATGTTGTTTTTGCCATTCGATAAAATCGTCGATGGAGGCGAATACGGGATATTTGCTCGTTGCTGCCGCAAACTCCTTCCCCACCAAAAAGGCTTTGAAATGGAATTGTTCGATGAGTTTCACCATTCGCACATGCTCACAACGGCTCTCCGCTCCCAATTCCAGCATATCGCCAAGCAATACGACTTTGTTCGGAAAGTTTTTCATTTGGTCGAAATTGGTCAAAGCGGCTTCCATGCTTGTCGGGTTGGCGTTGTAAGTATCGACAATCAGCCTGTTATGCTCCGTTTGTGTCAGTAGAGAGCGGTTGTTTTGGGGTATGTATTCGCCGATGGCCTCGCCAATGGCTTCGGGTGCAACGCCAAAGTGGTTGCCGATGCAAATGGCTGCAAGAATGTTTTCGAGGTTATAACTGCCGATGAGGTTTGTTCGGGTTTCGTACGAAACGTTGTTCAACTGCCATTTGACACTTATGAAGGGGTTGCATTCGCCAATCTCTCCGCATACGTTTGCCGAGGTGTTGCCTGCGGCATAGGTGTGTTGCTTCAGTCCTGCGGCAACCTTGTTGAGGTGATCGTTGTTTTTGTTGATAAAAATTTCGCCACCGTTTTCGCGTAAAAAGTCGTACAATTCGGCTTTGGTTTTCACTATGTTGTCAAACGAGCCGAACCCTTCGATGTGTGCTTTCCCCACGTTGGTGATAATGCCATGCGTAGGTCGAACTATCGTTACCGAGTCTTTGATTTCGCCCGGGTGATTGGCGCCCATTTCTATAATGACCATCTCGTGTGTCGGTTTTATACGGAGTAGTGTCAGCGGGACACCGATGTGGTTGTTCAGGTTGCCTTGTGTGTAGAGTGTACGGTATTTTTTGCTCAACACGGCGGCGGTCAGTTCCTTGGTGGTTGTCTTGCCATTGGTGCCGGTAATGCCTACGACGGGAATGTGCAGTTGCCTACGATGATAGGCGGCCAACTCACGGAGCGTTTCCAACGCATTGGCAACCAAAAGGAAACGCTTGTCTTTTTGGTATCTCGGGTTGTCTATCACGGCATACGAGGCTCCGTTTTCAATTGCTTTTTCGGCAAAACCGTTGCCATCGAAATTTTCTCCTTTGAGTGCAAAAAAGATAGCGTGTTCAGGACAGTTACGACTATCGGTAGTGATGTTCGGATGTGCCAAAAACAAACGATATAATTCGGTAATATTCATTCTAATGATTTTGATTGAATGCAAAAATAGTTTGTTTTTTGTGCTTTTATGAAAAAAATCATAAAAAAAAGCCAATCAACGGAAAGACAACTTTTTCTTATTAACTTTGCACGTATATCGAAAAAAGAGTTTGTATGGATTTTTTTAAAAAATGGAGCGTTTTCTCAATTCTCGTTGTCGCTTTGTTTGTCGGGTGCAACAATGACGAAACAGAACCGTCTGTCGTAACTACAATTAGAAATCTTTATTTGACATCTGCCGATTCGGTGGCGTCGGTCAACAAGGCTCTTTTTTATGTAAATGCGGATACTTTTTTTGTTTACAAAGGCGTTGAGTATACGGGTTTTATTCAAAATCGCGACTCGATGCTGTACGGTTCTTCGCTCAAGGCCGTCATACCGACCATAACCACGGCGGCGGTTGTTTCCACTATCGTTTTAAACGATTCAATTACTTATTCGGGATCGGATACGATGGATTTCGAAATGCCCGTCAAAGTGCTTGTTTATGCTCAAAAAGCCGATACTACACAGCGTTATCTGATAAAGTCGAATGTGCATCAGATCGACCACGAACTCTATTTGTGGGACGAGCGTACCTATCCGACCACCACTTCGACAATAAAAGCCGAAAAAGCGGTGTTTTTCTCCGACAAGATATTCCTTTTCAGAAATATCAATAATGTGGCAACGTTGGACGTCAGTGCCGATTTTGCAGACGAGTGGCAATCGTTTTCGCTTGATGGAATCGTGGCCGATGCCATCGAGCATATTATTTGTGCCGATAAATTTTATGCGGTGTCCGACGATAAGTTTTTTGTTTCGGCCGATGGTCGGACTTGGACGTCGCATACGATAGCCGATGTGCCTATCAAACGATTGTTGTTTAAAGAGGGAACTGCTTTGTTTGCTTTGACGCAAGACTCGGTCGTGATGTCTTCGGACGAGGGCGTTTCGTGGCAGTTGGCATATCGTTGTACAGATGATTTCCCGATGCAGGATTATTCGGTTGTTGCCGAAAAATCACCTTCGGGGCGAATGCGTTATTTGCTGGTGGGAGGTACTGCAAAAGATGGTGCGCCGGCAGGTGCGTGGTCAACCGAAAACGGAACCTATTGGGTCAATTTCTCGCAAGACGGCAACAATCTGCCTTGCAGACAGAATGCGGCAACGATTGCTTACGACCATAATGTGTTGATGTTCGGTGGTGAAGAAAACGGCATAGTGTCGGATTCGGTGTTGCTCTCGCCCGACTTTGGTTTTACATGGACCGGAGCTGACGACAAGATTGTTGCCCGAAACTACGTTCCTACGATTAAGTCTTCGATATTCTCTACACGCAAATTGTCGAATGCGTCAAAAAATCAATACCGGATTTTTATTGTCGGCGGTAAGGACAAAGATGGCGATTATGTTCAAAAAATATGGACATCTCGCAAAAACGAAACCTATTTTGACGAATACCGCTAATGGATGTTTTGATAGATTTTTCCACTGCTGTCGATGTCGAAATTCAGTTGCCGGCATCGAAAAGTATCAGTAATAGGGTGTTGATTATTCGGGCTGTTTCGGGCGAAAACGTTCCTATCGGAAATTTGGCCGAATGCGACGATACGGATGTATTGTTGCGTGCACTCAATAGTCGAAATCACACGATTGATATAGGAGCTGCGGGCACGGCTATGCGTTTTCTGACGGCTTATTTTGCACAGAAGCCGCATTGCGAATGTCGTCTTACGGGTTCCGAACGCATGAAGCAGCGTCCGATTCGTTTGTTGGTTGATGCATTATGCGATTTGGGTGCAAACATCAATTATGCGGAGCAAGGCGGATTTCCGCCGATAGATGTGGTCGGCAAGCAACTCGAGGGAGGAAAAATCCGCTTGAAAGGCGATGTCAGCAGTCAGTATGTATCGGCATTGATGATGATTGCTCCGATGATGAAAAACGGTTTGCGCATAGAGTTGATTCCGCCGGTTATTTCGCAACCATACATAGCACTTACGCGTCAGTTGATGCAGACGTTTGGAGTAGATGTAAGCGAGGAAGAAAATGTGTTGAAAATAACCTCGTCGCGCTACCAAATGCATCCTTATGTGGTGGAGTCGGATTGGTCGGCAGCTTCGTATTGGTACGAGATTCTGGCATTGCGAGGCAAGGGTGCATATTTTTTGCGAGGTTTGACAAACAAAGGTTTGCAGGGCGATTCCAAACTCGCAGAGTTGTTTCTTGCGTTGGGCGTTTCTTCGACGTTCGAGGACGAGGGTGTGCGTATTGTTGCCACAGGAGAGCGAGTTGCCCGAATGGAATACAACTTTGTGAATCAGCCCGATTTGGCACAAACATTTGTTGTTACCTGCTGTTTTTTGGGCATTCCATTCTGTTTCAGCGGACTGGGAAGCTTGAAGATAAAAGAAACGGATCGGATTTTTGCTTTGAGAACGGAACTTGCAAAGTTCGGTTTCGAAGTGTGTGAGCCGGAAAATGGCGTACTTGCTTGGAATGGTGTGCGTTCCGAAATGCAAAATACGATTATTTCGGTTGCTACCTACAACGACCACCGAATGGCAATGGCTTTTGCTCCGATTGCACTGCAACAACCGATAAAAATAGAGCATAAAGAAGTTGTCTCAAAATCGTATCCAACCTATTGGAAGGACTTGGAAAAAACGGGCTTTCACATTTTTTATAAAAAATAAGGATATTTTGTACACGAAATATGAAATATGTATATTTTTGCGAAAAAATTTATGTTTATTTTAAATCTTAAAAGTATGAAAAAAGTATTTTTTGCAGTTGCAATTGCTTGTGTAGCATTTGCGTTTTCTTCTTGTGAGGATAGTAGTGAACCTCGTTGCTGGAAAGTAACTTATAAAAATGGAGATACAAATGTAGTTATTTATCAATGGATGAGCGAAGATCAAGTAGATGCTACTTATGGAAAACTCACAGACTTTAAATCGGAAAAGGTTAACAAAAATCAAAGCGATTGTGTATTAGCCAATATAGGACTTACTACAGAGAAGTAATTTCTTAAAAAGGTAAAAAATTTTTTAAAGGTCGGTTTTTGCCGACCTTTTTTGTTTCAAACAAGATTCTTTCCCCTATATTTGCTAATGCGTTTGGTTTAGGGTAAAAGTTATATGACATTTAAGCAGGTACTTTCGGCATTTGTCAATTGTTTTATTACACGCATTGTGATAGGCGTGCTTGTAATAACGGCAGTGTATATGGGTTGTCGATTGTTGGTGTTCGATGCAGCTCAGATTGTCAAACTGCCGGTTGATGCTGTGAATTTTTTTGTGGAGGTGATACCTCCTTTTTTTGTGGTGTTTGTTTATGTCGTTTTGTATGGTGTTTACGAGCATCGGTATGTACACGAACTTTCGACGAAAACAATGGGATTGAATCTCTTTTTCGGATTGTTTTGGGGAGTCGTGTTGCAGATGCTTGTGTTTCTTGTTCTTGCACTTTTTGCAGATATGAAAATTCTTTCTGTGAATAATGTTATGTCGATGCTGCCGGCATTCTCGTTGGCATTTTCGGCTGCTGTTTTCGAAGAGATTGTTTGCCGAGGAGTGCTGTTTCGCTTGCTTGAAGAGAAATTGGGGTCGTATATTGCCATTGTCGTTTCCGCATTGATTTTCGGAATGTTACACATGGCAAATCCCGGAGCATCGATTTGGATAGCCTTGGCGCTCGCCTTACAAGCCGGCGTATTGTTGAGTGTGGCGTATGTCTATTCAAGGAGTTTGTGGTTCCCTATCGCTATTCATTTTGCGTGGAACTTTGTTCAATCGGGCATATTCGGTGTAAATCTTTCGGGTAACGAAATGAATGTTTCGTTGCTGACAACGCATATCGAAGGAAGCGAATGGGTTACGGGCGGTGTATTTGGTATCGAGGCCTCTGTTCAGGCTACCGTGGTGTGCTTGATAATGTCGATAACGCTATTGGTTTTGAGCATCAAGAAAAAACGCATTGTTGCTCCGTGGTGGGTACAAAAACGCAACGGATTTTTACAATCGGAGTCGCAGAGTCGTTTTCTTTAATCGTCCCAATCGAACTCGTCGAAATTGGGCATTTTGTTGTCTTCAACCTCTTCTGTTTCGTCGTAGGGGAACTCTTCGCGTGCAATTTTTGAAACTTCGATAGGACGATGCGAAATCTCTTTCTTGACGGGATTTTCGTTCAAGGTTTTCCATATCAAATCCTTCAACTCGGTAAGGTGCAATCCCGAAAGCGATGAAATACAAACGGAAGGAAGCTCCGTTGGCAATTCCTTTTCCAGCTCTTTAATCAAATCGTTGTCGAGCATATCGCATTTTGTGATAGCCAATATGCGTTGCTTTTCTGTCAGTTCGGGATTGTATTGTTGCAGTTCGTTGAGAAGAATTTCGTATTCTTTTTTGATGTTGTCGCAATCGGAGGGAATCATAAACAGCAGAATAGCATTTCGTTCGATGTGTCGTAAAAAACGCAATCCGAGTCCACGCCCTTCGTGTGCACCTTCGATAATACCCGGAATGTCGGCCATGCAGAAAGAACGATTGTCGCGATAAGGAACAATGCCTAAATTCGGTACTAAAGTGGTAAATGGATAGTTGGCTATTTCGGGCTTTGCAGCCGATATGGAAGCCAACAAGGTCGATTTTCCGGCATTGGGAAATCCTACCAACCCGACATCGGCCAGCATTTTCAATTCGAGTATGACGGTTCGCTCCTGCATCGGTTCGCCCGGTTGAGCAAAGCGTGGAGTCTGATTGGTAGCGGTTCTGAAATGCCAATTGCCAAGTCCTCCTCTTCCGCCTTTTAGCAAAATTACTTCTTGCCCATCTTCCGTTACGTCGCAAATGAATTCCCCAGTTTCGGCGTCGTGAACCACGGTACCGCAGGGCACTTCGATTATTTTGTCTTCGCCGTCTTTGCCAAAACTGCGACTTGAGCCGCCGTTGCCGCCATTGCCTGCAAAGATGTGGCGGGCATATTTCAGATGAATCAACGTCCAATAATTCTTGTTCCCACGCAAAATGATATGACCTCCACGCCCGCCGTCGCCGCCATCGGGTCCGCCTTTGGGGATATATTTCTCGCGGTGAAAGTGAGTGGAGCCGCTTCCGCCTTTGCCCGAACGGCAAAATATTTTTACGTAGTCGATGAAATTGGAGTTCATTTAAAATATCGCTTTTTAGAGTGTTGCAATGACTTTTTTGATGCGGGCAAAAATGTCGTCAATGCTTCCCGTACCTTTCACCGGACTGTACAGCCCTTCTGTTTTGTAGTATTCGATGAGTGGTGCCGTTTGCGAGTGGTAAACTTGCAAACGATTCTGAATTGTTTCCAGATTATCGTCGGAGCGTCCCGATACTTTGCCTCTGTTTAGCAAGCGTTCTATCAACTCTTTGTCGTCCACCTCTAATGCAATTACGGCATCGATTTGGGTATCTCTTTCGGCAAGCATCATTTTTAAAGCCTGAGCTTGAGGTATGGTGCGTGGAAATCCATCGAAAATAACGCCTTTAGCACTCTTTTTACTATCGAAAACGGAAGCCAAAATGTTGATTATCAATTCGTCAGGAACGAGTTGTCCTTTTTCGATGTATTGGGCAGCGGTTTTACCCAACTCTGTCCCTTGTTTTATTTCGTCACGCAATACATCGCCTGTCGAGATATGTTCCAATCCGTATTTCTCAATCAAGTTTTCACTTTGGGTACCTTTGCCGGAACCGGGTGCTCCGAAAATTATAATGTTAAGCATAATTTAGTTTTTTATAATAGTGTAAATTTCGTTCAAATTACGTCCGAACCCATCGTAGTCGAGTCCGTATCCCACAATAAAGTCGTTTGGAATTTCTATTGCTACATAGTCCGTTTTGATATCATGTTGCAATGCCTCCGGTTTTTGTAAAAAGGTTGCAATTTTAATATCCTTGGGATGATAATTGCTCAAATTTTTTAGAAGTTGCTCCATTGTAATGCCTGTATCGACAATGTCTTCCACTATCACAACGGTGCGTCCTTCGATGTCGGTGTTGAGCCCGAGTATCTGTTTTACGGTGCCGGTGGTCGAAGTTCCTTCGTACGACGATAGTTTGATAAAAGAGACCTCGCAAGGGATGTCGATTTTTTTTAGCAGATCGGACATAAACATAAAACAGCCGTTGAGCACTCCTATAAAAATAGGTTGTTCATTGCGCAAATCTTGATTGATTTTGGTTGCGATACGTTGTATGGATGCTTGTATCTCTTCGTTGGTAATGGACAACTGGAATTGTTTGTCTTTAATCTGTATTGTTTTCATTTCGCTGCTAAAATTGAATTGCAAAAGTACAATATTTTAATCGAAAGAGTTTTAATTTTCATAATGGAAATCATTTTTTTAATGGGTTGAAAACAAAATTCCGTTTTTTCTTTGTTATCTTTACACAACTATAAAAATATGACTATGAATAAAAGGAGAATAGAGGACTTTAAGAAAGCTATAATATCGGTATTCGCAGAACGTCATAATGCCGTAATGAATTATAAACAAGTCGCTTATATCTTAGGGTTGACTGGTGCGGAAGAAAAAAGACTATTGCAGCAGACGTTGTCTGATTTGCAAGCGAACGGAACGATTGTGGAGGTAACTCGTGGAAAATTTCGTATGGATACGCGCACAAGTTTTCTGACGGGAATTATTGATAAACAGAGCGTTGCAAAAAAAACGTTTTTGATACCAGACGATGGAGGTGCTCCGGTGTTCATTGCCGAACGAAGTTTGAATACGGCAATGAATCGCGATTCGGTACGCGTGCATTTATACCCGTTGCGCAAGGGGAAACAGCTCGAAGGAGAGGTGATTGAGGTGCTCAAACGGGCTCAAGATACTTTTGTGGGGATTATCGAGGTTCACCCTAATTTTGCATTTGTGAATATCGATAAGAAAATCATGCCGCAAGATGTGTTTGTTGCAATAGACGATATCGGGGGAGCTAAAAACGGGCAGAAGGTGTTGGTAAAAATCGTTTCGTGGAATGCAACGGACAGAAATCCGACCGGAAAGGTTGTTGATGTTCTTGGCGAAGTGGGTGAAAACAATACGGAGATGCACGCTATTCTTGCTGAATTTGGTTTGCCTTATCGTTATCCGACCGAGGTGGAAGAGGCTGCTAACCGCATTCCCGATGCCATTGATGCGGCTGAAATATCGAAACGTATGGATATGCGTGATGTTACAACGTTTACCATCGACCCGCGTGATGCGAAAGATTTCGACGATGCCTTGTCTATACGCCAACTTTCGGAGCAAGAATTTGAGGTCGGGGTGCATATTGCCGATGTTACCCATTATGTGCGTGAGGGCGATATTATCGACCAAGAGGCCGAACGCAGGGCTACTTCTGTTTATTTGGTGGATAGAACCGTACCGATGCTTCCCGAACGTTTGTGCAACAATTTGTGTTCGCTCCGTCCGAACGAGGATAAACTCTGTTTTTCGGTTGTGTTCAGAATGAATGTAGAGGCCGAGGTGTTGGATTATAAAATTACTCGTACAGTGATTCATTCCGACCGCCGTTTTACTTACGAAGAGGCTCAAGAACGAATCGAAACTGCACAAGGCGATTTGAGTGCAGAAATGCTTCAACTTGATGCTTTGGCAAAAAAGTTGCGGGCTCGTCGGTTTGCTGCGGGAGCCATTGCTTTTGACCGTGTTGAGGTGCGTTTTAACATTGATGAAAAAGGTAAACCCTTGAGCGTTTATTTCAAAGAACCGAAGGACTCGAATAACCTTGTCGAGGAGTTTATGTTGTTGGCCAATCGTACGGTTGCAACACATATAGGCAAGCACAAAAAAGGGGAAAAATCGTCGCCGAAAACATTTGTTTACCGTGTGCACGACCAACCGAATCCCGATAAGTTGAGCAACTTTTCGACATTTATCAAACGCTTTGGCTATCGGCTCAAAACAACAGGAAAGAGTAGCGATATTTCGTCGGCAATCAACGCTTTGCTCGACCAAGTGCAGGGCAAAAAAGAGCAAAACCTGATAGAAACCTTGGCTGTTCGCTCAATGGCAAAGGCTGTTTATAGTACCGATAATATCGGGCATTATGGTTTGGCATTCGATTATTATACGCATTTCACATCGCCAATTCGTCGCTATCCCGATATGATGGTGCATCGTTTGTTGGAGCGTTATTTGTCGGGTGGTAAAAGTGTAGAAAAAGAACTCTATGAGGAACGTTGCGAACATAGTTCCGAAATGGAGCAGCTTGCCTCGAATGCCGAGCGCGCTTCCATAAAATACAAGCAAGTGGAGTTTATGAGCGACAAACTCGGGATGGTGTTCGACGGTATTATTTCGGGGGTTACCGAGTGGGGTATTTATGTGGAACTTAACGAGAATAAATGCGAAGGAATGATTTCGGTGCGTGATTTGGATAACGACTTTTACATCTTCGACGATAAGAATTATTGCATTGTCGGGCGTCGTACAAATCGCAAATTCCAACTTGGCGATGAAATTACGGTGCGTGTGGCAAAAGCAAATCTGGCAAAAAAACAGTTGGATTTTGTGTTGGCATAATGTCGAGATGCGTTTGCGTGGATATTTTTTTTAATTTCGCAACCTAAAAATACGATGTATGAATAATGGTATTGTAATTATTCCCACCTACAACGAAAAAGAGAATATCGAGCAAATTATTCGGGCTGTTTTTGCATTGCCTGTCGCATTTCATATACTGATTGTAGATGATGCTTCGCCCGATGGCACGGCTGTTATTGTAAAACGATTGCAACAAGAGTTTCCCGAGTCGTTGCATTTAATTGAACGTTCCGGTAAATTAGGATTGGGTACAGCCTATATAGCCGGATTCCGTTATGCTATTGAGCACAAATACGATTATGTATTCGAGATGGATGCCGATTTCTCGCACAATCCGAACGATTTGTTGCGACTTTATGCCGCGTGTCATGACGAGGGTGCCGATGTAGCCATCGGGTCGCGCTATACAAACAATGTGGTAAACGTGGTAAATTGGCCGATGGGGCGTGTCTTGATGTCGTATTTTGCATCGAAATACGTGCGTTTTGTGTTGGGATTCCATATTGCCGACACTACGGCAGGATTTAAGTGTTATCGTCGTCAGGTGTTGGAAACCATTGAGTTGGACAAGATTCATTTCAAAGGTTATGCTTTCCAGATAGAGATGAAATACACGGCTTACAAATGCGGTTTTTCGCTGAAAGAGGTACCGATTGTTTTTACAAACAGAGTTTATGGCACATCAAAAATGAATAGTAGCATTTTTGGAGAAGCATTTTTTGGCGTTTTCCATCTGAAGTTCGATAGCTGGTTTCGTAAGTTTCCACAGAAAAACGCATGAAAAACCGAAAATACATAGCATTGGCTTTTGCCGTTTTGGCTTTGGTGTTGTTGTTGATACCAAACAAAAGTAAGATTGATTATAGAACCAATGAGGGAAAAATTCATGGAACTTATTATCACATAACTTATCTTCAGCCTCACGGTATCGACCTACAAGATTCGATAGAGGCGGAAATGCGACGTTTCGAACAGTCGCTCTCGGCATTCGATTCTACTTCGGTAATATCTCGAATCAATCGGAATGAAGCAATGTGTACCGATTCGCTTTTCGAGGCAATGTTTGAAGAAGCGATGATGGTTTCGGAGCTTACCGGCGGTGCTTTCGACATTACGGTAGCCCCGTTGGTTAATGTGTGGGGATTCGGATTCCGCTCTTCGCAGTTTCCCTCGGAGGAGCAGATTGATAGCATTCGCGATTTTGTGGGTTATAGCAAAGTGGCTTTGCACAATCATACGATTTATAAAGACGACCCTCGAATAATGCTTGATGCAGGAGCTATAGCCAAAGGTTATTCGGTGGATATTGTTGCACAATTGCTTTCACGTTTTGGTTGTGAAAATTATTTGGTGGAGATAGGAGGAGAGGTGGCGTGTCGTGGTAAAAATCCGAAAGGTAAGGATTGGAGTGTAGGTATTAGTAAGCCCGAAGATAATCCTTTACCAACGAATGATATACAGCAGGTGCTTCGGTTAACCGATAGAGCGGTGGCTACTTCGGGCAATTACAGACAATTTTATTATCGTGACGGGAAAAAATATTCGCATACGATAGACCCTCGCACGGGTTATCCCGTCAATCATAATTTGTTGAGTGCCACTATTGTTGCTCGCTCGTGTATGCATGCCGATGCATTGGCCACTGCGTGTATGGTGTTGGGTGTGGAAGAGGCCTTGCAACTCTGTGAAAACAATGCATCGGTTGAGGGTTATTTCATCTATAGTCAAGGCGATTCGCTCAAAACCTGTTTCTCTTCGGACTTTGAGAAGTATATGAAGTGATGACCATTTTAGCCCACCATTTATAAAAAATGCCCATCTACATTTTTCAAAAGAGTGTAACTTTTTATAGAGTTAGTTATCTGCGAAAATATTTGTTTGCGTGTCGTTGATTTTTTTTGAGGCCAGAAGAATGGTTCTCAAGTGTTCGTATTCTTTAACCATCGAATTTGGTATCATAATGAAGTGGATATGTTTCTTTTTGCAGATTTCTAATTTGCGCTTATCGGCTTGTTCACGCACTTTGTCGCCAAAGTGTTCTCCACCGTTTATCTCAATAGCGACTTCGGGTACAAGACGGTTGAATAGACGTGTTTTGCTATATAATACGCAGTCGAATTCGGATTGACTTTTGTTTAAGGTTTCGTCATCGGCAAAAATTTTGCTGAATGGTACATTGCGGCGTGCTTCGAAAGAGGAGTGGACAGAACAAAAGTGTGTAACTGTTTTATAAAACTCGTCTTCGTTGGTACTGCCATTCGATTTACCTATTTCTACTTTCGGACTTGCCGGAACATGGATGCATCCTTTGTTTTTTACATATTCAATCAAATCCATCAGGTCGCTTTGCTCGTTGTTTGCCAATGTTTTTGTTGCTTCAAAATCGTTGGCTATGATGAGCCGTTTTTTCGCGCGTGTAATAGCAACATTTATGATTTCGGTATTATTCATTACCCATTCAAAGGTGTGTCTGCTTGTTTTAGGCGACAATGCTGTTGAAATGATGATTGTATTTTTTTCACCGCCTTGCATGGAATGAATGGTATGGCATTCCACATCGTAAATGCCTTGTTTTTGCAAACACTCGTTGATCAAATCTTTCTGATTGACAAACGGTGTAATAATGGCTGTATCATGTAAATCGTTATTTTTGATGTAATTAACAATAGCAATGGCTTCGTCGTAAGCTGAATTGCGAACCTTTGTATTTCTATTCTTAATGTCTAATAACAATAGTTCTCCGTCTTCGATTATTGGTGTTAAATTCAGAATGGAATTGTAATATTTTTGATTTGAAAAGTTGATAATTTTCTTACCGCATCGGTAATGATATGTAAGACGTACATATTGAGATATGGAATCGTTTTTACGCATTACATCAAGTACCGACATGTGCTTATAATCATAATCTTGGGGAATAGCGTATTGTTCACGAATGAAATTGTTGATGGTGTCGTCGAGTACAATGACGGGTTTCAGTTGTTGAGGGTCGCCTACTAACAATAAGGCATTGGCTTTGGTTATTGGTATCAGAGCCGACACGACATTGCATTGTCCTGCTTCGTCCATCACCACAAGGTCAAACATATAATCGGGTGAACCTAACCGGCGTGCAGAAATATTGGTGGTAAAAATGACGGGAAATGCCTTTGTAAATTTTTGCATGTTAGTGTCAATGGCAAGCCATTTATTGAATTCGAAAACTTTTTCTTGTGCGTCTTCTTTGGCGCAAATGGCTCTTAACTCGTTGAATGCTGCCGATTGCAAATACCGAATGCTGCTTAACGAGTAGTAATACATGAATTGTTGTAGAAAGGTATCTTTCTCAAGTGGAGTATAAAGGTGTAGAATTTCATCGTTTTCTACGCGTGGAGTTTGTTCCAATTCTTGTTGAATTTTATTGATGCAGGCTTGTACATTTTTTGTGATTTTGCTTTCGTGACCATGTAAGTTCGCCATAAAAGCGTTCGAACTATTCAAGAATATTTCCAAGTCGACATGTTTTTCTTGTTGTGCAAGAATTGTTCGCAAAGCTTCGTTTTTTGTGTCTGTAGATGTGCGTATGTGATTGAGTTTGCGTTCGTCGGGTTCATAACGGGATTGATAATTAAAAAGTTGCTTTATTTGTTCCAATGCTTCGGTTGTTACTTCAAAATTGCCCAATCGAATAAAAGGAAAAGGGATTCGCTCGCCCCGATATGTAAAATTCAGTTTATTGATTATGCCATCAACGGGCTTGTTGTTTGATGAGCATACAAGTACGGTTTTTTGATTGTAAAACCCATTGATAACAACATTCAGAATGGTTTGGGTTTTACCTGTACCAGGAGGCCCTTGTACATAGGTAACAGGTTGCTTCATCGCATTATATAAAACGCGTGTTTGGTCGATGTTTATTTTTTCATCGCATACAATGATGTTGGGCTCCTTGGTGCGTTTATATCGCGAGGACATTCTCCCTAAAAATGCTTTAAGTGGAACATTCAACGTGTTATCGGCATCACGTTTCAGTATGGCATCGAATGTGGGAGAAATGTCGTAGGCACATTTCCGCTCAAGCAACATGATGACGGGGCGTGTGTTAATTGTTTCTCCGATTCTTAAATTCGACTCTATGATGGAGCGTGCTTCAGTTTCGTTGGTCATGTATAAATTTACAAACTTATCCACGTCCATTTCGATATATTGATTTAAGAGCGATTTTTCGGCTTCTGCTTTGATGGTGTTTTCGGCATTTCGGAAATGTAGAAATGAGTAGTTAAATTGCGGTCGATTTTCTATACAAAGAGTCCCTTTGAGCGGATTATAGTTGACATGATAATAGCAAATGACATATAATTTGTTATCCCCTTTGTCAATTGCATATTTCGATATGATCAGTTCGGTAATAGTAGTATTGTTTTGCCGATTGATGTGATGCTGCAAGATGTTAATTACATCTTTTTTTTGCTGTTTATCCAAACAATATTCGTGGCTTTGGAGTAGAATATGTGTGTCGATACCTCGAATTAAACAATAGTCCTTGCGGTATGGGTCGCAATCAAAATAATAACAAGATTTATAATAGTCGATTAAGGCTTTGACTTCTGTATTGAACTGCAACCAACTATAGTGTCCCGTGTGTTGTTCAAGTTTATCTTTCAGTTGCGTCGGTACATCATAATGAGAAAATTCTATGATTTCGGCCGATTGTATATTGTCGAGATATAATTTTGGAGCATTTCGGCAATCATTGATATTTAGGGTCGGATTATAGATTTTTCCCGTGATAATGGGTGTTTTTTCATCAAAAATAATGTCAAATATGGCAAGCCAAAATTTGACGATTTCCCCACCTGAATTTTTATAACTGACAAACAAAAGTTTTTCGTTGTCAATAGCGTGTTTTATTAACTTTCCAAGCTTCTCTCTTTCTCGACTTGTTCCCATTTTGACTATTTAGAAACAGACCTTGCAAAGGTAGCATTTTTCTTCAGACATTTTTAGTACCTTTGTGCTACGAGAGGAAAGTGGAATGTGAAATGAAAATCAAACAGTTGTTTTATTTGCCATGGTGGTTTTTGCAAGCACGATTTTTAGGTCGCAGACGACCATTGCAAACCGTACTTTTCATTAGCGATCGTTGTAATCTGCAATGTAAGCATTGCAGCGTTTATCAACAGGAAAATCAGCACAACATGACTTATAATGAGGTGCAACAACACCTCGAATATTCTTACCGGTTGGGTTCGCGTTATGTCGATTTCGAAGGTGGAGAGGTAATGATTTGGCGCGATGGCGACTATCGTATCAACGACTTGATTGATTTGGCCAAGCGAATCGGCTTTTTCTCGGTAACCATCACTACCAATGCGCAGTTGCCTTTTGCAGGTTGCCGAGCCGATAGTATTTGGGTAAGCCTCGACGGCATCGGCCCTTATCACGAAGCAATAAGGGGGAAAGGAACTTTTGCCCGTTTGGAGAAAAACATCGCTTCGTGCGGACACAAACACTTGAGCGTGAATATGGTGGTCAATACGCTTAATTACGAAAGCGTGGACGAAACCATTGAGTATGCACGCAATAATCCTGCCATCGACATGATTTCAATCAACTTTCATACGCCATTTCCCGATACGGAATACCTGATGATTGACAAGCAACTTCGTAACGAAATTATAGACCGTATCATCAAGTATAAGAAAATGGGGTATCCGATAATGAATTCTGTTTCAGGATTGAAAAAGATGAAAATTATGGATTTCGAGAAACGCTGTTGGGTAACCAATTTCGTTTATCCTGATGGCTCGCATGGCAATTGTATCGGCGAAGGTACCGACATTTGCAACGATTGCGGCTTTTGTATGGCGGGCGAAATGGCATCGGTGTTTAATTTCTGTCCGGATACCATTTTCGCAGGATTGAAACTGCGTGGCTAAAACTTGTGTTTATGAATCAGGTTTTAGTTTATTCTCCTCAAAGTTCTGTACGATTGACGTATGCGTTGAAACTTTTTTCTGTACGGCTGGAGTTGAATTTTCGGCATACCGACAACCTCGAAGAATTTAAGAATGCGACTTCCGAACTCCGTATCAACTATTCGAAACAGCCGATTGGCGGTGTTTTGCAGATAATTCCTATGTCGTTGTTGTTTGAAAACGGTATTCGACAACAACCTATTGTATGTTCGGAATGGCACTCGTTGCCTTGTTTTTTTGTTACCGATACGGAAAATGAAGCCTTGCCGTTCGATGTATTTGCCGCTGCATTTTATTTGGTAACGCGTTATGAAGAGTACGTTTGTACAAAAACAGACAACCACGGACGTTTCCCTTGTAGCGAGAGCCTTGCTTTTCGGCAGTCGTATTTACAACGTCCGATTGTCGATTTATGGGCTTTCGAGTTGTTAAAGATGTTAAATCCGAATCATCGGATACAGCGTCGCTTTGAGTTGAAACCCACTATTGATGTCGATAATTTTTACAAATATCGTCGCAAAGGAATTTTCGGCTCTTTATTTTTGTTTGCAAAAGGTTTGCTGAAAAAGGATTTTGACGGAGTAAAAGCACGGTTCGATGTGCTGTTGCGAAAGCAAGACGACCCGTTTTTCAACTTCGAGGCGATAATGACTTTGCATAAACAATTTTGCCTGATGCCACAATTCTTTTTCCATGTGGGCGGCAATGGGCGATTCGATAAAAAAATGCTGTTTCCGACCATCTCAAAACGCTACGATAAGGTTATTCGGCAAATTGCAACAACGACCGATATTGGCATCCATCCTTCGTATAAAGCGGCTTTCTCGGAAAAAAGATTTCTGAAAGAAAAGCAACGTTTGCAAACGGTCTCCAAACAGACGATTGTTGCCAATCGTTTCCATTTCCTACGATTTAGATTGCCTGAAAGTTATCGAATGCTTTTAAGGCTGGGCATCGAGAGCGATTATTCGATGCTTTATGCCGACGAGATGGGTTTTCGTGCAGGGACTTCGTTGCCGTTCCCGTTTTTCGATTTAGAGAAAAATGAGGAAACCGCACTGATGATTTGTCCTGTTCCCATTATGGATGCCACGTTGTTAAAACCGCACCAATGCATTGATAATGCCGCCATTGTTGTTGCCAAAATGTTGAATGATGTAAAACGTACACACGGGACATTTATAACGTTGTTTCACAATGAGCATTTGGCGAACAACGTCATTTTGAATTTCTACGAAGCAATACTAAAACAAGCAAAACAACTAACCGATGAAGATGTATAAATATAAACGAATTGCAGTAAAAATAGGCAGTAACGTACTTACCACATCAACAGGAATGCTTGACACGGAGCGTATGCAGCAACTTGTGAAACAAGTGTCCGAACTCCATAAAAACGGAGTGGAGGTTATCTTGATTTCGTCGGGAGCGGTAGCTTCGGGACGGTCGGAAATTACGCCACGCAAAAAATTGGATTCGGTGGAAATCCGACAACTCTTTTCTGCTATCGGGCAGGTAAAGCTCATCAACAATTATTATAAGCTTTTTCTAAACAATGGTATTGTGTGCGGACAAGTGCTGACTACGAAAGAGAATTTCGGTACTCGCCGACACTATCTCAACCAAAAACAGTGCATGGAAGTAATGCTCGAAAATGGTGTGATACCGATTGTCAACGAGAATGATACCATTTCGGTTACGGAGTTGATGTTTACCGACAACGACGAACTTTCGGGACTGATAGCCACCATGATGGACGTCGAAGCCCTCATTATTCTCAGCAATATTGACGGCATTTTCGATGGCGACCCTTCGTTGCCTACCACTTCACTTATCTACGAAGTTGCTTCCAATCAGAATATCGGACAGTATATACAGACAAGCAAATCGTCGTTCGGGCGAGGCGGTATGCTCACCAAATGCAAGATAGCTCGGCAGGTGGCTCGTGAGGGAATTCCGGTGTATATAGCAAATGGAAAAACGAATGAAATTCTTATAAAAATACTTAACGGAACAACTTCTGTTTACACAAAATTTTTGCCCGAGGAGAAAGAAACTTCAAGCGTGAAAAAATGGATTGCCCATTCACGTGATTTTGCAAAGGGAAGCATTATGATAAATCAAGGTGCCAAAAATGCACTTTTGAGCAATGCGGCTCATAGCCTTTTGCCTGTGGGGGTAGTACAAGTGAATGGCGAATTTCAGCGACACGACATTGTTACTATTGTCGATGAGAGTAATAGTCCGATAGGCGTCGGTAAAGTCGAATTCGACCACGAAAAAGCAAGGCTTCTGGCGGGAAAGTCGCACCAAAAGCCTCTGATTCATTACGATTATTTGTGTTTATTTTGAATTGTTTTCTTGCTTTTTCTCCAATTCGGGATACGAAATGCGGACGTGGTAAATGTTTTTGAGCTTTTCCTTGAAAACGGCTTTTACTTGTTCGATGTGTCGAAACGTTATCGGAGCGTTTTTGAATGCTCCTTCGGCTATTTGATTGTCAATAACCTTTTCTACCGTTTTGTCAATCGACTCTTCGGAATGTTCGGGTAAGCTTTTTGAAGTTGCTTCTACGGCATCGGTCATCATCACCACAGCCGTCTCTTTTGTGTTGGGCAGGGGACCTTTGTATGAGAATGCCTCTTCGTTGATGGGGCGGTCGGGATATTTGTTTTTAAATGAGTTGTAGAAAAATCGCGTTTTGCTTTTGCCGTGATGTGTACGAATGAAATCGATTACTTGCGATGGCAAATCGTTTTTTTCTGCTATTTTCACTCCGTCGGCCACATGCGAAATAATAATTTTTGCGGCGTCTTCAAACTCTTTTTGTGCCAGCGGGTTGTTGTTTCCTAACTGATTTTCGGTAAAATACATCGGGTGTTCCATTTTACCGATATCGTGATAGAGTGCTCCCGTACGAGTCAGCAACACATTCGCATTGATACTTTTTGCAGCCTCTGTAGCCAGATTTGCCACCTGAAGCGAATGTTGAAATGTGCCGGGTGCCGTTTCGGCAAAGCGTAGCAGCAATTTGTTGTTGACGTTTGAAAGTTCTACCAATGTAATATCCGATAAAAATCCGAATGCTTTCTCGAAAAGGAATATCAATCCGTAAGCGAAAAGCAACATAAAACTATTGAGCAGGAAGTTGATGTAGGTTTTCCATTCTATCTCCAAAAAGTCGCCTTTGAGCATCAGCACGCAAGCTGTGTACATAAACGCATACGATAAAAATATCAGGCTTGCCGTGCGTACAAGTTGAGAGCGTTGCGTAAGATTTTTCAGTGATGATACGGCTGTCATTCCTGCAGTGATTTGCAATACAATAAATTCCAACGGAGCAGGTACCACGTACGACACAAGCAGAATGGTGATGATGTGTGTAAACAACGCCGTTCGCGAATCGAAAAATATACGCACAATGATAGGTTGCAATGCGAAAGGTACAAGGTAGATGCTCCAACTCGTATGTGTAACAACCAATGCTGCCAACGCTACCATTGATACGACCATTATCAGCATAAAAAGCAGATTCTTGCTTGAAGTCGCTATTTTGGGGCGGAATAGCAACAAATAGAAAGCAAAAAGCAGAAGAATGCCTGTTACAAAAACAATTTCACCGAAAATCATTACGTATTCTTTGTTTTTTGATAACTCCTGACGTTCGGTATGGTTTTTTAAAGAGGAAAGAATCATAAAAGTTGTTTCGTCAACAACCTCTCCCGGACCGATTATCCGTTCGCCTTTTTGCACCATGCCCTCCGAAAGCGAAACGGTGGCCAACAAATCTTCTTTTGCTTTTTCCGATAACACTTTATCGTATATCAGGTTGGAGGTTAAAAAACGACCGAGGTTCAGAAATTTCAGATTGTTGCCGTGAAACAACATTGAATCCAGATATTCGTAAGCCGATTTGTTGGTAAAGAAACTGTTAGCCGATATCGTTTGGGTTTTTATCCCGTCAATTACAAATACGTTACGGCAGTGCATCTCGTCCAACATTGTTTTGTCTTCAATGCCGATAATACCTCTTCGATATATCTCTTGCAATGCCTCTTTCAACAATATTTTGGTAGAAGCATCAATGTTGTTATCGGCACTCATCGCATCAATTTTTTCGACTATAACATCGTCGTTTTTCCTGAAATACGGCGCATAGTGCAGCATGACACTATCACGTTCTTTTTTTAATCTCTCTTCCGACTTCAATATCGGAAAATCATAGGGCGATGTCAGTAATTCGTATTGCCAAGGACGATTTTTGTCAAATTGGTAACGAAAACGCTGTTTTTGTGGTAAAAGATAGAACACTAATGCTACTGCAAGTACAAAAAATCCGATGTGGAGCGTATCCCGTAACCCTCGTTTTGTAATTCTGATTTTCATATTATTACGAATAAAATCACGCCAAAGATAAAAAATAAAGCCGTGTTTTATTATTATTTATCAAAGCAATCGTTTCTGAAAAAATGTTTCATACTTTTGTACAAGACATTATTCCTCCATAGAAAGTGTAATGAAGCACAAGACACTCATACTTTTTGCATTGTTTTTGCCCCAAATGCTGTTTTCTCAGCAATTTCTTTGGGATATCGACTTTCGTTTTCAGTTCGACAACCGTGAGTATAAAAGCCTGCTCACGCATTCGGGAACGCTTTTTGGTGCCAAACTTGCTCCCGAAATCGGTATCGGTTGGGATAATGCAAAGAAAGGTACTAATGCACTTATGCTCGGTGTTGATGTTACAGCCGATTTTGGAGCAAAAATGTTTAACACCATTCCGGAATTGCTGCTTTACTACAATTATCGTTCGCCACGTTTTAATGTTTACGCCGGTTTGTTGCCTCGCAATCGTATGATAGGCGATTACTCGAATGCGTTTTTCAACGACTCGATTCGTTTCTACGATGCCACTATCGAGGGATTGTTGCTTCACTATAAAGACCCTTGGGGGTATGTGGAGTTCGGTTGCGATTGGAATAGTATGTATTCAAAAGAAAATCGCGAGAAATTTATGTTGTTTTCGGCCGGAAAGTTCCTTTACAAATGGTTTAATATGGGCTATGCTTTTCAGATGTATCACTTTGCGGGAAGTTATACCGAAAAGGGCGTTATCGACAATCTTTTGTTCAGTCCTTATGTGGGTTTTGATGTATCAAGTATTACACCGTTGGATACTTTGTATGTGAAAATTGCCTATTTGCAGGGTTATCAGTGGGATAGACCGCAAGGTGTTTCTGCTCGTAAATATCCTAAAGGCGGACAAATTGATTTTGGTATCGAGAAATGGGGTGTCGGTATTTATGATGCTTTTTATTTTGGAGAGAATCAAATGCCTTATTTCGAGCAACATGGACATAAACTTTATTGGGGAGAAGACTATTACCGTACCTCTAAACTTTATAATCGTTTGGAGGTGTATTGGCATCCGTTAAGGAGTGCCGATCTCGACCTCAAAATAAAGTCGGTGCATCATTTCGAAGGCAAGCACTGGGGTTGGCAACAAGTGGTTTGTTTGGGTGTAAATGTCAATAATGGAATGTTTCAGTCGTTTAAAAACAGCAAAAAATGGTGGAAAAAGGAAAAAGACTCCACTCAAAAACAATAAAAGCGATTTGTATGCGTTTTATTTTTGAATAACATAAAATAATAATTGCCTATGACAAACATTACTCCCTCTACCAACAAAAATACGAGCAACAAACAAAAAAGTCCTAAAGAGTCCACACTGAGAGCGATTCTCGACTTTGCTGCTACCTACCGGTTCAAGCATACCGATTTCTTCGATATTGAATATTCTTTAAACTAAAACTTTATGGCAAAAATAGTTGCTCCTTCTTTGCTTTCGGCAAATTTCGGCAATTTGGCTGCCGATGTCGAAATGGTTAATAAAAGTGATGCCGAATGGTTACATCTCGATATTATGGACGGTGTTTTTGTGCCCAACATTTCGTTCGGTATTCCTGTTGTAAAAGCCGTGCGCAAGCTTACCGATAAGTTTTTGGACACGCATCTGATGATTGTGGAACCGGATAAATACATCGATCGTTTTGCCGATTGCGGTGTAGATATGCTGAATCTGCATTACGAGGCTTGCACGCATCTGCATCGTGCCATACAGCATATTCATTCGCGCGATATGAAAGCAGGTGTTACGCTTAATCCGAGTTCTCCTGTGTCGTTGCTCGAAGATATAGTGTGCGATGTAGATATGGTGTTGCTCATGGCTGTGAATCCGGGATTCGGAGGGCAACCTTTTATAGAAAACACTTACAACAAAGTAACCCAATTAAAAGAACTTCTACTTCGTAAAAACAGCAACGCTCTGATAGAAGTAGATGGCGGCGTAAACCATACGAATGCTCCAAAGTTGTTTGAAGCGGGTGCCGACGTGTTGGTAGCGGGACAATATGTATTCGGGTCGAAAAATCCGCATGAAGCCATTCGAAAACTTTTGCAATAGCAAAAATTTTTTTCCCGATAAATAAAGAAGGACACTCTCTTTGAAGTGTCCTTCTTTGTTTTGCAATGCTTCAACTCTGAAAGCGATTTATAATTTGTCGGGGTTGTGTTTGTATTTAAAAAATATAGCAAACAGCACGGCTACTACTAAAGCAAATCCTGCAAAAATATACCAACTTGTTTGCCAGCCCGACCAAATGTCTATCGGACTTGCACCGGCGCTTTCTTTTGCATAAACGAAATGATTGACAATGGCTTGAGCAGAAAGAGTCCCGATGGTTGCACCAAAGCCATTCGTCATCATCACAAAAAGACCTTGTGCAGACGAACGCAAATGCTTGTCGGCTTCCAAATCGACATACAACGAACCGGAAATGTTGAAAAAGTCGAAGGCTAAACCGTAAACAATACAACTCAATACAAAGAACAATACATTTGGGAATTCGGGATTTCCTACACCGAATAATCCGAATCGCAATACCCATGCCAGCATGGACATCAGCATCACCATTTTGATTCCGAATCGTTTAAGAAAGAAAGGAATAAACAAGATACATACCGCTTCGCATATTTGCGATATGGAAATCAAAAGGTTAGGGTGTTGCACGGCAAAAGTGTCAACAAATTCGGGTATATTCTTGAAACTATCCAAGAACGGGTTGGCATAGCCGTTGGTTACCTGCAAGCACATACCCAGCAACATGGAAAAGACAAAAAAGATAGCCATTCTTTTTTGTTTGAAAAGAGAGAAAGCCTCCAACCCCATTGCCTCTATCCACGACTGTTTTTCTTCTGGTTTTCCTTTTACGGGACATGCGGGGAGTGTCAATGAATAGATAGCAAGCACAAGACTTAATCCGCCACTTACTACATATTGCCAACTGGTGCTTTGCAATCCGCATAAATCAACTGCCCACATGGTAACGATAAATCCTACGGTACCTAATACGCGGATCGGCGGAAAATCTTTCACCGTATCCAACCCGGCTACATTCAGTGCGTTGTAAGCTACCGAATTACTCAATGCAAGGGTAGGCATAAAGAATGCAACAGAGAGTGTGTAAAGAGAAAACAGAGGGGAAAAAAGGACGGTTTCGGCAGCTATGTAGCCATATAAACCTGCCCCTATCATAAAAACACCTGCAAGAAAATGACAGATGCTCAATAGCTTTTGTGCAGGTATCCAACGATCTGCCACAATGCCCATAATAGCAGGCATAAACAAACTCACAATGCCTTGTACGGAATAAAACCATCCGATGTTTGTACCCATTCCATGGTTGGCAAGATAGTTCCCCATGCTGGTCAGGTATGCTCCCCATACGGCAAATTGGAGAAAGTTCATTACAATAAGTCGCAATTTCAATTTCATAGTGTTAAATTTTTATAATATGCAAAGTTAAGGTTTTCTTTGAAGAAGTAACACATTTCTTGCAACAAGCGACTTTTATCGGATTTGAAATATCATTTTGAAAAAATGTATGAACTTTTAAAACGAAATTTTTGTTGTATCTTTGTGCCGTTTAAATAACTTAAAAATATTTTTATTATGATTGAGAAAATTGGAAACAATGCAGGGTTGGTTTGGAATGCTTTGTGTGGAGGTGTACTTGAAGTAAAAGCACTGAAAAAAGAGACCAAACTTACCGAGAAAGACTTGTATGCCGCATTAGGCTGGTTGGCAAGAGAGGGTAAAGTTCGATTTACCGAAGAAGGGAAAGATTTATTTGTTAGTTTGAATTGATCTTTCGTCAAAAAACAAATAAAAAAGGCAGTTTTAAAACTGCCTTTTTTATTTTGGATTATGCTCTACCGGCTTACTCTTCTATAGGAATTTCGGGTAATGTGTTTTCTTGTACGGGAGCCGGCTCCGATTGTTCTGTTTTCACTTTATCCGTCAATTCCGATGTTTGTTGGGCAACCGATTGTTTATTTCCGGCAAATGAGGTTGCCAAAACACTTAAAACAACAATGGTAGCAATCAGCGTCCAAGTCGCTTTTTCAAGGAATGTGGTGGTTTTAGAAACTCCCATTATTTGATTCGAGGACGAAAAAGTTGAGGCTAAACCGCCACCTTTTGAGTTTTGAACTAACACAAGCAATACCAATACGATGGCAGCTATAACAATAAGTACAGTCAATAAAATATACATATAGATTCAGTTTTTAAAGTTTGCAAAGTAAATGTTTTTTTTGCATTCAGTCAAGTTTTTTAGCAGCTTTTTGTCTTATACGAACAACGAACTTTCCCTTTTAGCAGATTTGTCAGTTTCGATTTGAGCAGTTGGCGACGTATGGGTGAAACCCTATCAACAAAAACATGCCCTTCCAAATGGTCGAATTCGTGTTGCATGACTCGCGCCAAAAAACCCTCGACCCACTCGTCGTGTTCTTGCATTTGCTCATCAAGATAGGTAACTCTGATTTTTGAGGGGCGTTTTACGCTTTCGTGAATGCCCGGTACACTCAAACAGCCCTCTTCCATAACGACTTCCTCGCCTGCTGTTTCTATAATATGCGGATTGATATATGCCCGCTTAAAGTCCTTGTATTCAGGATATTCGTCCGATAAAACATCAAGTCCGATAGTTACTACTCGAATCGGAAGCCCTATTTGTGGCGCTGCCAACCCAACGCCATCGGCGTGAAACATCGTTTCGTACATATCGTCGATTAACTGTTGTAAATCAGGATAATCGAGCGGAATATCCTCAGCTGTTTTTCTTAAAACAGGATGCCCGTAAATATAAATGGGATAAATCATAACGTATTGTGTTTATTATAAAATTCTTTTGATTCTAAATATGATTGCAAGATAATGGTTGCACTGATTTTGTCAACCAAAGCCTTGTTTCTACGTTCTTTTTTTCTTAAACCGCTTTCTATCATAGTGCGTTGAGCCAATACCGAAGTAAAACGCTCGTCGAAAAACACTATGGGTACTGATGGAATTTCTTGCTTCAAAGTGGTAACGAATTGCTCCACCTTTTGCAACACAGCAGCCGGTTCGTTTTTTAAGGTTGTTGGTCTGCCAATCACAAAAAGTGCGACTTCGTTTTCCAATACGAATTTTGCGAGAAAATCAATCGCTTCGGTAGGTGGCAATGTCGTAATGCCGTTTGCAATTATTTGCAACGGGTCGGTAGAGGCAATTCCTACCCGTTTCTCGCCAAAATCTATTCCAACAATTCGAGCCATAATTACTGCATTTGTTTTGAAAATTCCCAAATAACAATCCCTGCCGTAACCGATACATTTAGCGAATGTTTTGTCCCGAATTGAGGTAATTCGATGCAGGCATCGCATTGGTCAACTACCGATTGTTGCACGCCTTTTACTTCGTTGCCAAGTATCACCGCATATTTTCGGTTGTTGTCAATTGCAAAATCGTTGAGCGACACGCTGCCTTCAACCTGCTCAATGGCAAGCACGGTGTAACCGTTTGCTTTTAAGGAAGTGACTACGGCTACCGTATTTTCCGCGTATTCCCATTGCACGGTGTCTTCGGCTCCTAATGCCGTTTTATGAATCTCGGCAGAAGGCGGAACGGCTGTTATGCCGCAAAGAAAAATCTTTTCTACCAAATATGCATCGGAAGTTCTGAATACAGAACCAACGTTATGAAGGCTTCGTACATTGTCGAGTATCATTACCAAAGGCTTCTTTTTCGTCGATTTAAAAGTTTCGACCGAAATACGATGCAAATCTTCGATGTTTTTTTTCTTCATCGGGATTATATTTTTGTTTTGAGCAAGTCGCGAATAATGGCAGCTCGTTCATAGTTTTCTTCTTCAACAGCATCTTGTAACAACACTTTCAACTGACTTTTGGTCATTTCAGAAAGAGGTAACTCTATCATTTGCGGTTCGTGCTGATTGGAAGGAGAGATGCCGAATTGTTCGATAATCTCTTTCTCAATAAAAATAGGGGCGTTGCATCGTAACGCCAAAGCTACTGCATCCGACGGGCGAGCCTCTGTCGTTTCAATTTTTTCGTTTTGTTGCCAAATAATTTGCGTGAAATAGATGCCGTTTTGTTTTTTATAAATAAACACTTCTTTCAATCGTAAATCGAATTTGTTTGCTGTATCGGCAATCACATCGGCAAGAAACGGCCGTACTGTCTGCATTTTTTCGACAGAAACGACTACCGTTTGGGCTTCGCTGCGTCCGATTATAATCGGCAGTTTTTTATCACCATCGACCTCTTCGAGTAGCAGACAATAGAAATCGTGTGAATTTGCACTGCGAGAAACGCCTAAAACTTTCAACTGAATTTTTTCCGCCATAGGATTTTATTTAATCAATTCAAATCGGTAACCTTCTTTTTGTAAATACTCGATTGCTTGTGGCAAAGCGGCAAATACGTTTTTTTGAGCCTTAATTGAGTCATGAAAAACAATCACGGAGCCGTTGCGAACATATCGTTTTACAATAGCAACAATTTTTTCCGGTTTTAGGTTCGCATTGTAGTCGCGTGTTATCACATCCCACATTACAAAGCGATAACGTTTCTTCAGCTGTTTGTATTGTGCAGGTTTGATTCGTCCGTAAGGAGGGCGGAAAAAGGGACTTTTTATCAATGTATCGGCCTCGTCAACAAGGCGAATGTATTCGTCGGTTGTGTATTTAAAGCCGTTTGCATGGCACATGGTATGGTTGCCCACTGCATGACCCCTTTGCTTTATTTCCGCAAACAAATCGGGCGTTCGCAATACGTTTTCTCCCACACAAAAAAATGTAGCCTTGATGTTGAATGTGTCGAGAACGTCTAAAATGTGCGGTGTGGTTTTGGCACACGGCCCATCGTCAAACGTCAGATAAACAACCTTTTCGGAGCTGTTTTTTCGACAAACAGCATCTCGAAAAATCCATCGGAATATGGCTGGTGGTTGCTCTATAAACATATCAATCGGCTAATTTATAATAAAGCGTTTCGAACTCTTTATAAATCTCATTGGCTAAATCGCTGTTGTAATTATCGCATTCCGAATAGACGTTTTGCAGAATTGCAAGGTTTTGTTGCACGCTGTTTTCGCGGGAGACACTGTTTTTCATCTTATCGGGCAACGATAAAATCCATGTGATTTTTTCAATGCTGTTGTTGGCTATTTCGCGCATCAAAGAGTCGGCTTTGGCTTGCTCTCCGATTTTATAATAGTTTTTTGCCAACAAAATGCAGGAGTAATCCACCAACACGGTTTGGGTTGGAAGCACTTCCATACAACGATCTAAAGCCTGCAATGCCATATCGTTTTTCTCCTCTTTGATTAAAGCATCGGACAAATAGGCAAACATCAAACGATGAGTACGGCACAGACGCAAAACCGTTTCGTCGATATAAGCCTTTGGATTGCTAACGCCACCCCAACGGAATTTGTTCATCATATTGTCGAACATCACTTCGGTATTTACTCTCGGTTGTTCGTTTGCTTCTATCGGTACCAAACGATAGGCTAACCCTTCCAATTGGAAGTACTTGTTTACATCGGGATAAAATTCATCTCCTACCGTTACGGCAAAGTAGATAGGGCGTTCCCAATTATTAGTTTGCAGCATTTCCAATACCATTAAATGTGATTTGCTGATGCCGCCTTTCAACGGAATAGTCATTTCGGGAACTATATCGTCGGCAAACTCTTTTGCTACGGTTCCTGTACGAACAACTTGCACCGAGTCGATCGGAAGATAGAGTTGCTTGACGGGAATAACGCCTATGCCGTCTTCGCCAATATATTTCTCGTTGCGGACAAAATCGAGTGCTTGTTTCAAGTCGAGTGTTTTTACCGTTGGGTGGTCGTACGTACGAGCCATATCAAGCATACCCGAACGATATTGCCATGGCTCCCACGAAATAGGCAGTGGAGCTGATTCGTAGGCCTGACGTTTCATTTGGTCGATATACCAACTTCCTTGCAGATAACTCAAATTACAAACACGCACATCAGTGCGATTGCCTTCCACCTCCTGATTGTACCAAAGAGGGAATGTATCATTGTCGCCATTGGTGAAAATAATTGCATTTTTCGGGCAACTCATCAAATAATTGGAGCCGAAATCGCGGCAAACGGTTCGGTTTGAACGATCGTGGTCGTCCCAATTTTGAGCGCCCATCAATGCCGGTACGCACAAACAAACCACTGTGGCTATTGATGCCGATACGGTTTTGTTTTTCAACAGTTTTTCCAACGATTCGACAAGAGCCAATACGCCTAACCCTATCCAAATGCAGAAAGCATAGAACGAACCTGCATACGCATAATCGCGTTCACGCGGTTGGTAAGGCGTTTGATTCAGATAAATCACAATGGCGATGCCCGTCATAAAAAACAAGAAGAAAGTCAGCCAAAAACTTTTACCGCCATTCTCTTTTCTGCTCAACTGATACAATATGCCGAGTATGCCAAGCAAAAGCGGCAACATGTAATACGCATTATGTCCTTTGTTGTTTTTTAAATCCGACGGCAGATTTTCTTGACTGCCTATCATCAGACTATCAATAAAATCGAATCCTGTAATCCAATTGCCGTGGTCTATTTCGCCATGCCCTTGAATGTCGTTTTGTCTGCCGCTGAAATTCCACATAAAATAACGCCAATACATGAAATTGAGCTGATAAGAGAAAAAGAAGCGCATGTTTTCAATGAAAGTCGGTTTTACCAATTTTTCTTCTCTGCCACATCTGTCCACAACAATTTCGTTTCCTTTTACTTGTCCCCATTCCTGATAAGCTTTTATATGCTCGCTGTTTACGGCAGGACCTTTGTACATACGCGGGAAGAACATATTGAAGCGACTGTCCATTTCATAACCTTTGTGCTTTTTGCCGGTGCAAATGTATTCGTCTTTCTCCGTTGCCGACTTTTTGGTCTTTTTAACCCAAACGTTGCTACCGAGTTTCTCTATTGGTACACAATAGTTGCCCTCCACTACCAATTTTTCGGGAGCGCTATACACGGGACCGTAGATGAGCGGACGGTCGCCATATTGTTCACGGTTGAGATAGTATTGCAACGAGAAGACGTCTTCGGGAGAATTCTGATCCATCGGTGTATTGGCCAACGAACGCACCACGATAAGTGTGTACGACGAGTAACCGACAAGCATTACCATAATGCACAGCACAACGGTGTTCAACAAACGTGCTTGAATTTTTTTGCTTCTAAACAAGAAAATGGCAAGACCTGCCAGCAATACAACTCCCAACCAAATGGTGTCGCCGATGAACGGAATGCCCGAAAAAAACAGCGCAAGCAAAAATGCTATCAGCATACGCGGACGACTTTTGTTTGCCGCCGTTTCGTACACAGCCCATACCATTACGGCAAAGGTGATGACTACGTAAGCAAGTAGCCCTGAATTATATGGCAAACTCAATGTATTCACACACAAAAGTTCCAACCAGCTTGCTATTTTTATAAATCCAGGAATCAATCCGTATAGTACCAATGCCAGAATGCCGAAAGACGACAACAGGGCAATGATTGTGCCTTTTATCGAAAACGGGAATTTTTTGAAATAGAAAACCAAAACAATGGCAGGAATGACCAAAAGGTTCAACAAGTGTACTCCGATGCTCAATCCCATAAGATAGGCAATAAGCACAAACCAACGATCGTCGGCAACGTTGCCTTCGGTGTCTTCCCATTTTAAAATCAGCCAAAATACAATAGCCGTAAAAAACGATGAATAGGCATAGACCTCGGCCTCAACCGCTGAAAACCAAAACGTGTCCGAAAACGTATAAGCCAATGCGCCCACCATTCCGGAACCTATGATTGCAATGGTTTTGCCTACGGATATTTCCTCTCCGTTTTTCACAATCAACTTGCGGGCAAGATGCGTGATTGTCCAAAACAAGAATAAGATGGTAAATGCGCTACACAATGCCGACATGGCATTTACCATCATTGCCACATGTGAAGGGTCGGATGCAAAAAGCGTAAAAAAGCGTGCTGTCAGCATAAAAAATGGTGCTCCGGGTGGGTGTCCTACCTCCAAACGATATGCAGAAGAGATAAACTCCCCACAATCCCAAAAACTTGCGGTAGGCTCCATTGTCAGCAAGTATGTTGTTGCTGCAATGGCAAACGCAATCCACCCAAAAATGTTGTTAATCAACTTAAATTTTTTCATTCTTATTTGTTTTTTTTGGATAATCAATCGTGTAATGCAAGCCGCGGCTCTCTTTGCGCTCAAGTGCCTGACGTGTAATCAGATAGCCGACGTTTATCATGTTGCGCAACTCGCAAATGTCTTTCGTGGCTTTGACGCGCTTGAAGAGGTCTTCGGTCTCTTCGTACAGCAAATCGAGGCGCTCCCACGCACGCCGCAGCCGCACGTCGCTGCGTACAATGCCGACGTAGGTGCTCATTATCTGCCCCACTTCGCGCACGTCTTGTGCTATCAGCACTTTTTCTTCGTTGCTCATGGTGCCTTCGTCGTTCCATTCGGGCACTTTCTCGTTGAAATCGTACTGATCGACAACGCTCAGGCTGTGTTTGGCGGCCGCATCGGCATACACTACGGCTTCTATCAGCGAATTGCTCGCCAAACGGTTGCCACCGTGTAATCCCGTGCACGAACATTCGCCTACGGCATACAATCGGCGGATGCTCGATTGTGCGTCCAAATCGACTTTGATGCCGCCACACATATAGTGCGCGCTCGGCACCACGGGAATATACTCTTTGGTGATGTCGATGCCGATGCTCAAGCATTTGGCATAGATGTTCGGGAAATGATGTTTCGTCTCTTCGGGGTCTTTGTGCGTAACGTCGAGGCACACATGGTCGAGGGCGTGAATTTTCATCTCGTTGTCGATGGCGCGTGCCACAATGTCGCGCGGTGCCAAACTCAAACGTTCGTCGTATTTGTGCATAAATTCCTTGCCGTTGGGCAGACGCAAAATGCCGCCATAGCCGCGCATGGCTTCGGTAATCAGATAGGCGGGATGCGTTTCGGCGGGATTGTAAAGCACCGTCGGGTGAAACTGCACAAATTCCATATCCTTGACCTTGCCTTTGGCGCGATACACCATGGCGATGCCATCGCCCGTGGCAATGTTCGGATTCGATGTGGTGGCATAAACAGCGCCGGTGCCGCCGGTGGCCATCAGCGTGATTTTCGACAGATAAGTGTCGATTTTTCCTGTTGTCGGGTTCAAAATGTATGCGCCGTAGCATTCGATGTCGGGCGTGCGACGCGTAACACGCTGTCCGAGATGATGTTGCGTGATGATTTCCACCGCGAAATGATTTTCCAACACTTCGATGTCGGGATTGGAACGTACGGCAGCCATCAATCCGCGCTGAATTTCGGCGCCCGTGTCGTCGGCGTGGTGCAGAATACGGAATTCGGAGTGTCCGCCCTCGCGGTGTAAATCGAAATTGCCGTCCTCTTTTTTATCGAAATTCACGCCCCAGCCCACCAACTCTTGGATTTGCGCCGGCGCATTTCGCACGACTTGCTCTACGGCAGCGCGGTCGCTTATCCAATCGCCGGCAATCATAGTGTCTTCGATGTGTTTTTCGAAATCATCGACCAACAAATTTGTTACCGATGCTATGCCGCCTTGGGCTTTGGCGGTGTTGGCTTCCTCTAAGGTGGTTTTGCACACGATTGCAATTTTTCCTTTTTTGGCACGTGCCACTTTCAGGGCATAACTCATGCCGGCAATGCCGCCACCTATGATCAAAAAATCAAACTTTTTTATCATGACAAGTTTGTCTTTTCACTTTTTACAAATTGCAAAGATAGGAAAACTTAAAGAATTGAAAGTTGAAAATTATACATTCTTAACAGATATGCAGTACATCGTATCGCATTGGCAAAATAGAACTATCAACTGTGATTACAAGAGCATTTCTCTCTGACGGATATTCGTACAAAGGAGAATTTGTACATAAATCTTCTCAAAAATCAACTAATCGAACTCCAGTTGATGTTGTTTCGTTGCATGCAATCCAATTGTTTCAGAAGTAGGGCATTGGAGTCGTTTTGCAATAAGGGGTCGTCTTTTAGAATGTCAAGAGCCGCCTCGCGGGCAAGTTGTAACACTTGTCCGTCGCGGGCAAGGTCGGCTATTTTCAAATCGAAAGGCAATCCGCTCTGCAAGGTGCCGTCGATGTCGCCGGGACCACGTAATTGCAGGTCGGCTTCGGCTATTTCGAAGCCATCGTTGGTGCGAACCATCGTGTCGAGTCGTTGGCGTGTTTCTTTCGATAGCTCAAATTTCGACATCAGTATGCAATACGATTGTTCGGCGCCACGTCCTACACGTCCTCGTAGTTGGTGTAGTTGCGACAGCCCGAAACGCTCGGCATTTTCGATAACCATCACCGAAGCGTTCGGTACATTCACTCCTACTTCTATCACCGTAGTGGCTACCATTATTTGAGTTTCGCCTGCAAGAAACCGTTGCATTTCGGCATCTTTCTCGGAGGCTTTCATTTTGCCATGCACCATACTCACCTTGTAGGAGGGGAACCGCTCTTTGATATATAGAAATCCGTCTTCAAGATTTTTCAAATCCATTTTTTCAGATTCCTGAATGAGCGGATACACAATATAAATTTGACGTCCTTTTTCAATCTGTTTCAGCAAAAAGCCGTTTAATGCTTCACGTTTGTTATCAAAATAGTGGAATGTCTGTATCGGTTTTCTGCCCGGTGGCAATTCATCGAGTACCGACACATCTAAATCGCCATAGAGTGTCATAGCCAATGTGCGAGGAATGGGAGTGGCCGTCATTACTAAAATATGCGGCGGTTGCACGTTTTTAGTCCAAAGTTTTGCCCGTTGGGCTACGCCGAAGCGATGTTGTTCGTCAATTACGACCAACCCCAGATTGTGAAACTCCACTTCGTCTTCCAACAAAGCGTGTGTGCCGATAAGCAGTTGCAAGGTGCCGTTGCGGAGTTGTTCGTGAAGTTGTTGTCGTGCTGTTTTTTTTGTGGAGCCGGTGAGTAAAGCCACGTGTACTCCCAAAGGCTGTAGCAGGGCATTGATAGTCTCAAAATGTTGATTGGCAAGAATTTCGGTGGGTGCCATCACGCATGCTTGAAAATGGTTGTCGAGTGCAATCAAGGCACTCATCAGTGCCACAATGGTTTTGCCGCTGCCCACGTCGCCTTGCAAAAGGCGGTTCATTTGTCGTCCGGAATTCATGTCGGTACGTATTTCGCGCAACACTCGTTTTTGTGCGTTGGTAAGGCTAAAAGGCAGACAATGTGTGTAAAAATCATTGAAAAGTGCTCCAACTCGTCCAAAAACGAATCCTCGATAACGTTGCTCTCTGTATTTGGTCTGTCGGAGAATGCTGAGTTGAACGTAAAATAACTCCTCGAATTTCAGTCGATAGCGAGCTTTGTTGAGCAAGTCGTTGTTTTGCGGAAAATGTATCTGTTGTAATGCTGTGCCACGCGCACACAATGAATAACGTTGCATCAGGTTTGCGGGCAATGTTTCGGGGATGTTGCCCATAAACATCAAAGCTGTTTTGATAACCTTTCGTAATGCGTTGGAGTTCAGAAAATTGCTTTTCATTTTTTCCGTTGTGTTGTACAACGGCTGAAAGCCTTGCGATTGCTGTGTATAGTTTTCGGTAAAAGGTTCTATTTCAGGATGGGCAATGTTTAAGCGGCTGCCAAAGCGATTCGGTTTCCCAAAAATAACGTATTCCGTATTCAAACGATATTTCCCTTCTACATACCGAATGCCCTGGAACCATACCAAATCGACAAAACCCGTGCCGTCGGAGAAATGCGCTACATAACGTCGTGCGCGTCCCTCGCCCATGTATTCCGCCGACAAAATCTGCCCTTTCAACTGAATGTAAGGCATTGTTTCGTCTATTTCGTTTACACGATAAAATCGACTGCGATCGACATATTTGTATGGATAATAGGAGAGTAAATCGGCAAGTGTTGTTATCCCAATCTCTTTTTTCAGCAATTCGGCGCGTTTTTGCCCGATGCCTTGTATGCAGGTGATTTCAGTATCAAGATTCATTTTGAACATATTTTAATGCCGAGTTCATGTTCCAATGCCTCTTTTTGTTGCAAAATATTGATTTTAAATTGGATGTATGCTTGTGTATCGGCATTGAGAGGTCGATGCAAAAGGGATTTCCGCACCTTTTCTATTTTCGGAAAGTAAGCTCGTATTTGCTCATCGAAAAATTCTTCGCAAAAACATTCCCATACATATTGCACTGCCAAAGGCGATGGATGCACCATGTCGTCAGCAAAAAAGCGATAATCGCGGAGTTCGTCCAAAACAATCTCGTAGGCAGGAAAATAACGGGTGTTCGCGTATTTCCTGCATAACTCTTCTACCGCTAACAAAAGCGTCGATTTGCTCAATTGATTGGCATGCGCTCCATCACGAAAATGCCTTATCGGACTTACCGTAAAAATAATGTGAAGGTGGGGATTATAGGCTTGCAATTCGGCAATGGTTTTCTCAAAAACGCTTACTACATCGTCCACCGATAGCCTGTTTCGCATGAAAAGCCTTTCGGGCAACTTGTGGCAGTTGGCTACCACTTGTCCCGTATCTGCAAGGCGATAAATCCACGCTGTTCCGAGGGTTATTATCAGAAAACGTGCGGTTTTTAGTTGTTGTTGTGCCTCGACAAAAGAGGTGTTTATGCGTAGCAGTGTGTCTTCGACCGAGGTACTCGAAAACTGACTATGATGCATAAAACTATGATAAAGTCCCTCGTGTGAAAAAAGTTCGGTTTCGGTAAAAACGGTTCCTGTCGTTAGTCGATGTAATGCCATTGCTATCGAACATGGGTTGTAAAGTGTTCCGAACGGATTTAACAAAGCCTTTAATCCCACTTGTTGCATTTGCGAACCCACCGAGTCGGAAAAACACGAGCCGAGAAGCATAATCTCGTCTGCAAAAGTTATTTTCCATTCTTTGGGCAGTGTTGCCAATGTTACTTTTGTCCGAAAATTCATAACTCAATTTTTCGCAAAAATAGCATTTAAAAGCGATTAAATTTTTAATACGAAAGAGAACGAATGGTGTTTTGATGCTTTTTTTACACTTTTTTTCGTTTTTTTTGAAAAATGTTTTGCAGTGTTATAAAAATCACTTACCTTTGCTCCGCTTTTGGAAAGAAAGTTTCGGGCGTTTAGCTCAGCTGGTTCAGAGCATCTGCCTTACAAGCAGAGGGTCGGCGGTTCGAATCCGTCAACGCCCACCACTGAAAATCAAGCACTTGCAGAAATGTAAGTGCTTTTTTTATGCCTATAACTAATCAGTTGCAAGCAAACTTTACGTTGTAGATTTATTCTGTTTCATCAGGCCAAGGACAAGGTTTTGAAGTGGCTTTGAAAGTAGGTCGTTGCGCTCCTACTTCACGCAAGTAAGTTCCGAGTTCACAACTTAAGTCAGCTACGATAGCAGGATTTTTTTGCGCAATATCGTTATCCTCTCGAATGTCCTCTTGTAAATTGTATAGTTCTTTTTTGCCTGTACGGTAGTTGTAAATCAGTTTGTAATTACTTTTGCGAATGGCACAAGTTTGCCCATAGCCTTGTTTCAAATCCTCATATTGTACGGGAATCCATGTATGGGGAGAATTCCAAACCAGCGCACGTTGATGGTTGTCGGTATATCTCCCTTCGAGTAGCGGTACAAAACTACGTCCATCTACCACTTGTGGCACGATATAGTTTGTAATACCTGCCATTTCGAGTATTGTAGGGAAAAAATCTTCGATGATAAGAGGGTGAAAATTGATGGTGTTGGGAGCTACTTTGTCTTTCCAATACACTATCATTGGCTCGCGTATTCCTCCTTCGTAGAGCGAACCTTTCCCCGACCGAAGCGGATAGTTGTGCCGACCTTCGGGTGCAGCGCCTCGTCCACTAAAATCAAGACCACCATTGTCACTCATAAAAATAATAATGGTATTGTCTATTTGTTGTGTTTGCGTGAGGTAATCCATTATATCTCCAAGACTTTTGTCCATGCCCTCTATAAGGGCGGCATAGCGAGCCTCTGTGTCGTCAAGCCCTTTTGTGCGGTATTTGTCATAAAATCGTACGTCTTTGTCGAGTGGTACATGTACCGCATAGTGAGCCATATAGAGGAAGAATGGTTGTTGCTTGGTGTGCGCATCTTCGAGTGTTTTTAACGCTTCACGCGTGAGAGCCTCAGTGAGAAATACATCTTGTTGCCAATACTTTTCCAGTCCGGGTACGGCAAATCCTCCTTTGTGCCATGCTGTGCCATCGGGATTAAATCCGTAGCATCGCTCGCCAAGATACGAAGCTGGTCCACCTGCCGAATGCCCTGCTATATTCACTTCAAATCCATAGTTAAGCGGATTGGCTGAAGGTGTGTTTGTTGCCCCAAAATGTGCTTTACCAACATGAATGGTATGATAGCCGTGCTCTTTCAAAATCTGCACAAAGGAGGTTGCCACTGCCGTGTGGTTGATACCTTCAGAGGGTTGAATGCCGTTGTAGTTCCAATTGGGCATCTCTACATAAGGATTCGGATTGTCGGTGGAGATGTCGCGGTGGAGAGTCCAATTCGTTACACAATGACGTGCTTGATTCATGCCCGTCATCAAACTGCAACGGGAGGGAGAACTGATAGAACACGCATACGCCGAGGTCATTTTTACACCCATTGATGCCAAGCGTTCCATATTGGGTGTTTCGTAGCGGCGATTTAAATCCGAAACGCATGTATCGAATGGCACAGAAGTATCTTGCCAGCCCATATCATCAACCATAAAAAGCACAATGTTGGGACTGTTGGTGGCGGTAGTGGTTTCCATCGAAAATCCCGATGCGATCAGAAACGCCTTGTAGACCATCTTTTTTAAACTATATTTCATAAAAATATCAGTATTAAATGGCCAATGGCGTGATATGGTTGATTTTGTAAATGATAGGCACTGATGTCGGTAGTGAACATTTGCAGCCGCTATAGGGCATCACTTTTTGAATGGTGTAATCGTCCACTTTTCTACTTCACTCGAAACCAATTCATAGTACGTCCAAAAAAACCGCGTTTGTCGAGTGAACCGCGCACTTTGAGTACATTGCCCTCCACTTTCATCGAACAATAGTAGGTTTTCCCGTTGTTGGGGTCGTAGATAAGACCGCCGCTGTACTCTTTCCCGTCCTTTTTCAGTCCGCTGAGTATGTTTAATCCCATAATCTTTCGTGAACGAAGTTTCGTATCAGGATTATACACGTCAACAACCGGAGTACCATCTTTCATTGTCGGGTTTTTCAACCAAATAATTTTACCGTTAAACACATCACCTAAACTATACACCTCCACAATGGCAGAGCCGTCTTCGAGTTTCCAATTGCCTAAAACATCTTGAGCCGTAACCCAAAATGGCATAAGCGTTAAACACATTACAATAAACACTTTTTTCATAATTATTTTCTTTAAAATCGGCACAAAGATAGCCATTTTTTCAGGTGCAGACATTATTTTATCTTTGTGTGCTAAAATTTGAAATATGAAAACAGCATTGGTATTGGAAGGCGGAGCCATGCGTGGCTTATACACTGCGGGTGTTTTGGATGTTTTGTTGGATAATCTCATTGAAGTCGATGCCGTATATGCGACTTCGGCAGGTGTTCTTTTCGGGGTAAATTACATTTCGAAACAACGCGGACGCACCATTCGTTATAACAAAAAATATGCTGCTGATCCGCGTTATATGGGTATAAAGTCGCTACTTACCACGGGCAATATCATCAATAAGGATTTTGCTTATTACGAAATTCCATTCAAACTTGATGTGTTCGACCAAAAGTCATTTTCCGAATCGAAAACAAAACTCTTTGCCACCATTACCAATGTGGTATCGGGTGCGGTGGAGTATCGTCGGGTAAACAACGTGTTGCAGCAAATGGAATTGTTGCGTGCAACTTCGGCAATGCCTTTTGTGTCTGAAATGGTAGCACTTGACGGACAATTTTACTTTGACGGTGGTCTATCGGATAGCATTCCTTTAAAACAATGTATAGCTGACGGATACCAACAAATAGTGGTAGTTTTGACACGTTGTGCAGGTTATCGCAAGCAAAAACGGAATCCTTTACCTGCTAAAATCTTCTATAAAAAATACCCTGAGTTAATAAAAACCATCAATATGCGCTATGCCATGTACAACCGGCAAATGGATTTTGTGGAACAGTTGGAACAAGAGGGGAAAATTGTTGTTGTTCGTCCGTCGGAGTATGTAAAAATTGCACGTATAGAGAAAAATGCCACACGTCTACAGGCTATGTACGATTTGGGGATAAAAGATGCTCAACACCAGCTTCTTACCATTAAAAAGCACTTTGAATAAACAAAAAGAAGCAGGAATGTTTCTTCTTGCTTCTTTTTTGTTTTGGTAGTGTACCAACGAGTTTTAACCAATGCGTTTAACCATCTCTTTCATGATTAAGGTCATTTTCGGTTGAGCGGCATTCCCCATACGTTGCACTTCTTCGTGCGAAACTTCGACAAAATTACCGGGGACTCCCAAATCCGTGATAATTGATACACCAAAACATTTTATTCCCATGTGATTAGCCACAATCACTTCCGGTACCGTACTCATTCCCACGGCATCGGCGCCTATCACTCTGTAGTATTTGTATTCGGAGGGAGTTTCAAATGTAGGCCCTTGTGTGCCTGCATAAACACCGTGTTGTAGTTTAATCCCGTTTTCGGCAGCAATTTCCGATGCTAATGCTATCAAATTTTTGTCGTATGCTTCGTGCATATCGGGGAAACGCGGTCCGAGTTCTTCAAAATTCTGTCCTCGCAAAGGGTTTTCGGGAAACATATTCAGATGATCGTTTATCACCATTAAATCGCCAATCTCGTATGCCGGATTGACACCACCCGAGGCATTCGATACAAACAAAATTTCAATTCCCAAAAGTTTCATCACGCGAATAGGGAATGTAACTTGTTTCATATCGTAGCCCTCATAATAATGAAAGCGTCCTTTCATAGCCAGAATATCTTTCCCGCCTAATTTTCCGAGTATCAAACAACCGCTGTGTCCTTCTACTGTCGATATGGGGAAATTCGGTATTTCTCCATAAGGGATTGAAATACTATCGGTAATCTGTTCTGCCAAATTGCCAAGACCTGTACCTAAAATAATAGCGACCCGAGGTTGGGTGAGCATTTTCGATTTAAGAAAATCGGCCGTCTCTTTTATTTTCTTTAACATAATTAATGATTTGATTTTTAAAAGGTTCTTCTCCATTGCATAGAAACTTAACATGCAATGGTATGGTATAAATATGCTCTTTCAATAAATTCGGAACATTTTTATCCGAATAAATGCGTGCAGCATCTTTCTCTGTAACCAAAATGAGTTTCTTTTTGTTTTTGATAGCAGCATATTTTTTTGAAATACGATTCCAATTCTCTTTTGTAAACGAATGATGGTCGGAGAATCGGATTGTTTCGTATCGTCCTATTTTTTTCAGAATATAACCATACAATGGTTCGGGCGATGCTACTCCCGTTACTATCAAAATTTGTGCTTCCTGCTTTTTCAGCGACTCTGTCGAATAATGTTTTGTGCTATCGAACACATTGTAGATAGTCCCGTAATTGAAACTTGAGAAGTACAATCGTTGCGAGGGTGAGCAATTTAAGCGTTTGTCGATAATACGCATCTCTATGGGTTGCATTGTCAAGGGGCATTTTGTTACAATCAGTATGTCGGCACGCGAACGCTCCGAGGCAGGTTCACGCAAACGACCGATAGGTAATAAATAGTCGTTGTAAATCAATCGGTTGTAGTCGATAAGCAGAATTGAAAGACCTGGTGCAATAAAGCGGTGTTGATAAGCATCGTCGAGTACAAAAACTTGTGGGGCTTCTTGTCCTCCCAAAAGTTTTTGCACAGCCCTATTGCGTTTGGCATCGACAGCCACGATGGTGTCAGGAAATTTCTTTTTTATTTGAAACGGTTCGTCTCCTATCTCAACTGCGGTGGATTTGCGTGAAGCTAAAACATACCCTTTTGTTTTACGTTTATAACCACGACTTACCACAGCAACCTGCATCCCCAATTCGCCGAGCATCGAAACAAGGTATTCGGTATGAGGTGTTTTCCCCGTTCCGCCAATAGTGATGTTCCCAATGGAAATGATAGGAATGTCGAATTCTTTTTCGTGTAAAATGCCAAAATCAAACATTTTATTCCTAACCCTTATCACTAATCCGTAAAGAAAGGCAAGGGGAGAAAGAAGTAATATTTTTAGAATTTTTTTCACCTATTTTATTATAAGGAAATAGGGCATTCTTGCTTGTAGGGCATTCCCGTTGATTAAACCTTTGAAATGCTGAATATACATTGAAGGATTTGCCACGGAGCGGATTTTGGTTTGAACACCCGATAACTCTTCCATCAATTGCGTTAGAAAATCTTTCTTTTCCGGATAAGAAACCAACTCGTAAGATTCCAATCCCGATTTTTCTACGGCAATAGTCAAAGCATCGTCTAAATTTCCCAATACATCAATCAATCCGTTATTTAAGGCTTGTTCTCCCGTCCAAACACGACCTTCGGCAATTGCTTTGATTGCGTCGGTTGACATAGAGCGTCCTTCGGCACAGCGTTTTACAAACAACTCATATCCACGGCAGACGTGTGCCTGCATCAGCGAGAACTCTTTTTCGGACATGGGGCGGTTTATCTCTCCGAAATCGCTCATTGCGTTGGTTTTTACTCCGTCAAACGATAATCCTATTTTGTCGGCTAATCCTTTGGCATTCGGTATCAATCCGAAAATGCCTATCGAACCCGTAATGGTGTTCGGTTGTGCTACTATTGTGTCGGCTATACACGAAATGTAGTATCCGCCCGAAGCCGCATAACCTCCCATCGAAACAATCAATGGCTTTTTAGCTTTTACTTTACTCAAGGCATACCATATCTGTTCCGAACCGAAAGCGCTTCCACCGGGGGAATTTACACGCAACACAACGGCTTTCACATCGTCGTCGTCGGCAATGTCTAAAAGTTGTTTCGATAATTTTTTAGAATTGATGTTTTCCTCATCTTTGTTTCCTCCGTCAATTTCGCCTGAAGCATAAACAAGTGCGATTTTGTTTTCATTGTATTTGGAGGGTTTTAAGATACTTTTCATCTCTTTTAGCGAGCAGAAAAACAAATCCTTTTTGTCGCTTTCGACTCTTTTGGCTAATATATCTTTTATATCGCATTCGTAAATCAACGAATCTACAAGTTTGTAATTGACCGTTTGTATCGCTTGATCGAAAACAAGACCATTGTCGGCAAACTCATTCAGTTTTGAAACCTCTACATTGCGAGAGAGAGAAACGTCGGTCAAAAACTTGTTCCATAGCGAGTTTGCCATTTGCTGTGTCTGCTCGCGATTGGCATCACTCATTTTGTCCAATACATAAGGTTCAACTGCCGATTTGTAAGTGCCTACTTTTACCACCTGCATTTCTACACCGATTTTTTCCAATAGGTCTTTAAAGAAAACGGTTTGCAGCGAATATCCCGTAACTTGAAGAATACCTTCGGGGTTCATATAAATCTTGTCTGCCACAGATGCAATCTGATAGGCCGATTGTGAGTAGTTGTCGGCATAAGCTACGATGAATTTGCCCGAAGTTTTAAAGCGTAACAAAGCATCTCTTATTTCCGATACGGAAGCCGGAGCTGCCGATAAAATGCCGCATTTTAAGTAAATTCCTTTGATGTCGTCATTTGTAGTTGCGGCTTGTATGGTTGATAAAATATCGTCCAGCCCGATGTACGATAGCTCGTCTCCTCCAAACATTCCCACATAATCGGAAATGTCGTTGCTGCGTTCTTGTACAACACCGCTTAACTCCAATTTGAAAATCGAATTATCGCCCAATGAAACAGCAGGTTTGCTCATCGAAGCACCCAGCAATCCCAATACAACGAATATACCAATCATTGACACCAATGCAAATCCGCAAATTACGGCCAACATCATTTTTAGAAAATTTCGCATAATTTTATTCCTTTTTTGTTTGTTTAACACTAAACAAAGTAAAACGTTTCCCCGTAAATATCCAAATGAATAAATAAGTTTTAACAAAAAAATGTCATTGCGTAAAAAAGATATTTTTACTTTTGAACTCAAAGAAAATGTGATGGATATATTGTTAATCATCTTGTCGGGTATCTTTCTTGTTATCGGATTATTAGGGGCGGTAATTCCCATTCTCCCGTGTTTGCCTTTTAGTTATATCGGGTTATTATTGCTACATTTTTCGTCAAAAGTTGAGTTTAGTTTAATCTTTTTGATTGTTTGGCTTGTCATAATTATAATTTTACAAATATTGGACAATGTGCTCCCTGCTTGGGGTGCCAAGCGATTTGGCGGAAGTCGATGGGGCGTTTGGGGCAGTTTTATTGGTTTGTTTGTAGGAATGTTTTTTGGTCCGATTGGCATTTTTGCAGGTCCTTTTGTGGGAGCAATTGTCGGAGAACTGCTTTACGGGAAAAAATCGGAGGAGGCAATCAAAGCGGGATTCGGTACATTTGTCGGGCTGTTTGTCAATACGATAGCTAAAATTATTGTGAGCGGAATGTTTATTTTTTATTATGTAAGAGAATTGATACGTGTTTATTAAAGCAATGTTTATGAAAAAAAGAATTTTATATCTGTTGGTTTTTTGCAGTGCAAATATTACGTTGTTGTTCGGGCAAAAATTTATCATTGCCGACGATATTTATTATCAAAAAGGTGATGAAGAAATAATGGAAGTTGTTGTTGAAGAGGAGGTTGCTGATACCAATCATAACATTCTGATTTTAGACCCCGAGGTGAAAACCTATGAAGAGGGGAGCATCATTTATAAAAACGAGAATGGCGAAAATGACACCATTTTTATTTTCGGCGATCCTGATTTTTATCTAAATCCCACTGCACAATAAAAAAGCAATGTACATTATGAACAAAAAGAGATTCTTATTTCCGCTTTATATTCTTTTCTGTCTGTTTTCTGCTCAGGCACAAGAGTTGTTCGATGCACTTAGTTTTTCCGAGTTGCCTACTCAAGGTACGGCTCGGGCTATGAGTATGAGTGGTGCTTTCGGAGCTTTGGGCGGAGAGCCTACCAGCTTGATAACCAATCCTGCAGGACTTGGTATTTATCGGAGTTGCGAGGCCACCTTGTCGCTTTACAACAATTATTCGCAACACAAAACCGCTACCAATTTCAACGATAACAATCGCATTACTTTGAGTCAGGCTTCGTATGTACATTCTATTTTGCCTAAAAACAAGGTGTTGATAGCTTCTAATTTTGCCGTTTCGTTCAACAGATTGAAGAATTTTCAAAACAAATATACGTTTGATAATAACGCCTCTGCATCAATTGTCAATTATATGGCAGAGCAAGCAAACGGCATTTCTGAAAATGCACTCCTTGAAAGCAACAATCCGTTTGATAATCCGCAAATAGGAAGGCTTGCCGCTTTGGGCTACGGCAACTATCTGATTAAGCCTTCGGGACTAAAACAATGGAAACCGATGACTTATGCACAAGTAGCTTCAAAATACAAATGTGTGGAGTCGGGTAGTATAGATGAATTTAATGTTTCGTATGCAGTAAATCTTGCCCACTGGGTCTATTTGGGAGCAAGCGTGGGTATTCAATCGCTCGAAAAAACGACTACAAGCCTTTATACAGAAAACTTCTATTCGTTGAACGAGGAAGAATTACAGCTGAAAAATAGGTTGACTTTCTCTGGTGTGGGGATGAATTTTAAGATAGGAGCGATTGTGCGTCCTGTTTCATTTTTGCGAATAGGTTTTGCTTATCACACTCCAACGTTTTATGCCATTTCGCAATACTCAACTACCGATTTGGAGAGTAGAAACGTGTTAGATGAGAAGAGTAATTTGGTGGACGTATCTTCTTCGACCGGCGACAACTCGGATAGTTATCATTTCCGTACACCCTCGCGCTATTTGTTCAGTGCGGCTTTCATTATTAACAAAAAAGGACTCATTGATGTCGATTACGAACTTGTCGATTATCGTTCGATGCGTTATTCCGACGATTTTTCTACCGATGGCTTCTATAACGAGAATAAATTTATACGCAATTACGCAAAAATAAATCATACGCTAAAAATTGGAGGCGAATATCGTGTGCTTGATTTTCTTTCGCTGCGTGTGGGAGGCGCATTTGCTACCCCTACCGAGGATAGTAGTGCTGCGAAAACTTTGCCACAAAACAGCATTCGTACCGATTTGGAGTCGTTGGCAACGTCATGGTCGTACAACGTAAGTTGCGGTATCGGGTTCCGATGGACATACTGGGGCATCGACCTGGCTTATCAGTACAATCAACAATATGCCACTTTCACTCCGTTTACCGGAGCCAAACAAGCCTCACTCACAAACGATTATCACAACATATTGCTGACAGGTTCTTTCCGTTTCTGAAAATGTAACAGAATTGTCACATCAATTCTTATGTTGATTGAATTTTCTGCCACTATCTTTGGCAAAAATTATTAACATAATCTCATTTCTTATGGAATACGGTATTAAAGAGATTCTTACACTCATCGGATCGTTGGGAATATTCCTTTTCGGAATGAAAATGATGAGTGAGGCCTTGCAAAAAGTGGCCGGCAATCGTTTGAGAACCATTTTGGCGGCAATGACCTCCAATCGTTTTGTGGGAATTATCACGGGTTTTTTGATTACTGCTATCATACAATCTTCGTCGGCAACAACGGTGATGGTGGTTAGTTTTGTGAATGCGGGACTGTTGTCGCTTTCGCAGGCTTTTGGTGTCATAATGGGTGCTAACGTCGGAACCACTATCACGGCTTGGATTGTTGCACTCTTGGGTTTCAAGGTCGATATTTCGTCGGTTGCAATACCTATCATTGCATTTTCGGTGCCATTGTTGTTTTCAAAACACAATTCACGACGCTATGTGGGTGAAATTATCATGGGATTCTCACTTCTGTTTCTTGGTATCGGATTGCTCAAATCCTCCGTCCCCGACATCAATCATCATCCCGAAATACTCGAATTTTTGAAAAATTATACCGCCTTGGGCTTTGGCTCAGTGCTGCTCTTTTTGTTGGTAGGGACTATCTTGACCATTGTGGTTCAATCCTCGTCGGCAACCATGGCCATTACGCTGATTATGTGTAGTCAGGGATGGATAGATTTTCCGTTGGCGGCAGCAATGGTTTTAGGAGAAAACATAGGTACTACCATTACTGCAAATATTGCTGCGTGGTCGGGTAATATTGCTGCCAAGCGAGCAGCTTTTTCACACTTTTTGTTCAATATGTTTGGCGTTTGCTGGATGCTTGTCGCTTTTTATCCGTTTACAAACATGGTACAAACGATTGTGGAAAAAATAGGTCCGTCGAATCCGTCTGAAATATCGGCCTTCTCGTTGTCATTGTTTCATACAATGTTTAACATTTGTAATATTTGCATTCTTGTCTGGTTTAGCAATTATATTGTAAAATTCATCGAAAAAATTATCAAAAAGAAAGCTGTGCCGACAAATGACAACGATGAGATTTTTCACCTTCAATATATCTCTACGGGATTACTCTCGACCTCCGAATTGTCTATTCTTCAGGCAAGTAAAGAGATTGTGGTATATGGCGAACGAACGCACAAAATGTTTAATCAGGTACGCGATTTGCTTTGCGAGAATGAAACCATTGAGTTTACCAAACGTTATAGTCGCATCGAAAAATACGAAAACATCAGCGACCGTATGGAAATAGAGATAGCTAACTATCTGACTTCACTTGCAAGCGGACGACTCAGCACCGAAAGTAAAAAACAAGTACAAACTAAACTCCGAATCATTTCCGAAGTTGAAAGTATAGGCGACTCTTGTTACAACATTGCACGCATTTTGCAACGAAAACGAGAGCAAGAGGTTGAATTTTCGAAACATATAGCTGAACAGCTACAAACCATGTTTGAACTTGTAGACAGGGCAATGTCTCAAATGGAGCATTGTTTGAACGATGACGATTTCCAACTATCGGAACTGCATAAATCACAAAATTTTGAAAACGAAATTAACAATCTTCGCAACCAACTCAAAACGCAAAATGTGGAAGATGTAAAAGACGGGAAGTATCCTTATAATATAAGTACGCTTTATATGGATATTGTTGTGGAGTGTGAAAAAATCGGTGATTACATCATAAATGTGGTAGAAGCGATAGCTGATTTTAAAGCAGAAAAATAACAATACGTTTTTTAGGTTTATCTTTTTGGGCAGAGCAATTTTGTTTCTGCCTTTTTTTTTGAATGACAATATTTTTAAATGCTTTGATCGAAACGAATATTCTAAAAGTCTGCTGATATTTTCAGCTTTTATATTACATTTGCATTCAAATAAATTGCAAATCCAATGAATTACGGTTTTCTTGATTTTCTTACGCTGGTAGGTTCGGTGGGACTCTTCCTCTATGGTATGAAAATGATGAGTGAGGGTCTTCAAAAAGCAGCAGGAGACAAATTAAGAAATATATTAGCGATGATGACCAACAACCGCATTGTTGGGGCATTGACGGGTATTTCCATCACGGCCTTGGTGCAAAGTTCATCGGCGACAACGGTGATGATTGTCAGTTTTGTGAATGCGGGTTTGCTTTCGCTCAGCCAGTCGATGGCGGTGATAATGGGAGCCAATGTCGGAACGACCGTAACGGCATGGATTATTTCACTTTTTGGTTTCAAGGTCAATATCGCCTCTTTTGCAATTCCGCTCATTGGAATTGGTGTGCCGTTGCAGTTTAGCAAAAAAAACACTTACAAGAGTTGGGGAGAATTTCTTATCGGATTTGCATTTCTATTCTTGGGATTGGAGTATCTCAACCAATCTGTTCCCGATTTAAAAGCAAATCCTGAGATTTTTGCGGTGTTGCAACGTTACACGCAATTGGGTTATGGCTCTATTTTGATATTTGCCGTGGTGGGAATGATTCTTACCATGATGGTGCAAGCCTCGAGTGCTACGTTTGCCATTGCGTTGATTATGTGTAGTAAAGGATGGATTTCGTTCGACACTGCAGCTGCGTTGATACTTGGAGGTAACATTGGTACGTGTATCACTCCGTTGATAGCTTCCATTTCGGGTAATATTTGGGCAAAACGTGCGGCTATGGGGCACCTGCTTTTCAATGTATTCGGCTCTATTTGGGTTTTTGCACTCTATTATCCGTTTCTGAGATTGATTGTTTGGCTATCGACCGCAATGGCGGGTAGTCCCGAAGCGTTGCTCGACTTTATTACCCATACCGACCCGGTGATTGTAGATGGGCTCAACAATAAAACGCTTGACTTCACTCAACCAGAGAATCAAACTTTGTTGGCGAGCTTCGAGAGTATGCAGTATTATGTTTCGTTTGGATTGTCCATTTTTCATACGGTATTCAATTTGATTAATATCCTTATAATGATTTGGTTTACAAAAACATACGTTTATATTGTGACCAAGTTGATACCTACAAAAGCAAGCGATGAGGAAGATGTTTCGCATTTGAAATTTATCTCTACGGGAATGCTTTCTACTGCCGAGTTGTCTATTTTGCAGGCCCATAAAGAAATTGTGTTGTTTGCAGAACGCGTGCAGAAAATGTTCAATATGGTAAAAGAACTTTTCAACGAACCGCGCGAAAACGATGTGGAGTTTGTAAAACAATTTTCACGAATACAGAAATACGAGGATATTTGCGATAGCATAGAAGTGGAAATTGCTACTTATTTATCGAAAGTGGCAGATGGTCGGTTGAGTAACGAAAGTAAGCACGAACTTCAAATGAAAATGCGTATTATTTCCGAAATAGAAAGTGTTGCCGATAGTTGTTACAATTTGGCACGAACTATTCAGCGACGAAATAATTTGGATGCCAAATTTACTGCCGGCATTAACGAGAATATCGATTTGATGTTCAAATTGATTGACCAAGCATTGGATCAGATGCGGGTGATTTTGGAGAGTACGGTACCGCAGTTTGCAGATGTAACGAAGACAAAAAACCTTGAAAGCGAAATAAATAATTTCCGCAATCAACTGAAAACCCAAAACATTATCGACGTAAACGAAGGCAAGTACCTTTACGGAACGAGCGTTGTTTACATGGATTTAATAGCCGAATGTGAAAAAATGGGCGACTATATTGTGAATGTTGTGGAGGCTGAAGCGGATACAAAATTGAGTTAAAATGACAACAGAAGAAGAGTTTTTGCAAGCCATCGATGAATGTCGAAACATCTTTACAAAGAAACTGACCGACTACGGAGCTGCGTGGCGTATTATGCGCCCCGAAAGCGTAACCGACCAAATATTCATCAAAGCAAACCGCATACGAAGTATTGAATTGAAGGGCGTAGCCATGGTCAACGAAGGCATTCGCCCCGAATTGATTGGTATTGTCAATTACGCTATCATTGGTTTGATTCAGTTGCAACTCGGATTTTCGGACAACGATGATAAAACGAAGGAGGAGGTTCTGCATTTGTACGACCATTATGCCACCGAAGCTAAAAACTTGATGTTGGCAAAAAATCATGACTACGACGAGGCTTGGCGAAGTATGCGTCCGCAATCGTACACCGATTTGATTTTGATGAAAATTCATCGCACGAAAGAAATTGAAAACAATAAGGGAAAAACACTTATTTCCGAAGGGATTGATGCTAACTATTTTGATATGATAAATTATGCCGTTTTCGGTTTGATTCAAACAAAATAAAAAGGTCAGTTTATGAAAAGAGCGAAAAAGTCGAATACAAGGAATGCCTTAAGTTGGGTAAGTAGCTTGCTGCTTGGCATAACTTTTATTTTCTCGGGCATCGTAAAAGCTATCGACCCGTTGGGTACAACCTACAAAATACAGGATTATTTCACGGCATTCGGCACTTTTTTTGAACAATTTAATCCGCTGGCGTTTTTCCTTGCTATTACACTTTCGACGCTCGAATTTGTAATAGGTTTTAGTCTTTTCTTTCGTTTTAAGACAAAGCTTTTTGCAATTTTTGCATTGCTGTTTATGATAGTGATGACGCCTTTGACACTTTATATCGCCATCGAAAATCCGGTGCAAGATTGTGGGTGTTTTGGCGATGCCATCGTGTTGAGCAATTGGGCTACGTTTGCTAAAAACATTGTGCTTTTAGCTCTTGCAATTACTCTGATGTATACTTTGAAAAATTACCATGCGTTTTGGATAAAACCTGTCGAGTGGATAGGCATTGTGGTGGCTGTAATTATTCCGGTAACCATCTCATTGTATGGTTATATGCATCTGCCGATAATAGATTTTCGACCCTATAAGGTAGGAACGAACATCGCAAAAAGTATGGAAATTCCGGCTGATGCCGCTCCCGATGTTTACGAAACGACCTTTATTTACGCCAAAGACGGCGTTGAGAGGGAATTCACACTTTCCGATTTCCCCGACGAAAGTGAAGGTTGGATGTTTATCGAACAAAAAACGAAATTGATAAAAAAAGGTTACGAACCGCCTATTCACGATTTCTCCATTATAAATGCTGCAGGCGACGATATTACGTTTGACGTCGTTGAGAAACAAGGATTTACGTTTTTGCTTGTTGCTTACGATGTGAATAAGGCAAATACGGATTTTTCGGAAAAAATAAATGCAATTTGCGAACTTGCATTGTTTAGCGATGTGGATTTTTACGCATTGACGGCTTCTGTAGATGAAGACATCGAAAAATACAGCAGCTTGACAAATGCTACTTACGAATGGTGCAAAACCGATCCGATTACGCTGAAAACAATCATTAGGGCAAACCCCGGATTGGTGTTGATAAAAGACGGAACGATTGTTGAAAAATGGAATAGTCGCGATATTCCGTCGGCAAAAGAGATGCAGGAACAATTTTTATTACAAAATAACTAAACATAAAATAAACATGAGAAAAAACATTGTAGCAGGTAACTGGAAAATGAACAAAACCCTGCAAGAAGGTGTGGCTTTGGCTACTGAGTTGAAAAATGCTTTGGCAAACGCAAAACCGAATTGCGAAGTGATTATCGGTACTCCGTTTATTCATTTGGCTACCGTGAGTGAATTGCTCAAAGACAGCGTAATTAAAGTGTCGGCAGAGAATTGTGCCGATAAGGTTTCGGGTGCTTTCACGGGCGAAGTGTCGGCAGCGATGGTAAAATCGACCGGTGCCGAATATTGTATTCTCGGACATAGCGAGCGTCGTGCTTACTATGGCGAAACGTACGAAATTTTGAAAGAAAAAGTTCAGTTGGCTTTGGCTAACGATTTGAAACCTATTTTTTGCATTGGAGAGGTAAAAGAAGAACGTGAGGCAGGCAAACAAAACGAGGTGGTAAAAGCACAACTCGAAGGTTCCGTTTTTAACCTTTCGGCTGAGGATTTCGGAAAAATCGTTTTGGCTTACGAACCTGTTTGGGCTATCGGTACGGGTTTGACTGCAACGCCTGAGCAAGCACAAGAGATTCACGCTTACATTCGTGGGTTGGTAGCCGAAAAATATGGTCGCGAAGTGGCAGAAAATTGCACGATTCTTTACGGTGGAAGTTGCAACGCTAAAAATGCCGCAGGTTTGTTTGCAAATCCTGATATTGATGGCGGACTCATCGGTGGAGCTTCGCTCAAAGCCGAAGATTTCAAAGCCATTATTGACGCTTTCTGATTAAAAATCTGTTTATAAGAATGCCTCACTGCAATTTGTAGTGGGGCTTTTTTTGTTAAAAAAACTTCTTTGAGTAGCTATTTCCCCTATAAAAAGGAAAAAATGTGAAAATGAAAATTCTTTCCTTTTTATTTGAACAAGGCCTCTCTTCTTCTCTCTCTTGTAATAAAAGAGAACAAAAAATGTCAAAATAAAAATGTTACCTTTGCGAGGTCTGTTTGAATGAAATAAACAGGCGACATATTTTGGGTTGACTTTTATTCGTGAATCTCTGAAAACTACCACTTTTCGTTATTTACATCACAGAATACAAGTTGATGTCTATGCTGAGCATAGGCGGAACTGTATTTGATGTAAAGGGTGTGGTAGCCCTCAGGGATTATACGGGAGTAACTTGTGCATTTTTATGGAGAAAAACGCTGATATTCATATCGGAAAGATTATTAAAACAACACTTGATGCTCGGGGGCAGAGTTATTCGTGGTTAGCTCGGCAGATAAATACCGATGTGTCGAACGTGCCAAAAATCCTAAAACGAGGTAGTCTGAATACCGATATGTTGTTTCGTATTTCATTGGCAATGAAGGTGGAATTCTTCGCCTATTATTCCGAACAATACCGTAAAAAGAATAAATGATAAAATTGGACATAATTTCCAAATTATTGGAATTAAATTCCTCTTTCAGATAGTTTTTTAGCCGAAAGAATCCTCTCTTTTGTATTTAAAATAATTAATCATGAAATGATACAAAAGATTTTCTTGGGACTTTCTTGTCTTTTATTTGCGTATGAACTCTCGGCTCAACAAGTGATAACCGGTACGATAACCGATTCACAAGGCGAACCGCTTATCGGTGCAAGTGTGGTTGAAGTGGCAACGAGTAATGGTACGGTAGCCGATTTTGATGGAAATTACGAGTTGAAACTTACGACCGACAATGCAAAGCTACGCTTCTCTTTTATGGGATATGTCGAGCAGGAAGTAGATGTGGCAGGTCGCAGCAATATAAACATTACGCTTGCCGAAGACGTTCAGCAACTTGAAGAGGTGGTGGTAACCGCACTTGGCATTAAACGTGAAAAAAAGATGCTGGGTTATGCGGTGCAGGAATTAACTTCGGAACAACTACAGCGTACCTCCGACCCTTCGGTAACAAGTGCTTTGCAAGGCAAGGTGGCAGGTATGCAACTCACTTCGGCAGGCACGGGGTTGAGCGGCTCTACAAAAATAACAATACGCGGTAATTCTTCGCTTAGCGACAACAATCAACCATTGTGGATAGTGGACGGTGTACCGTTTGACGATACGAATACCTCGGGTGCTTCTTATTACGGAGGTGTTGACCGTGGTGGCGCAAGTACCGATATCAATCCTGAGGATATTGAAACCATATCGGTGTTGAAAGGAGCGAACGCTGCGGCTCTTTATGGTAGTCGTGCCGGCAACGGAGTGATTCTCATTACCACTAAAAAAGGTTCGAAAAGTGACGGATTCGGCATTGCCTACAATGGTAGTTTTACTTGGACACAGGTGAGCGAGTTGCTCAATCGTCAGCATGAGTATGGACAAGGAGATAACGGTGTGTACAATACAAGTACATTCAGTTGGGGAGGCAAACTCGATGGCAGTTTGGTAACGGTATGGAATGGTGAGCAGTTGCCCTACTCGGATTACAGCAATAGTTTTAAGGATTATTTTCAAACCGGATTTTCGCATAATCATAATGTGTCGATAGGGAAAACATACGACAAAGGGCATTTCCGTTTTTCGTTCGGAAACGCTAACAGCAAAGGTTTATTCGTTGGTGAAAGTTTGAGAAAATTCAACCTCGACCTTAATGCGGGTATGAAGTTGAACAAATGGTTTTCGATGGACGGGAAAATTTCGGCATCGAATACGAAAGCCCTCAACCGTCCCGAATTTGGTGTGTGGGGCGAGGCCTATCAGTTTATGTTGATACCCAACAATGTGCGTTTAAGCGATTTGAGTCATTATAAAACGTCGGAAAAGGCTCACGTCAATTGGGTGGGACCGACTACGGACTATTTGAACCCGTATTATGTGAATCAGCAGTATCAAAACTCCGATGAGCGTTGGCGTGCATTCGGATACTATAGTGCAAAAATCAACTTTACCGATTGGCTTTATTTGAGCGGAAAATATGCTTTCGATTATTACAACACGACGCTTTTTTCGTCGAATATGACCAACGGAACCAAGTATAACAAAATTGAGGATTTCAAAGAAGACGGAATGAGCAAAGGGCAGGAAACTTTCTTCGAGCAAAACATTGAAGTAACCTTGGCGGGAAACAACCAACTTGGTAGTCTGTTCCGTTTGGGATATATGGTAGGTGGCAACTTCATGCGACAAAAATACAGCATCAACTCGACGTCGGTAGTGAATATGCTCAACAAATCTTCCGAAAGCGGTATTGTATGGGACATCAATCAGGCAACGCGCATCAACTCCACTTCGGAGTATGCTTACAGCCGCAGCATCAATTCGGTGTTTGGCTCGTTGCAGTTTGCCTACAACGATTATTTATCGCTCGATGTAACTGCACGCAACGACTGGAGCAGCACACTATCGTGCAAAAATCACTATTTCTATCCATCGGTCAGTCTCAGTTGGGTGATAACGGATATGGTTCGCAACGAATTTAATGTGGTGTTGCCGAGCTGGCTTACCTTTACCAAAGTGAGAGGGTCGTTTGCCCAAGTAGGTAAATCGGCCGATGTCAATCAAATTGAATACCTCTATAAATATGGTTATTCGAATGCGGCACAAACAGGTAGCAGCAGTAAAAACGATGGCATTTATCGTCCTGTCGATGTCAACGGAAATTCAACACTGAAACCCGAAATGGCTACCAGCTACGAAGCCGGTTTGGATATGCGCTTTTTCGAGAATCGTTTGGGGTTGGATTTTACCTATTATTATACTTCTACAAAAAATCAGGTGATGAAAATCCCATTCACTGCACCATATAAGTATAGGTATATCAACTCGGGTGTGATAACCAACTCCGGTGTAGAGTTTATGATTTATGCAACGCCTGTGAAACTGAAGAATTTTGTGTTCGACCTTACGGTGAATATGTCGCACAACGAATCGTTGGTAAAAGAGTTGTCCGAGGATAAAAAGTTTATTTATTTTGATGGCGACGACAAATTCCCCGTGAGGGTAGGTGCCGTAGAGGGCGGTCGCTTGGGCGAGATTTATGCCAACCAACTCTATGCTCGTAACGAAAAAGGTGAACTTATCGTCGGCTCCGACGGGTTGCCACGACCGTATGCCGGCACTGATGCCGACCAACATCGGCTCGACAATCCGATTGGTTGCATTCAGCCCAAGTTGTTGATGTCGGTTACTCCTACATTCTCGTTTTATGGTGTAAGCATCTCGGCTATGTTCGATATGAAGTTTGGCGGTGAGGTGATATCTGTGAGCGAGGCAAAAGCTACGGAGTTGGGTATCGCTGCCCGCACAAGCAATCGTGAAAATCTTGTGGTAGCAGGTGTAACGGCAGAGGGGTTGGCAAACGAACTTCCCGTAAGGGCCGAAGACTACTACAAGTATATCAGCACTTTTGCCGAAGAGTTTGTTTACGATGCTTCGTTTATCAAGTTGAAAGAGTTGTCGGTGGGTTATTCTTTCCCGTCGAAGTTGTTGTCGAAGGCGCACCTCTCGTCGTTGCGGTTGGCATTTGTGGGACGCAACCTCTGCTATTTGATGAAACATACGCCGGGTACAAGTCCCGAAACAGGTTACGACACCTCGATGTTTGCACAGGCAATCGACTTCTCGAGCCAACCTTATAGCCGTACATTCGGTATGTCTCTTAACATTGGATTTTAAGTAGTAATAAATATAAAATATTATGAGTATGAAAAAACATGGTGTTTATTTCTTGTTGCTGTCAGCCTTTTCGTTTGCTTTGACAGCGTGTAATGAAGAGCCGAAAGAGGTACTTCCTCCGGGTGGCAATCAGGGAGTGATTATTGTCGATAATGATACAAGCGATTATTCCGACATCAATATCAATTATAGGTTGGACGAGAATGCACTTGCCGCACTCAACGAGAGCGACATTGCTTCCATGTTTTCCAATATGACTTACGAGGGATTGTATCGCGACTATCAGCGTACGACCAACCTGACGCACGATATGTATGCAGGCTATGTGGCAAACAACAAACCCGCCTTCAATCCATCGTCGCCTTCGTATAGTTATACCGATGGTTGGTCGGGGTTGCGTTGGGAGTTTTTCTACAACGAGCGTACAGCCCAAGAGTATGCACCGCTGCTTAAGATTTTCTATTTTAAGGACAATGCCGATCGTACGAAATACAAAAATGCGTTTTACATTACGCGTATCTATTGGGCCTTTTTGGCTTCGATGACTACCGATACTTATGGCGACATACCGCTTTCGGCTTATGTGCGTGGCTTGTTGCCCGACGATCCCGAAAAGGTGAAATACGATACGCAAGAGGAGTGTTACGACATTATCTTCCGCATGTTGAAGCAGGCGGTGGACAGCATTGTGCCGAACGCATGTTCGTTTAAACTTGACGGCACTACGGGCAATGGCGCTCCCATCGACCGTTGCTATGGAGGCGACGAGGAGAAATGGTTGCGTTTTGCCAATACGCTTCGTTTGCGTTTGGCTCTTCGCATTTCGAATATCGCTCCCGAGCGTGCTCGCCGAGAGGGGGAGGCCGCCATTACCAACAAATGGGGATTGATGAAAAGTGATGCTGACCGCATGCGTACCGTTCCTAAAAACGCTCCCGTGAGCGAAGGCGGCGAAGACGAAGGCGGCAGCGAAAACGTGATAGCCATGTGCTGCATGATGTACAACGGCGACATGGTGATGGGCAAGGATTTGGAGTTGGCTTACAAAAATCAGAGTGTGGGTGGTGCCGACAACTACTACCTTGTAACCACTACCATGGTAGATGATATGTTCGATTTTGATTTTACATATCTTGAAGAGCATCCTGATGTTGATCCGTTTGAGGATGTTAATCCTGCTACATGGCAACATAGTATGATCGACCCTCGTTGCAAGGTATGTTGGTTTCGCCCGACACCGAATGCCGACCTTCAAAGTACAGGCGAGGAATTTAAATATGCCGACTATGCGGGTTGTGAGCAAGCCGATTGGCGTGTTACTCATGATGCAAGTGTGGAATTCCTTTCGATGGCGGCAACGGATAAAACAACCAAGGCGTTGAATCCGAAAAAATATTTCTCCACAAGTCGCGAAAGCGTATGGTTGGGTTATGCCGAAACCCAGTTTCTGTTGGCAGAGGCTGCGCTCCGCGGATGGGCGGGCGTTGCCGATACACCGGAGGGATATTATCGGGCAGGCATTCAGGCTTCGATGGATTATTTCCAAATAAGCAAAGCGGAAGCAAAATCGTACATCGACGGCTTGATGATATATCAAGACGGACAAGAGAATCCGTTTGCAACCAACAACAGAGAGTTGGCTTTGGAACAAATCATTACCCAAAAGTGGTTGGCCATGTTCCCCAACGGCAACGAGGCGTGGGCTGAGTTCCGCCGTACGGACTATCCGCGTTTGCGTCTGCCGCTGCACAACCTCGACCTTTTTGAAGGATACTTCATCAAACGGGTGCGTTACCCCGAAGCTGCCCTCAATAATGTAAATCGACCTGAGGTAGGGCAGGGCGACCGTGTTTGGTGGGACGTAGAGAACACCATGGACGGAGCAGGCGCTCATGTGGAATCGAATAATTTTAGATAACATACAATAACTTAAAATAAAAAAATTATGAACAGAAAAGTGATTTTTGGAACGTTATTGCTTCTTTTATCAACGGCAATGACGTATGCCCAGCAGCCTTTTGCAGGTTCGTGGCAACCATCTGACATTATCAATTGGAGTGCAGAAAACGATGCCGATGCCAAGTTTAACCGCAGTACGGTGGCATTGCAACCGCGTGTTTCGGAAACCAATGCAACAGCTATCAAAGCAAACACTACACAATTTGTCGAAGGACAACATGCTCCTTGTTTGCTCATTACGCCGAGTTGTAGCACTTGTCCCTCGCAGGGAGAAAACAACAACTTTATAGGCAACAACCCCACCTATTGGCAATATATCGACATGTTGGTGTGGTGGGCAGGTTCGGCTGCCGAGGGGTTGTTCTGTTTGCCCGACCCGGGTACAATAGACATTGCGCACCTGAACGGCGTTAAAGTGTTGGCACAACTCTTTTTCCCGCCTACCTATTATGGCGGCAATGCGGCTCACGTAACGACTGTAAAAAGCAAAGTGGGTTCTACCTATCCTTATGCCGAAAAAATGGCGGAAATAGCCAACTTTTATGGCTTCGACGGTTGGTTTATCAACGAAGAAACCAATAACTCCGAATCGGGGTGGAACGACTGGATTGCTTATTATCAGAGCTATTGTGCAAGCAAAGGATGGAATCTGCATATTCAATGGTACGATGCCTCGACAGGTACAACCTCTTTGATAAAAAACACCAATACTTCCAAATTCAGAGAATATGGTGCAACATCTGCTGCCAATGGGTCGAATTTCGACAAATACTATTACGGAATAGAGTGTGCTCAAAAAAGTTATGGTACCAATTGTTCTTACTTCACCAATTTGTTTGGCACTTCGCAACACTATGGCTCGTTGGCATCGTTTAACCCCGACTATCCGACATGGAAACAACCTGTATGGGAAAACGGCACAAGCAACGGTACTGCCAACCTTACGGGTTCGTCGGCTTATTCGTTGATAAACACTTTTTTCACCAACGAAGCAAAATGGTATGTCAATCCGAGTCAGAACCCGAGCGCAAGTAGAACTTCGGGCTCCACATGGCCGGGTTTGGCAACGGCAATGGTGGAACGTTCGGCGGTAACATCGCTCCCGTTTGTAACGTCGTTCTCTCACGGACAAGGTAAAGCCCGTTATGTGAACGGCGAAAACCGCGGTACGATGGATTGGTATCATCGTGGTATGCAGGACGTGTTGCCTACATGGCGTTATTGGAGTTCGGGTTCGGCTACCATTACTCCCGATTGGGATAATGTGTACAACATGGGTACCAGTTTGAAAGTGGTAAACTCCACTACAAACAACACCATCTATCTGTATAAAGCCGATGTGGCTGTAACAACGGGTTGCACGGCTCAATTGGTTGTAAGAGGCATTACCTCGGGGCTGACTTTGAAATTTGCTACCGGTGGCAGCGGTTTGGTAAGCGGTTTGACCTATACCAACATATCGAGCAGCAGCTCTACCACTCGCAACGGGTGGACGGTTCTGACCTACGACCTTTCGTCGCTTGCCGGTAAAAACATAAAAGCAGTGGCATTGCAAGTGGGCAGCACCGGTACGGTGTATCTTGGTCAGTTGGCTTTGCTCCCTGCTGCTTATGCTCCCACGCAACATTCGGTAAACAATCTTGTGTGTCAAAACGAGCAATCGGAAAGCGTGGGATCGGCACGTGTCATGTGGGATGCTCCTGCCGATGCAAGCGATGTACATCACTACAATGTTTATTTGGTTCGCAAAGGGGTAACCACACTTGTGGGACAAACTCGCGACGAAGGTTTCTACATATCGAAATTTAACCGCGACGGCTCTTCCGAAAAGAATTTCCAAGTAATCGTTAAAACGGTAACAAAAGATTTGGAAGAAGAGGGTACGGGTACGACGCTGACCATCAACTTCCCCGAAATGGCAAAACCTGAGGTAAGCATCTCGGCTTCTCCTACATTGTGTACTACCGGTACGCAAGTAACCTGTACGGTAAAAGCAACCAACTATCCTACCTCTTACAATTGGTCGGTGCCTGCAAACGCTACGTTGGTGTCGGGGCAAGGTACCTCTACCGCCGTATTCACATTCTCGGCAGAAGGCAAATACGACATTACATGTACGGTAGGCAACGAAGCAGGTGCAACCGAGAAAACAGAGAAAAAACTCATCAACGTAAATGCGGAAACTTATAATTGTGCCATTGGTGGCACCACACCTATAAGCCAAAACAAAGCCGTGTATGTGAGTGGTTATACCAATACAAACGAGAACGGACCTAAATTGGTGGACGGCAACACTACGGGTTCCAAATGGTGTGTGGGTGCAAAACGCAGTTATGCCATTATCGACCTTGGCGCTACCTACGAACTCTACGAAACCAAATTGTACGACTGCCGCGTGTCGGAGGGTTACGAGAACTTGGAAAATTTCAATATCTATGTGGGCAACGACACTACCGAATGGACGCTTGTGGCTGCAGTTACAGGTTTGCCCGAGCAACCCGGTGGTATAGGTACATACGATTACAATATCATTACCACATGGTTGAAACCTTGTGTAGCCCGCTATGTAAAATTTGAACCTTACAACGAAGAAAAACTCATTACGGTGCGTGCTTACGAATTCCAAGTGTTCGGTTGCTCGTATGTTAGTTCCATTAAGTTGTCGTCGGTGGACGATATGAGCGTAAACAAGGGAGAGAGCCAAGAGGTGAATATGACCTATACCGGCTTAACTCCGGGCGAAACACCTACCGTTACCGTGAAATTGACCGATACGGGTTCGGCTACTATTTCCGATTTGGTTTATTCCGCAGCCGATGCTTCGGGCAATGGTACGATTTCGTTCCGTATCAATGGCGTGTCGGAAGTAAAGGCAAACACTTGCATTGTAAAACTCTCCACTGAAGAGGAGTCTGTTGTCAGCCAGTTTGGAGTGAAAGTTACGGATCCGAACCATATCAACTTGCTGTCGGGGTTGACGGCTACTATCTATTATGCAAGTAGATATTCGACTGTTGTTCCGACTAATCTGTCTTCTTGGACAAAAGCAATAACCTCATCTGCTCTGACAGATGGCGACGACGAAACGGGGTATTCCTTTACTACTACAACTTTTAGAAGATATTGGCTTGTCTGCTTTGAAATACCTGAATCGTTGGCAGTAGGTGCCGGCGAGGATTGGAGTGAACTACGTATGCTCTTTAGTAATTCGGCAGGTTTACAGTCATGGCAAGTTGTGGTGTCGGCTACAGGTTCAACTACTGCTTCCGACTGGACAACAATAGCCAGCGGTAGTAGCTCTCCGAATGCAGACGACTTCTCACCTTCGTTTGCCGATCCTTGTACCGTAGATGGAACACGTTTCATACGCTTCTATTTTGATACTTATTCTTCTGAAACAATAGCATTTAATGAGTTTGAGGCTTACAAGAAAGACCTGACCGTAGGTATTGATGCTCCGCAGGTAGAGGCGGTGCAAGGTACGCGTATCTATCCGAATCCGCTGAACGTGAACGGCAATTTGCAGATAGAGAGTGAAAACATGAGCAACATTGCGGTATATACCTTGCAAGGAGCGCTTGTAGAGAGTCGTGCAGTAAGCGGCAACGCTGTAACGATGCCGTTGAACGGCCATGGTGTGGGTAGTTACCTGCTTGTCATTACCGACGAAAAGGGTGCTCGCACTTTCCATAAAGTAGTGGTAAAGTAATGCAGCCATAAAGTGGCGATAAAAAATAACCATCGGGTTAAAGCCCGATGGTTATTTTTTTATTTGTACAGCAAAAAAATGGTTGGCTTTTTACTGAGGTCGGGGCAGGTGTTTTTCCACCTACCAAGGGTTTTCGTTTTTATAAATTCGTTGTCGGTGGTTATTTCCGAAGCGATACATAGTTTTGTCGAAGGTCGGCAATGAGCGATAAAGTCTTGTACGATTTTGTTGTTGCGGTAGGGCGTTTCTATAAAAATTTGCGTTTGATTTTCGGTATAGATTCTGTTTTCCAACAGTTTCAGCCGTTTTATGCGTTTTTCGTTGTCGATGGGCAGATAGCCTTCGAAAGAGAACGATTGCCCGTTGAACCCCGATGCCATTAGTGCCAGCAATATCGATGAGGGACCTACAAGCGGCACTACCTGTATGTTTTTTTGTTGGGCTAACTCCACCACCAACGCTCCGGGGTCTGCTACAGCAGGGCAGCCTGCTTCCGAAACGATACCCATATCCTCTCCATGTAGCAAGGGCTCTATGTAGCTACCGATGATTTGCGGGTCGGTGTGTTGGTTAAGTTCAAAAAACGTCAGGCGGTCGATGTCGATGCTTTTGTCTATTTTTTTTAGAAAACGTCTTGTCGTACGAATATTTTCCACAATAAAGTACGGAATGCGTTTGATTACGTCGGCATTGAAAGGCGGCAAAACGCGTTCTGCATCACTTTCGCCCAACAGATTCGGGATAAGGTAGAGCGTGCCTGTCATTGGTAGTATTGGTTTTCTATTTTACGAAGTTCGATGGTTTGTGCCTGAATGCGTTTTTGCATCATAAGCAACTCCTTTTCGATGGTAAGAATCTCCCACGACAAATTCTCTTTTTCCGAAGCATCACAATCGGAAAACTCCGCCCGTTTTTGTTGCAGTTTGTTTTGCAATAGTTCAAAGTCGCTTTTCAGTATTTGCAGGGCAAGAAACCGATTTTTGGTGTCCTCCGTTTTAAAATCGTTTAAACTGTTGTAGGTGATTTCTGCATTGACAATAAAATTGATACCGTTGTTTTTTGCAATCGATTTGTTTTTTTCGGTCGAATTTTTTGATGGGACAAGGCTCTTTGCTTTATTGTATTTGCTCAACCGAGCATAGGCACGTAGCGTTCCGGGATCGGTTTCTTTTACGATTTTTTTCTCCTTGCTGAAAACAAAACGATAGACGACAACCGAATCAGAAGTTTGGTTGCGGTCGGTGGCAAACAACCCGATGCTGTTGGTTTCGTCCACGGCAAACATATAGTCGTTGGCGGTGGAGTTAAACGGCATACCGATGTTTTGTGCAGGCAGATATTCGTTGGTAATCGGGCTGAAGCGGGTCATATAAATATCGTAACCGCCCAAACCGTCGGGTTTGTCGGAGGCGAAATAAAGTGTAATGCCGTCGGCCATCATAAACGGGTAGCTTTCGTTGTAGTCCGTATTGATGTTTGCCGATAGGGCAATCGGTTCACTCCAGTCGTTCAGTAAAAGATAGGTATAAAAAATGTCGAGTTGGGTGTTATTGTCGTTGCAGAAGAATTTTCTGTCTTTACGTTCGGTGGTGTATGAGGTCAGTGTTTCCGATGTTTGTTCAATAAAACCCGCTTCGTGTGGCAATCTGTATTTCGACAAAAAAGTTGCTTTGTCCATCACAACACTATCGATGATGTCAATCGTTTCCACATGCTTCATCATCTCGCTTCCGATGGCGCATTGTTGTCGTTTGCGGAGTATGTCGGCATCGGCTTTTTCAGTTTCTAAAAAATGGTCGTATTCAGAAGCCGCTTCTTCAAAATAGTATTGCGAAAGATACAAATCGCCCATCAACCGATGTCCTTGCGGATATTTTTTGTTGGAGATGTCAAAATAATCTTTTGCCGAGAGGTCGCCCAACGAATAGAGGCATTTGGCGTAACAATAGTTTAGTAACGCGTCTTTGGGTTTCTTTTTCAGCAGATTTTCGTAAATAGATTTTGCCGTTGCATAATCGCCGTTATTGAAAAAAATTTCTGCATCGGTTTTTGTTTGGGCTTGCGCAGCAAAACCAATCATACAGACAATCAGGAGGTAAAAACTTTTTTTCATCGTTGTTCTAAAACTAAAAAAACCGCTTGATGATTTTTCAGGCGGTTTTTCTGCTATTGAAAAATAGATTATTGTAAGCGGAACAATATCGGCAAGGTGAAGCGGCAGTTTACTGCTTTTCCACGTTGTTTTCCGGGAGTCCATTTCGGCATGCTTTGTACAACTCGAATGGCTTCGCGGTCAAGACTCGGGTCGATGCCACGTGCCACAACGATGTCTTTTATCGAACCGTCTTTCCATACTGTAAATTGGCAAACTACGCGTCCTTGTATATTGTTTTCTGCAGCAATGGGAGGATATTTGATATTGTCTGCAAGATATTCCATCAAAGCCTTACGTCCACCGGGGAACTCGGGCATATTTTCCACTACTTGGAATACAACGTTCTCTTCAGGGTCTTCTTCCTCAACCTGTACAGGAACGGCAATGATTTCTTGCACTTTTTTGTCGTCATCTTCCGTCGAAAAATCAATAGATTCGGTTTCCTTGTCGTCTTCTACAATCTCAATCTCTTCGATAACTTCGGGTGCTGGAGGTGGAGGAGGTGGAGGTGTTTCCTCTTGAATGGTGTTGTCGATAATCTCTTCTTCAAACTCCAAAACTTCGGTGTCGGCTACTTCGTATTTTGTAACCTCTCTTTGTGTCCACTCAAAGCCCACATACATGATGGCTAATGCGAGGACCAACCCCAAAAGAACAAAAGTCAACTTTTTGTTCTCCAAGTCAACCTCTGGTGATTTCTTTGAATTTATATCCATAATCTTAAAATTGGTATTTTATTTTCAACTCAAATTTTGGCAAATATACTATATTTTTTTTGAACAATGACACAGCATTCCTATTTTATTTCTTTTTTGGGTGTCGCTAATTTTTTACGCTCTTTTTTTGCATAAAGAAATATTTCGTGGCTTGCTGTTTTTATCTTTGTAAAAAAAACTTTATGGCAATTTTTTATGCACCGGATATTTTGAAAGAACCGATTTTGCCGGAAGATGAATCGCTGCATTGCTCGAAAGTGTTGCGTTTGCAGGCAGGAGCAGAGATTACGATTATTGACGGTGCGGGAGGGTTGTTCAAGGCGCATATTACCATTCCGCATGCCAAGCATACCGAAGTCGAGATAGTCGATAAAAAATATGTACCCGAAAAAGATTTTCGTGTGCATATTGCCATTGCTCCGACGAAAAACATTGACAGAACGGAGTGGTTTTTGGAAAAGGCAACGGAGATAGGCATAAACGAGATAACGCCGCTTTTATGCGCACATTCCGAACGGAAGCAAGTGAATTTGGAGCGAATGTTGAAAATATTGGTTGCTTCGGCTAAACAGTCGAAAAACATTCGCTTGCCGAAGTTGAACCCGCTGACGCCGTTTGATAAATTTGTAACGGAGGTGCAAGAGGATAGCCGATTTGTGGCTCATTGTACCGATAGCGAAAAACATTCGTTGCTGACCGTATGCCCAAAGTCGAGAAGTGTGGTTGTGCTGATAGGTCCCGAGGGCGATTTTTCGGAGAGCGAAATAGCGTTGGCTCTATCCGAAGGTTTTCTCCCCGTGTCGTTAGGCGAAAGTCGTTTGCGTACCGAAACGGCAGGAGTTGTGGCTTGCCATATCGTCAATTTGGCACAACAGTTATAATCCTAAAAAAGTGTAGGGTGATTCTCTTCCATCTCTTTTAAGATGGAAGTCATAATGGTTTCGCGAATTAAACGGGATTGGTTTTTGATGTGATATTTTTCGATATAGTGATTGAAAGCTTTCATCTCCTCGTCGTTGAAAAGAAAACTGATGCGATGCGTGCGATGCAGAGTAACGCGTTTCGATGGCTGTTGTGTTTTCTTCTTCTGTTTTTTCATGAAATGAAGTCGTTATTCGGCAAATTTCTTTATTTCTTTCCAAACTTCGGGTTGAATGGTTGTGCCTATTGTTTGTACCACTTTGCTTGCCACAAACGAACCTATTTCGCCGCAACGTTGCAGGTTCATGTCGTTGGCAATGCCGTATAAGAATCCCGAAGCATAGAGGTCGCCTGCACCTGTTGTATCGATGGCTTTTACAATAGGAGTTTCTACGCGAAACGTCTGTTCGCCTCGTTGTATAAACGAACCTTCTTTACCTACTTTTACAATGGCTATTTCGCATAAATTGGCAATCTCTTGTAGTGCATCTTCGGCCGCTTTCCCCGTAAAGGCAATGGCCTCTTCTTCGTTGGCAAAAGCAAAGTCGATGTAGTTTTTCATTAAATGACAAAGAAAATCGCGATTCTCTTCCACAATGTTGTAGCTTGCCAAATCAAGTGAAACTTTCAGCCCTGCTTCTTTTGCAAGTTTTACGGCTTTTTCTATCAGTTCGTGATTTTGCACCAAGTATCCTTCTATGTGAAAAATATCAAATCCGTCGAAATGGCTGATATTGATGTCGTCGGCAGTAAGTTCGCTTGCGGCTCCGAGATAGGTACACATGGTGCGTTCGCTGTCGGGTGAGATAAGAGCCGTACAGCAACCCGAATGTTGTTTCGAATAAAGCATTTGAGCTTTTACTCCTAATTGCTCAATGTCTTTTTTGAAAAATTTCCCGATGTCGTCATGCCCGATTTTTCCTATAAAGCCGGTTTGAAGTCCTAAATTGGAAAGTCCGCGTATGGTATTGGCAACAGAACCGCCCGTTGCCATTTTTTTATCAAGATTGGAAATGGTGTCGCTGATTTCCGACATTTTGTCGCTGTCGATAAGTTGCATACTCCCTTTGGGAATCCCTAATTTTGTCAGCGTTTTGTCCGATTCTATAATTGTTAAAATATCTACTAACGCATTGCCTAATCCCAGAACTTTTTTTGTCATTGCTTAAAATTGATATTAAATAAAAAAGAGCCGCTCTTCGGGCGACTCTGCTCTTCAGACAGGACTTGAACCTGTGACCCTCTGATTAACAGTCAGATGCTCTAACCGACTGAGCTACTGAAGAATGAAATGATTGTCTTTGTTGCTCTTCAGACAGGACTTGAACCTGTGACCCTCTGATTAACAGTCAGATGCTCTAACCAACTGAGCTACTGAAGAAGATTGTTTCTTTTTAAGAAAGCGTTGCAAAAGTAATGCCTAATTTTCAATTATGCAATTTTTCAAAAGAAATATTTTTCGTTATCTTTGATGAAATTTGTAAAAGAAACATATATGCAAAAAGGATTCGCTAATTTGACACTGAAAATGCTTTGCCCGTTGGCAGGCACTTTGTTGATGACCGGTTGTGCTGAAAAGAAAGAAAAACCGCTGAATATTGTGTTTATAATGACCGACGATCATTCTTATCAAACGATTAGCGCTTACGGAAATTCTTACATCAATACGCCGAATATAGATAGGATAGGCAACGAGGGAGTGGTTTTTACGAATAGTTTTGTGGCAAATTCGATTAGCGGTCCGAGCCGTGCTTGTATTATTACCGGAAAACACAGCCATAAAAACGGTTATATGAACAATATCGATTGCACGTTCGATGGTTCGCAGCAAACATTCCCGAAACTTTTACAACAAGCAGGCTATGAAACTGCTCTCGTTGGCAAATGGCATTTGATTTCGGAGCCGACAGGGTTCGACTATTGGAACATACTGATAGGGCAAGGAGAGTATTACAATCCGTTCTTTATCGACAATGGTGAGAAAAAGCAGATAGAGGGTTATGCAACGACCATTACGACCGATATTGCTTTGGATTGGTTGGAAAACAAACGCAATAAGGAGAAACCTTTCTGTTTGATGTTGCATCACAAGGCACCTCATCGTACATGGATGCCCGAGTTGTGCGATTTGGGTGCGTTTGATTCGCTGAAAATAGAGCTGCCCGACAATTTTTTTGATACGTACGAAGGACGCCGTGCTGCCGCAGAGCAGGAAATGAGCATATTTAAGGATATGGATTTGGTGTACGACCTTAAAATGGCGGACAAGGAATATGAGGTGCACTCTTCGTATCTTGAAAAATGGGGACGTAAAATCTATGAGCAGGATTTGACTCCCGAACAAAAAAAAGTGTGGGATGCCTACTACGACCCGATAATAGCCGATTTTAAATCTCAAAAACTCGAGGGGGAAGCACTCGCCCGTTGGAAATATGAACGTTATATGCGCGATTATTTGAGTGTGATAAAATCGGTGGATAGAAATGTGGGGCGTGTAATGGACTACTTGGAACAATACAATTTGCTCGAAAATACACTTGTTGTCTATGTTTCCGATCAAGGGTTTTATATGGGCGAACACGGCTGGTTCGATAAGCGTTTTATGTACGAGGAATCGTTCCGCACACCGCTGTTGATGCGTTTGCCCGAAGGTAAAAAGGGTATTGTTGATGCATTGGTGCAGAATATCGATTATGCTCCGACATTTCTTGCCCTTGCAGGAGTCGATGTCCCTGACGATATTCAGGGTGTGTCGCTTTTGCCTTTGTTAAGAGGAGAGAAACAAGATTTGAATCGAGGCGCATTGTATTATCATTTTTATGAATATCCAGCCGAGCATGCCGTGAAGCGGCATTACGGTATTCGTACGCCCCGTTACAAACTGATACATTTTTACAACGATATCGACGAGTGGGAATTGTACGATTTGCGAAACGACCCTCACGAGATGAACAACATATATGAGGCAAACTTTCCTTTGGTGGATTCTTTGAAACATGAACTTCGAGCATTGCAAGAGCAATACGACGACTCGATAAGGTTTGTTTTTCCGTAATTGATTATTCTTCCGAACATTTTTTATATTTGTGCTGTTTTATTATTGAACCTTAAATTATTTAAAATTATGAAAACAAGAAAAATTGCAATGTTTGTAGCATTATTGCTACTTCCGCTTTCGTTGGTAGGTTGTGATCGCGAAACAATTTTGCCGGAATCGGACGTTCCTACGGCTATTAAAAATTATGTGGCTCAACATTTCGATGGCGACCCGATTTTGCAGTCGATAAAAGACGTTGATGGTTTGGAACTAACTTACGACATTATGTTGAAATCGATGACAAAATTGGAATTCAACCGCAAATATGAGATAATAAAAATAGAAGCACCTTTGGGCGGAAGTTTGCCGAATAGTGTTATTCCGACAAGTATCCGCGAATATGTCGAAAAGAACTATTCGACGGCAAGAATCACCGAATGGGCATGGGATACGAAAGGAACGAAAAAGTATCAGGAAGTGGAATTGAACGATGGCACCATCGACCTGATTTTTGATGCTAACGGTATTTTTTACAGAATAGGCGATTGAAAATTTGTTGCCGTATCACTTAACGCTTACAACTTGGTTGTGAGCGTTTTTTTATTATTTACGAATACGACCGGATTAAATGTCGTATTTTTGCAATCGTAAAAAAATCGTATCGTTTCGTGGAATTTCAATTAGTATCGGAATATCAACCTATGGGCGACCAACCGGAAGCCATACGGCAATTGGTTGATGGTTTTAAACAAGGGTCGCATTTCCAAACGTTGCTTGGTGTAACGGGCTCCGGTAAAACCTTTACGGCTGCCAATGTGATTGCCCGAATAGGGAAACCGACATTGGTGCTGAGCCACAATAAAACGTTGGCAGCACAACTCTACACCGAGTTGAAAGGATTTTTCCCGAATAATGCCGTGGAATATTTCGTGTCATATTACGATTATTATCAGCCCGAAGCATACATTCCGCATACAGATACCTATATCGAAAAGGATTTGGCCATCAACGATGAAATAGAGAAATTGCGTTTGTCGGCTACGTCGGCATTGCTTTCGGGGCGGAGCGATGTGGTGGTGGTTTCGTCGGTGTCTTGTCTTTACGGCATTGGCAATCCTGCCGATTTCTATAAAAACAGAATTGAATTGCGTCGGGGACAGTTGATTGCTCGTGATGTATATTTGCGACACTTGGTCGATAATCAGTATGTGCGCAACGATGTGGAATTGAATCGTGGCAATTTCAGGGTGAAGGGCGATTCGGTTGATTTGTTTTTGGCGTATGCCGATTATATTCTTCGGGTTACGTTTTGGGGCGACGAAGTGGAGTCGATAGAGGCGGTTGACCCTGTTACGGGGCGCTCGTTCGAGCAATTCGATGAATTTTTTGTTTATCCTGCCAATATTTTTGTGCCGAACAAAGAACGAATGCAAACGGCAATTCGTGCCATACAAGACGATTTGGTGTTACGCATAGCCGAATTGCAGGAGATGGGCAAAGCCTACGAAGCCAAACGATTGGAAGAACGGGTGAATTACGACTTGGAGATGATACGCGAGTTGGGTTATTGCTCGGGTGTGGAGAATTATTCTCGTTATTTCGATGGGCGTAAACCCGGCGATCGTCCGTTTTGTTTACTCGATTATTTCCCTGATGATTTTTTGCTAATTATAGATGAGAGCCACGTTACGATACCACAAATAAAAGCTATGTACGGTGGCGATGCTGCTCGCAAAAAGAATTTGATTGATTATGGTTTCCGTTTACCTGCGGCAGTAGATAATCGCCCGTTGCGATTCGATGAGTTTGAAGATTTGGTTAAAAATGCTGTTTACGTTAGTGCAACACCTGCAGAGTACGAACTCAGAAAGTCGGAAGGTGTTGTTGTAGAGCAGTTGATTCGTCCAACAGGTCTGCTCGATCCTCTCATAGAAGTTCGCCCGAGTATGAATCAAATAGACGATTTGTTGGAAGAAATTAACTTACGTTCCGAACGAGATGAACGTGTATTGGTAACTACGTTGACCAAACGTATGGCCGAGGAGCTGACAAGTTATTTGCTGAAAATAGGAGTGCGATGCTCTTATATTCACTCCGATGTAGAAACGCTGGAGCGTGTGCAAATAATGGACGATTTGCGAAACGGATTGTACGATGTGTTGGTAGGAGTGAATCTCTTGCGTGAGGGTTTGGATTTGCCTCAAGTGTCGTTGGTCGCAATTTTAGATGCGGACAAAGAAGGTTTCTTGCGTTCGCATCGTGCTTTGACGCAGACGGTTGGGCGTGCGGCACGACATCTTAATGGTAAAGCCATTATGTATGCCGACAACATTACCGATAGTATGAGGCAAACAATTGACGAAACTAATCGCCGTCGCGAAAAACAGCTACTTTACAATGCACAACACAACATCACTCCGCAGGCAATAAAGAAAAATTTTGTGTCGCTCTTGGGTAGAAAAAAAGATTCACCTACAGAGAAAACGAGCAACACCGAACAACCTTTTTTGACAAATTCAGTAGAGCAATACAAATCGTTGGACGATTTGGAACGTGCAATTGCTCGAACTAAAAAACTGATGCAGGCTGCTGCAAAGAAAATGGAGTTTATTGATGCCGCTCAATACCGCGACCAACTGAAAAAACTTGAAGAAATGAAATTAACGGGAAAATTTTAGAATAAAATGAATGTAAGTATAATCAATATTGGCGACGAACTGCTCATCGGACAGGTTGTTAATACAAACGCCTCGTGGATGGCGTCGTGTTTGAACGAAAACGGTATGCGTGTGGCACACGTTTTTACAATTGCAGACAATGCCGATGAGATAACTCGGACGTTGCGTTTGGCACTCGTATCGTCCGATGCGGTGCTGATTACGGGTGGACTTGGTCCTACCAAAGATGATATTACGAAGCACACTTTGTGCCGTTTCTTCTCCTCACATTTGGTTATGCACGAGCCTTCGCTCGACAATGTGCGGCAAATTTTTGCAAAACGCAATTACCCGATGACGCCGCTCAACGAGGCACAAGCCATGGTGCCTGCCGCTTGCACGGCGCTTTTGAATAAATGGGGTACAGCCCCCGGCATGTGGTTCGAATACGAGGGGAAAACGATTGTTTCGCTTCCCGGAGTGCCTGCCGAAATGCAAGGCTTGATGCGCGAAGAAGTAGTGCCCCGTTTGCGTGAGAGCTTTGCTTTGGAGCATATTTATCATAAAAATGTTTGGACGTTTGGTATTGGCGAATCGTTTTTGTCCGATAAAATAGAGTCGTGGGAGTTGGCTTTGCCCGAAAATATCCACCTTGCGTATCTGCCGCAAGACGGTATGGTTCGTTTGCGTTTAAGTGCTTATGGCAATCGTCTTGATGAACTGGAAAAACAAGTAGATACCGAGGTTGAAAAGCTGAAGTCGATAGTGGGCGAATATATTTTTGGTTACGATGATGATACGCTCGAATCGGTTGTGGGAACATTATTTTCCAAGCACGGAAAAACACTTGCCACGGCCGAAAGTTGTACGGGAGGAAACATTGCTCGGCTGATAACAAGCGTGTCGGGGGCTTCGGCTTATTATATGGGCGGTGTGGTGGCGTATGCCAACAATGCCAAAGAGCAACTCTTGGGTGTGCAACATACCACGCTTGAGCAGTATGGAGCGGTAAGCCGACAAACAGCCGAAGAAATGGCTATTGGTGCAAAATGCCGGTTTGGCACCGATTATGCGGTGGCTACCACAGGCATAGCGGGTCCGACGGGCGGAACACCCGACAAACCCGTTGGCACGGTATGGATAGCGGTAGCCGATGAGTATGGTGTGGAAGCACGCTGTTTTTCGTTCGGTGCGGATAGAGCGCGTACTGTGCAGCGCGCCTCTTATCAAGCCTTGCGATGGCTGCAAATAAAATTGGAATAAAGAAAAGATTTGATGGATATCAATCTTTTTTTCTATCTTTGCTGATGTTCTGAAAAAGGAACAAAAGACATACTAAAAAAGCATTTTGCTTTATTTCTTTCTATCTGAAAGTTTGGCGACTAAAAGGCTGTGAAAGAATAAATGTTAAATGCTCACGTTCGTGGCGTGGGCTTGACTTTATTTCGTACAGCAAGGTTATGCCAAACACCTCAGATAGCGGGAAACAGTTGAGTTTCACGCTTTTTTTGTGTCCATAAACGAGCGATTTTTATTATTTTATTGTTTAATTTTTTAAAATTTAGTTTTTATGAGAAAACGTAGATTTTTTATGGCGGTTATGATGTTTGCCGCAGTGAGTATGGTTATTGTGTCATGTAAAAAAGACAACAACGAGGATTTTGATCCAAATGTTCAAACTCCAACAAATCCTTACAATGGACATGATTATGTCGATTTGGGATTAAGTGTTAAATGGGCGACTTGTAATGTGGGAGCATCGCAGCCCGAACAATATGGTAATTATTTTGCGTGGGGAGAAGTTGCTCCTAAATATTATTACGATATGGGGTCATATAAATGGTGGACTATTGTGTGGATTGAAGATGAAAATGGCGGTTTTTGGGATGTGAAAAGCATTAATAAATATAATGTCAATAAGGAATATGGTAAGGTGGATGATAAAACGACACTTGACCTTTCAGATGATGCAGCTCGTATCAATATGGGAGGAATTTGGCGCATGCCAACTGTTGCAGAACAACAAGAACTCATTAATAAATGTACATGGAGTTGGATAAGAAAAAGTGGAGTATATGGTTATAATGTAACGAGTAAAATCAATGGTAATTCAATTTTTTTGCCAGCTGCAGGTTTTTACGCCGACAATGAACTAATTGATAATGAAGATCTCGCCGGATGTTATGCTTCAAGTTCTCTTTCTGAAGAAAGTACACATTTTTATGTTATTGGGTTTAGCAAATCAGGATATGTTACGGACCAAGAAGAAAGTGTATTTGAACGTTCCTATGGGACGTCCATTCGTGGGGTATGTAAGTGATGTGGATACTTGTTTTTTTAAAGAGAACCAATTGGTTCTCTTTTTTTTGTCATTAACAAATACCTATTCCTACCTGCAAAAGAACTATCTCCCCTCGACCACTATTTTCACCTGCGGAGCATCGAGGCGCGCTTTCATCCACAATTCAAATTGCTGTTTTTCAGTCGCTTGTGCCGATTCGTTCCACGCTACATTGACAACCGGAATCTGCTGTTTTTTAGCGGTTTTCACATCTATTTCATCGGCAATAGAGAACGTCATCGACTCGACGCTCGGAAACAGCACTTTCACTTCGCGTACCAACTGCTCGGGCGTGATGGTCGATTTGTTTTCGAGTCGCTCAATTTGCTCGCGCAGACGCAAAATAGTCGAATCGCGCTCGGCCAACTGCACCTCTTTTCGTTCCAAAATTTGCTGAATCATCTCCGATTGCGCATCAATATCCAACGTGTTGCCGCCGGTCTGTCGAATCACCAATTTGGCCTTTTCCAAACCGAAATCGTCCAACCGTTTTTGCAGATATTCCACCTGTTCGGGCGTCAGCGGCGTACCCACCAACGAGAGCGTAATGCTCTGTTCCTTAGCCGAATACTGACGTTTGACATTGATTATCTGCACATTTTCGAGCACTGCGCTGTGTTCCATTTCCGACACATATTTGATAGCCTGACTATTGAACGAGGTCTCGCGAATAACGTTGATGCCGATGAAAACGCTCGGAATGATGATGATGAGCGAAAAGACCAAAATGCTGCGACGCACCTTGCGTTCGTGCTGCGCATCGACAAAGTGTTTGCGCGGGAACTTCAGATAACGCACCATCACAAACGTGGCCAATGCGATGAAAAACGAATTGATGAAAAAGAGATAAAATGCGCCGAAAAAGTAAATCCATTGCCCCGTACCCAAGCCGTAGCCGGCCGTACACAGCGGCGGCATCAACGCAGTAGCAATGGCCACGCCGGACACCACGGTAACTTTTTCCTGCTTGCGCGATGTAGCCACAATGCCCGCCAAACCGCCAAACAACGCTATCAGCACATCGAACACGGTCGGTTTGGTACGCGCCAACAATTCCGACTGTGCATCGCTGAGCGGCGTCAGCAGAAAATAGGTGGTCGATGCCAGCAGACTGATTAACACCATAATTACCAAATTGCGTAACGATTTGCGTAACAAGTTGTTATCGCTAATTCCGATAGCAAGGCCGATGCCCATAATCGGACTCATCAGCGGCGAAATCAACATAGCGCCGATGATAACTGCTGTCGAATTGACATTCAGCCCGACCGAAGCGATGACAATGGCGAATGCCAAAATCCACACATTCACACCACGAAATTCGACACTGCGACTAATGTTGTCGATGGTAGCCTGCGCATCGCAATCGACATCGATATCGACCAACGCTTTGAGATAAAGACGCACATCGTGCCAAACGATGCCCACTTTTTCGCGAAAAGTTTTCTTGGGTTGTTCTTCCATTTTTTCAAATTTTTCCCAAATGAAATGAATTTTTCTGAATCCACATTGTATAATAAAGTTATTTAATTTAATAATTCATTGATTTAGCCCATTTGTAAAATACTGAAAACGGACGTATAATGCGTTATAAGAACAAATTTTTATCTTTGTCGTTTGTTATAAAAATAATTGTTTGATGAAAATAGCCGAGATAGAATTTCCGCATCAGCCGCTTTTTTTGGCACCTATGGAAGACGTAACCGACCCTGCCTTTCGGTTGCTGTGCAAGCACTTTGGAGCGGACATGGTCTATACGGAATTTATTTCGGCCGATGCCCTTATTCGTAATGTGAAGCGTACGGAGCAGAAACTCACGCTTGCCGACGAGGAACGTCCCGTGGCTATTCAGCTTTACGGGCGTGAGGTAGATCCTATGGTGGAGGCGGCACGTATAGCCGAGGCGGCACAACCCGATATCATCGATTTAAATTTTGGCTGTCCGGTGAAAAAGGTGGCTGGCAAAGGTGCCGGTGCGGGTTTGCTGCGCGATATACCTAAAATGCTGGAGATTACTTCGGCAGTAGTCAAGGCTGTAAACAAACCCGTTACCGTTAAAACTCGTTTGGGTTGGGATTCCGAGAGTAAAATTATCGTTTCGTTGGCGGAACGATTACAAGATTGCGGTATTGCTGCTCTCACGATTCACGGTCGTACGCGTGCGCAAATGTACACGGGCGAAGCCGATTGGGCGCTGATAGGCGAAGTTAAAAACAATCCTCGTATGAAAATTCCGATAATAGGCAATGGTGATGTAACAACGCCCGAGCGAGCTAAAGAATGTTTCGATAAATACGGAGTAGATGCCGTAATGATAGGGCGTGGGAGTATTGGTCGCCCATGGATTTTTGAGGAGATAAAACACTATCTGAGTACGGGTTCGCATCTTGAACCGCATTCGTTTGCGTGGCAAAAAGAGTTGCTTAAGAAGCATGTGCTGAAAAATGTAGAGTGGCTCTCCGACGAGCGACGAGGCATTGTACACTCGCGGCGGCATTTGGCGGCTACGCCTACGTTTAAGGGTATTGCCAACTTTCGTCAGACACGCATCGCCATGCTTCAGGCCGAAACTCTTGAAGAGCTATTTTCCATTATCGATAGTGTTATAATTTAGTGTGTCATGCGCAATCGGGTGTTGCAAATTCTGCGAAATCTGTTCGATTTGGTTTTCCCGAATCAATGTGTTGTTTGTGGCGAAAAATTGCAACCCGACGAGCAGGTGTTGTGTATGAAATGCCTTTATCGAATACCTCGTACAAACTATCATTTGAAGAACAACAATCCGCTCGAAAAACGCTTTTGGGGTAAGGCCGATGTGGAGCGGGCTACAGCTTTTTATTTTTTTAGCAAGGGTTCGCCTTATCGTCATCTTTTGCATTTGCTCAAATACAACAAACGTACCGATGTGGGGAGTGCGTTGGGACATTATGCGGCAGTCGATTTGTTGGAGTCGGAGACGTTTCGCGAGTTCGACTATATAGTGCCGGTGCCGTTGCATCCGAATAAATTGAGAAAACGCGGCTACAATCAGAGCGAGTGCATTGCCAATGGTTTGTCGGAGGTGTTGCGGGTGCCTGTTGATACGCAAACATTGATTCGTGTCATCGAAAATCCTACGCAAACAAAAAAATCGGTGTACGAGCGTTGGGAGAATACCAATGGCATTTTCGACATAACCTCTTCCGAACGTTTTGAGGGCAAACGTATATTGCTTGTAGACGATGTGCTGACCACGGGTTCTACGCTGATAGCTTGCGTACAAGCCTTGAAAAAATCGAATTGTCGTGTGTCGGTGTTTACGTTGGCTTCGGTATGAAAAATCGAAAAAGATGCAAGTGCTGTTTTTTATATCGTGTGTGATTTTATTGCTCTATGTGGCAATGATTGTTTCGTTTTGGGTGGGTTGGCGGCGTACGCCTTGGTTCGATTCGCCCGAAGTGGAGTTGCACTCGTTGCCGAAGGTGTCGTTAGTGGTTTGCTGCCGCAACGAGGAACAAAATCTACCTGCATTGTTGCACTCGATAGAGTTGCAAAAATACTCCTCTTTCGAAGTGATTTTTTCCGATGACCATTCCACCGACCGAACAGCGGAGTTATTGGCGTTGTATGCTGCTCGACATCAAAACGTACGCATTGTCCGTTCCGAAAAAAGCGGCAAAAAATATGCTTTGCAAAAAGCCGTGGAGTGTGCGGCAGGCGAGTTGGTTTGTTGTACGGATGCCGATTGTGTGTTGCACGAAAATCACCTTCTCCGTTTTGCCGAATATTATGCCGTTACGCCGTCCGACTTGATTTTGGGAGGGGTGCGTTTGTTGCATTCCGATTCGTTGTTCGAAAAGTTGCAGGCACTCGAATTTCTCTCTTTGCAGGCATCTACGGCAGGAGCCGCAGGCATTGGTTGCCCGGTAATGTGCAATGGGGCAAATTTGGCTTTTCGAAAAGAGATGTGGCAAACTTCGGCAATTTGTTTGCGAGAGGAAACTCCCTCGGGCGACGATGTGTTTTTTTTGCAATCGTTGAAAAAGCGGGGCGGTACGATACGTTTCTTAAAAAATGCTGAAACCGTTGTAACCACCTCCGCGTGCTCTACGCCGAAAACCTTTTTTGCGCAACGTACTCGCTGGACATCGAAAACCGTGTACTATACCGACTTGCAAACTATTCTTGTGGCGTTGCTTGTGTTGTGTTCGGTTGTTGTGGTGTTGTTTTGGGCGCTTGCTGCGTTTTTTTCAATAGCGAACGCATACGCTTTTTTTTTGTTTTTCTTTTTTAAGTTTTTGATTGATACGCTGTTTGTGGGCGATGTGCTTCCGTTTTTCGGTGAACGAAAGTTGCGTGGCTATACGTTTCTCTTGTCGCTCGTCTATCCTTTTTATGTTTTGACTTCGGCGGTGGGCGGTTTTTTTGGTACTAAAACGTGGAAAAATCGAAAATTCCGCTGACGATTTCTAAAACGTTTTCTATCTTTGTTTTTACGAAAAAAATGCAAAATCGTGTTTCGCAAAGTCGTTTTATTAACTCTTTTTTTACACGTATTTTCTTGTTTGCCGGCTCAAAAATTTACTTTCTGGGTGGCGTTTGCAGATAAGAAAAACTCACCATATTCGCTTGACGATCCGTTGTGTTTTTTGTCGGAGAGGGCTTTGCAACGTCGCGAAAGGCAAGGCTTATCGCTTGACGAGAGCGATTTGCCTGTTACGCCTGCTTACATCGATTCGCTTACGGAAGCGGGAACAACGCTGCTGGGTACAAGCCGTTGGCTCAATGGCGCTATGGTGCAAATGAACGATACCGTCGGTGTTTTGAAAAAAATACGGCGAATGTCGTTTGTCTCCTCGGTGCAGCTGACCAAAACGGAAGAAACTTCGACAACGTCCGTTTCAACTAAAAAAAAGTTGTTGCAAAGTCGGTCGGAAACGGGCGATTCGGCTTTTCGCCAGAATGCCATGCACGAATTGAACCGCTTACACGATTTGGGCTTTAAGGGCGATGGCATACATGTTGCTGTCCTCGATGCGGGCTTTGCAAATGTGGATATATTGGAGGCTTTCGATTCGTTGCGAATAAATAATCGTTTGCTCGGTGTGCGCGATTTTGTTGATGCGTCGGCAGATGTATATCGACAGCATGCTCATGGGTTGGCAGTACTCTCTACGATGGCAGCCAACACTCCGAATGTGATGGTGGGAGCGGCTCCAAATGCTTCGTATTGGTTGCTTCGTACCGAAGACGATGCCACAGAATCGCTGTCCGAAACCGACAATTGGGTGCGTGCCATTGAGTTTGCCGATAGCGTAGGGGTTGATGTGGTTAATTCGTCGTTGGGTTATTCCACGTTCGACGATACATTGACAAATTTTTCGTACAACGATATGAATGGGCGTACTGCTCGTATTTCGTTGGCTGCTACAATGGCTGCACGTAAGGGGATGTTGGTTGTCAATAGTGCCGGCAACGATGGCAATAAAAGTTGGCACTATGTGGCTGCTCCTGCCGATGCCGATAGTATTCTTACGGTTGGGGGGGTGTATTATTCCGGTGTGCATTGTGCATTCAGCTCGTACGGTCCGACTTCCGACAATCGGATAAAACCGACACTTTGTGGCGTGGCTTACGATGCTTATGTAATGGGTACGGCGGGCGATATATACGGCAGCGTGGGGACTTCGTTTGCCTCTCCGATAGTGGCAGGCGCAGCGGCTTGCCTGTGGCAGGCATTACCACAACTGACCAATATGCAGTTAATAGACTTGCTGAAAGCTAATGCTTCGCAAAGTGCTGCACCCGACAATGCGCTGGGCTATGGCATACCGAACGTTTATCAGGCATATTGCAATGTGGCATTAAACACAGAAGAGATTGACCGAACGCGTTTCTTTGTTTTCCCGAATCCGTTTACGGAGGTGTTGAAGGGATATTTTCCCGAGCAGTCCGAAATTTCCATTTTCGATTTGAAAGGCAGATGTTTGTTCGCTTCAATGGCAGAGGGGAATTTTGTGTTGAATACAAAAGCTTGGCAACAAGGAGTTTATCTGTTGAGAGTGAAAAACAAAAATGGTATAATTGTCGAAAAAATTGTAAAGCGATGAGTGATACTTCAATTTCGTTGTTGGAGCTTAATTTGCGGATTAAAGATTTTGTGCGGAATGTACTTTCGACACCTGTGTGGGTGCATGCCGAGATAAACGAACTGCACGAAAATGCAAATGGCATTTGCTATCTGGAGTTGGTGGAAAAAGGCACCGACGATTTCATTGTTGCCAAACAGAAAGCAATGATATGGGCTTCGACCTATCGAATGTTGAAACCTTTTTTTGAATCGGCCACGCAGATAACATTGCACGAGGGTATAAAAATATCGGTGTTGTGCAGGGTGGAGTTTCACGAACTTTACGGAATGAGTTTGGTAATAACCGATATTGACCCGACTTATACTTTGGGTGATGTGGCGTTGCGTAAGCAGATGGTCATCGAGCGTTTGATGGCTGATGGAGTATGGGAGATGAACAAAGAACTTGTGCTTTCTGATACGCCGCAACGTATAGCGGTCATATCGTCGGCTACGGCAGCCGGTTATGGCGATTTTGTCAATCAACTTAAAAATAATAAGTACGGCTACGATTTTTCGGTGCGGCTATTCCCTGCCGTAATGCAGGGCAATCTGGTTGAAACTTCGGTGGTGGCGGCTTTTGATGCGGTGTACGATAGCGCTGACTTGTTCGATGTGGTGGTGCTGATACGCGGCGGTGGAGCAACGTCGGATTTGGCAAGTTTCGATTCCTATAAATTGGGATCGCATTTGGCACAATTTCCGTTACCGGTGATTTGCGGCATAGGGCATCAACGCGACAATACGATACCCGATATGATAGCCCATACACGAGTAAATACTCCTACGGCGGCTGCCGATTTTCTGATTGAGCGACTGCACTTGTTCGAGTTGGATATAGATGCTCTGTCGGGGCAGATATTCGAACGGAGTGTGAATATGAGGAACGAAGAACAGATGTCGTTGCTTAATGCCGCAAATACATTGTCGAGAATGACACAGCACCATTTGCTTGCACAACAAAGTTTTTTGGCGGAGAGTTTTACAAAATTAGACTTTTTGGCAAGAATGAAACTGAACGAGGAAGCTCATTTCTTGAACCAAACAACTAAAATTTTAGACGCTTTTCTTCCGGAGAATGTTTTGAAAAAAGGATATGCCTTGATAACGAAAAATGGGAAATATGTAACAAACTCATCTGCCTTGCAGAGTGCCGATGAGGTAACTATCGTTTTGGGAGACGGCTCTCGACAAGCAATTGTGAAATAAAATTTTCAAATATGAAGGAAACAATGACTTATACAGAAGCAAAAAAACAGTTAGAGGAGATAGTGAACGATTTGCAAAATAACCAATTGACGGTGGACGAACTTTCGTCGAAAATAAAAGAAGCTGTCGGCTTGATAAATTTTTGCAAGAAAAAACTACGTTCTGTCGATTCGGAAGTGGATAAAATACTTAAAAATTCAGGGGAATAAACTCGCTTTTTTAAAAGAAAAAAGATTGCTGTTTGCGATTAAAATTGTAAATTTGTCCGTTTAAAAGGAAAACTGAAATTTATAAAAAATGACAGAAGAAGAAAAAATAAATGCGGCGGAGAATTATGGTGCCAGCAATATTCAGGTTTTAGAGGGGTTGGAGGCAGTGCGCAAACGCCCTGCTATGTATATTGGCGATATTAGTGAAAAAGGTTTGCACCATTTGGTTTATGAAGTAGTTGATAACTCTATCGACGAGGCTCTTGCCGGTTATTGCAATACGATTGATGTGGTAATTCACGAAGATAATTCCATCTCGGTACAAGATAATGGTCGCGGTATTCCTGTCGATATACACGAAAAAGAAGGTAAATCGGCTCTTGAGGTTGTAATGACGGTTCTTCATGCAGGAGGTAAATTCGATAAAGGGAGTTATAAGGTTTCAGGAGGATTGCATGGTGTCGGTGTGAGTTGTGTGAATGCTTTGTCAACCAAATTGTGTGTCGAGGTGGCTCGAGAGGGGAAACTTTATATGCAGGAATATACGCAGGGACACCCTGTCGAGGCAGTGAAAGTAATCGGAGAGGCAACCCATACGGGAACAAAGGTTACTTTTTTGCCCGATGCAACAATCTTCACCGAAACGGTATATAAATATTCTACTTTGGCTGCACGTTTGCGTGAGTTGGCATACTTGAATGCGGGCATTCGTTTGTCGCTTACCGACGAGCGCGTGAGTGAGGAGCACCCCGAACCTAAACGCGAGGAGTTCTATTCTGAATTCGGGTTGGTGGAATTTGTACAATATTTGGATAATACGAGAGAGAAACTAATCCCTGATGTGATTCATATAGAGACGGAAAAAGCGGGAATCCCCGTCGAAGTGGCGATGACCTACAATACTTCGTACAACGAGAATTTGCATTCGTATGTAAACAATATCAATACACATGAGGGAGGTACGCACTTGGCAGGTTTTCGTGCAGGTTTGACACGTACGCTGAAAAAGTATGCCGAAGAAAACAAGTTGCTCGAAAAAGCTAAGGTGGAAATTGACCCCAACGATTTTCGCGAAGGTCTGACAGCTGTTATTTCCGTTAAAGTGGCAGAGCCTCAGTTTGAAGGACAGACCAAAACGAAACTTGGAAACAGTGAGGTGGCAGGAGCTGTGCAAGTAGCTATAAACGACGCTCTCTCCACTTATTTGGAAGAACATCCGAAAGAAGCAAAAATTATTGTCGATAAAGTGGTGTTGGCAGCACAAGCCCGTGTGGCAGCCCGTAAAGCCCGCGAAATGGTACAACGCAAATCGCCTATGAGCGGTGGCGGATTGCCGGGTAAATTGGCCGACTGCTCTTTGCGTGACCCTTCTCAATGTGAGTTGTTCCTTGTGGAGGGTGATTCTGCAGGCGGTTCGGCCAAACAAGGACGCGACTCCAAATTTCAGGCCATACTTCCTCTTCGAGGGAAAATTTTGAACGTAGAAAAAGCGATGCACCATAAAGTGCTTGAGAGTGAAGCTATTCGTAATATTTATACGGCTCTTGGCGTTTCTATCGGAACGGAAGAAGACCCTATGGCATTGAATATCTCGAAATTGCGTTATCATAAGGTAATTATTATGACTGATGCCGATGTCGATGGTAGTCACATTGCTACGTTGATACTGACGTTCTTTTTCCGCCACATGCGTCCGTTGATTGAAGAGGGACATGTCTATTTGGCAACGCCACCTCTTTATCTGTGTACAAAAGGGAAAGTGAAAGAGTATTGTTGGAACGATGCTCAACGCTTGGCTTTTATCGAAAAATATGGTAATGGTAGCGAGCAAGGCATTCATTCGCAACGCTATAAAGGTCTTGGAGAGATGAATCCCGAACAACTTTGGGAAACGACCATTTCGCCCGAAGGCAGAGTCTTGAAACAGGTAACCATAGAAAATGCTGCCGAAGCCGACAGAATATTCTCTATGTTGATGGGGGATGATGTGGAGCCTCGCCGTGTGTTTATCGAAGAAAATGCAACTTACGCTAATATAGACGCTTAAACTGATGAATATTGCGGTATTTTGTGCATCAAGCGATCTTGCTTCCGAATCGTTCAAATCCCAAGCCAAGGAGTTGGGATATTGGATTGCGCGGAACGGACATACGTTGGTGTATGGCGGTGCAACAGGCGGACTGATGGACGCAGTAGCACAAGCCGTACGCGAAGAGTCCGGTTATATCGTAGGTGTTATATCGCAAAAAATTGTTGACAAAGGGCGTAAATCGACTATTGTTGATGAGATGCTTTGTGTGGAAACATTGTCCGAACGTAAAGAGTTGTTGAAAGACTATTCCGATATTTGTGTGGTATTGCCGGGAGGTTTTGGTACATTTGATGAGTTGTTTGATACCATTTCTTCTTCGGTACTTGAATACAATGAACTGCAAACTATTCTTGTGAATATTGATGGTTATTATGACGGAATATTGACGCAAATTAGCCGTATGATGCAAGAACGGTTGGGTTTTGCTCGGACAAAGAACTTGTGCGTATGCAATTCGATGGAGGAGTGTATCAATGTTTTAAAGCAAAAAGAGTAATAAAACTAAAATTTTATATAGATGAATCTTTTCTGGAAAAAACTGACAGGGAAAATTAAGAGTACTTCCAAATTTGAGAAAGATCAAAGCACTCTTATGGAAAAATTTGTTCGCTATTCGAAAATAGAAAAATCGAAAGAGTTGGCAGAATATAAAATGTTGTTTGATATTGTTCAGTCGGCAGAGTTCAAAGAGAAAAAAAATACGCTTCTGTATCGTAAGTATAAAGATACGTCTTATTATCGCAACATAAAAAAGTTTGAAAAACTGCAATCGAACAAAAAATTACAGTTTTATTTCGAACATTTGAGCGATGAATTGCTGAATGACTTTTTAGCTTTTAAAAACACAGCTGAATACGAATTGCTTGGCAAGAAAAAAGAGGTGAAAAAGTCGGAAAAACTACAAGTCTATAATCGTTTCGAGAAATCGAAAGTTTATAAAAACTATGTTCGTTTCAACAATACTTATATTGTAGATGATTTTTTGAAAATCAAGGAGGAAGTTTCTACTGATGAGTTTAAGAAGGAAAACGAATTTTGGGCAAATAAAAATCGTTGGCAGACTACGCCCGAGTACGAAACCGAGCAGCGTTATTTGACTTTGGCCGCAAATCCTGACATTGTTTTTTACGAAAGTATTGATGCTACGATTTTTGACGAGATTCGCAATTTGCAATTGGTTTTTGCCGATGGTTTCGACGGGAATACTATTTTAGATGAAAATTGGGAATATGGTTTCCGCTATCCGAGCTATAAATTGATGGCTAATCATTCGTTCGTAAATGAACAGCAGGCAAACAACGGCGGCAAAAATGTCAATGCAACTGATGGATGTTTGGCTATTTTTACCAAACGCGAAACGGTGAAAGCTTCGGCTTGGGATACCTCTAAAGGTTTTGTCGAGAAAGAGTTTAATTATACTTCCGATGTTTTACACTCGAAAACGTTCAAACAAAAAGGCGGGGTTTTCTCTGCAAAGATACGTTGTACGGGCAAGTTGCATCACGCATTTTGGCTGTCGGGTGATGGAAGGAAAGAGCATATCAACGTATTTCATTTTAATGGTAAAAACATTACGATGGGAAATGCAACCAATGAAGGATTCTTCGACCAGATAAAATTGTCGGGATTAAATGCGGCTGCATATCATGTTTATACGCTCGAATGGACAGACAAAGAGTTGGTATGGTATGTAAACAATTACGAGGTGTATCGCACACAAAACAGTGTTCCGCAAGATGAATTGTTTATGACTTTCAATTCGTTTATTACTGAAAATCAGAAACCTTCGACGGGAGTGCTTGAAGTGGATTGGTTGAAAGTGTTTGTCAGAAAATGACATTGTCAGTTACAAAAAAAATAACGATTGCCGACCGTTTCGCCATTGGCGGAAATGGTCGGTTTGTTCTTTTTGCAGGCCCTTGCGTTGTCGAAAGTGAGAAAATAACGCTTGAAACAGCCGAAGTTCTGAAACGTATTTGCGAACGTTTAGAAATCCCACTCGTTTTTAAATCGTCGTTTGACAAAGCCAACCGCTCGTCTGCTTTTTCGCCGCGCGGAATGGGAATTGAACGTGGGCTTAAAGTATTGCAACGGATAAAATCGGAGTTCGACTTGCCTATTGTTACCGATGTACACGAAGTGTGGCAATGTGCCGAAGTAGCCGACGTGGCCGATGTGTTGCAAATACCGGCTTTCTTGTGCCGACAAACCGACTTGCTCATGGCAGCTGCTTGTACGGGGAGGGTTGTAAATGTGAAGAAAGGGCAGTTTCTCGCTCCTTGGGAGATGAAAAACGTGCTTGAAAAAATGCACGAAGCAGGTAACGATAATGTGTTGCTTTGCGAGCGAGGCACTACATTCGGGTATAACAACTTGGTGGTGGATATGGCAGGAGTTGCCGAAATGCGTTCGTTGGGTGCGCCTGTGGTGTTCGATGCTACTCACTCGGTGCAGAAACCTTGTGCGCAAGGCACTTGTTCGGGAGGAAATCGTGCGGCGGTGCCCTGTTTGGTGCGTGCGGCGATGGCTGTCGGTGTCGATGGACTTTTTGCTGAAGTGCACCCTTGCCCCGAAAAAGCTCTTTCCGATACAGCAACGCAACTTCCTTTGAGTGCCGTAGAGGAACTCCTCACACAAGCCATCGAAATAGACCGCTTGGTAAAAAATCTATAATCTATTTTCATTTATTTCCCTTGGCGCGGTTGTGCGATTTGCAGAGCATTTGACAATTGCTGATGTCCGTTGCTCCGCCTTTGCTCCAAGCTGTAACGTGGTCGGCATCCATGTCTTTTAATTCCCAAATTTTTGTGTGGTTGTTGTCGTTGCCGAGTGCACAAAGCGGACAGTTGGACTCGCCATTTTCTTTGGCTTTTGTAGTTTGCCGTTTATAAACGCTTTTCTTTGTGGCCTCATCGAATACACGCACCTCTAACAACTTGGTTTCTTTGCATCCGCCAAGAATATATTCAAAAATACCTTTTCTGTTTTTTACATAAGGGTCGGCGTAGAGTTCCTGAACCTTTTCGTTTACATCGGTTGGGTTGTATGGCGTTTTGTGATAGGTTTCGTAAAGTCGCCCCCATTCCAACCCTCGCATTTCGCTTTCGACGCATTCGAAAACGTTTGAAATCCAATCGAGAATGGTGTTGAAGTAGGTTTCCACCTCGGCAATGTTGTTGTCGTAACGATGCGTGTTCATATAATCGCCGACATTGCCACGGCTGACCCAGTCCAATGCGCATGCCCAAAAATCCTGACGGTTGGCTACACCGGCAATGTAGGCACTCCATTTTTGAGTAAGTGGATTTTGGCTGTTGCTGAATTTCTCTTTGCCGAGCGTAACAAACGGACCCGAAAATACGGCATTAAGTAGCTCTTGATTGTTTAGCGGAATACCGGCAATGTTGATGGTGCGAAACCACTCTTTTATCTCGCTTTCGGTGCCATCGCATTCGTAAATGAGCAAACGTGTTTCGAGTATTTTCTGTTGCAAATCTTCGGCTAACCCGAAGAATTTGCACGGAATGCCGTTTTCGTCTTGTATGGCAAACTTGCCCGTTACGTAGCGACCAAGACTCGTGATGCGTTGTTGTCCGTCGAGCACTTCGAATTTGTTGTCGGATATTTTATTGAAATAAATCAGACCAAGCGGATAACCTTTTAGTACCGATTCGATTACAGCCACATCGCGTTTGCCATCGGCATAAATGTAGTTGCGTTGGTATTCGGGCTGAATGGTGAGCGTGCCCGAAAGCCCAAAAAGTCCTTTCCCTTCAAACTCATTGTACACAAAACCTTTGCAAATCTCTCTTACCGTTATATCTGTTCTTAATGTCGTTTTCATATCTGATTCTATTTTTTGCGAATTAAAATGCGTGCATAGATTTCTTTTTGATTTATTTTAAATCGATGTCCGTAATTTGGATTATTTTCAACATATCTATCAATACCTACTATCTCAAATTGTTCTGGGCAATATTTGTCCAAAAACGAAATCGGTACGCCCATTACGCCCTCGTAGTCGGAGGGAATGGCGTCGGTGTATGGCACTTCTATAGCGTCGTAGTTGTCGTATTTTTGATACGCTTTGCCTTTGATTTCTTTGTGTTTACTGAACTTGATGTTATCTGCCATTGTCATTAGTTGCAAAGGTTGATGACGCCGACCATGTTCAAGATTTGTAAACCAACAAGAATTTCCGAGACGAGTATAATCGCCTATATATCCTAATCGTTCGGCTTTTTCTTTGTATGCAAGTGGAATTATTGTACCTTTTGGAACGGCAAAAACCATGTCGGATACAAATCCTGTTGCACCTAACCACATTTTGTTTTCTTTTATTAAAGGGAAAACTTCTTTGTAGGTAATGGCATTCATATTGCCGATAATTACAAATTTTTTGTCGGCTTGCACAATCCACGCCAAAAATTCACGAAAGAGTGAAAACGGCGGATTGGTTACGATGATGTCGGCTTCGTTGCGTAATGCGGTAACTTCTTGGCTGCGGAAGTCGCCGTCGCCTTCGAGGTATTGCCACTTCAAATCGTCGATGTCGATGCGTCCGTTGGCGTTTGTGTCTCGGTCGAGTACGAAAATCTTACCGCAAACGCGACTTTTTTCGGCATTGTAGAGCGGATTTTCAGTTTCGAAAAGCGTTGGTTGCCAGTCGGTTTTGTAGTTTTTGCTTTCTACGGCGTAGCTTGTGCTTATGAGTTTTTTTAGTCCGAGTTCTTCGAAGTTCTGAGCAAAATAGCGTGTGAAGTTGCTCCATTCGGGGTCGTCGCACGGCAAAAGAATGGTTTTGCCACGAAATACGTCGGGGTTGTATTCCAAATAGGCGTTAATTTCCGTTTCGATGTCGTGATACTGCGTGTAAAACTCGTCGTTTTTCGCAGTTTTTGCTTTCGATAAATTGCTGTTTGCCATAGACTTTTCTTGTTTTTAGTTTTGTCTTGGCAATAAAAAAGCGGGACTTCGTAATTACTCGTCCCGCAACTCTTGGCTCTGGTAAGCACTATTCTGTAGGTCAAGCAACCCAGAAGCCACGCTGCATATAGACACAATTCACCTCAAGCGACGAATGTATAAATACACATACGCAGACATCTATCGTTGCATTGCCTTGACAGAATTTATTTGAATTTACCAGATTCAGAGTTGCCAAGAACAAAGCGTCAATAAACGCTGTTTAACAATATGTTTGCAACACCATTTGGCGGTCTTGCAATTGCAAAAGTAAAGAAATAATTAAGAAAAGTTGTTAAAAGTTTCGTTTTGTGTTTGCAAAAAAAACGTTATCTTTGCCCCGCTTTTCGAGAAAAAGCAATTTAGGTATTAATTTTTTAAAAAACATTAAAAACAATGGCAACAAAAATCAGATTGCAAAGACACGGGCGTAAAGGGTATGCCTATTACCACATCGTAATTGCCGATTCGAGAGCGCCTCGTGATGGTAAATTTGTGGAGAATCTTGGTTCGTACAATCCAAACACCAATCCTGCAACGGTCGAATTGAACTTTGAGCGTGCACTGTATTGGTTGCAGGCAGGAGCACAACCAACCGACACGGCTCGCAACATTCTTTCTGGCGAGGGTGTTTTGTTGAAAAAACACTTGCTCGAAGGCGTTAAGAAAGGTGCTTTTGACGAGGCAGAAGCAGAAAAGCGTTTTGCTGCTTGGAAAACATCGAAAACATCTACTACGCAAAAAGCAAAAGACCAGGTAGCTGCTCAAAAAGCAGACAATGCCAAAAAACGTCTTGAAGCAGAAGTAGAGAAAAACAAAGCGAAAGAAGCCGAGTTGGCAAAGAAAAAAGCTGAAGCATTGGCAGCTGAAGAGGCCGCCGCTCGCGAGGCTATCGAAGCCGAAAAGGCAGCAGAAACCACAGAGGAACCTGCAGCAGAAGCTTAAGGCTGATTTGACAGCGAAAAAACAAGGCAATGCTCGAAATTTTAATTTCGGGCGTTGTTGTTTTTTGTGCCGAAACTTTGATTTATTTTTGTGGAGATACTTGGCAGATGCAAAAAAAGTTGCTGAACATATCGATAGTGATTTACGAGAATGTGCCGCAGAGTGTTTTCGCCTTGCTCAATGTTTGTTTGCACGAAAGCGCGGTGAATCGTTTGTTTGTGATAGACAACTCCAAACAACCACATGCGGCATTGCAGATGTCGGGTGTGGAGTATATCTACAACGGCGGTCGAAATTTGGGCTATGGCAAGGCTCATAACATTGCACTCCGACAAACGATGGAGCAGGGTGTGCCGTTTCATCTTGTGGTGAATCCCGACGTAGAGCTTCAGGCGGATTCGTTGTCGCTGTTGCTTGAAAAAATGCTCTCCGATGAGCGTATTGGTTTGCTGATGCCCAAGGTGCTTTCGCCCGATGGCGAGGTGCAACATTTGTGTAAGTTGCTACCTATGCCTTCCGATTTATGGCTTCGCAGATTTGCTCCGCAACGCTATGCCCAAAGCCGTCGGTTTCGCTTCGAAATGCGCTTTGCCGACTACGACAAAGAGATGATAGTGCCGTATCTTTCGGGATGTTTCATGCTGTTGCGTACAGATGTGTTGCGGCGGGCAGGTTTGTTCGACGAACGCTTTTTTTTGTATCCGGAAGATGTCGATTTATCGCGTAGAATGTTTTTGTACGGAAAGAATCTTTATTTTCCCGATGTGAAAATAGTACACGCACACGAAAGAGCGTCTTACAAAAGTGTAAGATTATTATCTTTGCATGCTTGGAATATGTGTAAATATTTTTGCAAGTGGGGTTGGTTTTTTGATGCCGAAAGAGAACGTATAAATAATTATGTATTAGCTAAATATAAAACGAATGGGTTATGAATTTTGATTTAAAACAGATAGTCAGTGCTACGGTGGTGTTGTTTGCTATCATCGATATTTTGGGTTCGATACCCATCATTTTGAATATTCGCAAAAAAGGCGTTAAAATAAATCCGCTGGTGGTAAGTTCGTTTGCATTTGGTATTTTGATGCTGTTTTTGTTTTTTGGCGACTTCATTTTGCAATTGTTTAATGTCGATATCGAGTCGTTTGCGGTGGCAGGCTCGTTGGTTATTTTTGTGTTTGCCTTGGAAATGTTGCTCGATATAGAGATTTTCAGAAACAACGGTCCGACGGGTACGGCTTCGTTTATCCCGATAGCTTTCCCGTTGGTGGCGGGTCCGGGGTCGTTCACAACGTTGCTTTCGCTGCATGCCGAATATCACATAGAGAATATAGTGGTGGCATTGGTGTTGAATCTGCTGTTTGTGTATCTTGTTTTGAACTTTACTTCAAAAATCGAAAAAGCCATAGGTGAGTCGGGTATTTATGTGTTGCGAAAATTCTTTGGCATTATCTTGTTGGCAATTGCCGTAAAACTTTTTGCCACGAATCTTGGCCATTTGCTTGGTGCTTTATGATAGATCAGGTTACGATAGCGAAAATTATGGATGCCGCACAGATAAAAGATGTGGTGTCCGAGTTTGTTTCGTTAAAACAACGCGGTGCAAACTATATCGGTTTGTGCCCGTTTCATAACGAAAAAACGGGTTCGTTTACGGTGTCGCCGGCAAAAGGCATTTTTAAGTGTTTTGGTTGTGGCGAGGGTGGTAATGCCGTACATTTCATAATGAAGCACGAGCAACTTTCGTATGTCGAAGCACTGAAATATTTGGCAAAAAAATACCATATCGAGATAGAAGAGCGAGAACTTTCGGAAGCAGAGCAACAACAGCAAAGCGACCGTGAAAGTATGTTTGCTTTAAATAGGTTTGCACAAAAATATTTTTCGGATATTCTGAAAAATCATATAGATGGTAAGTCCATCGGTATGTCGTATTTTCAAGAAAGAGGCTTTTCGGAGGCCGTTATCGAAAAATTTCAGCTGGGTTATTGTCTTAACGAGCAAGACGCAATGACGCGTGAAGCGTTGAAAAATGGTTATAAGAAAGAGTTTTTGCAGAAAACGGGGTTGTCTTATTTTAGTGAGAATGGTCGTGTGGCAGATAGTTTTCGGGGACGAGTAATATTTCCATGGCATTCGTTGAGCGGAAAGGTGATAGCCTTTGGCGGTCGTGTGCTGGATGCACGCACCAAAGGTGTTTCTCAAAAATACAAGAACTCGCCCGAGTCGGAAATCTTTAAAAAAGGGAACGAACTTTATGGTATTTTCCAAGCTAAAAATGCCATTGTTCGCGAGAAATGTGTGTATATGGTTGAGGGGTACACGGATGTGATTTCGATGCATCAATGTGGTATCGAAAATGTGGTTGCCAATTCGGGAACTGCACTCGATGTGGCGCAAATTCGCTTACTGCATCGTTTGACCCCTAATATTACGCTACTTTACGATGGCGATGGGGCAGGTATTCATGCCGCATTGAGAGGTATAGATATGCTTCTGCTCGAGGGCATGAACGTGAAAGTGCTGCTGCTGCCCGATGGTGAAGACCCCGATAGTTTTGCACGTAATCATTCTGCCGAAGAGTTTGTGGAGTTTATCCGAACCAATCAGCTTGATTTTATTCGTTTCAAAGCGACACAACTTTTGGCTGATGCAAAAAACGACCCACTCAAAAAGGCGTCGGCGATAACCGATGTGCTGAATTCGGTTTCGTTGATGCAAAATACGATTCTTGTTTCGGAATACATTAAGTTGTGTTCGGATTTGTTTGAAAAATCGGAAGCGATATTGTATTCCGAATTGAATAAACTCAAGGCAAAAAGAAACAAAGACGAGTTTGTCAAAAGCGAGGAATTTGCTTCTCCGCTGCCAACAGAAAATACGTTTCTGTCATTGGATACCGATTTGAGTAATTCTGAAAAAAACATTTTGAGATTTGTGCTGCAATATGGCAACGAAACGGTGCTATTGAGAAACAATAATGGTGAAGAGGTCGAAGTGCGGATTGCCGAGTATATTTTGAAAGAGTTGCGTTGCGATAATTTGAAATTTTCAGATACGTTGCACGAAATATTCTTGACGGAATTAGAACAACATTTGGGAGATGAGGGATTCTCCCCATCAACGTTTTTTGTAACACATCAGAATCCTGATGTCAGTTTGTTGGCAGCTGATTTGTTGACCGAAAAATATCAGTTAAGTCGTATTTTTTCTAAAAACGATGTAACGGAAAAAACGCTTAATGCGATGACTTCTACCGCGAAAAGAAGGATAGAAGAGTTGAAAAAGCAGCAAGAAGAAGACAAAAAAATATGGTTGATAAATGCGGTCAATAGTGCTATAAACGAATATAAAAAGATTGTTGTTTCGTCGAAAATCAAAGAATTGGAACGCTGTTTGCGCGATAACACGGCGGCGGATGTTACCCAAATGATGAAAGAACACGCACGTTTAAGTGAAATAAAAAGGAAATTGGCATCTGCACTTGGACAGGTTGTCGTAAAATAAAAGATATGCTTTTTGAAGGAATAGTTTTCGGACCGGTAAGGAGCCGTCGTTTAGGAGTTTCGTTGGGTGTAAATTTGTTACCTCCGAATAGTAAGATTTGTTCGTTTAACTGCTTGTATTGCGAATGCGGTTTCAATTTTTCGTCGTCAGAAAAATATCCTACATTTGAACAAGTTTCTGAAGCGCTCGAACAACGCTTGAAAATGATGAAAGAGGGGAATGAACCACTTGATGTGATAACCTTTGCCGGCAATGGAGAACCTACGTTGCACCCCGATTTTGAACGAATTGTGGATGCAACGATAACTCTGCGTAATTATTATTTTCCGAAAGTGAAAGTGAGTGTGTTGTCGAATGCGACACGCATTGCCGATGAAGCCGTTTTTAGGGCTTTAAAAAAGGTGGACAATAACATCTTGAAATTGGATTCTGCAGTGGATTCAACTTTAAAACTCATAAATCAACCTATTGACAATCGGTTTTCGGTAGATAACGTAGTTCGTCAAATGTCGCTTTTTTCGGGTGATTTTATTTTGCAAACATTGTTTCTGAAAGGAAGCTACAAGGGTGCCTTTTTTGATAATACTACGGACGACGAAGTTGCTGCATGGTTGGATGTGGTAAAGCGGCTTAAGCCCAAACAGGTAATGATTTATTCGTTAGATAGGAAAACTCCTGTGGAATGTTTGCAACGTCCTTCGGTAGAGCAACTGCATGCTATTGCCCGTCGTGTAGAGGAACTTGGCGTAAGTGTTTCTGTTACAGAGTGAAAAATTTGCAAAATGTACACCGATTTTTTGTCTGACGAGATAAAAAAGTTGCGAGGCAATCGCGTATTAGTGGCTCCGTTGGATTGGGGACTCGGGCATGCAACTCGTTGTGTGCCGATTATCAAATGCTTATTGGAAAACCATAAAACGGTGCTTATTGCAGGGAGTGGAGCTTCTTTCGTTTTCTTAAAAAAAGAGTTTCCTCGCCTTGAAGCTATTTGTTTTCCATCGTTGTTTGTTCGATATTCTTCGAGTGATTCTCAAACCGCAGCAATGCTTCGGCAACTGCCCTCTATTTTATATCGGATAGTAAAGGAGCATGTTCTTTTAAAACGCTTTGTCAAAAAATATCGGATACAAACCGTGATTTCCGATAATCGATTTGGGTTGTGGCATAAGAGAGTGGAGTGTGTTTATATAACTCACCAAATAATGGTCAAAATGCCACCTCGTTTCCGCTTTGCTGAACGTTTTGTTTGTTCTCTGCACAAGTTCATCATTTCTCGATATGATGTTTGCTGGGTTCCCGATGTTGTGGGGGAGAATAATCTTTCGGGCGATTTGTCGCATAAATATCCATTGCCTAAAAACGCTGTTTTTGTGGGTTGGCTTTCTCGCTTTGAGTTTCATGAACTTGCCGACGAATCACCCTATAAAAACCTTATCCTTGTTTCAGGACCAGAACCTCAACGTACTATTTTTGAACAACAGATGTTGAATAAATTTCAACATTTAGAAGAACCCTCATTGTTGGTGCGCGGTATTCTTTTTGCTTCAGAATCTTTTGATTGTGGATATGTTCGCATTGTATCGCATTTAGATACAAAGACGTTGCAATTTTTATTACAAAAGACACCGTTTGTTTATTGCCGGTCTGGTTATAGCACTTTGATGGATTTGGCTGCTCTTCATCGACGAGCAATGTTGTTTCCGACTCCGGGGCAGACAGAACAAGAGTATTTGGCGGAATATGTCGGGAGTAAAAAAGACTCTTTTCGCCGATAATGATTTAAAAAAGTCGAAATATAATTTTGTGATGTTAAAATGAATTCCTAATTTTGCCGTCCAATTAAGATAAATATTTAAATAAATAAAAATTATGATTATTGTACCTGTAAAAGAAGGTGAAAACATTGAAAAAGCTTTGAAGAAATTCAAACGTAAATTTGAAAAAACGGGCGTTGTAAAAGAGCTTCGCAATCGTCAGGCTTTTAAAAAACCTTCTGTTGTGAAACGTGAACAAAAAATACATGCTGTTTACGTGCAACAACTTCAACAAACAGAAGAATAAAAAAACTGAATATTTTTTTATTTCGTTTTTTTATTTTATTTTCGTTGCAGATAATTGCCGTTTGGTATGATAGACGCATTTCTGCAATATTTACAGTATGAGAAAAATTTTTCGTCTCATACTGTTTTGTCGTATCGTAACGATTTGATTTCTTTTCGCGATTATATAATAGAAAAGGAAAAGATGTTTGATGTGGACAAAATAGATTCGACTCTTGTGCGTGCTTGGGTCTTGTTTCTACTTGACACGGGACATTCGTCGCGGACGGTAAATCGAAAATTGTCAGCTCTTAAATCTTTTTATCGTTTCTTAAATTTAAAAGGGCTATGTAGTCATAATCCGACAAAACGGATAGTGTCTCCCAAAACAAAAAAGCCGCTACCTTCGTTTTTTAAGGAAAAGGAGATGGCAATGGCGATAGATTCGTTTGCACAAGATGATTTTAAGTCGGAAACGTCTCGTTTGATAATAGATATTTTTTACCAAACTGGAATAAGGCGCGCCGAGTTGATAAATTTAAAAGATACAGATGTTGATTTTTCTAATCATTCTATATCTGTCATAGGGAAACGCAATAAGCAACGTATAATCCCGATAGGTCAAGGGTTACAGGATTCTATAAAAGATTATATAGCATTAAGAGATAAGCATGTTGCTCGTGAAGTCCCGTTTCTGTTTGTAACAAATAAAGGGAAACAGCTCTATCCGAAATATGTCTATCTGTTAGTTCATTCGGCAATGCGTTCGGTTAGTACGCTTGAGAAGTGCAGTCCTCATGTTTTGCGGCATACGTTTGCCACTGTCCTTTTAAATCATGATGCAGATATCGATGTTGTAAAAACAGCATTGGGGCATGCCAATCTTTCAGCAACAGAGGTTTATACACATACAACTTTCGAACAATTACAATCTATATACAAACACGCCCATCCTCGGGCAATAAAAAAGTAAGATTATGGAAGTAAAAATTTCGGCAGTTAATTTTAAGATTTCAGAGAAGTTGGAGTCTTATGTAGAGAAAAAAGCAAGTAAATTAGTGAAATTTCTTGATGCGGTAGTTTCAATAGATGTGCTTTTGAAAGTCGTTAAATTTGAGTCAGCTGAAAATAAGGAGGCAGAGATAAAAGTAAAAGTTCCGGGAGGAAGTTTTTTTGCTTCGAAGACTTGTGATACTTTTGAGGAAGCGGTTGATCGAACAGTGGAAGCATTGGAAAAGCAACTGAAAAAACATAAAGAGTCGCATTGATAAGATTTTGTGTATCAATGTAAAGGAATATTATTCTTGATTGTTTGCAAAAAAAACAAATATTTGTTGCAGGAGAAAAAATAAATCTCTACATTTGCAACCCATTTTGGTATCTTTTTTAGGGAAGGTACAAATGGAAACATGCCTCTTTAGCTCAGTTGGCCAGAGCACGTGATTTGTAATCTCGGGGTCGTTGGTTCGAATCCGACAAGAGGCTCGGAAAAGAATGGGCAGTTACCAGAGTGGCCAAATGGGGCTGACTGTAACTCAGCTGGCTTTCGCCTTCGGTGGTTCGAATCCATCACTGCCCACACTTTTTTGCGGAAATAGCTCAGTTGATAGAGCACTAGCCTTCCAAGCTGGGGGTCG
>JAFTIM010000018.1 GCA_017456885.1 Paludibacteraceae bacterium
CAATGCTTTGTAGCGTACACGCAAGGTGTAGTTGGCATCCGCTATCGGGAATTGTGTCTTAAACAACTGTATGTAGCGAAATCCCGACGACACCGCATTGTCGAACGTCAGTTTCATACACGAACCGCCGAACCATGCATCTTCGTAGGTGAACGAAGCGTGCGTATCGCTCGGTACATTGCTCGTGGAGCGTCCCATATACGTATCGGTTATCCACCAACGCCATGTAGGCAGGTGGTCTTGCATACCGATGTTGTACCACTCATCGTTGTAGGTGGTTACACCCTCGTTGTTAAAAAACTGACCGTTACCTAAGTTCAAGTAAGTAATGAATGGGAAATAGTCGTTTGTCGTCCACGACAAAGCACTCTTGGCAGCCACCAATTTAGCTACGCCGTGAAAAGAACTGCTCGGCGAGCAAGAACCGCCACTGACAGCAATATCGTTTACAGGATTTTTTGTACCGCCTGTAAAGAATTGTTCGCTTCTGCGCAAATAACAATTTTGGATAGCTTTAGGAGTAGAACCATCGGTAACCGCACCCTCGTAAAGCATATTTTTGTTGTGGGCACCCCAGATACCGACAGATACGTTGTTGCTGTTGATGTATTCCCAATGGAAACCGGCATTACCGCCCTGCATATCCATACCGGCATATACATCGTACGAACTTCCGCCAAGTGAAGTAGCTGCACTTGCCGAAGAAGACAATATGCTATTTGTCCAGTTGTAGTTCAAAAAGAAGCCGTTGGCGTCAGGGAAGAAATCGTCCCAGTTATACCCCCCTTGCTGGCTTGTTGACAACGACGAATTAAATTGATAGAAATCGAAATGCAAACGATCTTCTAATCCGTAAGTAGCTTTTTTATCTTGACAGTTTTGAATCAACGTTTTCATCCCACTACGCATACCCCAGTTTTGTTCGGAGTTGAAACCAAGACCATCAATTCCATAATAACGGAAGAGTTTCAAAAGTTTGTCGGCTCCTCCATTAATCAATGCTTGATAGTTTTGTCCGTGACCACCATCGGTAGATGTTAATCCTACTGCCCAAGGAGCTGACGAAACGCAAGCGTTTTGTACACCGTTTTTGTGGCACACATCGGCAAAAGCACCCGGCTGACGCAAAAATCCCTGTGTCCAGTTACCATAAATAGTCACATAACTCCACATGCTGAAAGCCTCGGAGTCGAAAGTATAGCGTGGCAACGATGTCCATGTACTTTCGTTGATAGGACACCACCACAAAAGTCCGCGATTCGAACGGCGCGTCGTTTCACCATCTTGAATGACTTGCGTAGCCGTATTCGTAAAACGCTTCAAAGGACGCACACGACCGATGTAGAAGTTCTCGTTTTCCGCACCACCCGTAGGAGCAGAACCCGGAGTCCAACTACTGTAGTACGAATACATCCAACCCGTTACATCGTTGTCGCCGATGTAATTTTCGTGTTTACAAAACCCGAATGCAGGCACTGCAAACAAGCATGCAAACAACAGCATTAGATAACCTTTTCTCATAACTTTTTAGTTTAAACTTGTTAATAAAATTGATATTGGCGTCAAATATAAATCTTTTTTTACAAATTTACAAAAAAGAGGTAGACAAAACAAAATATTTTGTCTACCTCTTGAAAAATTTAACTGATAGAAACCGATTATCTACCGACAAAGGCTATTATATCCGATTTCTCTACCCATTCACCTTGGTTCTTTTCTACTGCGACCAGCTTACCATCGAAATTGGTTTTTACCTCTTCCACACCACCTGCAGTTTCTATGTAAGCAACCACATCGCCTGCCTTAAACGGTGTACCATGCACAGGCGGCTTTGAGGTATCGTTATAGTCGAGTTCCCAAATCAAGCGACCTTTTACAGGAGCTTCTACGGGTTCAGCATCAGGATACTTCGTTTTACGCAAATCCGGTATCTTTACCGCCACACCCGAAGTCTGCACGGCAGCCTCCATTTTTTGTTGCAGTTCTCGCAAGAAACGCTTCTTGGCTTCGCCCGATTTATATTCACGATATTGCTTGTCGTGCATTGCAAATTCAAACAGCTCTTCGTCGTCTTGTCCGCGTTCCCAACCGAGTTCTTCCATCTCTTTGATATACTTCGGCAATACGTTCGGGTAGTTATCCTGCGGATTCCCATCGAAGAAAGTCAAGCCTTTTTCTTTTGCCAACTCTACAATTTCAGGAGCCAACTTACCCGGCAATCGACCTGCTTTACCAAGAATCATATCCCATGTATTCGGGTCAAGACGCGTAAAGGGCTTTTCGCCCAACGATTTGGAGAAGATGTTCATCAAAGCCGCATTTTTCACATATTGGCTGAACGGAGTAACCAAACAAGGAGTTCCCAACATCGGCCAAATGCGTTTTACCTCGTCGAACAATTCCACGAGCAATTCGTCTTCCGAGAGTTCGTTTTCACCCCGTTTCTTCAAATTGGAATTGATAGCGGCATGCACCCCTTTCAAATCGGCCATGAGCGATCCCATCATTCCGCCCGGCAAACCGCAACCGACAAGCAGAGAGGTCATTTTCGAGTTCCGTGGGTCGATAAAATAGCCCAAAAAATCGTCAATAAATGATTGTGTAAGGCGACGCGCCTCCATATAAGCCTTCATATTGATATCGGGCACAAGGAAGCCTGCATCTTTCAACATGGCTTGTATGGTAATCACATCGGGGTGAACCATACCCCACGAAAGCGGTTCCATAGCCACATCGATTACATCAATACCTGCCTTGGCCACCTCAAGCATCGAAGCCACCGAAAAACCGGGACCTGAATGACCATGATATTGAAGCACAATGTCGGGGTGTGCCGACTTGATGGCAGCCACAATCTTACCCAACGACACCGGACGGCCAATGCCTGCCATATCTTTCAAACAAATTTCTTGCGCTCCCGCCTCAATCAACTGCTCTGCCATATTGATATAATAATCAATCGTATGTACCTCCGAATAGGTCATACACATGGTAGCTTGAGCAATCATACCTGCCTGCTTTGCCCATTTTATCGACGGAATAATGTTTCTCACATCGTTCAAACCACAAAAAATACGCGTAATATCAGTACCTTGTGCTTTTTTTACTTTGTACATCAACTCACGCACGTCAGCAGGAACGGGGTTCATACGCAATCCGTTCAAACCACGATCGAGCATGTGAGTTTGAATGCCCGCTTCATTAAACGGTTTTGTAAATGTACGCACTGCCTGATTCGGATTTTCGCCGTACAGCAAATTGACCTGCTCGGAAGCACCACCGTTAGTTTCTACACGAGCAAAGCATCCCATGTCGATGATGACGGGAGCCACTTGTGCCAATTGGTCTTTACGCGGGACATATTTTCCCGCCGACTGCCACATATCACGATAAAGCAAACTGAATTTTATTTCTCTTTTCATTTTTTATTTCTCCTATTTCTCTATAAAGTCTGTAATTCCACTTTCAATCAATTGGTTATACCAAAGAATAATCTTTTTTACATCGGTCGGATAAACACGGTCTTTGTCAAAATCGGGCAATACCGAAGCAAACCAATCGTATAACTCCGTTGCCGACGCTTTTTTGGTATCTATTGCAAGAAGCGTGCCTTGTTGTTGTGTCTTGATAGTGTCAAGCACTTTCCAAAGCGGGCACTCCTCGCTATCGGTATAAATAGCCACATCGCTCAACGAAATAATTTTTTTATCCAAAAAGAATGGTTTACGTTTCCCGTCTTTAAGCGACTCCACAATCACCATTTTTGTCGTTTGCGATACCAATCGAAACAAACCCTGTTCGCCATGAACCGAAAGTATTTCTTCCAACATATTATTTTCTTTTTTATTATTTTTTCAAATCAAGTTAATGCCATAGCGAGCCACCTCCCGACGCATTTCTTCGGGCCAAAGGCTTGCCTGAATTTCGCCGATATGTGCCTTTCGCAAGAAAAACATACACACACGCGACTGCCCTATTCCTCCACCTATCGAAAGGGGCAATTCTCCATTGAGCAATCGTTTGTGAAACAGCAACTCGGCACGATGCGTCTCTCCCGTGAGTTGCAACTGATGCAATAGTGTTTTCTTATCGACACGAATGCCCATCGACGACACCTCGACAGCACAATTCAGCACCGAACTCCACAACAAAATATCGCCATTAAGACCGGGCAAGCCGTTTTCAGCCACGGTCGTCCAATCGTCGTAGTCGGGTGCGCGCAAATCGTGTACCGACCCATCGGACAACTTACAACCGATGCCGATAATAAACACCGCACCATATTTTTTTGTAATCTCGTTTTCCCGCTCTTTGGGCGAAAGCGTCGGATACATTTGCAACAACTCTTCGGAATGGACGAAATGCAACTTTTCGGGCAATACGGGTTCTATTTGCGGAAACACTTCCGAAAGCGCATATTCGCAACGCAACAACACCGAATAGATACGATTAACAATCTCTTTCAGAAAATCGAGCGAACGTTCATCAGCGGTTATCACTCGCTCCCAATCCCACTGATCGACATAGAGCGAATGCAAATTTCCCAGATTTTCATCGGCACGAATGGCATTCATATCCGTATAAATGCCATATCCTTCTTTAATCCCGTAATCGGCAAGTATCACCCGCTTCCATTTAGCCAACGAATGCACAACTTCGGCTTTGGCATCATTCATATCTTTCACAGGAAAAGTTACGGCACGTTCGACACCGCTCAAATCGTCGTTGATGCCCATACCCTGCAACACAAACAACGGTGCTGTTACTCGCCTAAGACGTAACTCCGCCGACAAACCTTGCTGAAAAAAATCTTTTAAATACTTAATACCTAATTCGGTATGCTGAAGGTCCAGCAAAGAGGTGTATTTCTTTGGTTGTATAAAATAACTCATATTCTCATTTTTTCGGACACAAAGATACGAAAAAACGCAAAATCTTGACTTTTTGAAATGTATTTAATGTGAAACACAAGCAAAATAACACTTCCCGTTTTTTTAATCGATTCGTAAAACAGCCAAGAATGCTTTTTGAGGAACTTCTACCGATCCTATCTGTTTCATACGCTTTTTACCTCGCTTCTGTTTTTCGAGCAGTTTGCGTTTTCTCGACACATCGCCGCCATAACATTTGGCGGTTACGTCTTTGCGAACGGCCTTTATTGTTTCGCGTGCAATAATTTTTGCACCGATAGCAGCCTGCACCGCCACATCGAATTGCTGGCGAGGTATCAGCTCTTTCAGTTTCTCGCAAATACGTCGCCCGAGCGTGTACGCATTGTCGAAATGTATTAACGAAGAGAGTGCATCGACAGGCTCTCCGTTGAGCAAAATATCCAATTTGATAAGTTTCGACGGACGATAGCCGTTCATGTGATAATCAAACGAAGCATAACCTTTCGAAATGGATTTCAACTTATCGTAGAAATCAAATACGACCTCACCCAACGGCATATCGTATATCAACTCCACGCGGTCGCCCGACACATAATCCTGACGAATGAGTTCACCACGCTTACCCAAGCAAAGCGTCATTATGGCACCTATATAATCGGTTTTGGTTATCACCGATGCTCTGATATATGGTTCCTCGATGGTTTCAATGGTTGCCACATCGGGCAAGCCCGACGGATTGTGCACCTCTATCTGCTCGCCTTTTTTGGTAATCACCTTATACGAAACGTTCGGTATCGTAGTTATGACGTTCATATTGAACTCTCTGTCAAGGCGTTCTTGCACGATTTCCATGTGTAGCAATCCCAAAAAACCACAGCGGAAACCAAAACCCAATGCCACCGACGACTCCGGCTCGAACGTCAACGAAGCATCGTTTAACTGCAATTTTTCTATCGAGGCACGCAAGTCCTCGAAATCCTCCGTTTCAATCGGATAAACACCGGCAAAAAGCATGGGTTTTACCTCTTCAAACCCGGAAATAGCCTCCTTGCAAGGCGTTGAAACATGAGTGATGGTATCGCCAACTTTCACCTCTCGCGAAGTTTTTATACCGGAAATAATATACCCCACATTGCCTGCCGAGAGCTCTTTTTGCGGCACCATATCAAGGCGGAGAATTCCAATTTCATCGGCATCATACTCTTTTCCCGTAGCCACAAATTTTACCAAATCGCCCGTACGGATTGTTCCGTTTACAATTTTAAAATAAGCGATAATACCGCGAAATGAGTTAAATACAGAATCGAAAATCAAGCATTGAAGCGGAGCCTCGGGGTCGCCTTTCGGTGCCGGCACTTTTTCTACTATTGCATTTAAAATATCTTGCACGCCAAGTCCGGTTTTACCGCTGGCACGAATTATCTCCTCACGTTTGCAGCCAAGCAATTCCACAATTTGGTCTTCCACTTGGTCGGGCATGGCATTGTCCATATCCATTTTGTTCATGACGGGTATTATCTCCAAATCGTGCTCAATGGCCATATACAGATTCGATATGGTTTGGGCTTGAATACCCTGCGTGGCATCAATAATGAGCAAAGCACCCTCGCAAGCGGCTATCGAACGCGACACCTCATACGAAAAATCGACATGCCCCGGCGTATCTATCAAATTCAATATATAGGTTTCGCCCTTGTATTCGTATTGCATCTGTATGGCATGGCTCTTAATGGTAATACCACGCTCACGCTCAAGGTCCATATCGTCAAGCACTTGAGCCTGCAAATCTTTTTCCGACACCGTGCGTGTAAATTCCAGCAAGCGGTCGGCAAGCGTACTCTTTCCGTGATCGATATGGGCGATGATGCAAAAATTCCGTATATTTTTCATTCTTAACCGTTTTTTCGAAGCACAAAAATACGAAAAACTTACGAAAATTTTTATAAGTATCATACGTTACCACTTACATATTCAAGAAAAGCATTTACAAAACAAAAGAGGTTTCCCTATCATTGTAAGAAAAACCTCTTTATTAAGTCAGTCAAAGAGAAATTACCACCAAGTTCTAATATTATAGGTAATAGGTTGCTGATTTTCGCCGAATGCTACACCTATATCGCGCATGGCCTTGATGTTAGATTTCTCCAGATCTACTTCGTCTTGTTGTTGCTTGAGAGCAAACTCCCATTCGCGTTGGTCAATTTCTTTAATTCGTTTTGCGATTTCGTTACTCAAAACTGTCGCGTCTGCATACGATTTAGACGCCGGATTGATTTTTGCCAATATCGTACCAGCCTCTTCTGCGTTCTCTGCATTTTGACCCGATGCCCATACGGCACGAGCTTCCGCCAAGAAACGTGCTCCCTCTTCGTCGATTTTTGATTGATATATTGGAGCGACTGCCGCCATACATTTGTCATAACAATCCTTGCAGACATCGGGTACTGACATCAGTTTGTAGATGGCTGCGTCATACTCTTGCTTTTGTGCCAAAGTTTTGGCTTCACTCATGATAAAATCGCATTTGGAATTATAATACTCAATGATTTTGACTTTTGCTTCATTTACCATATTTTGAAATGTTGGATCAGAAGGTTTAATCTTGCGTATCGCTTGCAAATAGGCTGCAGCCTTAGTTTCGCCAAGACCTTGAACCGTTTGTGAAGCAGTTGCAAACTTTATACCATCAATACCATCTCCGATTATAAAATGTACTTCCAACTGATACTGATACATTTCTTTGGTTGTAACGACAATATCTTCGGAAAGAATATCGGCATTGGCTGTGATTATAAATCGTTGGTTTTTACTGCCTGCCAAGCCTTGTTTGGTCAGGACGGCATTCATTTTGTTGAGCAACTGCTTGCTGACTTCGCGATTAAACCCAAGGTCCGAATCCACATAGGCAGTTATGGCAATGCGTGCAGCATCGTCGGCATTTCCTAAATCATTTTGAGCCTGCGAACCTATTGCGTATAGCATTATAAATGCTGCTAACCAATATTTTTTCATTGATATTACTCTCCTATAATTAGTTGTGCTTGTCCCAAACCGCGTGTTTTCACTTTGCTTGGCACGTTCAACGTTTTAAGATATTTGCGTAAGCCGTTTAACCACTGTTTAGCCTGAACGGCTTTGCCGTTTTCATTAAACAAAGGAATGCGTGCAGAATCGTAGTACATCGAAGTTTCAGAAGCGGCTTTCTGGTGATTGCGTCCTGCCACACAGTTATTGGTCATCCACTCTTCCAATATTTCGGTCAGTTCACGACCATTCACCTCTGTTTCCAATCCATCTTCCCAACCGGAAAAAGTATTGATACGAACACTTATTTCACGTCCTTTTTCTTGCATATCCATAAAATGCTGCATAAGTTGAGCGTTAAAAGCATCTATACTGCTCAACAATGCCGATTGTATGAGTGTTTGCAAAGGCGCACTCATAACAGGGCCGTACGAAATTAAACCCGTCGATGCCACTTGTTTGTTCGTATAGGCATCAAAAGCCGTCAAATCATAAAAAAGCGTTACGCGAGGACCTTGCGTTTCCGTATAATAATTGATGTGGAGCGCAATGTCTGGGCCGGCAGTTTCCAACAATTTATCATACGCAGACACATCAATGTCCTCATCACCGGCATTGTCCAAAGCAGACTCAAGATCTTGACTTGCCAACTGTGCTTCCAAATCGACAAGTTGGAAACCACGATCCTGCATCATTTTCCCGATAGTACGAACAGCAGGACCAAGGTCTTTGTTATCGATGAATGCCTTGTCATATTCTTGCACGCGCACTTCTTTTCCATTGGCTTTAACGACAACTTTTTCAAATCCATTTTGATGGCACCAAGCACGCGAAGGGAAAACCATCAGGCTTGGTTGTACCGCTTGTGCCAAAAGAGATGAAACAGTGGCAAAAGCCAAGAACGATAAAAATAATCTTTTCATAAAATATATAAGCTAAAATAGTGAATTCATGGATTTTATAATGCCATGTTCTTCCAGATATTTACGTAAATCAGAACGATTGACCGTAACTTTAACACCAATTTTGTACTCTTTTTGCAGTTTGATTTTATCACTTGGCGCTATTGCTCCATTATTGGCAAACTGTACAAAACGCATATATTCGCCACCATCGGCAAAAAACGAACGGAAAAATGCGTCGTATTCCAATTCGACAGATTCCGTACCGACCAAAGCGGGATTGTAACCGATTTGTTTGAAAATAACGGCATGCACGGCATTTTTACCTGCTTGCATAAGTGCAGTATTTTCTTTTTTGGAATAACTCCAAATTTTGAAAATTACATCTTTCCCGTTTTTTGCTACGATATTGAGGTCTTGAACCTCATAACGCCAAACCAAGGTCTCTTTATCAGCTTTCTTGCCTGCGTTTGCAGGCAAGAAAGCGATAAGCATAAGAGCACAAATGAGTCTGTATCTCATAATGTTGTTATTTTGCTAATTTCACAAACATACTCGGAGTCGCTTTTTTGTTTTTGCTCAAATGCGTGCCAATTATTTCCATCGACTCGGCATTTGCATCGGCTTCGGCTGCATTGTCGATATTTTCATTGTCCCAAACACCATCAACAAAAGCCTCATCGCCTGCCCATTTTACTACTTTAAGAGTCGCTTTGGTATTATATTTTGTTATTCCATTTTCGTTGGTAACAGGCTCCAAAAGGAAGAATTTGTCGCCGACTTTTACGCCCTCTTTGGTTCCCATATCGGCAATGATGCCACCTTTTGCATCAATACCTAACACAGGTACCATCGGACGAAATTCTTCATACTTTTTTTGCATTTTAGTGAATTGGCGACCGATAGCCTTGTGGCAGGTTTTATAAACCATGTGAGCAGCTCCTTGTCCTTTGTCTTCTTTCTTCATCATACAAGTAGCATTAGCCGAAGTGTTTCCCACATAGGTCAAATGGAATTTCATCGCATTGAATTTGTTCATATCAACTTTACCATTCTCCCAAATGCCATAAAATTCGTTGGCTATCGAATCGTTCCATTCGAGTTTATAAAGCAAGTTATTTGTAAATGCCGTATAACCTTCTTTCATGGCTTCGTAGGTTTTATCAACAGCTATTTGTGCTGCTACATTGGCCGGAGCCGGAGTAAGAGTTGCAATCATCTGCATGATGTTGCGCACAAAAGCAGCTATAGGTTCGTTTTCGTAGAAGTCCAATTTTGTGAAAGTTACATACGTATTCGACATGGTAACATCCGCCAATTCGTTGAAAAGTTGATATTGAGCACCCATTGTTGTTTGTGCAGCGTCATTGGCTTGATTTTGCGTAGCCGAATAACATGCTAAACGGAAAAGCAACGTATCGGACAGCGATCCGTCTTCGCCAATGCTCCACCATTTCCTTACTAATTGGTGAGCAACTTCGTCGGAAATTTTGTCCACTTCCTCTTTCAACGCCTCACGATATTCTTTACCTTGAAGCATTTCAATAATGGTTTTCAGTTCGTTAATGCTTTTTCCTTGCAACGATTCGGGGCTGCTGTACATTGCCAACACATCCATAATAGAACCTTTGGCTGCGCCTACTTCCGTCTTATCGAAAGGGATAGCAAAATTGTTGTAGAGCGAGGGAAATTCATAGTTTTTCCACGACTCTGCAGCGTAGCCCAAAATTTCAGGGTCGGCCACTTGTGCGCCACCTTTGGCTGTTTCTGTTGTCATCAACACCATGTGCAACGAAGGACGTTGATACTCTTTGGTTGCTTTTTTTGCACTAATAGGCATTGCCACTAATGCAACCGCAGCAACTACGGTCAAGAATTTTTTACTCATAAGAAATTGATTATTAGGTTTATAAAAAATTATTTAAGAATTCCATTCTCTCGAAGATATTCCTTGAGCTTTATTCTGTCCACACAAACCGTTGTAATACAGACTGTTTGTGCGTCAGTTTTAGAGTATTTACTACTTAAAACGCGCTTTTCTTTCATTGACATAAATTTGAGATACTCACCATTGTCGGCAAAAAACTTGGCAAAAAAACTTTCATATTTTTCTTTTGCATTTACTTCTGGCAATAGTGGTTTAAGCATACTTTGAGCGCCAACCCCTGATACACACGGTATTATGGTAAATAGCACATCTTGTACGGCTTGTTTGCCTGCTTGAACATAAGCATCGGCTGCGTTACGAGCTCTCCCCGAAGCCCTTAACGTGTAAGAACCGTCTAACTCGGTTCCTATACATTTCGTTTCAACATCGGTGTATGCACTGTTTTTATGTACACCACAGGCCGTTAGCAATATTATACTAAATAATAGACACAAACTTTTTTTATCAGGAATGTTCATTGCGCTTCTTTTTTTGTGCAAAGGAATCATAAAAAGAATTAACATCCTATATTTGATAGTAGCCAATATTTCACGCTTGTGTAGCCAATTATTCACAAAAAGTAAGGGTTGCTGCAATATCAAGAAAGAAGTTATGGTTAAGCGCTTTAGAGATAGCAACAAGAAGTTGCGTATCAATGCTTTCGCGAGCAAATATTTTATACACATTGGTACGGTCGCACGCTATTTTTCGTGCCAACCATGCAGGAGTTCGCTCTTGGCGGCGAAGTTCTTGTTCTATCATTTTACCAATATGCATAAAAAAAGGCGGAATTGTTTGTTTCTAATCCCAGCCTTGGTACCACCACGCACCCTTAACACGGATAAGCCACAGAAACAATTCACACCTTTCACGGCGTAAATTTCCGAAAGCCTATTCTCGTGTTTTCCTAAAAAGTGGTGGTTTCAGGCTGGAGAATAATCTGTTATATTATAAAATCAATATTTCCCTATTTGCTTATATTAAAAGTTTTAAATTTTATTTCGTTATTTTTGGGAATTGCATCGTAACACAATGCAACGAGCCATGCTGACGAATCAGCACTCGGCAGTCAATACCCACTATCTCTCTATCGGGGAAAGCCTCGGCAAGCACCGCCATGGCACGGGCATCGTTTTCCGCTTGTGCATAGGTAGGCATCAGCACAGCTTCGTTCATTATCAAAAAATTGGCATACGTAGCAGGCAAGCGTTCACCATCGAAATAGACTGCATCTGCCATCGGCAACGGCAAAAGGCGATAAGGTTTCCCGTCAGCGGTTTTTAGTTGCATTAACTGTTGCTCCATACGGGCAAGCGAATCGTAGTGTTCGTCCGCCTTGTCCGTACACTGCACATAGACAATAGTATCATCTGGGCAAAGCCGTACCAACGTATCGATATGGCTATCCGTGTCGTCGCCTGCCAAGTAACCATCATTAAGCCAAAGCACTCGCTCAACGCCAAGCCTTGCACGAAGCATTTGCTCGGCTTCGGCTGCAGAGGCAAAATTATTTCTATTAACCGACAACAAGCACTCCGATGTAGTCAGCAACGTACCTTTGCCGTCGCTTTCGATAGAACCTCCCTCAAGTACCACATCGCGATTGTCCGAATAAAATACCTTGCCCAACAAATTCGTTTGAGCCAAGCGATAGTTAATCTGATTGTCCTTATCGGCAGCAAATTTCAATCCCCAACCATTAAAACAAAAGTCGGCAACAATATGCCTATCCTGCTCATCGATGAGCGAGAGAAAAGCATGGTCGCGTGCCCAAGTATCGTTGGTCGGACATTCAAAAAAAAACACATTATCGACGGCAACAGACGCCTCCAAGAGTTGGGACTTCACCACTTCGGGTTCGGGAGTAACCACAAGGAGAGGTTCGCGTTTTACCACCTCACGAGCAATAGACACAAAACATTGTTGCGCTTCGTGCAAACAATCGCACCAATCGGTACAAGCGTGCGGCCATGTAAGCATCACTCCGCTTTGAGGCTCCCATTCGGCAGGTAAACGCAGTTTGCTCATCGTCGTTCGTCAATATAAGAATCTTTAAAACCAAGAAAATACAAAATTCCGTCAAGTCCAACAGTAGAAATCGCCTGACGTGCATTTTCCATCACTTTGGGTTTGGCATGGAAAGCAATGCCAAGACCTGCCACATTTAGCATCTGCAAATCGTTGGCTCCATCGCCAACAGCAACAACCTGCTGCAAATCAATATTTTCAACTTGCGCTATCAATCGCAGCAACTCGGCTTTTCGTCGTGCATCGACAATATCGCCTACATAACGCCCCGTCAGTTTTCCGTCAACAATTTCGAGTTCGTTAGCATATACATAGTCGATACCGAATTTTTGTTTTAAATAATTCCCAAAATACGAGAAACCACCCGACAAAATAGCGATTTTGTAACCTGTGCGTTTCAATACCGAAATCAAGCGATCGGCACCTTCCATTATCGGTAATCGAGATGCAATTTGCTGCATAACCGAGGCATCGACACCTTTGAGCAAAGCCACGCGCCTCTTAAAACTCTCGGCAAAATCTATTTCGCCACGCATGGCCGATTCGGTAATTTTTTTCACCTCATCGGCTACGCCTGCATAAGCGGCAAGTTCGTCTATCACCTCGGTTTTTATCAATGTCGAATCCATATCGAAACATATCAATCGGCGACTGCGACGATACAAGTTGTCCTCTTGGAACGAAATGTCGAATTGCAATTCTTTCGATAATTCCAAAAAACGCAACTGCATTTCGGCTTTATTTCTCGGAGTGCCCCGCACCGAAAATTCGACACACGCTTTTGACACTTGCGCAACTCCATTTTCCAACGGCACACGTCCCGTCAAACGTTTAATATCGTCGATATTCATTCCCTGTATGGTAACCTCGCGTGCCACACTCGCAATGTGGCGTGCCGTAATTTTCTGCCCGAGTATCGTAATAATATATCGATTACGCCCCTGCATACTTACCCAATTGGCATATAAATCTTTTTCGATGGGAGTAAAATTGATTTTTATATCCAACTCGGCAGCCTTTAACAAAAGTCCACGCAAAATTTTACCCGACTCCGACTCATTTGGAGAATGGAAAAGAATATCCAACGACAAATGATTATGGATAGCCGCCTGACCTATATCCAGAATCGTAGCATCGTATTTTGCCAACACTTCCGTTATGGCAGCCGTCAAACCGGGTCGATCGCGCCCAGAAATCGAAATCAAGATTATTTCATCGGAAAGTACCATATTCAACTCTTTTTAAATCAACTTTTTTGCTTGTACAAAATTCAGCAACCCCTCACAAGCATCTTCCAAAACATCAAGTACATATTCAAAACCATCATGCCCCGAATAATAAGGGTCAGGAACATAATCAACGTCAAAGTTAGTGCAAAAATCCGTCATGCGATATATTTTCTGCTTTGCTTCACGGTTTGGAGCCAAACGTTCCACCGCAGCGTAATTGTTATCATCCATCACTATCAACATATCAAACCGCTCAAAATCAGCCTCTTCCAAAGGACGCGAACGATGTGTCAGTGTCAAGTTCCTTTTTTGTGCGGCGTTTCGCATCCGTACGTCGGGCAACTCCCCGCAATGCCCCGCATAAGTACCGGCCGAATCGACAAAGAATTTATCCGAAAGGTCGTTTTTCTCAAACAGATTTCGCATTATACCTTCGGCAGCCGGCGAACGGCAGATATTTCCAAGACAAACAAAAAGTAGATTCATCGCTTGTTTTTTCGAAAGTCAAAAATACAACTCTCGTCCCAAAAAGCAATATCTTTGCAAAAAAATTTATTGATGAAGGAAACCATCTATACACTTTCGGAAAATATTGAAGCACCTGTATTTTACGGTACCAATAATGCGAACATGAATGTTTTAAGGAATCAGTTTCCACAGATTCAATTTTCGGCACGAGGACTTTCCATAAAAATACATGCTTCGGAACATGATACCGCTGTTTTCACTGCAATTTTAAAAAAAGCGGAAAATTTCTGTCTGCAAAACAACACGCTCGAAGAAAAGCAGTTGCTCGAAATCATCAAAGGCGAACAACCTTTCAGCGTCAACAACGAGCAACAGATACTACACGGTGTTAATGGGAAAAACATCGTGGCTCGCACCGAAAATCAGCGGAATTTGGTCAAAGCCTACGAAGAAAACGACTTGCTGTTTGCCATAGGTCCGGCAGGCTCAGGCAAAACTTACACAGCAATCGCATTGGCAGTCAGGTCGTTAAAGAACAAGGAAGTTAAAAAAATCATTTTAAGCCGTCCGGCTGTCGAAGCAGGCGAAAAGTTAGGTTTTCTCCCCGGTGATATGAAAGAGAAAATAGACCCCTATTTACAACCGCTTTACGATGCGCTTCAAGAAATGATACCCGCTTCAAAACTAAAAGAACACCTCGAAAAAGGTACCATACAAATAGCTCCGCTTGCTTTTATGCGAGGACGAACACTCAACGATGCCGTCATAATTCTCGACGAAGCCCAAAACACCACTATTCCCCAAATGAAAATGTTTCTGACACGGCTCGGCATCAATGCACGCATGATTGTTACAGGCGATATGACACAAATAGATTTACCACTTTCGCAAAAATCGGGATTGCGCGATGCATTAGAAAAACTGCATGGCATAAAAGGCATTCACATTGTGCATTTTGCACAAAAAGACATTGTTCGTCATCGTCTTGTACAAAAAATAGTGGAAGCTTACGAAAAGAAAGATTAAGCATGTACATACCACAAAAAAAAGGGAAAAAAATTCCCCTTTTTTCGCAACATACACAAACCTACTTTACTTCCCAAATATCGTTGGTAAGCAAAAGTTCTTGAAAATTGTGATACGGCTTCTTACCCGATACTTCTTGCAGTTGTTCATGCACCGAATCGTTATAAGTCGGAGCTTCCACATCGCGAATAACGCCAAGTGCCACGGGGAAGTCGGGTCCGTCCATTAACGCCAATTTCAAATGCAACGTATTGTCGGTACAATGAGCATCGTGCACCAAAATATCTTTTTCCGAATAGCCTTCGCCGAGTTTTACCACTTTCAAACCGAAGCCTTCTTGCACAAGTCCGTATTCCTTATTTTCGCCAAAAATCATCGGTTTTCCATGTTCAAGATAAATAGCATTTTTAGCACGCCCTTCTTTGTTGTAAACCGATTCGTGAGTTCCATCGTTGAAAATAACGCAGTTTTGTAAAATTTCGCAGACAGAAGCTCCCTTGTGTTTTGCAGCCGCTTTCAGAATATCGACCGTTCCTTGCGCATCGGTAGCTACCGCGCGTGCAAAAAAGCGTCCGCGAGCTCCAAAGCAGAGTTCGGCAGGCGAAAACGGGTCTTCAACCGTACCATAAGGCGACGATTTACTTACAAAACCACGAGGTGAAGTTGGCGAGTATTGCCCCTTTGTCAATCCGTAAATACGGTTATTCAACAAAATCATGTTGATGTCGATATTACGACGAACAGCATGAATAAAATGATTACCACCAATTGCCAATCCATCGCCATCGCCCGATATTTGCCAAACCGTAATATCGGGATTAGCCACCTTAAAACCGGTGGAAATTGCAGCCGCACGCCCATGAATTGTCTGCATGGCATACGTATTCATATAATAAGGTAAACGGCTTGAACACCCGATACCACTAATCACAGCCGTATTATGAGGAGCCACTCCTAACTCTGCCAATACCTTGTGCAACGATGCCAAGAAAAAATGGTCGCCACAGCCGGGGCACCAACGCGGTTGCCCTTTCTTAAAATCTTTTGCAGTATATTCACTCATAATTGTATTCTCCTATTTAGCCAATATGTTTTCAAAAGCCTCAACAAGCTCCGATACAACAAAAGGTTGACCTTTTACCTCGTTGTATTGATAAGGATTAAATCCCGCAACTTTCATTTTCAGATAAGCGGCAAATTGCCCAAGATTTTGTTCGGCCACAACTACTTTTTTGTATTTTTTCAAAACCTCTTCGGTGTTTTTGGGCAATGGATTCAAAAACGAGAAGTGAGCCAATGCCACTTTCTTCCCGTTTTGACACATCTCCTGCATAGCAGAATACAAATGTCCGTACGTACCGCCAAAGCCAACCACCAACAACTCGGCATCGTCAACGCAACCTTCCACTTTCACATCGGGCACTTCAATGTTCGCCACCTTCTGTGCTCTGATTCTGCACATTTTATCATGATTGTCGGGGTCGGTGGATATGGCACCCGTATTACCATCTTTCTCCAAGCCACCCAAAATATGCATAAAACCTTCCTGCCCCGGTATTGCCCAATAACGTACCCCCTTTTCATTTCGTTGATACGGAGTATAATTATCTTTCATCTCGGGCAGCACATACGGTGGTTTTATTGTTGGATATTGCTCCAAATCGGGCAAGCGCCACGCACCCGAACCATTTGCCACAAAAGCATCGGTAAGCAATACCACCGGGGTCATATATTCCAATGCTATCTTTGAAGCCATATAGGCAGCATCGAAACATTGTGTAGGCGAGGTTGCCGCCAATACCGGCATCGGCGACTCGCCATTGCGTCCAAACAGCACTTGCAACAAATCGGTTTGTTCCGATTTTGTAGGCAAACCCGTTGAGGGGCCACCCCGCTGTACATCTATCACCACTAACGGCAATTCGGTAATAACAGCCAAGTTCATTGCCTCCGATTTCAGGCATATACCCGGTCCCGAAGTCGAGGTTACCGCCAAAGCTCCGGCAAACGATGCACCTATTGCCGTAGCACACCCCGATATTTCATCTTCGCATTGTACCGTTATTACACTCAACGATTTGTGTTTCGATAGTTCGTGCAAAATATCGGTAGCAGGCGTAATCGGATAAGAACCGAGAAACAAGCGCAATCCGACTTTTTCGGCAGCAGCTATCAAACCATAAGCAGTAGCTTTATTGCCACTGATATCCATATACTTACCGGGGACAGCTTCTTTGGTTTCCACACGATAGGTATGATAAACCGAGGCATGCGTATTGTGTCCGTAATCGTAACCGGCATATACCACCTTTATATTTGCTTCTGCCAATTGCGGTTTCTTCGCAAATTTTTCACGCAAGAAAGTTTCCGCTATCTTCAAATCGCGATTAAACAGCCAACAAACAAGCCCTAAAGCAAACATATTGCGGCATTTCAGCATTGCCTTGTTGTCCATGCCTGTTTCCGCCAAACAATCTTTCACCATCTGAGTGATAGGAGCCGCTATCACATCTTGCTTGATGCCGAGTTCCTCTATCGGATTGTCGGTTTTAAAGGCCGCTTTCTCCAAATCGGCAGGTTTAAAACTATCCGTATCAATAATGATACAAGCGGTTGATTTTGCAAAACGATATTGCGTTTTGAGAGCCGCCGCATTCATTGCTACCAGCACATCGCATTTGTCGCCGGGGGTAAATACTTTTTTCGCACCAATATGCACTTGAAAACCCGAAACTCCCGTCAGGGAGCCTTGTGGAGCACGAATATCGGCAGGATAATCGGGAAAGGTACTTATGTCGTTACCGACTGTTGCCGATATGGTCGAGAAGATGTTCCCCGCCAACTGCATACCATCGCCCGAATCGCCTGAAAAACGAACTACCACCTGTTGTTTGTCTATTATATTCATCATATTATTTTTTCAGACTTTATTTTTTTTGCAAAAGTAGTTATTTTTTAATTTCTCGCCAGAAAATAGCGAATATTTATTATATTTTTATTTGAATTTTGCCATATTTATACAAAAAATAAAACTTAAAAAGGAATATTTTTACATTTTATTAAAATAGGTATCCAACAATCGGTTGGCAGCGACAAAAGAACTTATTTTATCTTCAAGCAGTAGTTTTTCATACTCTTGCAACATTTGTTCTATTTTTTCGTTGTGGTAGAAACTATTCCGAAGATGTTCATCAATTGTTTCGTACATCCAATATTTTGCTTGCCGTTGTCGCTTTTCATGAAAGAAACCATTCCCTTTCGTAAACACCACATAGTCGGTTATCATTTTCCAAACTTCGTCAATGCCGTTTTTTTCTACGGCGGAACAAGTCAGCACCTTAGGCAGGCACTTCGATTCGGGCAAAGGGAATAAATGCAAGGCATTTCGGAATTGAGCCTTCGCAAGATTGGCTTTCTCGATATTATTTCCATCGGCCTTGTTTATCACTATGCCATCGGCCATTTCCATTATTCCGCGCTTAATGCCCTGAAGTTCGTCGCCCGTACCCGAAAGTTGTATCAAAAGAAAAAAATCGACCATCGAATGCACTGCCGTTTCCGATTGTCCAACTCCCACCGTTTCCACAAAAATAGTATCAAAACCAGCCGCCTCGCACAACACAATCGTTTCGCGTGTTTTTCGGGCAACTCCACCCAACGAACCTGCCGAGGGCGACGGACGTATGAAAGCGTTTTTTGCAACCGAAAGTTCTTCCATACGCGTTTTATCGCCAAGGATACTCCCTTTCGATCGCTCGCTGCTCGGGTCGATAGCCAATACCGCCAAGCGATGACCGCTATCGACCAAGTGCATACCCAATGCGTCGATAAACGTACTCTTGCCTGCTCCGGGGACTCCCGTAATGCCTACCCGCACCGATTTTCCGGCAAAAGGCAAACAACGTTCGATTACTTGCTGTGCTTTTTCCTGATGTTCGGCACGCGTACTTTCCACCAACGTAACGGCCTGACTCAATATCGTCATGTTTTTATTCAAAATGCCCGTTACATAATCATCGACACTCAATGCTGGAGACTTCTGTTTTTTCGTACGATAGGGATTCACCATTGGCGGTTGTTGGACGCCGTTGTTTACTGTCAATCCCGCATATTCGGCACTATTTTCAATATGTTTATCCATACTTTCTAAAAATAAAAATACGGAACGCACCAAGCATTTGCCAAAGTGCATTCCGCAAAACAATCATCATCGTATTATTTCACAACATCCCATTCCAATGTAATGTATTGTTTGGGTACAGCAGGATCGTTTGTTACCAAATCTATACGTTTTTGGAATCGAATTTCCGGCAATTCGAACGGCAACAATTCAATGTTTATCGTTACACTACCGCCTGCCTCTACAACGTTTTTACTCGAAGTTACTTTCAAGAAATCGCATTTGGGGTCGATGTAACGTATTTTCAAAGGAGAAAGTCCCACATTTTTCAAAACGACGGAGGTCTTTTTTCCAGTTCCTTTTTTCACATTGCCAAGCGATATGTTCGATTTTTCCAATTCGGCAATAGGGGCTTTCAGGCGTTGCTCTGCTGTCATATTCTCAAAATCATCTTCAAGCGAAGCAAAGACAAACAAATGGGTATCAATGCCTGTTTTTACGATTTTTCCGTTCAAAGCCACCGACAACGTATCGGTATGTGCTCCCCATTGTTCCGATTTTTTCGAGTTGTAAGTCAATCGCATAACGCCCGTCTGAGAAGGATAAAGATAATTGGTATGTTGCCCTGCCACAGGTTTTTGAGGGATGATTTTTATCGACAAATATTTGGGGCAATTAGGGAATGATACCGATATCGGGTTTTCAGAATTGTTGTAAACGCCAACAGAGTCGATGGTAACAACGCCACGTTTAATTTCTTTGAACGATATGCGTTGGCGTTCCATGTTGAGTGCCCCTATTTTTATCGGATATTTCTCTTTTATCACCTCTCCCGATATGTTCAACCGATAAGTCGATTGCTTGTTCGATTCGTTTCCGATGACAACCGTAACCGTTTTCGAAAACGTCCCCGGACGACCTTGCGGGTTATAAGTAACAGAAATTTTACCTGTTGCACCCGGAGCTATCGGACTTTTTGGCCAGTCGGGCGTTGTACAACCACACGAGGCTTTTACCGATTTCAATACAATGGGCGATGTACCATCATTCTTAAACTCAAAATCGTGAGTTACTTTTCCACCCATCTCGTTTACCAATCCGAAATTAAACGACTCTTCGGCAAACGTTACATTCAAGTCGTCTTTCTGTGCCTGCATAGGAAACGCCAACACAAAAAACATCAAGCAAAATAAATACTTTTTCATATCCATCTGTTTTTGTTATTTTTTCCAATTTTCGATTACTTCCGTAACCTTCACATTAAAGTCTTCTATCAACTTTTTATAATACGCCTTAATCAATTTTACATCATCTTTTCCACCCGGATGATTGACTCTTGCCACAAACTCGTTATCAAGTTCATACACTTGTTTCAGAAAATCACAAAATTTTCCTTCATCAAAATCTTTCAGAAAAAAAGACCCGATGTAAGCCTCCATTGCCACTTCGTGCAAAAGGCAATGAATGTTTTTCTTTAAAATTCTACGACTTGCCATATTTCTTTTTTTTAAATAACAATTTACAAAAGTAACACAATTTAATTGTGTGTACTCTATCTTTTTCTGTTATTTTTGCAGAAAAGTTCTTAACGACTATGAGAAACATTCGAAGGTTCTTTTTCGTTTTTCTTACCGCTACAATGCTTTGGGGATGCCTTGAGGAAAACTATACGACCGACCCGAATCATCAACTTAGTTTTTCTACCGAAGAGCTCACTTTTGACACGTTGTTCAACACCATTGCCTCACGCACACAGTCGTTTTTGGTTTACAACAAAAACAAAAAAGCCATCAAAATAAACGCCATCCGACTTGCAAGCGGTGCCCAATCGTATTTCAGACTGAACGTAAACGGTGTCATCGACAGCGAAAACATACTCAACGACATTGACATTGCCGCCAAAGACAGTATGTTTATTTTCGTAGAACTGACCATTGCCGAGCAGGCAGACGACAAACCCGTTTTCGTCAAAGACGCCATATTGTTTGAAACCAACGGCAACACCCAGCAGGTAAACCTGACCGCTTATGGGCAAAACGTTACCATTTTCGACAACAAAATTTTCAATTCAGACACAACACTCGATGCCACTCGCCCCTTTTTAATTTACAACAACCTCTATGTAAACGATGGTTGTACGCTCACTTTAAAACAAGGGGTGCGACTGCATCTGCACAACAACGCGAACATCGTTGTCAATGGGAATCTGATTGCCGAAGGTACGCTCGAGGAACCGATAAAAATACAAGGCGACAGACTGGATAAAATGAATGATGTGGACAATACGCCTTACAGCTATCTGCCGGGGCAATGGGGTGCTATCTACCTTCAATCGCCAAACGGACAGCACTCTTTAAAAAACGTCGATATCACAGGTGGCACAAATGGCATTTTGTTGATAGGCTCAACTACCCAAATGCCAACACTGACCGTAGAAAATTCCTACATCCACACCATGACCAATTACGGCATTTGTACCTTGAACGGGAATACGAACATTGCAAATACCGAAATATCGAATTGCGGAATTTCGTGTTTGAACATCGTGGGAGGCGAAAACAAAATAACGCACTGCACCATTGCCGATTATTACGAATGGGACATTCGCGAAACGCCCGCCGTCAAAATCAGCAATTACCTCATCGACGGCAATTGGCTCTATATCTACGAATTACAATCCGCCGTATTTCAAAACACCATTTTGTTTGGCAACCGTACCGAAGAACTTGCATTGGACAAAGACACTATTTCGCAAAAAAACAATGCGTACAACATCTATTTCAGCGAATGCCTTATAAAAGGTTCTAAAATAAACTCCACGCAGTTCAACAACATTATATGGGCAAGTGCCGCCAACAATGCGGAGCTATTTAAAAACACCTCTATTAAAGAGGTCGGACAGACAGGTTACTACGATTTTTCGATTTTGAGCAACGCCTCCGCCCGTAACAAGGCAAATGCAGCCGTATCGGCTTTGTATCCGACCGACCGCAAAGGTGCGAACCGCTTTGCCGACGGAAATCCCGACATCGGAGCCTACGAATACCAATAATCTCAACTATGAAAAATACGTTTCTCCCATTTCTATATTGCATTTTTGCCCTACTTTGCATCGAAAAAACGTCGGCACAAGAGCAATACAGAATCGTGAGTTATAACGTTGAAAACCTGTTCGACTGCCAAAACGACTCCCTGACCAACGACGACGAATTTACTCCGCAGGGAAAACGCGCTTGGAACTACGACAAATACCAGAAAAAACTCGGACGAATATCCAAGGTTATCGCAGCCATTAACGAGGGGACGCCTCCGTTGCTAATCGGTCTCTGCGAAATAGAGAATGCACGCGTGCTGACCGACCTGACGCAATATTCACCGCTAAAAGCGATGAACTACCGTTTTGTTCATTTCGACTCGCCCGACCGGCGTGGCATCGATACGGGATTGCTCTATCAACGCACCTTGTTCCGACCGTTTCACAGCGAACCTCTTGCCGTGCGTTTCCGCGATTACCCGCAATCCACCACTCGCGACATTTTGTACGTTGCCGGTGTATTTTGCGGGACAGACACACTGCACGTTTTTGTCTGCCACTTCCCGTCACGTTTGGGTGGAGAGCTCCAGTCGGAAAGCAAACGTTGCGATGCCGCTGCCGTTTTAAAAGCAAAAACCGACAGCATCATTAGCGTTTCGACCAATGCCAAAATCGTCATCATGGGAGACTTTAACGACTACCCCGACAACAAAAGCATCACTCAAGTGTTGCAAGCACTGATGCCCGAAGCGGGCAACATCTCCAACAAGAAACTCTACAATCTTACCAAAAGATTGTGCGAAAATCCGAATATAGGGACACACAAATACCAAGCCGAATGGGGCATTCTCGACCAAATAATCGTTTCGGGAGCCTTGCTTACCGCACAAAAGGGATTGACCACAACAGAGTTTGGTGCTTCTGTTTTTTCCGCCGATTTTCTGCTCGAAGACGACGAAAAATACCTCTACAAAAAGCCGTTCAGAACCTACGTCGGATTTAAATACAATAACGGCTTCAGCGACCATTTACCTGTTTTTCTCGATTTAAATTACATACGCAAATGAACTTTAGTTTTATCAATTGGGTAGAATATATCGGCACTTTTGCCTTTGCCATAAGCGGTGTTCGCATGGCGGCACAGCAACGCTTCGATTGGTTTGGAGCCTATGTAGTGGGATTCATTACCGCAGTCGGGGGCGGTACCATTCGCGACCTTTTGCTCGACATTCCTCCTTTTTGGATGAACAACGGGAGCTATCTGCTTTGCACGGCTGTGGCTTTTGCGTGCGTCATCATATTCAAAAAACAATTGGAACGGGTGAGCAAAACCATTTTTATTTTTGACACCATCGGTCTGTGTCTGTTTGTTGTTGTCGGTATTGAAAAGACATTGGCTCTTGAGTGTTATCCCTTTTGGCTTGCCATCATTATGGGCTCCATCACGGGTGCCGCAGGCGGTATTCTGCGCGACGTGTTGCTCAACATCGAACCGCTCATTTTCCGAAAAGAGATTTATGCCTCGGCTTGTGTCATCGGAGGCATTGTTTATTGGCTTTGTACGATAGCCGGATTCAACACCACGATAACCCAAACCCTTACGGCGGCCTGTATCTTCATCACTCGGTTTGTTGCCGTGAAATACCGAATCGGGCTTCCCATTATGAAAGAATAGACTCGTGCTATTTACCCGACTTGCGCCTGTTGCATTCGCGACAGAGCATTTGGCAGTTGTCGGCAATGGTGCGACCGCCGGCATGCCACGGTGTGATGTGGTCGGCTTCCATCTGCTCTATTTCGAAATGTTTGCCGCAAATTTTGCAAATGCCGTTTTGGCGTTCGTACACTTCGCGGCGGGTGTTGTCGTCGAAGGCGCGGATGCCGAGGTGATGTTCGTCGCCATCGAGCACATAAGCATAAATGCCCGACTTTTTTTGCACATCGCTGTCTTTCATCAGTGCGGCAATTTTATTTTCGAGTTCGGCGGCGTCCAACTTATCGTCTTTGTGCTTGTTGTAGAGTACGCCCCACGCCACCTGTTTCATCTCTTTACGTTTTTTGGGGAATTTTGCTTTCACCCAATTCATCACGTTCTGAAAATAGAGCCACAAATCGTCGGCGTTGCTATCGTGCTGATGTTCAGCCATATACTCTTCTATTCTGCCGTCGTTCATCCACGCAATGGCCGTTTCCAAATAGTCCTGCCGAATGGGCGAACCGCTCATATAGTCGCTGCCGATTTTGTATGCCACGCAGCCGGTTTTGCTAAACTTGCGTTTGGCGGCCGTAACCCATTCGCCGCAGTACACGGCGTTGCGAATTTCCTGATCGGTGAGCCTTTCGCCGGCGATGTTGATGGTGCGGAACCAATCGAGTTTTTCGCTATCGGTGCCGTTGCTGCAAATGTACACCATCAGTTTGTAGTCGAGAAACTGAGCCCTTTCGTCGGGAGTGAGGTTTCCGCCACTTTTGAGCGTGCCGTTCCAATCGACAATAAAATTGCTGCTCAAAAACTCGCAAATGCTCATGGTGCGCTGTTGGCCGTCGAGCAGTTCGTAGGTGCCGTCTTCGTTTTCGACCCAATACATCACATTGAGCGGAAAGCCTTTGCGGATACTGTCGATGACCGCCACTTTTTGCTTGTCGTTGTAAACGAACTCGCGTTGGTACTTGGGGCGAATGTTTAGTTTGCCACCGTAGCCGAAAACGCCTTCTTCGTCGCTGTTGCTGAATCCCGCATACAAATCGCCGATGCGGATTGGGGTTAATGTAATTTCCATGGTTCTATTGTTTTTTGCGGATAAAAATCCTTTTATAAACTTTTTCTCCATTCACCAATGCTTGTGCCACTCCGCTTTCCTCTTTCCATAATCCATTTGAGAACCCTTTTCCCTCACTTTCCGTCGCTCCCAAAATCTCAAACTGCTCGGAATTATACTTTCCAAAAAACGTAATCGGCACGCCCATTGCTCCATCGTAATCCATAGGAATATTTTCAACTCTCGAAACCTCAATCGCACCATAATTGTCGTATTTCGGATACTCTTCGGGCAAATAGGTTTTGTATAAATCCAAAAATTCATGGCGTTTGTTATGGTCAAGGTTTGTAAACCATGCTGTACTGCCAACAGTTTGGTAACGTATGCCATTTTCTACTTTTTGTCCGGTTTTCTCGGGAAAATCATCGGTTATTCTAAACCACATTGATCCAGAGCCATTGCGACTCACTCCCAACCACATTTTGTTCTCTTTAATCAACTTAAAACAATCTTTGTATGTAATGGCATTTGAATTTCCTATTATCAAAAACTTTTTGTCGTACTGAACGAGTTGCGCCACATATTCGCGAAAGAGCGAAAACGGAGGATTGGTAACCACAATATCGGCCTCTTTGAGCAGTTCCACACACTCTGACGAGCGAAAATCGCCGTTGCCTCGCAGCGTTGTCAGCACATTTTTGTCGTTTTTTATCAGCCACTCCACGTCGGCCAGGTCGGTGGCGCCATCGCCGTTCGTATCGGGCACTTCGGTAATGACAATTTTGTGCGGCACGCATGTTTTTTGCTGTTTGCCGTAGGGCGCTTCGGGTTCAAACAGACACATCTGCGTGTCGGCCACAGGCGAACCGTCGTAACAGGTGGCAATCAGTTTTTTCAAACCTAACTGATTGAAATTGAGCGCAAAATATTTGAAAAAGTTGCTTTCGTAAGGGTCGTCGCAGTTGCAGAACACCGTTTTGCCTGCGAAGTGCTGTTTGTAGTGCTTCAGTTCGTTGGCAATGTCGGTAAGTTGCGTGTAAAATTCATCTTTTTTCGCCTTGTTGGCGGCGTGTAAATTGCTATTTCCGGCCATAAAGATTGATAGTTTTGTGCATCACTATCAATCCACGCAACGCAAAAAGAAAGTGCGAGTTTCTTATCGCGTTACCAAGGCACCGACCAAGGAGACCTTTCCTAACATAAAAAACTCACACAAATTGTGTAAGCATTCTATATTCGTTAGGAAAAGCATCTTGTTAAAATGCCTTATACATTATTATTTGCTGTTTATCTCCTTTATAAAACTTGGTCGGTTTTCGGTAAACGCGAAATAATAGCTAATGCTTAATTAAAAAAATAAATGTCGTTGCACGCTTGCAACGTGTCGGCAAAGATAATGAAAAAGGAGAGAAACGTTTCTCTCCTTTCAAATTTTAGTTTTCGAACACCAGCGTATTGTTTTTTATCAGCACTTTTATCGGTCGCCGATTGTCCACATTGCCGGCAATAATCTGCTTGGACAATTCGTTGAGTACATACCGCTGAATGACACGCTTCACAGGACGTGCACCAAACTGCGGGTCGTAGCCCTCGTGCGCGATGAAACGCAAGGCTTCGTCGGTTACATCGAGCGTCAGACCGTTTTCGGCCAACGTCCGTTTCAGGCTGTCGAGTTGCAGTTCGACAATCTGCCGAATCTCGTTCTCCTGCAACGGCGTGAACATAATCAATTCGTCGATACGGTTCAAAAACTCGGGACGAATGGTCTGTTTCAACATCTCGAACACTTCGTTGCGCGTTTTTTCTATCACGCTCTCGCGATTGGCATCGGTCAGATGTTCAAAATTCTCGCGAATCAACTGCGACCCGAGGTTCGAAGTCATGATGATGATGGTGTTTTTGAAATTTACCGTGCGCCCTTTGTTGTCGGTCAAACGACCATCGTCAAGCACTTGCAGCAACACGTTGAACACGTCGGGGTGCGCTTTTTCGATTTCGTCGAACAGCACCACGCTGTACGGTTTGCGGCGAATGGCTTCGGTGAGTTGTCCGCCCTCGTCGTAACCGACGTATCCGGGAGGCGCACCGATGAGTCGCGTTGCCGAAAACTTCTCCTGATACTCGCTCATGTCGATACGCGTCATCATGTTTTCGTCGTCGAACAGATAGTCGGCCAAGGCCTTGGCGAGTTCGGTTTTGCCCACGCCCGTCGTTCCCAAAAAGATGAACGATCCAATGGGGCGTTTCGGGTCTTGCAGTCCGGCACGACTGCGGCGAATGGCGTCGCTCACGGCCACAATGGCATCGTGCTGCCCTACCACACGTTTGTGCAATTCCTCTTCGAGGTGCAACAGTTTTCGCGTTCGCTCTGCATCATTTTCGTTACGGGAATGCCCGTCCAACGACTTACCACCTCGGCAATGTCGTCGCTATCGACCTCCTCTTTTATCAACGCCTCGCCGTGCTGCAACTCTTTCAGTTTGCTTTTGCTCTCTTCGATGGCGGCCTCGGCGGCTTTTATTTTGCCGTAACGGATTTCGGCCACTTTGCCGTAATCGCCTTCGCGTTCGGCGCGTTCGGCCTCGTATTTCAGTTGTTCGATGTCGATTTTCGATTGCTGAATCTTGTCAATCAGCGTCTTTTCGCTACTCCATTTGGCGCGCATTTTCTGACTTTCCTCTTTCAGATTGGCAATCTCCTTGGCCAACGACTCCAATTTCGGTTGGTCGTTTTCGCGTTTGATGGCTTCGCGTTCGATTTCGAGTTGTTTGATGTTACGTTCTATCGTGTCCAACTCCTCCGGCACCGAATCGACCTCCAAACGCAGTTTGGCGGCGGCCTCGTCCATCAGGTCGATGGCTTTGTCGGGCAAAAATCGGTCGCTGATGTAGCGGTTCGACAACTCGACGGCGGCAATAATCGCATCGTCTTTGATACGCACTTTGTGGTGATTTTCGTAACGCTCTTTCAGTCCACGCAAGATGGAAATGGTGCTTGCCTCGTCGGGTTCGTTCACCATCACTATCTGGAAACGGCGTTCGAGCGCCTTGTCTTTCTCGAAATATTTCTGATATTCATCAAGCGTGGTTGCCCCGATGGCACGCAGTTCGCCACGCGCCAAAGCCGGTTTCAGAATGTTGGCGGCATCCATGGCGCCTTCGCCTTTGCCCGCGCCCACCAACGTATGAATTTCGTCGATGAACAAGATGATTTCGCCTTCGGCTTTAATCACCTCATTCACAACGGCTTTCAGACGTTCCTCGAACTCGCCTTTGTATTTGGCACCGGCCACAAGCGCGCCCATGTCGAGGCTGAAAATCTGTTTCGTTTTCAGATTTTCCGGCACGTCGCCACGCACGATTCGGTGTGCCAAACCTTCGGCAATGGCCGTTTTGCCGACACCGGGTTCGCCTATCAGAATCGGGTTGTTTTTGGTGCGTCGGCTCAAAATCTGCAACACGCGCCGAATCTCGTCATCGCGCCCGATAACGGGGTCGAGTTTGCCGCTGCGCGCCCGCTCGTTCAGGTTGATGGCGTATTTTTCGAGCGATTGATACGTGGTTTCGGCACTTTGGTCTTTCACTTTCGACCCTTTGCGCAGTTCGGCTATCGCCTCGCGCAACGCTTTGGTGTTCACGCCGGCATCTTGCAAGGGGCGTTGCATGGCGTTCTTCGTATCGACCAACGCCAGCAGCACATATTCGAGCGACACAAACTCGTCGCCGTCTTTTTGCGCCAGCGCTTCGGCACGCAACAGCACATCGTTCGTTTCGCGACTCAAATAGGGTTCGCCGCCGCTCACCTTGGGCAACGACGCCACCTCGCGCTCGACAACCGATGTCAGCAACGGCTCGTTCACCATCATTTTTCCGAACAGAAACGAAACCACGTTTTCGCCTTTTTCGATGACGGCTTTCAGCAAATGCGGCGTTTCGATGGCCTGTTGGCCATTCTGCGAAGCCAATTCAACAGCCCGCTGAACGGCTTCCTGCGATTTGATTGTAAATTTGTTGAAGTTCATATTGTTGATTTTTAAGTTCTTTTCTTTTCTCGAAATTGTTTTTACAAATGCAGTGCCCAACTCTATCAAACTCATAATCAAGACATTTTGACATAACAAAATTCTAAAAAACAGAATTTTTGACACTGTTTCGTACATAAAAAAACAAAAATGACAGAGAATAAGTTCTCAAACTGAAAATATTCATCACACAACAAGAGGCACCTTACAAAGATGCCTCTTGCCCCAATAAACTTTTCAGAGAAATGCAAAAGTTTATTCTTTTCTCAAAAGATTCACTCGGATACGAACCTGATTATTTGGATGCTCGTCCTTATTAACCGAGGTAATGACACACTCAAAAATATCGGAATAACCATTATCAAGAAAATCGGCAAGTTGTTTATTGCAACCCGACGGGATATAACCCACATGCAAATCGTTATAAAACAACGCAATCGCATTATGGTCAAACCTATTTTCATCCTCGTGCAACATTGTCAGTTTATCGCCCGGGCGCATCTGATCCAATACCAAATAACCCTCTGTATGACCAAAACCTGCCAAATTGCAATTAAGAAACTCCGTTTTATTCTTTTTGATTAACATAACTATAAAATTTTTCGGTTAATACTTATTTATTGTTCTCACCAACAAAATTATCCCACAAGACGGACACCAGAAGTCAGTATAATCAAAAATTTTCTATTTATCGCCGTAAATTCGAGTAAGAAGAATGCTTTCCCTTTTGAAATCCTCCCGCAGATGTTTCGGTTCCAATATTTCGAGATGAGCGCCATGCTTACGCAATTCTTGAACAAAATCATAAGTAGGAGCCACGTCGTAATCAAAAACACTAAAAAGCTCATTTCGTTCCGATTCGCATTGACTATCATGAATAGGAAGCGTACGTATGTAGTTGGCAGCAGGTGCCGACACCTTTATCTGAATATGTTCGGGGGTTACGATGCTGCGATCGATACCAAAATAACCGTTGAAAAATGCGGCGGCGACAAAATCTTTCGGCATACGAAAAGAGCTGTCGGCGATTGTCAATTCCTTAACACGGTCGAGGGCATAAACGCGAGGAATGGTTTCTTCAGGATGATTTTCGGGCTTCCCTACCAAATACCAACGTCTGTTAAATACTTTCAAGCAATAAGGCGACAACAAAAACGAATGCGATTCTGCACAATCAAAACGTTGATAAGTAACTTTCAGGCGACGCCCTTCTTTCATAGCCGACACGATATTCGACAAATAACGGGAGCCTTCGGGAATACGCTCAAAAAGAATACGATTTTGCATATCACCTGCAAGATTTACCATATTGTTGATGGCAAAAGTATCGATGAGCCACGCACGCACACCACCTTGATTGAAGTCGCCCAACGAAGCAAGCGCATATTCCTTGGTCGTACGATTGCATGTAATTTCTATGCCGAACAATTCGTAAATGGTATCCCTATGCCGATGAAAATTGCGTTCACCATATTCAGTGGCATTGGTATCATTGTAGGGAGAATGCGCCCAACGCCGGTCAATCTCTTCACGAGTAATGTGTCCTGCCGAATAGATGGTATCTACCAACCATATCAGCCGTTGAAAGAGTTTATTCTGTGCCGCCATACCTGTTTCTCGTTAAAAGTGTTTTCAGCAAACAAAGATAATAAAGGAACACAGATAAATCTTATTCCGAAGAACATAGTCTCAATTTTCTGGCAAAACAGTTTTTTGAAAAAAATTTGGTTAAACAAAAAAAAGGGCGTAAGTTTGCAAACATAAATTATGAAGTAAATATAGTTCCAGCTGAAAAACAGTTGGGATTTTTTGTTGTCTAATTTTAACTAAAAAAAAGGAGAAAAACGTAATGGCAGTAGTTTATCTGACAGAAGAGGGTTACAAAAAACTCGTAGATGAAGTAAATTATTTAGAATCTGTTGAGCGTCCCGCTATTTCGAAACAAATAGCCGAAGCTCGCGACAAAGGCGACTTGTCCGAGAATGCAGAATACGACGCAGCAAAAGAGGCTCAAGGGCTTTTGGAAATGAAAATATCGCAACTGAAAGCCACCATTGCTCAAGCAAGAATCATTGACGAAAGTCAGATTTCGACCGATAGTGTCCAAATCCTGAATAAAGTAAAAATACGCAACATTGCAAATGGCAAAGAGATGGTTTATACGCTTGTTGCCGAAAGCGAAGCTAATTTGAGAGAAGGGAAAATTGCTGTAAATACACCTATCGGGAAAGGTCTTCTCGGAAAGAAAAAAGGAGAAACTGTTGAAATTGCAGCACCTGTAGGCACCATGAAATTTGAAATTATAGAAATATCTATCTAAAAAATGGCAACTATTTTTACAAAAATCATCAATGGAGAAATTCCCTGCTACAAAGTGGCAGAAGATGAACACAACTTCGCTTTTCTCGACATAAACCCGATGACGAAAGGACACACGTTGGTGGTGCCAAAGTTGAGTGAGCCCGAAAGCGACTATATTTTTAATCTTGACGACGAAACATATACCCGTCTTATGGCTTTCTCTAAAAAAGTAGCAACGGCTATCGAGAAATCGATTGCATGCAAGCGTATTGGAGTTGCCGTGATGGGCATGGAGGTGCCTCACGTTCACGTACATCTGATTCCTATCAACAAAGAATCGGATATGATAATCTCCAATCCGAAATTAAAACTTGACGAGGCGGAGATGGCATCCATAGCGGCAAAAATAGCCGACAACTACCAAAAAGGTTAAAACAAAACTACAAATTAGGATAGTGTGAAACTAAACGAACAATTAGCAGAACTATATCGTTCGAAGTTTGACGGAATTGAAACCATGTATTCCGAATTGGAGAAATCGGGCATTAACGATTACTCAAATCCATTGTTACTCCATGTTTGGGAATATGAATACGAAAAAGCACCCTTCAAATTGATGTTTTTCGGACAAGAAACGAATGGCTGGGGAGCCGAGTTAAGTAATATTGAAGACATTCCTTCTGCCATGAGTGAATACGAAAGGTTTAATATGGGGCGCAATTACAACAGTACCTTTTGGAGTTGGATTCATTGGATAAATCAACAATTGGGCAACCCCAACAACAATGGTTTTATTTGGAACAACATATTGAAATTTGGCAAAAACGGCAGCATCGGAAAACCAGATAGAAAAGTTACCGAGTTGGAAAACAAATATTTCAATGTGGCGCAAGAGGAGATTGCAATATTGAAACCTGATATCTGCATCTTTCTCTGCGGACCAAACTACGATGAACGTATCAAGGAAAAATTTCCCGATGTCGAGTTTAATGAAGTGTCCGATTATCCCATTAGAGAGGTGGCACAACTAAAAAGCAGTCATCTTCCAAAACATTCTTATCGCACCTATCATCCGGGGTATGGTCAACGACACGAAGATTGGTACGAAGGTGTTTTCGAGGCAGTTGTAAATTTAGTGAAATAACACCAACTGAATACTTTATAAATTCTGACATCTGAGGCGAAACCATTGAGATACAAATAAAGAAAAAAAACAATACTTTTTATTGGAAATTTCGAAGAAAGATACTATTTTTGCCAACCGAAAAACAATGATGGCGGGATAGCTCAGTTGGTTAGAGCGTCGGATTCATAACCCGGAGGTCTCGAGTTCAATTCTCGATCCCGCTACAAAAACAAGCAGAAAATCTTCTCTTTTAGAGGAGATTTTCTGTTTTTTTAAGATACTCGTTCTCCTCAAGTATAGGTATTCCATTTCCCAAATCAAAAAATCCATTTTTTATCTGATTTTATTACAAGCAAAACATCTTGATTTCACAAAATGGACTATCTTTGCAACTTAAAATTTCACTCCTTTAATAAAAAACTCAATGGAAAGAGACGAACTTATTTTTAACATCATCCGTCGCGAAAAAGAGCGTCAGATGAAAGGTATCGAATTGATTGCCTCCGAAAATTTCGTAAGCGAACAAGTGTTGGAAGCAATGGGCTCCGTGCTTACTAACAAGTATGCAGAGGGTTATCCCGGCAAACGCTATTATGGAGGATGCGAAGTAGTTGACGAAAGCGAAACCATCGCCATTGAACGCATCAAACAACTCTTCGGTGCCACATGGGCAAATGTGCAGCCACACTCGGGTGCGCAAGCCAATATGGCCGTATTTATGGCGTGCCTCAATGCCGGTGATAAATTTTTAGGGCTTAATCTCTCGCATGGTGGTCACCTCTCGCATGGTTCACCAGTCAATTTCTCGGGACTTATGTTTCAAGCCCTTGAATACAATGTTCGCGAAGAAGACGGATTGGTAGATTACGACCAATTGGAAAATGTAGCTCGCTCCGAGAAGCCAAAATTGATTATAGCGGGAGCCTCTGCTTATAGCCGCGAATGGGACTATGCCCGCATTCGTAAAGTTGCCGATGAAATAGGAGCTATTTTTATGGTAGACATGGCTCATCCTGCAGGATTGATTGCAGCCGGTCTGCTCAACAATCCTGTAAAATATGCACATATTGTAACTTCAACCACTCATAAAACGCTTCGCGGACCTCGCGGAGGTATCATCTTGATGGGTGAAGACTTCCCCAACCCTTGGGGTAAAACCACACCAAAAGGCGAAATAAAAATGATGTCGGCATTGCTCGACTCGGCTGTATTCCCCGGTGTTCAAGGAGGTCCGTTGGAGCATGTTATTGCAGCAAAAGCCGTTGCTTTTGGCGAAGCTTTGCAACCCGAGTACAAAGTTTATCAACAACAAGTTCAGAAAAATGCTGCAGCTATGGCAAAGGCTTTTGTCGAAAAAGGATACAAAATCATATCGGGCGGCACGGACAACCACTGTATGTTAGTCGATTTACGCACGAAATTCCCCGAATTGACGGGTAAGGTTGCCGAAAAAGCTTTAGTAGCAGCCGACATCACCACAAACAAAAACATGGTACCATTCGATAGCCGCAGCCCATTCCAAACATCAGGGTTACGTTTTGGGACACCGGCCATCACAACTCGTGGATTGAAAGAAGCCGAAATGGATATTATCGTCGATTTAATCGACGATGTGCTATCCGCGCCCGAAGATGAAAAAAAAATCAGAATGGTTCGTCAGAAAGTAAATGAAATGATGGCCAAATATCCTTTGTTTGCATGGTAAAATTCTTTCAGAAAAAAATCAAAGGCTATTATCTGTTGATAATAGCCTTTTTTATTGCAAGGGAAAAGATTTATTTCACTACAACTTTAAATACTTGCTCATTTGCACGAACAATATACATTCCTTGCGCGAAATTCAACACCGACACACCATCACACGAACACGTTTTCAGCAAACGCCCCATTGTGTCAAACAGCTCTATCGATTTATTTTCCGTTGTTTCTATTACAATACGCGAATCAGCGCCATACACATTTAGTGTAGGAGCAGTTTCCGTAAGTTGCAACTTTGTAGGATAAACCGATTCCAATGTCATATCTATAAAACTTCCTCTGTTGCTCACAATGGATTGATTAGGATTACCGCAGGGGTCGATGGACGACCAATCGGCTTTCACTCGAATTACATATTTTCCGGGAGTTAATGCTGGAACAACAAACGACGGCATTGTTACATCTGTGGCAGATCCGGCCGAAACTCCGGATATAGGAGAAGATGCTCCCGCACTATTCACCCCCGTAGAGCCATTCCCATTTATGTCATAGTAGGTAATAAGAAACCAACTCCGGATAAGTTTCCGACCCAACAGTAGTAGGCGTACCCGACGCATCAACTGCAGCTTCGAATGACACACTTTTATCATAATCGATGTAACAATACAAATGTGTCCAATACATATTATAACACTTGACGACAGGTGTAATTGTTGTTGATTCATTAGCCGATACTTTCAAAGTTGGAGTTGCTTTTCGGAAATCAGAATAAATAGGACGCGAAGAATCGTCCGCAGTTGAAACCGGCATTGTAAAAGCATCTAATCCTCCATTAAAGGTTACCGAAATTATTTTTCTGTCGGTAGCCATATCCGTTTCGTGGCAATAATCTTTCAGCGTATAGGTTTCCGACGAGAAATCGCTATTGCGATACCCCTCTGCCACCGTCATCGCCTTTAAAACAATTGTTTTTTCTGATTCAGACAGCGACACCGAAAAAGGACCTTCGTACAAATGGGAGCTAACCGTTGGCAATGTACCGTCGGTTGTATAATAAATTTTTGCTCCAGGAGTAGTCGATGTCATCGTTACCTCTACCGGCATTGCCTCTACGTATTCAGTTGTTACCGGCGATATAACCGGAGCAGCCGCAAGTTCTTTCTCCGGCTCCGGCAATGTATAAGTATCTTGTCCATCGGTCAACCAATTGAGCGAGAAATTTAAGAAATACATATAATAGTTTCCACTTTCATAGTTTCCCTCAATAAATGCACCAATTGTACCATCGGGCAACATGCTTATTGATGAGTAAGCGGCACCTGTTTTACAGATACTTTTCCGAATCGGCCAAGTAGAACCCTCATCATAACTCACAAACACACAAACATTTTGGCGTGTCATTCCATAAGGAATTGTGTGCAGGATACGATTTTTATCATAACCATCATTTTGCGATGTATAATAAAGAATATCGCCATTGCAACCCGGTTCTATCAATTCCGTCCATTGCTTAAGCCCTTGCCATGTCTGCCCACGGTCGGTAGAGATATTATAATAACGTGCCCCTTTGTTTTGATTACGAATACTTACCAACCAACTGCCATCGTTCAACTCGGTTATTTTCCCCTCATTGCCATTTGAAGACATACAGCACGAAGATACCTGCCAAGCTGTACCATTGTCCTCCGAATAAACAACATAGTTTGAGATGCCACCACTTGCTGTTTCACGAACAACACCAATAAAAGCTATTGTGCCATCGCTCATACGCATACCTCCACCCGACGAAATAAACATCGATTGCCAAGTGCTACGCGTAGCATCACTACAAGTACTTCCGTAAAGTTGGTTGGTAATATCCACTTTTTCAGTCCAAGTCAACCCATTATCAGGGCTTTTATTGATATACACATGCATTGGATTAGAAGCAGTCGCTCCAAAGAAACCGGGTCCTCCTACGTAAATAGCCAAAAGCTCATTCTGGTTTCTTGTTTTTACCAAAGCAGCATCACCATAGCCGGCACCGTATCCTTGTCCTTCGGCTATTGTTATCGGCTCTGCCCAATTTACACCTCCATCGGTACTTCTTCTAACCATCACACATCAATGTCTTCTGGCAAATCGGTTTGATTGTATTTACGTTTGTCTGTAGCGACAACAATAGAGCCATCGTGTGCAGTTACAATAGCAGGAATACGATAGTTTGTAGAGCTATAATCACCCGGGGCAAACAACAATTTCCGACGGAGTAGAATTTCCCGCGAAGCCAACGTGGTCGAAGTTGTTAGTTTTGCCGTTACGACATTTCCTTCGGTTGCGGTTTCACTTATTTCATAAGTTACAAACAAATAAGAAACGGTTGACGACAATGTTGCAGTCAAATCACAAGTTGTCATGCCGGAAGCATCGGGCGTTACCTCACAAACTTTTGTATAACCCGATACATCACGCGGATCGAAAGCATTCGACGATGAGGAGTAAATTCTGATTTTCGACACATCGGCAATAGAGGTTGTCCCCGTCATATCCAATGTCAACGAAGATATATCTACATTGGCAGGTTTCGTTATCGTCAACATGCGCTCGTAAAGATTACCTCTTCCCGTGTATTGATTGTCGGCAACGCATTCAAAACTATAACCTTCCATTGTAGCATCATGATTACCGCATAAATCTTTTAGTGCCTTCGATATTCGCAGGAGCAAAGTCATACGCAGCAACCAAGCCCTCTGTTGCAGGGTCAATATCATTGTTATTCATATCAGCCTGCACCTCTGCAGCAGATAATGCTTTTTTATAAAAACGCACATTGGCAAGTTCGCCATTCAAAAAATAAGAGATTGTAGAGGCATTTTGCATACCGGCACTGAGAATAACATCTACCGTATTCGTTACACTCCAATTGGTAATGGTAGCCGACTGCTCTGCCACACCATTCTCATACATATAGCCGGTAGTATTATCTCGATTTATCACCAACGCAATATGAAATCAATTGCCCGTACCGCTTTTGGTAGTAGACCATTTCGAAATAGCATGTGTACCAGATGTATTGGGAGTATTGGTAGCCCAATCGCCATACGAAGAACTCTGCGCTCCCCACAATTCATATCCCGACTTTGAATTTGTTCCGGAGAAATCACGTTTTGCAATAAAACGTTGCTGATTTTCACTTCTGTACTCATTGTATTTTACCCATGTCGTAATGGTAAAACTCTCCGTTTCCGAAACATTAAAATCCGCATGATGCGGGATTCTCACATACTGATTGGTTCCATTGAAGCTTAACGAAGTCGTGGGAGTAGCCTTCAGTAAAAAAGGAACACACAGCAAGCATAATAACTTTTTTCATAACTTAAAAATTTTAATAATTATTATGCCAAATATAATAAACTTTCTTTATTTTATAAAAACAAGAAAAAAGTTTACCTGTTTTTTATATAAAACAGCAAAGAAAGGAAAAGATACCAAACGATAGAATAGCACAATCCTGCAATTCCAAAAGAGATGATTAAGGCAAGGACTCCTGCCAAGAAAATAATTTGTTGATAAGCATCATGCCATTTCAGCGATTTTATTTTAAAAGAGAACATAGGCAGTTCGCATACCAAAAGAAAACTCGACACAAGACAGCAAGCAAACACTCCCCATAAAAATACAAGACTCGACATTTCGTGATATTCAAATGCCAATGCTACCCAAAACAAGGCATTTGCCGGAGTTGCCAAACCTATAAAAGAGGAGGTTTGACGCTCATCGATATTAAACTTTGCCAAACGCAACGCCGAGAAAAGTGTTATAACAAATGCAACATAAGGAATTAACACAAATGTTTCGGACAAAGGTTTCAGCAACGAATAAGCCACCATACCCGGCACCATGCCGAAACTCACCACATCGGCAAGCGAATCCAACTCTTTCCCCATCGGAGAATAGGCTTTCAGCCACCGAGCCGACAATCCGTCAAAAAAGTCAAAAACAGCCGACAAAAGCACAAACAATAAAGTCAACTTATAATCAGCCTCGTAAGCCGAAATCGTTGCCAATATACCTGAAAAAAGATTTAAACAGGTTATCGAATTTGGAATATGTTTTTTTAAGCCCATCTTTTAAATCGCCACAATACCCGAAAATCCCATAAATGCCATTGCTAAAATGCCTGCTGCTATTAAAGCAATAGGCGTTCCTTCCATGCTTTTAGGCAATTTTACCATCGACAGTTGTTCGCGAATACCCGCAAACAAAATCAAGGCCAACCCAAAACCGATGGCTGTAGATATTGCAAACACCACACTTTCCAACAACGTAAAGTTTTTTTGTATGACCATGATGGCAACTCCTAAAATGGTACAATTTGTCGTAATCAAAGGCAAAAAGACACCTAATGCCTGATAAAGTGCAGGCGACACTTTCTTCAACACGATTTCCACCAATTGTACAAGAAAGGCGATAACTAAAATGAATGAAATTGTTTGTAAATATTCAATGCCAAGAGGCTCCAATGCATACTTTTGCAGCAAAAAAGTTACAATCGTGGCTATGGTCATCACAAAGGCAACTGCACCCGACATACCTATCGCCGTATCTATCTTTTTCGACACGCCCAAAAAAGGACATATTCCAAGAAATTGAGATAAAACGATGTTATTTACAAATACTGCTACTACAAATATTACAAGATAATGTGCCATGATTACGATAAATTTATTTTGTTCTTAATTTATTGACTATTGCAACCAAAAATCCTAGTGCGATGAATGCGCCCGGTGCCAAAACAAAAACCAATGTTCCATAACTTTCAAGATAAACGGCATAGTTAAAAATACGTCCCGTACCAAGCAATTCGCGCATAGCGCCAAGCAGCGTCAATGCCAATGTAAAGCCCAAACCGTTGCCCAAGCCATCAATAGCCGACAACCAAACATTGTTTTTTGCAGCAAAAGATTCGGCACGCCCCAACACAATGCAATTAACCACAATCAAAGGAATGAACAACCCCAATGTGGCATAGATAGATGGAAGATAGGCTTTCATACACAACTCCAATATAGATACAAACGTTGCAATAATCACAATATAGCAAGGAATATGCACCTTATCGGGGATAAGATTTTTTAGCAGAGAAATCACCATATTGGAGCAAATCAAAACGAATGCGGTGGCAAGTCCCATACTCATACCGTTAATTGCAGAGGATGTCGTGCCTAAGGTAGGACACATACCCAACAGCAAAATAAACGTCGGATTTTCTTTAATGAATCCATTCAAAAAAACTTTTATGCTATTCTTCATTGCAATCTCCTCCTATAATTTCTTCAACATTATTTACTATAGTGTCATTTTCGGATTCCATGGTCGAAGCTGACGATGTACTATCCCACTCTATCTCTTTATTCACAGCCTTAAAAGCCCTATTGATTGCATCTAAAAAAGCACGAGAGCTGATTGTCGCTGCCGTAATAGCGTCTATTGATCCTCCATCTTTGCTTACCGACAAAGGCACTGCTGCACTTTTACCGATTACCGAACTTTGGCGGGCTGTTGATGCCACCTGAAAATGGAACAGTATTTCAACAAGACTTTTTTTGCTTTCTGTTTGCGGTTTAAACCAATCCACCATCTTCGTCCCAAGCCCGGGTGTTTCTTTCTGATTTAATACGGAATAATTGATAATCCTGTTGTCGGCATCAAAACCTACAATCAGATTGATTTCTCCGTTAAAACCATCTTTCGAGAAAGTTTCCACAGCTACACCCATTTCCTTATCACCGATAAAAGCACGGTACACCGTCAGCGAATCATCATCTACCAACACCTTTTCCGTTTCTATCCGCACTCCATCAAAAGGCAATACTTCGGCTATCGCACTTGCTCGCTTTTCGGCATCGGATGCCTCTATGCGTTGTTTTGTCAAATCGAAGAAAAGCGAGAGCAACAATGCCGCCAATATACATATCACGGTTAAAACAACCGCCATATTTCTAAAATTTGATGTTAATTTTTTCATTTCTTTGTTACCCTCCCAAATCGTTTTGGTTTTACATATTTATTGATAATCGGTGTAAAAGCATTCATAATAAGAATCGCAAACGACATACCTTCGGGATATACACCCCAAACACGGATTATCATTGTAATTATACCTATAAAAAATCCATATATCAACATGCCACGATGTGTCATCGGTGAGGTTACATAGTCGGTTGCCATAAATATGGCTCCAAGCATCATACCTCCCGACAACAAATACACATGCGGCAAAGGATATACCGTCGGGTCTATTCCGTACAAAATAGCGGAAAAAGCCGCCACTGTAAGCAGAATACTTACCGGAATATGCCATGTAATTACTTTTGTAGCCAATAAATAAATGCCACCAACAAGCAATGCCAATGCCGATATTTCACCCAAAGAGCCGGGGGTGTTTGCCAAAAACATATTCAACACGTCAGGCAGCTCGTTCAATTTTCCTCCCTTAATCAATGACAATGGGGTTGCCATTGTTTCTGCATCTAAATAAGAAGATGCCCAACCCAACGGGCGAGGCCATGTAGTCATTTGCACAGGAAACGAGAAGAGCAGAAACACACGTCCCACCAAAGCCGGATTAAACGGATTGTTGCCAAGACCTCCAAAACACATTTTACCAATGCCTATTGCAACTGCCGAACCTATTACCACTATCCACCAAGGCAAATTCGAAGGAAGATTGAACGACAAGAGCAAACCCGTCAGCAATGCAGAATAGTTATTGATTGTACATTTCCCTTTCAGCAAAAATCGCTGTATCAAATATTCAAACAACACGCAAGAAGCCATTGCCGTAAGACTTACTACCAAAGCCCCCACCCCAAAAGAATAGAGGGCTACGGCATAAGCAGGCAACAAAGCCACAATCACTCTCACCATATTTTTTGCCACCGAATCGCCACTATGCACATGAGGCGACGGAGCTACTTTTAATAAATTATCCATTTCTATTGTTTTTTATTTTTTTGCAGAACGTTCACGCATAATTCTCATAACCGTTGACTTTCCATAGCGTATGTAGTCAAGCAACGGACGATGAGCAGGGCAGGTAAAACTGCAAGAGCCACATTCCAAACAATCGTACACGGCTTCTTGCTCGGCCTCTTGCCACATTTTTTTCTCCACCAAATTCATCAACAAATAGGGTTGAAGTCCCATACAACAAACCGAAACACATTTGCCGCAACGAATACAATTATCCATTTCAACCCGCTCGGAGAGTGCCTCCGGCATCAGCAAAATACCCGAAGAGCCTTTTTGTATCGGAGCATCGACATTTACCACAGCACGCCCCATCATCGGACCTCCGGCTATCACCTTCCCCGTATTTTCGGGCATACCGCCTGCAAACGCTATCAACGCACTCATAGGCGTACCGATTCGTACCAATACGTTTTTCGGTTGTGCCAACGACTGCCCCGTAACCGTTACAATTCGCTCTACCAATGGTTTGTTTTTCACAATGGTCTCGTAAACAGCATAAGCGGTTCCCACGTTTTGAACGATGGCACCAACCTCGATAGGCAATGCACCCGATGGCACCTGACGACCTATCAACGCATCTATCAACTGTTTTTCGCTACCCTGCGGGTATTTCATTCTCAAAGGGCAGATTTCGATTCCTATCAACTTCGAGGCTTTTTCTTGCAACAACTTTATGGCATCTTTTTTATTGTTCTCGATACCTATCATTGCACGATTGACCTTGGCGGCACGCATCAACAATTGAACGCCAATCAAAACCTCATCGGCATGTTCCAACATCAAAGCATGATCGCTCGTAAGATAAGGTTCACACTCTACGGCATTGATTATCAACACTTCGGCTACCTTACCCGGAGGCGGCATCAACTTAACATGAGTAGGAAATGTAGCACCACCCATGCCCACAATGCCCGCATCTTTTATTTTTGCGATAATCTCTTCGGAAGAAAGGTTAAACGTGCGTTTGAAATCACCCTTCAAATCCACGTTCTCTTCCCATTCGTCGCCTTCCACATCAATCACAACTACTTGGCGGCGGTTACCCGAAGCATCGGGCTCGTTATCTATTTTTGCAACAGTGCCCGACACCGACGAATGTACATTAGCAGAAACAAAGCCTGTGGCTTGTGCTATCAAAGTGCCAGCTTTCACCTTATCGCCCTTGGCAACAACAACCGTAGCAGGCGCTCCGATGTGTTGAGCAACGGGAATCGACACCTGCAAGGGGAGCGGCATTACCTCTATGGCTACTCCTGCCGAAAGTTTCGCATCGTTAGGGTGTATTCCTCCTATTTTAAATGTTCTCATAAGCAAACTATTTTGTATTCTTGTTATCAAACTTGTTCGGAAACCTCTTTTTTCGGCGGAAAATTTTTCTCCACAATGGCATGAGTAGGGCAAACCGCCACACACTTCCGACACAAACGACATTTTGTAAAATCGATATATGCACAATTGTTTTCCACCGTAATTGCCTCAAACGGACATTCCTTCTGACACTTCATGCAACCAATACACCCCACGGAACAAGCCTTGCGGGTAACAACTCCTTTGTCCTTATTGACACAACCGACGTAAATGCGACGCGACTTCGGCCCTTTCTTACGCAATTCGATAATGTTTTTAGGGCAGGCCTTGACACAAGCTCCGCATGCCGTACATTTATCGTCGTCCACCACGGGCAACCCGTCGGCACCCATTGCGATAGCACCAAACTGGCACGCCCCGACACAATCGCCCAATCCGAAGCAACCGAACGAGCAGCCCGTTTCTCCCGCATAGAGAGCAGAAGCTATGGCACAACTTTTGGCACCATCGTAGCGGTTCGTTTTTGCTCGATGTTCACACGAGCCTTGGCAGCGAACGACAGCGACCATCGGGTCGGCAGCCGACACCTCGGCTCCGAGAATGGCAGCCACCTTGTTCATCACAGCACTTCCTCCCACAGGACAGAGTTTCCCCTCCAACGAGCGTACGCAAGCATCGGCAAAGCCCCGACAGCCAGGGTAACCGCACCCACCGCAATTTGCACCCGGCAACACCGCCTCTATTTCGTCGATGCGGGCATCTTCCTCTACTTTGAATTTTTGTGCGGCAAAATACAATATCGTTGCCGAAAAAATTCCCACCACTCCTAATACGATTACGGAAATAAGTATGATATTCATAATTCCTTTTTAAGTTTTGTTAGTTCAAATGTAAATTTCTTTTTAAATTTATCTTTCAAAAAATACAAGATACCGTAATAGATTGCCACCGACAGCAACGACACTGCGCCTGCCAACGCCTCCTCTACGCCAGAAAAAAGCATTATGCACAACATTGCGCACAACAGCATCAGAGGAAGCAGATAGGCATAAAAAACAGCTTTCAGACCCAACGACTGTTGACCTAAAAGCCGGACAAACTCTCCCTCTTCATAATGCTCTGCAGTGGCACGCGCCTCTACGATTTTATCTTTTTTGTCGGAAGCCGTACACGCCGAACGCACCTGACAAGCAGCACATGCCGAAAATTGTTCTATGCGAACAAAGCATCTGCCACCTTCTATTCTCACAATTTGACCTACATGCTCTACTACCGACATCGTTTTTGCATACTATATACTTGCAAAAGTACAAAAATAATATGCGATTTTCCTTGCTATTCCCAAAAAGATTTATTCTTTTATTTTATCTGAAAAATCGACCTTTTTTCGGGTTACAAATGATTATTTTTGCAAAAAAAACATCGCACTATGACCATTGACGAAAAACAAGAACAAATCATTGACGAGTTTTCTCTTTTCGACGATTGGATGGACCGCTACTCTGCCCTCATCGAACAAGGAAACGCTCTGCCTCCGATGGAGGAAAAATACAAAACGCCTCAAAACCTTATCGAAGGATGCCAGAGCCGCGTTTGGCTTTATGCCGACTTCGACGGCGGCATCATCACTTTTAAAGGCGACAGCGATGCCGTGTTGGTCAAAGGCATTGTCGCGCTGCTTATCTCCATTTTGTCGGGGCATACTCCCGACGAGATTCTCGAAAGCGAACTCTTTTTTATCGAACGAATCGGGTTGAAAGAGCACCTCTCGCCCACCCGTTCCAACGGACTACTTGCCATGGTAAAGCAAATGCGCCTCTACGCCCTTGCTTTTAAAACCAAGCAATAAAAGCCATTTCATTACCCGTTTTTTACATAAGAGGTATCCAATGATAAAACAGCTTGGTAATAAATTTGAACAGATACGTTATATTATCGACCACGTAGAAGACAAAACGCGTGTAGGTGTTTGCATTGATACGTGTCATACCTATTCGGCGGGTTACGACATTGCCACGCCTGAAGCATTTAACGAAACATTCATGCAGTTCGATAATATTATTGGATTCAATTATTTGCGCGGAATA
>JAFTIM010000006.1 GCA_017456885.1 Paludibacteraceae bacterium
ACGAGGGTTGTCCGTATTCTCGTCGCTCCACTTCACAAACGCATACCCATCACTCGTAGGTGTAGCCGTAAGGGTTACTTCCGTGCCTTCTTCGTACGAGCCACCACCGGTTACCGTACCCATTTCCTCGTTCGACGAAAGTACCGTAAGCGTATAGGTTTTTGGGTCGGTTGGCTCGTCGGTTTTATCTTTCTTGCACGACACAAATGTCATTGCTACCATGCAGCATACGACTGCTAAAAATCTTAAATGTTTCATCTTTTAATACTTTTTTCATTGCCTCCACTTCAATCGGCTATCGGCATTCTCCGTAGCACCTAAATTTTGAGTTCAGGTATGTACATAAAAAGAGCGTGGTGCCTTGTTTATTGCTTTATTTGATTCTTTGAGGTCCTGAACTTACCCTAACTATTCAAATTACACACAAAAGCCCACGCAGAAACTGCATGAGTGTTAATGAGCTTTTTTGCTTGAATAGTTATTCTTTAAAATTGTTCAGGTTTCAAAGAATCAAGTTTAGCTTATAACGCTATTTCCAATATTTTCAAGATGTACACACTTTTCAGTGTTTATTTCGTCATAGGCAAAAATGTTTTTTTGTTTTACAAATTCAGTACAAATATATAAACAAACTTACATACTACAAGCCTCGCTGCTTAGCTTCGTTCCAATACTCGTCCATCTCCGTAAGCGACAAATCGCGTAGCAGCTTGCCATCTTCACGGATGCGTTGCTCCATATAATTAAAGCGGGCTATAAATTTCTTATTTGTTCGCTCCAAGGCATTTTCGGGGTTTATATCGTAGAGCCGAGCAGCATTTATAAGGCTGAAAAACACATCGCCAAACTCGGCCTCTTGCTTGTCTGCATCCAAAGCTTCCACCTCACGCTCAAACTCCGAAATCTCCTCACGCACCTTTTGCCACACTTGCGAGCGTTCGTCCCAGTCGAAACCAGCATTGCGTGCTTTGTCTTGTACGCGGTAAGCCTTCACCAAAGCAGGCAAAGCACTAGGCACACCCTGCAAAACACCTCGGTTGCCACCATTTTCTTTCAGCTTAAGTTGTTCCCAATTCTGCGCCACCTGTTCCGCATTTTCCACCTGTACGTCGCCAAAAATATGCGGATGCCGATACATCAGCTTCTCGCAAACGGCATCGCACACGTCTTTTACGTCGAACTCGCTTTTTTCCGAAGCTATAAGTGCATAAAACACAACGTGCATCAGCACATCGCCAAGCTCTTTTTTCAACTCCGTGAGGTTGTTCGTCGAAACGGCTTCTGCCAATTCGTACACCTCTTCGATAGTGAGCGTGCGTAGCGATTCAAAGGTTTGCTTGCTATCCCACGGGCATTTGGCACGCAGTTCGTCCATCACCTCGAGCAATCGCCCGAAGGCCTCTTTTTTCTCCTCCAACGTATGTTTCATTGCTTAATTGTTAAATTTAAGCGCCACGCCTCCGTAAGGTTTCACCTCCAACTCAATCGGGAGCGTAGGGCAAAGCGTTATCGTATAACTTTTGTGTAAAAACAAATCGCGCACGCATTGTTCGTCGTTCGGGTTCAGTTCCAAAAATCGGAACACCTCCTGCGTGATGTTCAAGCGGATATGCCGCTCTTCGGCAGAAAAATTGACCACCAAGAGCAGCGTTTCGTGTTCGTAGCGCCGTATCCATGCAAAAAGTTTGGTGGCATCATAATCCGGATTTTCAAGGTTTAAATACTGCAAATCGTACATAACGCCCTTTGTAACGGCATTCTCTTTTGCCACCATAAACAAACGAGTGTAAAAATCCTGCAAGTTACGCTCCTCCAACGTCAAACGTTGCGTGTTGTAGAGTCCGCCATTGCGCCAACGAATTATTTTGTCGAGGCTCCAATAATCGAAAATGGTTGTACGCCCGTCGCGTCCGCTGAATCCCTCTTCGTCCATTCCGCGTTCGCCAAGTTCCTGCCCGAAATAGCACATCGAGGGCGAAGCCGTGAGCAGTGTTGCCACCATCATTGCAGGGATAGCGCGCTGTGCATTGCCTGCAAAAAAGTCGGAAGCGATGCGTTGCTCGTCGTGGTTTTCCAAAAACGACAACATGTGCCCCTGAATGTCGTTTACCGACTGCCATGCACAAGTTATTTCGCTTGCCGAACGGTAGCCGCAAGTTACGCCGCGCAACGTATCGTAGAGTCCGACCTTGTCGTAAAGATAATCGAAGCCGCCCTCGTATATATACGCACGGTAGAGCGACGGATTGTACACCTCCGCCACGAAAAACAGTTGCGGGTATTGCTTTTTTACCTCCGCTATCACCCAATGCCAAAACTCCACAGGCACCATTTCGGCCATATCGCACCGAAAGCCATCAACGCCTTTTGCTGCCCAATAGAGCAAAATATCGCGCATTTTGAGCCATGTGTCGGGCATAGGGTCGAAGTGATGCGCACCTCCACCCATGTAATCGACTCCGTAGTTGAGTTTCACGGTTTCGTACCAATCGTTTACCGACGGCGACGGCGAAAAACAATCGTTGCCCGTAGCTTTGGCGGGACATTCCGTATAGTTTCCCACATCAAACCGAGGTGCAAAAGGCGTATTTGGGAAATAGTAGAAATTGTTTTGCGGGCTGAAACTCAACTCCTTTCGGTCGGCTTCGCCAAAATCGCGCACCCCGTCGGGTTTCATATCCGAGCGGTAGGTGCGTGCCACATGGTTCGGCACAAAGTCGATAATCGCACCCAAACCCGCACGATGCGTACGGCGTATAAGTGCCTCAAACTCTTCGATGCGGTTGTCGGGTTGCTCCACCAAGTCGGCATCTACGTCGTAATAATCGCGCACGGCATAAGGCGAACCGGCAATGCCTTTCACCACCGAAGGCACATCGGCTTCAATCTGTTCGTGAGCAGTGGCGGTGGCATGCTCCAAAATGCCCGTAAACCAAATATGCGTAACACCCAACTTCTTTATTGCACGCAAGCAGTTGGGCGTAAAAGAAGAGAGCCGACCGCTGCCATTCTGCTGCAACGTGCCGTTTTTCTTTCGTTTGGTATTGTCGTTGCCAAACAATCGTGGCACGACTTGATAAATTATCATTTTCTCGTTCTTCATAATTCAAGCAATCCTTCGGGTAACGACATATACAAAATGCGATGTTCGGCATCTATCTCCGCAATCAAATCCTCCGACACGGGAATCAAATAGTCGCCCACGGCGAAAAGTACATTGGCGGTAGAGTCGTCTACCGACGCAATGGTGCCGACACGCCCTTTTGTCGTATCGTACAAATCGAAACCCACAAAATAATCCATTCCGTAGGACAAACGCTCCTCGTCGATTTCCGATTTCGGCACAAAGATAGCCAACCCCGAAAGTGTTGCGGCCTCTTGCTCGCTATCGATGCCATCGAAGTGCAACAACAGTGATTCGTTCCCTTTTGTCCTGCACGACTTAATAAAGAAAGGCACAAAAATACCCTCCATGCACAGCACTACAAATCCGATTTCCTCTATATCGAAAGCGCCGATGGAAAAGCGGCACGACAATTCGCCTTTTATTCCGTGCGGTTTGCCCACCATACCCACTTCAAGCAATTCTTCTTCGCGTATCATTCTTTTTATTTTGCAGGTGCAAAAATACAAACTATAATTTGTTTTTCGGGAAAAAGGCACTATCTTTGCAGTCCGTTTTACGCAATCTCTGGCAAAAGGTTTGTGAATATTGCGTAAAGGAACTTTAAAAATTATATATCAATGGATTTAATTAAAATTGCAGAAGAGGCTTTTGCTTCAGGCAAACAGATTCCCGCTTTCAAAAGTGGAGACACGATTACGGTAGCTTATCGCATTATTGAGGGTAACAAAGAGCGTATCCAGATGTATCGTGGCGTAGTGATTAAAATTGTAGGACATGGTGCAAAAAAACGCTTCACCGTACGCAAAATGTCGGACAATATCGGTGTTGAAAGAATTTTCCCGATGGACTCTCCGTACATCGACAGCATCACTGTAAACAAAATCGGTAAAGTTCGCCGTGCAAAACTTTATTACTTGAGAGAATTGACAGGTAAAAAAGCACGTATCAAAGAGAAAGCCATTTAATTTTAAATAGTTTAAAAAAAGTGAATCCTTCTTCTTGGTGAGAAGGATTTTTTATTTCTGCGCCTTTCGACACAAAGCATACGGTTTTCTACTCTCGCCTTGTTTTTACCTTGCACAACAAGGCAAAATAAGATAATTTTGCATGCAGAAATACGACAATTTTTATTCCTATATGAAAAAGTTTGGAAACATCTTGTTCTTTCTTTTTGCTTTTTGCACCAGCATTACTGCAGATGTGATTGTTACGAACGACAATCGGAAAATAGCATGCAAGGTTTTGGAAGTAAACATAGAAACGCTGCAATACAAAAGAGCCGACAATGCCGAAGGCCCTACCTACACCATTTCGAAAGACGAAATCAAATCGGTTACCTACGACAACGGAACAACCGAATATTTCAGCAAAAAAAGAGAGCGGATTTACATAGCCGAACCTGTCAGCTACAACGGCGAAGAGGTTGTTTTCTCTCAAAAGAGAGGGTTTTCGTTTGCCAACGGCGATAGCATTTCGGAGAGTCAATACCTATATCTTACGCAACAATACTGCATGGAAGCCAACAAGCAATACTTGAAAGGCGAAAAACTGCGCCGTGCAGGGAAATGGCTTATCGCAGTAGGGTTGCCTACCACGATTATAGGAGCAGGATTGCACATTGCCTACAACGACAACGAACGGAACAAAGCTTCGAAAACCACCGGCATCATACTTTGGGCGATAGGAGCTCCCACGTTGTGTGCGGGCATTCCACTTTATGTTGTCGGCATAAAACAGAAGAAACAAAGCGTAACCACATTCAACCGAAACAGACCGCAAAAAAGCCTATCCTTGTTTTTCACACCCGACTACAACAGCATAGGCGTGTCATTCAATTTTTAAAAACGCATGTTCTACTCATCACATACATTGCCAAACGGCATCCGCCTTGTTCATCATTACGAAAAATCGCCCGTCGTATATTGCGGATTGGCCATCGGTGTAGGCTCACGCGACGAGAACAAAGAACAATACGGGTTGGCTCACTTCACCGAGCACATGCTTTTTAAAGGTACGAAAAAAAGGAAAAGCTGGCACATACTCAACCGTTTGGAAACCATCGGAGGTACGCTCGATGCTTATACCACCAAAGAGGAGACGTTCGTCTATTCGGCCATTCCGACAACGTATTTCGAGAGAGCTGCCGAATTGCTTGCCGACATTCTGTTTCACTCGCAATTTCCACAACACGAGATAGAAAAAGAGGTTGATGTCATTATCGACGAAATTCAATCGTACAACGACTCGCCTGCCGAACTCATTTTCGACGATTTCGATTCCTTGTTGTTTGGCAATTCCGAACTCGGACACAACATTCTCGGCAGCGAGCAACAACTGCTATCGTACAATTCCGACAGTTTTTTTTCGTTTGTAACGCAACACTATACCGCCGATAAAATCGTGTTTTTCGTATCCGGCGATGTTGATTTCAAAAAAGCCTTGAAAGTAGCCGACAAATGGCTGAACGAGCGGCTGCCACAAAACTCCTCTCTACGCGAGCCGACCGACAACTACACCCCGAAACGCATCGAAACCAAGCGGGATACATTTCAGACGCATTGCATCATCGGAAATCGTGGTTATGCACTGAATCACCCGCAGCGGTTGCCGCTTTTTTTGCTCAACAACATTTTGGGCGGACCGTGCATGAACAGTCTGCTCAATTTAAGTATTCGCGAAAAAAACGGATTGGCATATACCATCGAGTCCGAAACCGCTTCTTATTCCGATTCGGGGAGTTTTGTCGTTTACTTCGGCTGCGACCACAAAAACAGCCATCGTTGCATTGCGCTTTGCGAAAAAGAGTTAAAAAAACTCTGCGACAACCCCCTCAACGAAACAAAGTTGCAACATTACAAACGCCAAATCACCGGACAACTCATGATTGCCTCGCAAAACAAAGAAAACGTGGCATTGAGCATGGCACGTAGTTTTCTTCACACGAACACTTACGACGAATTTGAATGCGTTGCAAAAAAAATAGCGGAAATATCCGCCGCACAACTGCAAGAGGTAGCCAACGAGATTTTCGATAAAACACAGCTTTCTTATTTACTATTTTGCTGATACCATGACCGAAGAATTAGAAGAGTACATACTAAAACATATCGACAGCGAAACGCCCGATTTGGCAAAACTCAACCGCGACACACACCTGCGCTTGGTCAATCCGCGTATGATGTCGGGGCATTTACAAGGGCGCATTTTGAAAATGTTTTGCCGCATGATACGCCCCAAATGCGTACTCGAGCTCGGCACGCTCACCGGCTACTCGGCACTCTGTATGGCTGAAGGAATGGACGATGATTCGGTGTTGCACACCGTTGAACACGACGACGAATTGGAGGAGATGATATGCCAAGCCTTTACCGCATCTCGCTACGGACATCGCATAAAACTCCACATCGGCGATGCCTTGGAGGTCGTTGCAAGGCTAAACGAAACATTCGACCTCGTGTTTATCGATGCCGACAAACGCCAATACCTCGAATACTACGAAGCCGTGCTCCCGAAAGTGCGCAAAGGTGGTTTTATTCTTGCCGACAATACGCTTTGGGCGGGAAAGGTGGTGCAACCCTTGCAGCACAACGACAAGCAAACGGCAGCCATTCTCAAGTTCAACGATTTTATTGCCAACGACACCCGAGTTGAAAAAGTTATATTACCTTTGCGCGACGGATTAACCATTTTAATGAAACGATGAACTTTATATACGAATTGGAATTTAAAGTACGCGATTACGAATGCGATTTGCAAGGCATTGTCAACAATGCCAATTATCAGCATTATTTGGAACACACACGCCACGAATTTTTGCTGACACACAACATCAGTTTTTCTCAACTGCACGACGAAGGCATCGACGTAGTGGTTGCCCGTGTGGATATTGCATACAAAAATTCGTTGCGGTCGGGCGACCGATTCGTTTCAAAGTTGGCATTGGCACACGAAGGCATCAAATACACTTTTTATCAGAACATTTACCGCCTGCCCGACATGCAGCTTTGCGTGCGTGCAAAAACCGATTGTGTAGCTGCCCAAAACGGCAAACTATCGCCTTGCGAAAAGCTGGATACTTTTATCGACAATCTTTTAAAATAACGGCCATTTATGAATGACGTTTTAACGCTCGAAAACAAAATAGTAGAAATGCTTCGTACGGTGTTCGACCCCGAAATTCCCGTCAATGTGTACGATTTAGGGCTTATCTATAAAGTCGAAATAGGCGACCAAAATGCCGTAAACATCGACATGACGCTCACGGCTCCGAACTGTCCTGCCGCCGACTTCATTGTGGAGGACGTGAAACAGAAAATCGCCTCTATCGACGGCATTGGCGAGGTAACCATCAATCTCGTGTTCGAGCCCGAATGGGACAAAGAGATGATGAGCGAAGAAGCCAAAATGGAACTTGGATTTCTCTGATTTATGGCACAAAAAAAGACCTATTTCATAACCGATGCACATCTCGGAGCGCGTGTTTTCGACAACCGATACACGCACGAGCAGAAATTCGTTCGCTGGCTCGATATGGCAAAGCAAGATGCCGACGCCATTTATATGCTGGGCGACATGTTCGATTTTTGGTTTGAATACCGTGCCACCGTGCAAAAAGGTTTTTGCCGCTCATTGGGCAAAATGGCCGAATTGGCAGATGCAGGCATCGAAATGCACTATTTTACGGGCAACCACGATGTGTGGACGTTTGGCTATTTGGAAAACGAAATCGGGCTGAAAGTACACCGATGCCCTACTACGTTCGGCATTCACGGCAAGCGTTTTTTTTTGGCTCACGGCGATGGGCTGAACGACAAAAGCCGAGGATTTTCGCTGATAAGAGCCATTTTTCACAGCAAAACCTGCCAATGGCTGTTTCGTACACTGATACCACCGGTGATAGGTTTGAATTTCGGCTATAAATGGTCGGAGAGCAACCGCAAAAAACACCTCAACAACCACGAATGCGAGTACAAAGGGGAAAACGACGAGCCGCTTGTGCTTTTTGCCAAACAGCACAAAAACACCGCTCCCGACATCGACTATTACCTCTTCGGACATCGGCATATTTTGTTGCATCTGCAACTCGACAACTCCACCCAACTCGCCATTTTGGGCGATTTTATGCAACAATTTTCGTATGCCACATTCGATGGCGACAACTTTGAAATTCATTACTTTGAAGCAGAATAACCATGGAAAGGACAGAAATAGAGCAACGCTCGGAACAAGCCGTAGCCTACTTTAAGCAGGGCTACAATTGCGCACAATCGGTTTACATGGCCTACGCCGATGTGTTTGGCATGGATAAGGATTTGGCGGCACGCATCATCGCCCCGCTTGGCGGCGGCATGGGGCGGCTACGCGAGGTGTGCGGTGCCGTGAGCGGTATGTTTTTGGTAGCAGGGCTGAAACACCCTGCCGACAACCCCGCCGACCACGAAGCCAAAACACGCAACTATGCCGCCGTACAGCGTTTGGCCGAAAAATTCAGACAACAAAACGGCTCCATCGTGTGCCGAGAGCTGCTCGGGCTTGCGGTACGAAAAGATGACCCGACGCCCGAACCACGCACCGATGCCTATTACAAACGCCGACCCTGTGCCGAATACGTACGCATTGCCGCTACGCTTGCAGGCGAGGAGCTGAATGAAAACGTATAGAGCGGCACCGCATTTCACATCGAATACATCTGTTTTTATAAAACATCGTAGGGACGCGGCCGACGTCCCTACATTTTTTTTGGCGGACGCATTCAATGCGTCCCTACTCCCCCTTTAGGGGGTCGGGGGGCTTTAAAGAACAGGGCGGACGGACCGACCGTAGCCGCGGCTGCGGCTGCTCCCGTACACGTCGTCCGAGTAGAAGTTCACGCAGCACGCGTCGCTCGGGTTGCCCGTGACGAGCGAACTCGACCAACAGCTGCCGTCGCCGCCCACGCCGTACAAGTCATCGTTGCCGCGATAGCCCGCCGCAGGGAGAAATATAGAGTTGCCGTTGGTACCTTTCACTTCGTAGCCGTTTACACCATTCTTGGTAGTCCACGTCCAAGTGCAGTTTTCGCGTAATTCCGTCCATTCTTCGTCGGTAGGCATGCGCCATTGGCCGCCCCAGTTGGCACGGGCAGCATCGTCGGCGAGTTCAAGCACGGTTTTGTTATCCACGGTGCCGTAAGTGCTACTTGTGCAGTACTTGTTTTGGGTATTATAACTGCCGTTACACCATTTGTAGGTAGCCCAAGAGTAAGTCGTCTTTGGTTCGGTTTCGCCCCAAGCGTAGTAGTTGCCGTACTCCTCGGGCGAGGTGGCACCCACGTTACAAGTAGCCCACTTAACGCTCAGACCAAGATCAACCCACTCGTGGCCATTTTCGTTGCCTTTAGCACCTGCAAAAATAGCGGTATATGTTACATCTTCATTTACAATAATAGTGCGAGGATTGTCGGTATTCTCGTCGCTCCACTTCACAAACATATAATGAGGTTTTGGAGTTGCTGTAAGAGTTGCTTCTGCCAAGTGGTCGTAAGTACCGGAGCCCGTTACCGTACCAAAACTGCTATTGCTACTATTTACCGTAAGCCTTACATCCAAATGTACAGAATCTACCTCTCCATAAATGTACTTCATGTCGTTAATCAAAAGGTAAGCATTATAGTAGAGCATTTTACCACCCTCTAATCCCGTAAAAGCCACGGTGTACTCATCGGAGTTTTCGCCCACAAGGTCGGTAGTGCAGAGAGCCTTTTTCCCTTTGTGCGATTGCATTTCTTCTTTGCTCGTAGAGCACTCTATACCCCACTTTATGTTCAGGAACGCCCACAAAGTGTCGGTATTTATCCGTCCCCACAACGTTACGCTGCTATATGCTACATCGGTAGCACCACCCGTAGCTACCAGCGTCGGTGCTTCAAGTGTGGTAGGCTTGGATTGCCACTATTGTTATCACCATTGTTCAAAAGGTCGCCATTCGGGTTTTCGCAAGCAGAAAACCCAAATACAAGTGCAGCAAGAAAAAGCGCTGCGAATAAAAAATTTTTCTTTCTCATAGTTTTTTAAGATTATGTATTAAAAAAAACGACATTGCCACAGCCCCAAGTAGACCGTAACAATGTCGCAGTTATTCAATTTTTATTATACAACTATCTGAAATATAGTGGTTTACCCCCCCCCCGTAAATGCTGCGTATTTGGTTATATTTCAGTGTGTTATGCATACGTTTTTATTTTTACTCGGCAAAGGTAAAAAATATTTTTTTTACTTTTCACACAAAAAAAAAACACCACAAATGCAGTGTTTTAAAAAAAAGTGGAGCTGACGGGAGTCGAACCCGTGTCCAAACGAGGAAGCAATATGCTTTCTACATGCTTAGCTTCGTCTTCGGTTTTCGTGTGCCGACAAGAGAGAAGCCACCAATCGACACCTTATCCGCTAAATGTTCATTCCGACTACGCGGCTAACCGAAACTATTCCCGATTTTACCTACACCTCCTTGTCGAACCGCTTCGGGACTTGGCATTCGGGAGATGTCTCGTTCCAACATCTAATGTCGAAATAAAGCTAATCTACTATACTTCGATTAAGCAGCGAGAGCGTAATTATTTTCGCCAGTTATATTTTGCCGTCTATGATTAAAGTGCTATCCGACAACGCACTGCATGCTTACATACCTCTTCTGCCCGCTGTCAAAACCAAACAGCCCCAAAAGGTATTTTTATCACTCTGCCACCTCTGTGGCAACTCCGTCAGTAACAACTTGTTCTACGCAAGGCGCTTCGGTTGCTGCTTCTTTTTTACAATCGAAATAAAACCAAACTCCGACAGCCGCTCCCGCCAAAACGAGCAACGAGGAAATCACTATCAGCCATCGTTTCCAAGCTGCCATTTTCTTTTTGGCAAACGGGTCTTGCATCTTTATTTTCGGGAAATGAGCAGTTTCGGTCAGTGTTCCGCCAAAAGTGATATTCACGATAGACGAGGCATTCATCGCCCATCCGTTGGCATTGAGTATCGGGGCAAGATTGCGCCGACGCAGCTTGAGCCAAGCCATCACCATCGAAGGTCCGGAAATAAACAAAAGGATGCCAATCACTACCAAAATGCCTTGCCACCAAGTCAGAGCGGCAAACCCTTTTGCCACGCTCACCAACGCCGTACCTATCATGCCCAAAGCCATACCCAAGGCAGCAAAAATACCTGCAAACTTGGCTATATCAAAAGGCTGTGCGGGTGCAGGCGCCGTTTCGTTCGGTTTCAAATCGGGCGTCGCAGCGAGTTTTGCCGTAGCATCGTTCATCATTTTCGAGTCTTTTTCGGCAGCTCGTTTGTTAATCATATTTTCCACCCAAACCGAAATTCGACGGTAGGGCGACCAAAAGGCCTGCGAAATGCTAATCGGATTATCAATGATTTTTGTTACCACCGCATCCCAATCCAAGCCATCACGATCGTAGAAAATGGCATTTTTGCCTACCATCAAATCGCCCGTGTCGCCTTGCGTCATTGCCGCCACTATTTGCATTTTTTCAGACTTCTGTTTGCTTACGCAATCGCAGAAAATCAGATACATACCGCTTGCTGCCGCCATTGTGTTCTGTTTTGCCATGTCGGTAACCTTCACACAAAGGTGGCAAGCTCGTTGGTCGATAACCAATTTTCCTGCCTGAAAAATTGCTTTTACATTCTTGTCGGTAGAATAGAAATCCTGAAACGTAACAAAGTTTTTCAACAACGTAAAGAAATCGCGATACAAATGCAACAGTTTATCCACCGATCCTATCTCGTTAGCCTCGGCTGCCAACGCCTTATCGTGTTCCACAATTTCCAAAAGTGCCGCTTTGCGATTCTCTTCGTATAATTTTTGAATGGTATCGTTGCCCAATGCCTCTACCAACGTACCCGCTTTGGCATCTTTCCATGCAAGATAAGCGGCAAAACTATCTCCTAACGCATTCCAATCGGCTTCCGAAAGCGTTTTTTTCTTTGCAAAAGCGATATTTTTCAGTTGCCCGAATTTGTCAGCCCAAACAGGGTTGATGGTTGCCGACAAATCGATTACCGAATCGGCATTGATGCGAGCGATAGGATAAGCGGCTATTTCGTCCAATTTTTCAGTCAAATTATCGGCACTGATTGCTTCTATACGCGACACCTGCACATCTAAAGCCGCAGCAGCTGCTGCATCAAAAGCAGCCAATTTGCTACGCAAAAAGAAGTCCTTAATTTTAGCATCTAATGCCCGATAAAGTTCAATAGCCTTGTCCGTTTGTTCGCCAAAAGGAGCCTCAACTGCGTTTTGTAGCCAACCGCAGTAGTCGCTCAATGCCGTATAAAAAGCAGTAATCTGTTCCTCGTTTACACCCATTTCGCCACTACGATCGAGCGTTCCTCCCGTAATTGCGCCGATGGTCTGTATCAGCGAACGCAACTCCTCGTCCTCTGCCGACGCTGCCGTAATAACGCCATCACCGTTAAAACGGGTTTTGGCAAAAATAGCCAAGCTATCGGCCGTATCGGTTATAGAAATCGTATCGGTCGATTTCCCTAAATTTTTCAGAATTTCGACAGCCGAATTGTAAAGTTTCTGACCTGCTTCGGTTTCCGTATTTATCTGTGCAAGAGCTATCGCATCGTTCCCTTTCAGTATGTCGTCGGCATTTTTCACTACCGAAGTCAACCATTGAGCAGAAGCAATCACCTCGTTCACATGTATTTTTCCATCTCCCGTGGTGTCAATATACTCCAGCGTTTTTTCGTCGATGTGCAAACCCTTTGTAGGACACGAGAGCACCGTCCACATTTTTTCATCTAACTCCGCAAGATGGCACAAATCGCTACCCGACTGCAACTTGACACGAGTGGTTCCACCCACGTTTTGAAACGAAAATTTATATTTACCCATAACCCGAATATTCTATAGCATTATTTTGCATAACTTACGGCACGGGTTTCGCGAATAACCGTAATTTTCACCTGTCCCGGATAAGTCATTTCGTCTTGTATTTTCTTGGCAATATCGTAAGACAAGGTTTCAACGGTTTTGTCATCAACCTTATCGGCACCAACTATCACGCGCAACTCACGACCGGCCTGAATAGCATACGTTTTCAGAACACCGGGGTAAGACAATGCGATATTTTCCAAATCGTTCAGACGCTTGATATAAGCCTCTACAATTTCACGACGAGCACCCGGACGAGCACCCGAAATAGCATCGCAAACCTGCACAATAGGAGCCAACAGCGAGGTCATTTCCACCTCGTCGTGGTGCGAGCCGATAGCATTGCAAACATCCGGTTTTTCTTTGTACTTCTCTGCCAAGTTCATACCTAAAATGGCGTGTGGCAATTCAGGTTGGTCGTCGGGCACTTTACCAATATCGTGCAACAATCCCGCACGTTTTGCCTTTTGCGGATTTAAACCCAACTCGGCAGCCATGATAGCACACAAATTGGCCGTTTCGCGAGCATGCTGCAAAAGGTTCTGTCCGTACGATGAGCGGTATTTCATTTTACCTACCAAACGAATCAACTCGGGATGCAATCCGTGAATACCCAAATCGATGGTGGTACGCTTGCCTACCTCTACAATCTCTTCCTCCACCTGCTTACGCGTTTTTGCCACAACCTCTTCGATGCGGGCAGGGTGAATACGACCATCGACTACCAATTGATGCAACGCCAAACGAGCAATTTCACGACGCACAGGGTCAAAACCCGAAAGCACAATAGCCTCAGGTGTATCGTCCACAATAATCTCGACACCCGTAGCCGCTTCCAATGCCCGAATGTTACGCCCTTCGCGCCCAATGATACGACCTTTCACCTCGTCCGATTCGATATTAAAAACAGTTACCGAGTTTTCGATGGCAGTTTCGGTTGCCACCCGCTGAATAGTCTGAACAATGATGCGTTTGGCTTCTTTGTTTGCCGTCATTTTAGCCTCTTCCATCATTTCGTTCACATAAGCCATTGCATCGGTTTTTGCCTTTTCTTTGAGCGATTCCACAAGTTGGGCTTTGGCCTCTTCGGGCGACAATCCCGACACGGCAGCCAACTGATCCGTTACCTGTTTCTGACTACGCTCAAGGTCTCTGCGTTTTTCGTCCAAGGCTTGCAGTTGATTATCCAAGTTTTCGCGTGTAGCCTCCAACTCATTCATTTTTCTCTGCAAGTCGCCCTGACGTTGGTTCAACGACAACTCTTTTTGTTGGATACGGCTCTCGTTTTGTTGCATTTTTGCATTACGAGCAGCCACTTGCTTTTCGTACTCAGATTTCAAATTGACAAACTTTTCTTTTACCTCCAGCATTTTATCTTTTTTAATCGCTTCGGCTTCGGAAGTCGCCTCTTTCAAGATGTTTTTAACCTTGTTTTTCAACAACAATTTGTACGACAAGTATCCTATCACGCCGCCCAAAACGGCTGAAACTGCTGCTATTATTATTTCTATGTACTGCATAAATTATTTTTTTTATATTAAACAAAAAACGCATTATTTGCCTAAACAAAATAATGCGGAACAAACAAATCTTTTTCTCTATTCAGAGCAACCCAAACTTTCGTCTATCTCATTTCCCCATTGTTCGATTTTTTCCAACAGAGGGAGTATATCCTTGCGTTCGATTTCTCCAAAAAAATCCACCCCAAGATGGAGAGCCGACATCAAAAGAATCAATTCATAATCGCTTTCGGCAACTTCTGTATATTTTGCCCGATAGAGAGCAATCAGATTGTTCAATCGCCTTGCTGCGTTTCTAAATTTTTCTTCTTCAGCTCGTGGTATGTTCAGTTGAATGGTTCGTGCAGCGATTTTCACTGTAATCTTAAACACATCTTCCGACATACTCATTCGTTGTTATTAATCAACTTAATACAAGCATTTACATTCCGCACCAATAAAGACAACTGCCGATGGGCTTTTTTTTTCTCGTCGTCCGAAAGCGACAACGCTTTTGCCATCTTCAATTTATCATATTGATTTTTTAGTTCCGAAAGGGAGTTTCTTACCTCAACAAGTTCTGCCTTTTGCCGCTCAATTTCTGCTTCAAGAAATTGATTTTTTTGCTTTAAATCTTCATTATTCTGCAAAATCAGATGAATTTTCCTTTCAAATTCATCTATCATTTTTTGGTAATGAAAGTCCATTTCAAAATCTAAAATTGCACAAATTTAATATTTCTCCTCAAAAGAAAAAAATGTTTGCTAATTTCTTTCACAAAATGACGATTTGCATATTAACATAAATAAATGTAAAAATTATCATTTTTTGCGTATCTTTGCGCACTTTTTATGCTCCTTGCATACGCAAGAATAGCATAATTGCTTCTTTGAAAGAAAAAACTCTATATATGACAAACAGATGGATTATTAACTCACTGAATGACGACCAAAAAAAACATCAAGATGAAATAGCAAAAGAACTGAAAATCGACCCTGTTTTAGCAAAACTATTGGTACAACGCGGCATTACGACATTTGAAGAGGCAAAACAATTTTTCCGCCCGACATTAAATGCACTGCACGACCCGTTTTTAATGACCGATATGCAGAAAGCAGTTGATCGATTGAACACAGCTATCGGCAAGAACGAAAAAATAATGGTCTATGGTGATTACGACGTAGATGGAACTACAGCGGTTGCTTTGGTTTACAAATTTCTGCTACAATACACATCAAATTTAATTTTCTACATACCCAACCGATATACAGAAGGCTATGGCATATCGTATGCAGGAATAGACTTTGCTGTCAGCAACAATGTAAAATTGGTTATCGCTCTCGATTGCGGCATTAAAGCCATCGAAAAAGTTGCTTACGCCAAAGAGCGAGGTGTCGATTTTATTATTTGCGACCATCACAATCCGGACATACAAATACCCGACGCCGTAGCCGTACTCGACCCCAAGCGTTCGGATTGTCATTATCCATATCCGCATTTGTCGGGTTGCGGTGTCGGATTCAAACTGATGCAGGCCTTTGCAAAAAGCAATGATATTCCGTTTTTCAACCTAATGCCTTTGCTTGACTTATTGGCATTGAGCATTGCCTCCGACATTGTTCCTATCACAGGCGAAAATCGCATTCTGATTTATTACGGATTGAAACAACTCAACAACGATCCGAGTATTGGGTTGAAAAGCATCATTGAGGTATGCGATTTGACAGGTAAAGAAATCACTGTCAGCGACATTGTTTTCAAAATAGGACCCCGCATCAATGCTTCGGGACGAATGACTTCAGGCAAAGAAGCGGTCGAACTTCTCATTGCAAAAGACATCGAGACCGCACGCAAGAAAAGTCATGCAATTAACGAATACAACAATGAGCGCAAGGATTTAGACAAAAACATGACTGACGAAGCGATGAGTTTTATCGAAGCCAATCAAGACTTTAAGAGCCGAAAATCAATTGTTGTTTTTCAACCCGATTGGCACAAAGGAATCGTTGGAATTGTTGCCTCTCGTTTAGCCGAAGAGTATTACAAACCGACAGTTGTTCTAACCTTGTCGAACGGAATGGCTACAGGATCTGCACGCTCAATACCCGGTTTCGATCTTTACAAAGCCATTGAATCGTGTCAAGATTTGCTTGAAAATTTTGGAGGACACCTCTATGCTGCAGGACTTTCGATGAGAGAAGAAAACGTGGAAGAATTTATTCTTCGATTTGAAGATTATGTGGCAAACAACATTCAACCCGAACAACTCTCGCCTCAAATAGAGATTGATGCCGAGCTCTCGTTTGCCGAACTCACGCCGCGAAAGTTTTATAACATTTTAAAACAATTCGCACCTTTTGGTCCCAACAATATGAAACCGGTGTTTGTGTCGAGAAAAGTACGCGACTTTGGTACCAGCAAACTCGTAGGGAAAGGGCACGAACACCTAAAAATGGACTTGATAGACAACTCCGACTGCAACACCGTTATCAACGGAATTGCTTTTAAAATGGGGGGATTCAATACGTTTTTAAAAACAGGACAACCATTGGATATTTGCTATACGATAGAGGAAAACACGTTCAACGGGAATACCTCGTTACAGCTAATGATTCGCGACATACACGTTTCGGAATAACGTATGAGTTTTCTTAAAGCAATATTTGAGCAAACATCGTTCATCGGCAAGCTACTGATTGTTTTTACCACCCTTGTCTTTTTCCTCTCAATCGGGTCTGCAATTTCGTTGCTTGTTACCCCCGCATTCGGGGACGACATTGTTGCACTAAAAATCACACAAGCCGTTTTATCGATTTTCGGATTTATTTTTCCGGCAGTTATCTGTGCTTGTTTTTTCGACAAAAATGCTGTTCGATACCTTTCTGTTTCAACTCAAACAAAGGCCTTGTTTTATCTGCTTGCAGCAATGATTGTTGTTATTGCAATACCTGCCATCAATTTCACAGCTGACTTGAACGAGAAAATCGTGTTGCCGGAATGGCTATCACATATCGAAAAATGGATGAAACAACAAGAAGCGACAAACAACGCGCTCACCGAGAGGTTTTTATCAGCCACTTCGTGGAGCGGGTTTCTCGGCAATTTGGTTGTTATGGCTCTCATTCCGGCTTTCTCTGAAGAACTCTTTTTCAGAGGACTATTGCAAAAAACCTTTACAAAAACATTCGGCACTCACGCAGGTATTTGGTTATCTGCTCTAATTTTCAGTGCCATACATCTGCAATTCTATGGTTTTTTTCCACGAATGTTTTTAGGAGCCATATTCGGCTATTTTGTTTATTGGTCGGGGTCGATTCTTCCATCTGTTGTGGCACATTTTATAAACAATGCCACCGTGGTAACTTTATCTTTTTTCTGCTGCCAACAAACAATTGACGAATTTTCGCATATAGGCACTGCAAACCAATGGCCGATAGCAGTCGTAAGTTTTGGTGTATGTGGATTGTTGTTATGGTTTTTCCGCAGATACCGCCTCAAAGCAAATGACGACGCTCACGTACGATAAGCAATGCTTGCTCTTTTAATTCGTCGGGCAAAGCAATATTTCTCAATTGCAAACTACGAAGCCAACCCGCCACATCGCTTTCGCGAAGCGTAAGAAAAACCTCTTCCAATTGTTTTTGTTCTTCTATGGTATAAGTAGCGGCATCTTTACCTGAAAGCACGTCCAATTCCTCATCATCAAAATAGATTATCTGATTGGTCTTACTTAATAGAGAATCCCGCTCACAAACTTCATGTGCGCCACAGCAATCGGACGGTATCTCCTTATGTTCATCCGCATCTATTGTCAGTGAGCGACGAGATACGAAAAAAGCCAATGCACCCACCGCTACCAATATCAATAATGCTATCAACAACAACCAAAGCATATTTTTATTCTTTATTGGACAAAGATAAAGATTTTACCCGCATCGTTTGCCCCTCAATCCCCCCGTATGTAAGAAAAACGCTACATAGTGTAGCGTTTTTTCTCTTTGTTCATACTTTTAGTAAATCAGTTTTGCGATTCCGTAACATCCTCTTCGGCAGAGGGCTGTTCTGTATTCTGCAACAACTCTTCGGTACGCGACTTCCAAGGTCTTTTTCCAAATACAGCCTCTACATCTTCAGCAAAAATAACCTCTCTCTCCACTAACAATTCAGCAAGGCGATTATGTCCTTCTCTATGTGTTTCAAGCAACTCTTTTGCACGCTGATATTGCTCTGCAATTATTTTTTTTGCCTCCTCGTCAATAAGTTCTGCCGTCTTTTCACTATAAGGTTTCGTAAAATTATAATCGTTTCCTGTAGAGTCGTAAAAACTCATGTTTTTTACTTTGTCGCTCATACCAAAGTAAGTAACCATAGCATAAGCACGTTTAGTTACTCGCTCCAAATCATTCATTGCTCCCGTTGACATCGTTCCAAAGAAAACCTCTTCGGCAGCACGTCCTCCCAATGTAGCGCACATTTCGTCAAGAATATGCTCTTTGGTCGTCAACTGACGTTCTTCGGGCAAATACCATGCGGCTCCCAGAGCCTCGCCTCGTGGCACGATTGTAACCTTAACCAATGGGTTAGCATATTCGAGCAACCAACTGATTGTAGCATGACCCGCCTCGTGGTAAGCAATAGATTTTTTTTCTTCTTGCGTAATTATTTTCGTTTTCTTTTCCAACCCACCAATGATACGATCAACAGCAGCCAAAAAGTCCTCTTTTTCCACCAAATCCTTATTGTTACGGGCAGCTATCAAAGCCGCTTCGTTGCATACATTGGCAATTTCCGCACCCGAAAATCCGGGTGTTTGTCGAGCAAGAAAGTCCACATCAAGCGTTTTATCAATCTTTAACGGCAATAAATGAACTTGAAAAATTGCTTTTCGTTCATTTAAATCAGGTAATTCCACATGAATCTGTCTATCAAAACGCCCTGCACGAAGCAATGCTTTATCCAAAATTTCCGCCCGATTGGTGGCTGCAAGAATAATCACTCCGCTATTCGTACCAAAACCGTCCATTTCCGTTAAAAGTTGATTTAAGGTATTCTCACGTTCATCATTCGAATGAGAAATATTCTTACCACGAGCGCGCCCTATGGCATCAATTTCGTCTATAAAAATAATACAAGGAGCTTTCTCTTTGGCTTGACGAAACAAATCGCGTACTCGTGAAGCACCCACACCTACAAACATTTCCACGAAATCGGAACCCGACATCGAAAAGAAAGGAACATCAGCTTCTCCTGCCACTGCCTTTGCAAGCAACGTTTTTCCTGTCCCCGGAGGGCCTACAAGCAAAGCTCCCTTAGGTATTTTTCCCCCCAAACGACGGTATTTCTCGGGGTCTTTCAAAAACGATACAATCTCTTCCACTTCTTGTTTGGCTCCCTCAAGACCTGCCACATCTTTAAATGTAACTTTTTCGGACGTTCCCTTATCAAACAGCTTCGCCTGCGATTTCCCCACACTGAAAATACCACCACCGCCTGCTGCACTACTCGACATACGTCGCATAATGAACATGAAGAAAAACAACATCAGCAAAAATGGAACTACAGACCAAATAATATCCTCATAACTTCGTGCCTGCTCATAACGATATTCACCCGTATAAACTCCATCATTGCGATATTTCGCTATCATTTTTTCAAATTCTTCAACCGAAGGTATTGATACTTCTATCAAAGCTTTCGTTGTCAATGTATCAATTTTTTCGCCAAATACTTGTTCCATACAAGGCGTTTTCACTTCTGCCTCAAGTTGATTCCGATTTGAAAAAACAGTAATTTTCGAAATGCAGTTATCAGCAACCAAAGCTTCAAATTTCGAATAAGATATCTCTCGTGTAAAACCATTCTTATCTAAAAAGATAGAAAGCAAGAATAGGATTGCGATGGAAAGATAAATCCAATAGAAATTAAACTTTGGAGTAAATCCTTTTTTATTGTTTCTGTTAGGAGTAAATATATCCTTCTTATTATTTTCTTTTTCCATGATTTTTCTAATCAATATCCGCTATTTCGTTCAGTTCGGCATCAGACCAAAGATGCTCTATGTCATAAAACTCACGTATTTCAGGCTGAAATACATGCACAATCAACTCCCCATAATCCATAGCCACCCAATTTGCAGCCTCCAATCCATCTACAGCAAAAGGCTTTACACCTGCAACTTCACGAACAAAATTTTTTACTTCAGTTGCGATAGACGCTACATGTGTCGAAGAATTACCTTCGCAAATTATAAAAAAAACACAAGGGGCGTCTAACTTTTGCATATCAACGGTTACAATCCGTTTCGCTTTTGCCTCCTGCATTCCTTTAACAATCGTATCAACAAATTGTTCAATCGGTTTATCATTCATAAAATTCAAATTTATGCAAATATAGTGAAAAGAAAAACATCAATTTAGAATAAAGGTTTTTTAACAAAAAGAGGGTTGGCTTCTGCCAACCCTCTTTTAAATCAGTATCTTATAGTTTATTTTACGATTTCTGCAAATTTAGCATCAGATGCGTAATTAGCGAACTCAATATCTTTTTTAGCATACTCTGCTTTTGCTGCACACAATTCAACCGACTTTTGAAGATTTTCATATACAGCTGCATTGTCGTTAACACGAGCACCTACAATAGCAAGCAAATAATATGTCAAAGCATCTTTTTGAGCAACTTGATTCAAAGCAGCACGAGCAGCGTTGAAATCGCCTGTCAAAATTTTTGCCAAACCTTCGTTGTTAACATTCGAACCATTCAAAACTTCAGCAGCTTTTTGGTATTCAGCTTTCTTAATCAAAAGAGCACCTTGAGCCAACTCCAAGTTTTCACCTACATTAGCCGATTTTCCAAAGTATTCTTCTGCAGCTGTCAAGTTTTTGTTTGCCAAAGCAATCAATCCTGCGTTAAAGTTAGCTTCAGGAGCATCAGCTTTAAATTCTACAGCTTTTTTAATCATACGCTCTGCATCAGCAAATTTACCTTGTTGATAAAGAGTGATACCCAAGTTGTTATACGCTCTCCAATCGCTACTGTTACGTGCAATTACTTTATTGTAGATTTCTACTTTTTCGTCAAGATTTGTAAACAATTTAGCAGAATAAAGCAACTCTTCCAAATTCAAAGCAGCATCGTTGTTTTTAGCCAAATCCTTAATCTCTTCATCAGATTTTCCAATTACGTCAACCGACAAAGTCATTTGCGAACGGCGAAGTTTCGGAAGGATTTCATTTGCGATAGCTTTATAAACTTCTGAAATGTTTTTAATTTCACGTTCACGTTCTTCAGGATCTTGGTACATCGACAAAACTCGCAAGATAACCTCTTTGTCATCAATTTCAGACTCTTGCATCAATGCTTGGAAGCCGTCCCAATCCTCTGCTGTAAATTTAGCATTAACAGCTACTTCGGCTTTCAATTTTTTCATTTGTTTTGCAATGTATTTATTTGTCTCTTTTTCACGACGTTCTGCCAATTTTTCGTTCAACGACAACGATCCATCAGGCGAAGCATACGACGAAATTTCGATTCCTTTCAATTCTTCGTTTTGAGCATCTTTAGCATCTTGTACTTTTTGTATCAAAGCAGCAATTTCATCTTTTGACAACTCAGAAGAACGGATTTCCGATTGTTGAATTGCAAAGAAAATATCCGCTTTTTTCTTCTCTGTAATAACACGTTGAAAATTATCCTCTGCAATAACAGGTGTCAATGCTTGGAAATTTACAAGCTCAGGAGTAGCCAAAATACCGGGAACGATTTCTACTACGCCCAAATCATACTCTTTATCTTTGATTTTAGCCTTAACTCGCAAACAGAAATTCGATTTCAAATATTTTTCATCATAATCAAATGCAGTGATGAAGCTATAAGGACCTCCAACTTTATATTTTACAACTTCGTTGTTATCCTTCACTTTTTCTCCCTGATAAAGAACGTCTTTATCTGCAATTGTGTCTGTTTCTGTTGCTAAAATAGGGGTAATTGTCAACTCCATTTTTGTTTTAAAATACTTTTCAGGATAATTAACTTTCACCTCCATTCTTACCTTACCAGAATGACTTTCTACCGGAGTAGGAACAACTGTTACATACTCTTTCAACAATTCTTTTGGTTTACCGCAACCAACAACCAACGATAAAACCAAACAAGCCGAAACGACTGAAAATAAATGTTTTCTCATTTTTTTGATTTTTTGTTAATAATTAAGTTTACTTTTATTTACAATTCACAAAATATTAGGCAAATATAGAAATAGTTAAATGAATAAATTAGTTATTTTTGTAAAAAAAATATATATTTTTTACATAGTCAAACGTATATATTTGCAAATCAGCAAGATAACTCAAATACCTACATGAAAAATTCTTGCCGTACATTTTATCTCAAAGTAAAAAATTTGCTACTGAATTACCTCTCCTTTGCGCTTAATTCAGAAAAAATACATTCACATGCGTGCCCTGTTTTTATCTCTTTAGAAACTGCTGCCGTATGCAATCTGCATTGTCCCGAATGTGCCATCGGGCAACACCGCTTTAAAAGACGTCCTTTCATGGGCATTGACATGTTTCACAAAATAGTTGACGAGGTTGCAAGTCAAACGTTAAAAATACTGCTCTATTTTCAAGGAGAACCGCTACTTCACCCACATATCATCGATATGATTCAATATGCCAACAATAAGCATCTTTACACATATTTATCTACCAATGCCCAAACGTTAGACAAGAATATGAGCGAACAGATTGTAAAAAGTCGTTTGCGACATATTGTAATATCTATCGACGGAACTACACAGCAATCCTACGAACGGTATCGAGTAGGCGGCTCATTAGAGAAAGCTCTGTTTGCCATAAAATATCTTCAAGAAGCAAAAAAAACACACCATACCATATTCCCAAAAATAGAAGTTCAATTTGTAGTGTTTAAACACAATGAGAACGAAATTGGAGCCATCAAAACTATGGGGAAACAATGGGGTGCCGATGTCGTAACCATCAAATCGGCACAGATTTATAACTATAAGCAAAAATCAGAAAGCATTCCTTCGAAAAAAAAGTACAGCCGATATGTCCTCAAACACGGAGAATGGCAACTAAAAAAGAGCCTAAAAAACCATTGCTTCAGAAGTTGGGCAGGGATAGTTATCAACTCCGAAGGCGATGTACTGCCATGCTGTTTTGATAAATTGAGTCAGTTCGTTTTCGGCAACGTACAAGATTCTTCGATAAAAGCGATTTTCCACAACCAAAAGGCAAAAGATTTTCGAAAACAAATAAGAATCAACAGGAAACACATTGAAATGTGCACAAATTGCACCGAATAAAATTTTTCGTTTATATTTGCCAAAAGCGAATCACAAAAAACATATACAATGAACAAACGTATCATCTTTTTTTCACTGATAACATTATGCTTGTTTTCCCATTCGTGTATGCCTCCTGCCGATTATTGCGACACACTTGTTTTCGAAATCGGGAAATGCCGTGTTTCCATACATAAAGCACTGGAAAACAACACAAACGATTCTTGCAGCGAGGTCGAAAAACAACTACTCGCTTCAGAAAAAAAGATCCGGAATCTCGGGCATTTCAGAGATGAACACGAGTTGTACGACATAGCCTTAAAACTGATTGGATTCTACAAACAAACTCTTGAAAACATTAAAGAAGGCGGTAGTTTACCCGAATTTAAATCCTCCGAACAAGATTTGCTGTCCGATTTGGAATTGGCACGCCAAAAGTTCATTAAAAAATTCGATTTAATACAATCGCAACTTTGAATACGATGAACGAAGAACTACTCCACTACGTTTGGCGTTACAAGAAATTTCCACTCGGCAACCTGCAGACTACCGATGGAGAACCGATTGAAATCATTGATTTTGGATTGCCTAACACAAATGAAGGAGCCGATTTTTCAAACGCAAAAATCAAGATTAACAATCTAATCTGGGCTGGCGATGTAGAGATTCATCTGAAATCAAGCGATTGGCAGCAACACCAGCATCATAAAAACAGAGCCTACAACAATGTCATTTTGCATGTGGTGGCAGAATGCAATTGTCGGGTATTTGACGCCGACAACAGAGAAATTCCGCAACTTGAATTAAAGATTCCCAATCGCATCATCGACAATTTATTCTCTCACGACATTCATTTTATCCTTTGCGAAAAATCTCTTGCAGAGTTAAAATCGTCCGTTGTAAAAGACGCTTGGCTGGAGTCGCTTTTGGTTGAGCGTTTTATTCGAAAAACAGAGGATATAAAAGCCGTCTTGGCACAAAACGGGAATGATTGGGAAAATGCTTTCTATCTTTTTTTAGCCCGTAATTTCGGTTTTGGGAAAAACGCTGATGCTTTCATGATGCTTGCAAAATCGCTACCGCTAAACTATCTGCGAAAGCATAAAGACAATTTTTTACAAACGGAAGCCTTGTTGTTCGGAGAAGCAGGGTTGCTCCCCGACAAGAGTTCCGACGATTACACCAATTTACTTATTCAGGAATATAATTTTTTGCGTCAGAAATTCCAACTGACACCCATACCGACGCACCTTTGGAAAATGTTTCGGCTACGACCGATGAATTTTCCGCATATACGCATCGCACAATTTGCAGCTTTATTGCAAAAATACGATTGTCTGTTTTCCAAAATCATCGAAAATCCCATCAAAGAGGCTTTGCACGAATTATTTCGTGTAGAAGTTTCCGATTTTTGGAACACACATTATAACTTTTCTAACCCGAGCCGAAGTAGAAGCAAACACCTGACAAACAACTCACTTGATGCCATTATCATCAACTCCGTAATCCCGTTTTTGTTTGCTTATGGTCAACTTCAGGGTCGGGATTCGCTATGCGAACAAGCCCTAAATTTGCTCAACGAATTGCCTGCGGAGAAAAACAAAATCGTAGAAAAATTCCATCAACTACACTTCCCGACACATTCTGCAGCCGACACACAAGCATTGTTGCAACTTAAAAACTGCTATTGCGATACACGGAAATGCCTACAATGCAGATTTTTCCACGAAATAACAAGCAACTCCTTTTAACGAAAAACCTTGAAAAACTCTTTTGGAACAGGTAGTTCAAACGACAATTTTTGTCGTGTAACGGGGTGGTTAAACGCCAACAAATGAGCATGTAAGGCCAAACGATTCATTACGGGCGAGGCTCCGTTCCCATATTTTCTGTCGCCAACAACAGGATGACCGATACTTGCCATTTGAACACGAATTTGGTTGGTACGTCCGGTTTCCAATCGCAACTCTATCAACGAATAATCGGCATTATTCTGCAATTTTTCATAATGCGTTATCGATTTTTTTCCTCCATTGTCGGTAAACGAAGAATATACGCGAGTCGTTTTAGGATTTTCGGTCAACCACGAGACAACGGTATCGTTTTCTTTTTCCACCACGCCTTCTACCAAAGCCGTATATGCACGATCGGTTGTAACCAATTTCCAATTATCCCGCATAAATTCCTGCAGTTCTCTACTTTTGGCAAAAACTAACAAACCAGAGGTCTCCCTATCCAAACGATGCACTACAAAAACACCGTTTCTCGGATTTGCTTTTCGCACATAGGTTTTCAAAACGGAAAGCACCGTGCTCTCTCTTGAACCAACATTTGTCGGGACGGTCAATATTCCTGCCTTTTTTTCCACAACCAACAAGTCGTTGTCTTCGAACACGATTCGTAACTTCGGATGAATCAGCTCCATGTTAGCTACCGAAGTCAATACAACAACTTTATCGCCAACAGAAAGTGCGTAATTATATTGTGTTTCAACACGATTGTTAACCTGTACTTGCCGATGCGACAACAACGATTTGACAGAGGTTCGGCTCATTCCGCCCATTTTCTGCAAAAGAAATTCCATCAGCCCCATCGGCTGCGAAACATGCAAATCGGTTTGTTTTGTTTTTTGTTTTCTCATAAACTCATTTTTTGCGATTGCGAAGATAATACTAAAAAAGGTTCGAGTAAAACCCGAACCTTTTTTTAAACCAAAGTTCACCTATTTTTTACAAACAGTAGATGTCGTTACGCCATTTTCACCTACAATTTGCAACAAATAAACACCTGCCGGAAGTCCCGACACATCAAATGGAGTTACATTGTCGGTTGCCGATAGTGTTTTAACCGTCACTCCTTCCATTGTGAGAAATTTTATCCGGTCGTTGATTGAGGCGCGGACAAATAACGTCGATTTCACGGGATTCGGATAAACCGCAGTTTTTTCTTCCTCAACGACAGGGAGATTGACCGTAGGGTCGATTATTCTCAAGCCGAACGTATGCACCGAACCTTTGTGTCGAGCTCCACAAGGGTCAAAGTTGTTTGCCACATTGTGTTGCGTAGCCTCCTCGGAAACGATTCTGATGGCCGACATTCCTGCATAAGCAGACATAGGGACCGTAATTTGATAGGTCTCGTTAGCATATTGATGTCCGGACTGACCACTACCATCGGTTCCTCCGTAAATATCGTATTTCTCGTCTGTAACAGAAAATTCCCCATCACGATTCCAATCCACAAAAATGACCACATTACCCCATCTTGTATTACTTGAATTAGAAGAATAGGTGAAGGTCAAAGTCTCTCCGTTTTGTACCTCAATAATTTTCGATGACTGAAAATCGTTCAGCGACGACGAAGTTGTTGCCGACACCGTTCCTTGCGACGAAGAGATGGAAACCGAGTTCAAATAAAACGTAAACGTTTCGTAGGCTGCCGTTCCCGTACAATAAGTCGGTGTTTCGCTTGTAAACACAGCCACCAAATCGTACGATTTATTCACCGTAAACGAATAAACAGCCGAAGTCGAAAGTACCGTTCCCGTGCGCGTAGTCCACGCCGTAAATTCATAACCGCTTAATGGCGTCGCTTCTACGGTTACCACCTCGTTTTCCTCCGCTTCGTATATTTTTTCTGTGGTTCCATGTATTTCGACACGACCTTTGTTTTCGTCGCACGAAACTTTTACTTGTGTTGCCGACGAAACAGGCAATGCCGAAATGTTTAGTCTAAAAGTAAACAGCGTACCTCTCTTACGTGCCTGACAAGGACCTCCTCCAAGTGAATTATAAGCGGGAGCCTCGCCCGAACACAAACGGATGCCGCAAGTTCCCACTCCGACATTATCAGGAACAATAATACGCGTTTCAAGGTTGGTAACTTGTACCAAAGGATTGTTAAACATCTCGTAAGCTTCGGTCGAAGTATCCCACGTACCATCCATGTTCCAATCGATGTAGGCAATACCTTGCGACCATTGCGAATGAGAAACTCCCGATACAAAAAGCTTTATCGTATCGCCGGGGCATACCTCTGCTATACAAGTCGAAGACAAATCGACAATGGACTCCGAAGCTTTGGCAAAGGTAAATGCTTGTTCGCTATTAACCGATACCGAACCCGCATTGATGCCATAATGGTCGCCATCACTGTTGTTGGGTGCCGTACCTGCACAATAGGAGGGGAATGCCGCTTCCATAGCCATTGTCAAAACCAAATCCTCGCTCAACGAAGTGATAGGCAACGGATTGTTCGAAGTCATTGTGGCACCGTAAGGGATTCCATCTTTTTTCCATTGTACGAAATTGTATCCCGAGGCAGGTACAGCCGTTATCGCAACATTTGTTCCAGCAGCATATTTACCATCTTCATCGGGCAAAGGCGACAAGGTAAACGTAGCGGCACCCTCTATATCAGGCACCGCCGACAAAGAGAATCGCTCGTCGTTGCCGGGAGCAACCGTTACCTGCAAATCGTAGGTTACACCTTCGGCAACATCGGTACAAGCATCGGTAGCAGAGAGCGTTTCGCCTGCTATGCGCAGACGCACATAAGTATCCCCTTTCAAAGCCGTTGTAGGAACCGACACCGTAAACTCTTTGGCATCTTCACCCTGCGCGTTTGCAACCAATTCCGAAGCGTCAAACGTATGATCGCCATTCCAATCGACCCATACAGCCATTTGTGCCGAAGCAAAAGAGGCTGAAGAAGCTGCCTTTTCGACATTCAATGCAAAGGAGCTTCCACGCTTAACATTCACACCGCCCAAAACAGACTTCGCCACATAACTTCCGTCAACCTCATCAACTGCATTAGCTGCATCGCCAATGTAATAAAGAGCCGTCTGAGCGGCCGGAGTAATCGATATTTTTCCCGCAAAATAAGTTGCCAATGATGTCGGCTTACAATAGGCTATTTCTGCAAATTTGGCTATCAACGTAACATTTGTTTTCACGGCAATTGCAAATGCTGCATCGGTGCTTATCGGCGCATCGGAGCCTTTGATGTACCACCCCACAAACGTATGACCTGCCGAAGCGTTGGCTTGTACGGTTATTTTCGTTCCGTTAAACACTTTCAATTCTGTGCCTTCATAACCCTTGAATCCAATAGTTCCCCAACCGCTTTGCGAGGACAATCCTTCAATCTTTATTATAGGTTTGTCTATGTTTCGTTGGATTTCCATCGCCATATCGAACACAACACCATCTTGCACATTTTCACAGCTGGAATAGTTGTCGCCGGCGACAGCGGCATCGCTGCTATCGGTCAATTTTATTCTTAAACTGCCTGCACCAAGAAGAGCCGTTTCGGGAACGGTAATCTGCGTGGTGTACAACACCGAATCGCCACTTACAACGCCTGTCACTCTGCCCAAATACTCATCGGCCGACACATACTCTTTGTCGTTGTTAAAATCGGCAAACACATCGGCTACCCACGCCGCATTGTTCGCCGAAGTCGATTTTTGTGCAAAAGTCAAATCGAAGGTTGCACCCTGTTCCGCTATGATGCAAGTGTTAGCAATTTTGTTGGTGATTTTCGGAGCAACATCGTTTTGCACCATTTTCAAATTAAACAAAGCGCCTTGCGTTTGAATGTACGAAACATAGCGTTCGACGCTCTGCGTCCCTTTTACGAAACAATAACTCGAAGCGGTGCGAGGTTCATCGAAGTCGCTCAACACGATTTCGTCGATATATACATCGATGTCACCCGACAAGCGATTTACCGCCATCTGACAATCGGGATAAATACGGATACGGTCTATCTCATAGCCGTTCCCTTTTACGGCAAAAATAGCATCGCTCCACGCATTGGCACGCACTTCGGCACGCGACAAGGTAATCACCTGCATCACATTGTTGTTTTTGTCGATGGCGGTCATTACCAACGGACTAATCACAGGTTTATGAACCAACACATGCAGGTATCGCTTGGTAGTGGTCAATGTAAAATTATTTTCGAGCTTTATCTCGACACCGTTTCTATCGCCTGCGTAATACGGGCGAACATAATGCAACACCTTGCTTGTTTCATTCATTTCGTTAATATACGGGTTGTCTATCACCTCTACGGTTGTATTTACGCAAGCACCCGTATTGAAAGGCGAGGATTCCCATTCATCGACAAAAACTGTCCCTTCGGTCAAACCACCCTCGAAAGACGATATAACGGTTTCTGCTTTCAAAGAAGAAACACTCACGATTGCCGATAACAAAAATATCTGTAATATTCTTAACGTTTTCATCTGTCAGTTTTTTAGGATTAGTAGATTGATATTCTATTGATTAAAGGACAAACCTTGCTATCGGTAATCACAATTTTCACCTTGCTTGTTGAAACGGGCGAAGTCAGCTGCACAATGCGTCGATGCCCGATGGTGGTAGTTGCCGTTGTGGTAGCTTGTTTAACCCACGACGACCCATTCCATGTATGTATTTCAAAGCCTTTTACACGTTGTCCTTTGCGGATATACTCGCCCAAACGAACGTATTTAACGGTTTGCGAACTACCCAAGTCGATTTCTATTTCGCCGGAGGTTTGTCCGTCTTCCAATGCCCAATAGGTTTCGTTATCGTTGTCGTTCACATTCGAAGCTGCAAACTTGCCGCTCACCGAGCTGCTTCTTTCGGCAGAAGCCGTAGCCGTACCGGTTAAAGCCAAATCGGTGCCGAAAGCGGCATCGTAGAGTGTTTTGAATCCTCTCAGATTATTCACCGTAGCCGTAGAAAGAACACCGGCTTTATTCGGCGGGAAGTTCAGTATCAAGTTGGAATTTCTGCCCACCGATGTCATATAAATATCGAATAGCTGTTGAGCCGTTTTTATTTGCCCCGTATTGTCGGCAGAGGTGTTCCAAAACCAACCATTACCATTTTTGGCATCGCACTCGGAAGGCAACCAACGCCACCCGTCTTCGTCGCCATATTCATTGCCATTGGCGCCATTATCGAACGTACTCCACGAGGTTTCGCCAGCCCAACCTTCTTCGTTGCCTACCCATTGGCAGTCTTGCTCCCAACCCCAAATAGCGCAATTGGGTTGCAATTCGCGAATCATTTTAAACGTATTCGGAAAATCGTAGTAGGTTTCGGCATCGATGCTTCGCGATTCGTTGGCACCTCCATAGTAGCCGCTACCGCCGTTGGCACCATCGAACCACATTTCAAAAAGTTCGCCGTAGTTCGTGCAAATTTCCCTTATTTGCTCTCTGAAAGTAGTAACATAACCGGCACGACCGTACTCGGCATTGTTTCTGTCCCAAGGCGAAATATAGGCACCGAACTTCAACCCTTGTCGCGCACATTCGGCCGAGAGCAATGCCGGAATATCCACATGCCCGTAGGTTGTGGTGTTGTTTTTCGTACTATGCTCGGTGGTATTGGTAAACCATGTACAAAAACCATCGTGATGTTTGCAGGTAAGAACAATACCCTTCATTCCCGCATTTTTAATCTCGGTAACCCATTGTTCCACGTCCAATTCGGCAGTGGGAGCAAACGTGTTGATACTCTCGTTGCCGTTGCCCCACTCCCGGTTGGTAAAGGTATTGATACCAAAGTGCATGAACGCATAAAATTCCATGTCGTGCCAAGCCAACTGCCTTTCGGTAGGCACGGGGAATACGGGTTGCGGTTCGTTTTCCGACGACGACATATCGCAAAGTGCCGATGTCTGCCCCGAAACAGGTACCATCGTTGCCAACACAAAGACCATCAAAAAAAGTAGTTTCTCTTTCATTTTTATAATTTTTAGATTATACATATTCACAAAGGAAAAAATTTAAAAAAAGATAACAAAATATTTTTGGAAAAAATGTATTTTTGCAAACTATCACTGCGGTAGTAGCTCAGTTGGTAGAGCATCAGCTTCCCAAGCTGAGGGTCACGAGTTCGAGCCTCGCCTACCGCTCGCAAAAAGAGGTCGTCAGACCTCTTTTTTTATTGCCATAGATGTCGTACCTTTGCATCCTAAATTTTTTTTAACTCTATGGAATGGTTTATCGATCTTTTAACTAAAGAATCCATCGCGCATACGTTGCTTTTATACTCTTTTGTCATTTCGTTGGGCGTGTTGCTCGGCAAGATAAAGATAGGCAGCGTGTCGCTGGGCGTTACGTTTGTTTTGTTTGTGGGCATTGCCGTGGGGCATTTCGGGTTTACCGTCGAGGCCGAAATTTTGCATTTCATCAAAGAGTTCGGGTTGATTCTCTTTATCTTTTCGATTGGTTTGCAGGTCGGTCCCGGATTTTTTTCCTCGTTTAAAAAAGACGGCTCGTTGCTCAACCTGTTGGCATTCGGCATTGTGCTTTTGGGCATTGTCGTTACATTGGCCATCTACTACATAGCCGATGGCAGAATAGCGTTGCCCATGGCTGTCGGGATTCTGTCGGGAGCCGTCACCAACACACCCGGACTCGGTGCTGCTCAAGAGGCTTTGCGACAAATAGGCAACGATACCGACATAGCGGTAGGTTATGCCGTAGCCTACCCGTTGGGTGTGATAGGCACGCTGTTGACATTTTTACTCTTGAGAGCGATTTTCCGCATCAAATTGGACAAAGAGAACGAAGCGGCCGCCCTCAACGAAGGCGGAGCGGACAAACCGCAACGATTGTCGATAAAAATCACCAACCAATCCATTTGCGGGAAAACGTTGTCGGAATGTAAAGGCATCATCGGACGTAAATTCGTCATCTCGCGCCTGTTGCATGGCGGCAAAACCATTATTCCCACAAGCGATACGGTATTCGAAAAAGACGACACGATTTTGGTTATCTCCTCGGAACACGATTTTGAAGCCATTGTGGCTTTCTTTGGCGAAACTACCGAAATGGAATGGGAGACACAAAACACGCAGCTCGTTTCGCGACGCATTGTCATCACACAAAACAACATCAACGGCAAAACCATCGGCGACCTGCACCTGCGTACGCTCTACGGCATCAACATCACGCGCGTCAATCGTTCGGGCATCGACCTGCTCGGGCGCCCCGACCTTGTGCTGCAAGTGGGCGACCGCGTAATGGTGGTAGGCGAACTCGACGCCATAAAAAAGGTGGAACCCCTGCTTGGCAATACCTTGAAGCGACTGAACGAACCGCATATCATCACCATCTTTTTCGGTATTCTTATCGGTATTTTGGCAGGAAGCATTCCCGTCTATTTCCCCGGAATGCCTATGCCTGCAAAGCTCGGATTGGCAGGCGGACCGCTCATTATCGCCATCTTGCTCGGACGTTTCGGCTACAAAATCAAACTCATCACCTACACCACGCAGAGCGCCAACCTTATGCTCCGCGAAATAGGCATCTGTCTGTTTTTGGCAAGCGTGGGCATCTCTTCGGGCGGCAAATTTTTGGGCACCGTGGTGTCGGGCGACGGACTGCTTTGGATAGGGTGCGGATTTCTGATTACGTTTCTGCCCATCTTTATTATCGGCATTATCGGGCGGATCTGCTTTAAGCTCAACTATTTCACGCTGATAGGTATGATAGCCGGAAGCACCACCAACCCGCCCGCTTTGGCTTATTCAAGCTCGATAGCCACCAACGACCAACCAGCCGTGGCCTACTCCACCGTCTATCCGCTGACCATGTTTTTACGCATTATATCGGCTCAAATACTGATTCTTGCCTTTGCTTAAAAACGCAGGATAACCACACAACAAAAAAACTCCCGCCCCATTTCGAGGCAGGAGTTTTTTTATTTGCATCTGCTTCGTAAGCCTATTTTCTTACCACACGTCTGCCGAGTTTTTTGCCTTGTTTCACCGGCTTTACACTCTTTACAGATGAGGTGGCTGCTGATTCTTCAGATGGTTCATAAAAGTCCAAAGTAGGAGCCGCTCCTGAAATATTCACGGTAACTTCAGTGCCGTCTTCTGTATACAATGAACCCGACAAAGTTGTATTATCTACATCTTCACTTTCTGCAACAGAGATACTTCCAGCTACAAATGGATAAAAGGTAGCACTTTGATTATTCCAATCGATCTGATATGTACCCTCAATATATCCCCCTTCATTTACAAATCCTGGAATGATTATATTTTCCGTAATAGACGTGGTCGCCATATCAAATGTTCCCGTAGGCAGTTTTCCATTTGTATCAACATCTGTTCCGGTAAATACTATATCAATTTCCCGACCTGTTTCAGAGTCAACAACTACAAGTACATAAAAATATAATGAGTAATCAGTTGACAGATAATAATAAGAATATGTATTATCCAAATCATCCCAAGTCAGATCGAAAGATTCTTGAGCAGGCTCTTGAGAAAATACCTCCAATTCGATTTGTCCGACATAAGCCCATTTGATAGCATCTCCGTTTGCATCGACAAGGTCGATTTTTACCGCATAGTTACGTCCCGATTTTGCCACGGAAACCGTTCCTTCGCTAAAGTAATACACTCCGTCTTCCGTTGCTTCCGCTGTTTTTGCATTCCACCAATAAGAAAACTCGGGGTCCCAAGTACCCGGAAGGTATTCGGTTGTTTCATCCATTACATACTCGCCAATAGGCAGCGTTTCTTCGCCCTCCTCGGTGTTAAACGATATTGCCACCGTGTCTGCTTCGTTTGCAAAATAAACGTCGATGTAAGAGTAACTCGGATAAGCCGTACCGAAAGCGGCATTTGCCAGCGTATATCCTTGCTCTTTAAGCGCAGTAGCCAAATCTTCTTGCACCCCTGCCGGTATCGAATCGTTAGGGTCGTCTACCCCATCGGTCTTCGTATTGCAAGAAACCAACATCAGGCTCGTTGCAACCAACACCATCGTAAAGTTTAAAAATAATTTTTTCATTTTTGTAAAAATTTAAAATGTTAATAAATAAGATAAAAATTGTACAAAAGTATGTATTCTTGTTAAAAACAAATCAAAAAAAGCATTTTTTTAACCTTTTATCCAAAAAAATGATAACTAACCATTTATGGCGATAACGGGGAGCGAAAAATACCCATATCAAGCGATTGCGTACATACCGCTCTCTCCCTACCTTTGCATCGTCGATACAAGTGAAGTATTGCCGTTTTTGTTAGTTAGTATGTTATTTGTGAAAATGCCCTTACGTAAAAACAAACGCAAGGGCATTTTTGCCGTGTAAAATCCCCATAAAAGGGGATAATAAAGTATTGTCGGAAGTTGTATTTTTGCGGTTGTAAAAAACTTTTTTTTATGGATACGCAAAAAAAGCAGATGCTATCGGAAATGCCCACGGGTAGCCGATGCGTCATACTGAAAGTGCACGGACACGGCGGCTTTCGGCATCGGATACTGGAATTGGGTTTTGTTCGTGGCGAAACGGTGCAAGTGCTGCGCAATGCACCGTTGCTCGACCCCGTGGAATACGAGGTGATGGGCAGCCATGTGTCGTTACGGCGCAGCGAGGCTGCCAACATAGAGGTAGTTTCGCTCGAAGCGGGTGCTCACCCCGACAACCTGTATCACGGCACAATAGAGGAACATGTTGCCCAAGAGGTGGAGCAAAAAAGCCACGAACTGACCGTAGCTCTTGTAGGTAACCCAAACTGCGGCAAGACCTCGTTTTTCAACTATGCAACGGGGTTACACGAAAAAGTAGGCAACTACAGTGGCGTAACGGTCGATTCGAAAATCGGCACGTTCTTTCACCGCGGCTATACCATCAACCTTGTTGATTTGCCGGGGACATACTCGCTCACGGAGTTTTCGCCCGAAGAGCTGTATGTGCGGTCGTTTCTTACCGAACAGCACCCCGACGTCGTGCTGAACATTGTGAATGCGGGGAACTTGGAACGCAATCTGTTTCTTACCACCCAGCTCATCGATCAGAATCCGCGTATGGTGATGGCATTGAATATGTACGACGAACTCGAGGCCTCGGGCGACAAACTCGACCACGAGAGTCTGTCGAAAATGTTGGGATTCCCGATTGTGCCCGTCGTGGCAAAAACGGGTGCAGGCATTGACAACGTACTCGAAGCCATTGTCGGCGTATATGAAGAAAAAACGACACAAACCAAACATATTCATATCAACTACGGCGAAGAGGTGGAAGCAGCCATCATGCAAGTAAAAAAGTTGCTGCAAAGTTCGATACAGACCAATTTCCCCGCCCGCTATGTGGCACTGAAACTGATAGAGGGCGACAGCGTGGTACGGCAAATGCTGAACGGTTTGCCCAATGCCGACGAAATATACGAAACGGCTTCGGAGTGTCGCAAACGCATTGAGCAAACCTACCACAACGACATTGTCGGCATTGTTTCCGACTTGAAATACGGTTTCGTACGCGGAGCGTTGAGCGAAACACTCGTACACAGCAATACCGACAAAAAGAAATTGGGCTATGCACTCGACACCGTTCTCATGAATCGGTGGTTGGGTTTCCCCGTTTTGATATTGTTTATGTGGATTATGTTTCAAACCACATTCACGCTCGGTGCTTATCCGCAAGGCTGGCTCGAAAGCGGTGTAACGTGGATAGGCGAACAAGTGGCTCGCCTGATACCCGAAGGCATTTTTCGCGATTTGTTGGTCGATGGCATCATTACGGGCGTTGGCGGCGTATTGGTGTTTCTGCCCAACATACTCATTATGTTCCTTTTCATATCGCTATTGGAGGATTCGGGTTACATGGCGCGTGCAGCGTTTATAATGGACCGCCTGATGCATCGAATGGGGTTGCACGGCAAGTCGTTTATTCCTTATCTGATCGGATTCGGGTGCAATGTACCCGCCGTCATGGCAACACGCACGCTCGAAAACAAAAAAGACCGTCTGCTCACCATGCTGACCATACCGTTTATGTCCTGCTCGGCACGATTGCCCGTCTATCTGCTGTTGGTGTCGGCATTTTTCGACCACAACAAAGGTTTGATACTGCTCGGCATCTATCTGATCGGGATTTTAATAGCCGTGGCATCGGCAGCCATTTTAAACAAAACGCTGTTTAAAAACGAAACCGACCAGTTTGTCATGGAGTTGCCCCCGTACCGCATTCCCACCTTACGCAACACGCTGATACACATGTGGGACAAAAGTGCGATGTACCTTAAAAAAATGGGAACAATCATCTTATTCGCATCTATCGTGATTTGGGCATTGTGCTATTTTCCACACCAAAAAGACACAAACGATTCGGCAACGCAGATAGAAAATTCGTACATGGGACAAATAGGGCATGCCATTGAACCCGTCATCAAACCATTAGGATTCGATTGGCGAATGGGCGTGGGACTTTTGAGCGGAATGGCGGCAAAAGAGATTATCGTATCGTCGTTGGGCATTTTGTACGAAAACGAAGAGGCTACATCGTTGAGCGAAAGTCTGCCGGCACATTTCGCCACGCTTTCGTCGCCGCAGCACTCCTCGCTCCGAGCATTTTCGTTTATGTTGTTTGTGCTGCTCTACTTCCCATGCACAGCCACCTTGGTTGCCATTTGGCGTGAGGTCGGCTGGCGGTGGGCAACTTTTGCACTTGTTTACACCACGGCAATTGCTTGGATTGTATCATTCGCCGTATGGCAAATAGGAAGTTTGTTTTGAGCGATGTGGCAGGAGATTATCGTTTTCGGGATACTGCTTCTCACGGCAATTTTTATCGGTTACCGTGTATGGCGGTTTTTACGCAAACGCAATAGAAACGGTTGCAACAACTGCGATTTACATAAAACATGCAACAAATCGGCACGCAACCGCACTGACTGCAAAACAAATGTACGATGAGCATTGTTATTCAAATAAGTTAATGATTTTTAATTATGGAAAAATTTCTTTAATTCTTTTCGTTTTTCTATAAAATGTCGTACTTTTGTAACCGAGAAACTTTGATAGAATTAGTTTTTAATTATAAAATCACAAAAAAAATGGCAAAATTAGATTTAACAAAGTACGGAATCACGGGAACTACCGAGATTGTACACAACCCTTCGTACGAAACGCTTTTCGTAGAAGAAACAAAGCCCGAGTTGCAAGGTTTTGAAAAAGGTCAGGAAACCGAACTTGGTGCAGTGAATGTAATGACAGGTATTTTCACCGGTCGTTCGCCTAAAGATAAATACATTGTAAAAGATGCTTTCAGTGCCGACAAAGTGTGGTGGACAACTGAAGAGTATAAAAACGACAACAAACCTGTTACGGAACAAACTTGGGGCGTATTGAAAGAAATCGCTCAAAAAGAGTTGTCGAACAAAAAACTGTTTGTTGTAGATGGCTATTGCGGAGCAAACAAAGCTACTTGCTTGAAAGTTCGTTTTATTGTCGAAGTTGCTTGGCAGGCTCACTTTATAACGAATATGTTTATTCGTCCGACTGCCGAAGAGTTGGAGTCGTTTGAACCCGATTTCGTTGTTTACAATGCTTCGAAAGCAAAAGTTGAGAACTATAAAGAGTTGGGGTTGAATTCGGAAACAGCCGTTGTGTTCAACCTTACATCGAAAGAGCAAGTCATTATCAACACATGGTATGGCGGCGAAATGAAGAAAGGTTTGTTCTCGATGATGAACTTCTTCAAACCATTGGAGGGAATTGCTTCTATGCACTGTTCGGCAAACACCGACATGGAAGGCAAAAGCACCGCTATCTTCTTCGGATTGTCCGGTACGGGTAAAACAACCCTTTCGACCGACCCGAAACGCAAACTCATCGGCGACGACGAGCACGGATGGGACGACGAGGGCGTATTCAACTACGAAGGCGGTTGCTATGCAAAGGTAATCAACCTCGACAAAGAGAGCGAACCCGATATTTATAACGCTATCAAACGCAACGCTTTGCTCGAAAACGTTACGGTAGATGCCAACGGCAAAATCGACTTCACCGATAAGAGCGTAACCGAAAACACGCGTGTTTCGTATCCTATCAATCACATCGAAAACATCGTAAAACCTGTTTCGAAAGGTCCTGCTGCTAAGCAAGTTATCTTCCTTTCAGCTGATGCATTCGGTGTGTTGCCTCCGGTTTCGATTTTAACACCCGAACAGGCTCAATACTATTTCTTGTCAGGATTTACCGCAAAATTGGCAGGTACCGAACGTGGTATCACCGAGCCTACACCGACATTCTCGGCCTGCTTCGGTGCCGCATTCCTCGAATTGCACCCGACAAAATATGCCGAAGAATTGGTTAAGAAAATGGAAGCCAACGGAGCAAAAGCTTATTTGGTAAATACCGGTTGGAACGGTACGGGCAAACGTATTTCCATTAAAGATACGCGTGGCATTATCGACGCTATTCTCGACGGAAGCATCAACGCTGCTCCTACCAAAAAAATCCCTTATTTCGATTTCGAAGTTCCGACAGCACTTCCGGGTGTTGATCCGAACATTCTTGACCCTCGCGACACATACGATTGTGCTTGCAAATGGGAAGAAAAAGCGAAGGATTTGGCAGAACGTTTTATTAAAAACTTTAACAAATACACCACCAACGAAGCCGGAAAGGCTCTTGTTGCTGCCGGACCAAAATTGTAGATTCTTTTTCATTATCTTGTTGGGAGAGAACGTTTTCGAGCGTTCTCTCTTTTTTATCCTTCTCTGTTAAAATTACACAAAAACACAGAAAGTGTGCAACTTTGTTTTTTTTGACTACTTTTGCACCCGATTTTAAAATAACCATAAAACAATGACAAAATTAAAAGACAGCTGTGTGCTGATAACAGGAGGAGCTTCTGGCATCGGTAGAATCATGGGACGCATAGTACTCGAAAAAGGAGCAAAACAACTGATTATTTGGGATATAAACGAACAAAACATTGAAAACACCGTTGCCGAACTGAAAAACATCGGTTGCGTTAAAGGTTACAAAATAGATGTTTCCAACAGCGAACAGGTAGCCACCTGCTACCGGCAAACCGGAAATGAGTGCGGCAATGTCGATGTTCTCATCAACTGTGCGGGAATTGTTACCGGCAACCAAACATTCGACAAACAAGACATTTCGAGCATTGAACGGACAATGAACATCAACGCGACCGCACCTATGGTAGTGGCATTGCAAGCATTGCCCGGAATGATAGCCCGCAACAACGGGCATATTTGCAACATAGCTTCGGCAGCAGGTATGATAGCCAACCCCAAAATGTCGGTATATGTGGCAAGCAAATGGGCGATAGTCGGATGGTCGGATTCCGTACGCATCGAACTGAAACAGATGAAAAGCAAGGTTCAGTTTACCACCATTGCACCTTACTTTATCAACACAGGAATGTTCAACGGAGTTAGCGCACACATCTGTCCGATGCTGAAACCCGAACCGACTGCAAAAAAAATCATTTGTGCCATCGAAAAAAACAGGCATTTCAAAGGTATTCCTTTCGGATTCCACTTCATACGTTTTTGGCAAGCAATTCTGCCGACGGCTGTGTTCGACTTCTTTTTCGGAGAAGTGATGGGCATTTTCCACGCAATGGATCATTTCACGGGACGCAAATAATTTTTCAAGATTATGGAACAGAAAATAGCGGCACTCGTTGCCACGCAACAAGATTTTTTTGCCACGGGAGAAACACGAAACTACCGCTTTCGTATTCAACAACTAAAAAAGCTGCAAGCAGCCCTCAATAGCTATGAGCAACCTCTCTGCGAAGCTCTTTGGAAAGATTTGCACAAATCGCAAGAAGAGGCTATCATGACGGAATTAAGCATTGTAGGTGGCGAAATACGCAACCATCTTTCGCATTTAAAATCGTGGATGAAACGCAAACGCTATGCCACCCCGCTCAAAATGTTCCCTTCGAGTAGTTACATCGTAACCGAACCACTCGGCAATGCACTGATAGTCGCTCCGTGGAACTATCCCGTACAATTGTTGTTGAATCCGATTGTAGGCGCCATCTCGGCAGGCTGTACTGCTATTCTGAAGCCTTCGCCTTATGTGCCAAACGTATCGGCAGTATTGGCCGAGATGATAGAAAAAACTTTCGACGAAAAATACATCGCCATAGTGCAAGGCAATCGCGATGTGAACGCAATACTTTTTAACCAACGATTCGACATTATCTTTTTTACGGGAAGCCCCGCACTCGGTAAAACGGTGATGCAAGCCGCCGCCAAACACCTCACGCCCGTAGTGCTCGAACTTGGCGGAAAAAGTCCCTGCATTGTGGACAAAGAAGCCGACATTGCAATGGCTGCGCGCCGAATAGCATGGGGCAAAACCTTGAATGCAGGGCAAACATGTATTGCTCCCGACTATATGTTGATACACCAATCGCAAAAAGAGAAGTTTGTAGAGGCTTTCAAAAAGGCATTAACCCAACTGCACGGCAACGACATAAAGCAAAGTCAGCATTTCGTGCGTTTGGTGAGCAAACGAGCCTTTGAACGCGTTGCGGCTTATCTAAACGACGGGAAAATAGTTGCCGGCGGGCAAACAGATGCCGACGAGCTTTACATTGAGCCGACACTGCTCGACGAGGTTTCTGCCGAATCGCCCGTCATGCAAGAAGAGATTTTCGGTCCCGTTTTGCCCATGATTACATTTGAAAACGACGACGAAGTGATTCGTTTTGTAACAGAACGCGAAAAACCTCTGGCTTTTTATTATTTCGGGAACAAAAAGAAAGCCTTACGCATTTTAAACCGAACCTCGTCGGGCGGAGCATGTATCAACGACACAATCATGCACATTGCCAACGAAAATATCCCATTTGGCGGTGTCGGCAATTCGGGTATGGGCAACTATCACGGCAAAAACAGCTTCAAAGCGTTCTCGCACGAACGTTCGCTTGTCGTTACACCAACGTGGATAGACCTCCCTTTCCGTTATATGCCTTACAAAATGTTCGGATTCGTAAAGAAATTTTTCTTATAAACATCTGAAAAACAATAAATAAAGAAAAAGAGAACCCCACAAAAGGTTCTCTTTTTTATTCTGACGGGTAACAAGATTATTTGTCGGACTCTTTTAAACGATAGAATATAAAGCCGAAGAAAAATTTGGGTCCATGTACATAATCCTTTTGCCACGAAGTGGCATTAAGCAAATAATCGACCGAAAACAGCAACCGCATTTTTGACGTTATGGCATATTCCAAGCCCACACACGGGCGTATTGCCATAAAAGGATATTTCCGAAACAAGACACTCTCTTCGGCTATGAAATCGTTTCCATGCTCTCCTTGCATCGTTACATTTTTGACCGAACCACCGCCTATGGTAACACCGATAAAAGGCGCCAACTTGCCCAATTGCCACACACAATCGACCAACAAGCCACCCCAACCTACCGAAGAGAAACTATCGTTTTTCTTGTAACCGAGATTCGACACATAACCCTCACCACCTATCCGAAGATGCTTTCCAAGATGTATTTTGGCGGTTCCTCCGATTCCATACGAAAGACCCCGCATCTGTTCATGTGCAATGACACCGCCAAGTCCGTTTTCTACATCGTAAGCATTTCCCTGACCATACCCCACATGCAACATCATGCCGCCGGAAAAACCTTCGTAACCTATTTTAGAACCTTTTTTTTCAGCAAAAACCTGTTGAGTTGTCCAAAAAAACACAAGAGAAAACAGCAAGGTTGTATATTTTTTCATTTCATTTCTTGTTAAAATGCAAATATACGGTTTTTTCAGGATTTTTTCAGATTGTATGGCTCTACGGAGTATCCTTCATACCCCGAAGAGCATCTCTGAACAAAATATTCTTGCTTTGTACGATAAACCATTTCAAACATTTTTTACTAATTTTACCCCATACAAAAATCCTAACCTATGAAAAAAACGTTAATAATATTTTCTCTAATACTATTATTAAATAGTTGTGATAGGTTGGATAGAGATATATCGCAATCCTTTGTATTAGCGTATTTTCAAATGGAGAACGAGAACTTCCAAGTTTCACAATTGGACTCTGCTTCTGTTGTAATGTACACAAAGGAAGCAACAATGATTGGAAATTGGAAGTCGATAGGAAAGGTGAAAAAGAGATACACCGCTCTCGCAGAAAAATATGGTGATGTGTCTTACAATAGGGAAATATCCGTTTATCATGAACATTATATAAATCCGGTTGTTGATATCGACATCAAAAACATTCAGGTTGTGAGTAATAACGACTATGATGAGCGTCACCCTGCAGGGTCTGATTTGTCGGATATGATAAAGTACATCGGAGCATCGCCTTATCGTTTTATTCAAAACAATTACGCAAAAAGAACGTCCGATCCTGTTTCCGAAAGAAGCATATTGTATTTTGATAATATAGCATGTTACACTATACTCAGTTCTATTAGTGAAGAAGAATTGTTACAAGGTTATTACCTCATAGAAAAACGCTTGTCCGATTTGGACATTGACGATTTAAAGATGATAGGCATTTGCTCTTCTATTAACTACGAAAAAGAAGGAGGAATATTTAGTTTTGGGATTTTGGAGTTTACTCAACCCCCTACTTTAGAGAAAACACACACACTAAAAGTAACGATGAATCTGCTTGACGGAACAAAAGCAGAAGACACCGTTGTAATGAATTTCTGAAACAAGCAAGGCGGCAACGTATCGCTTTCCCTATTTTTTTACTAATTTTGCCTTCCTCAAAAAAAAGCTGTCATTATGAAAATTTCGGAAAGCATAAAATACATCGGCGTTGACGACTTGAATTTGGATTTGTTCGAAAGTCAGTATGTAGTACCAAATGGCATTTCGTACAATTCGTATGTAATTCTCGACAAGCAGATTGCCATAATGGATACGGTGGACTGCCGTTGTGGTAACGAATGGTTTGCCCGTTTGGAGAGTACGCTCGAAGGACGTACCCCCGACTATCTTGTGTTACATCATATCGAACCCGACCACTCGGGCGAGATACTTCGCCTCATGACGAAATATCCAAATCTGAAAATAGTCGCATCGGCACGGGCATTGCAAATGCTACCACAGTTTTTCGACACCGATTTTACGGGCAGAACCATTGCGGTGAAAGAGCAAGACACATTATCGCTCGGCAGTCATACGCTTACGTTTATGACTGCACCTATGGTGCATTGGCCCGAAGTAATGGTCAGTTACGAAAGCAGCGAACAGGTACTTTTCTCTGCCGATGCGTTTGGAAAATTCGGAGCATTGTCGCACCAAGAGGATTGGGCTTGCGAGGCACGTCGCTACTATTTCAACATTTGCGGTAAATACGGTGTCCAAGTACAAAACTTGCTCAAGAAAGTCAAGCAATTCGACATTCGCCATATTTGTCCGCTTCATGGTCCCGCTATCAGCGAAAATCTCGATTACTATATCGGCTTATACGATTGTTGGAGCAGTTATCGTGCCGAAACGGACGGTGTTTTCATTGCCTACGCATCCATACATGGCGGTACGGCAGAAACAGCCCGCACCTTAGCAAAAATATTGGAAGCAAAGGGAGCAAAAAAAGTCTCGATAGCCGACCTCAGCCGTTGCGATATGGCCGAAGCCGTCGAAGATGCTTTTCGCATGAGCCGTATGGTAGTGGCAGGGGCGTCGTACGATGCAGGATTGTTTCCTCCGATGCACGATTTTTTGCATCATCTGCAAATCAAAAATTTTCAAAACCGAAAGGTTGGAATCATCGAAAACGGTTCGTGGGCTCCTTGTGCGGCACGCGTAATGAGCGAAATGCTGCAAGCGATGAAAAACATCGAGATAGCTTATCCGATTGTTACCGTTCACAGCCGAATGAAGCCGAGCAATTTACCGCAACTTGAACAATTGGCAGAGGAATTGCTTCGATAAAGTTGCAAATTACTTTGTGTCGTTTACGATTCGAGCAGGGTTGGAATTGAGAAAATCGTTCCAACTCTTGTATTTTTTGTCGGAGGCAGGTCGCGAAGCCTGCAAAAAATGACAATAAGCCACCGCCAACGCATCGGTAGCATCAAAAGCGAGTTGCATTTTCTCGTCAGGTATTTTCAGAAATCGGTGCAACATGTCCGCCACCTGCTCTTTCGAGGCTTGTCCGTTGCCGGTGATAGCCATTTTGATTTTGAGGGGAGCATATTCGCAGATAGGCACATCGCGTTCCAATGCCGCAGCAATAGCCACACCTTGCGCCCGCCCAAGTTTGAGCATCGATTGCACGTTTTTGCCGAAAAATTGTGCCTCAATGGCAAATTCATCGGGCAAATACCGCTCTATAAGTTCTGTTGTAAAATCGAATACACGTTTCAACTTCAGATAAGGGTCTTTCATCTTTTTCATATCAAGCGTCCCCATATCCAAAAAGGAGGCTTTTGTAGCACAAACCCTCACCACACCAAATCCCATAACGTTTGTACCGGGGTCGATACCTAAAATAATTTTTTCGTGTGCTGAGACGTTCTTCATAATGCGATTTCTTCCATAAAAACAGAAAACGAGAGTACGTTTTCTCCAAAGGTTTTGTGCATATAAGCATTCAGCAAATGTCCTTCGGTTTCGAGCCAATGGTCGATAACCGATTTATTTTCGGCCGAAAACTGTAGGGCGAAAGCCTCATCGTCGGGTTGGTCGGCAATAAGCACCTTGCAAATACGATAATCGGAAAAAGCAACGTGCTGTTCGATACGCGGTTTGACGTGCTGTTTTACAAAATCGAGCCAACGCTCCACGTATGCACGATTTACATGATAAGTGGTATTAAAAACAACGCATTTCATACGCATACAAAAGTAATAAAATTAGCAACGTTGCGGTATCAAGATAGAACTATCGCCATAACTCAAAAAACGGAAATCGTGTGCAAGGGCATACTCGTAAATTTTCCGCCAATCGTCGCCTACAAAAGCCGATACCAACAGCAACAACGTACTTTTCGGTTGATGAAAATTGGTAATCATTTTTCTTACGAAATGAAACCTGTAGCCCGGGGCTATCATTATTTGCGTGGCAGCATGAAACGTTTGCAACTCATTTGTCTGCATATAAGTCAAAATGGCCTGCAACGAGGCTTCAGGCGTTATCGTAAAAGCATTTTCGTAAGGGTCCCATTGTTTGACAAAAAACGCCGAATCAGGATTTTCCGGATTTTGCAGCAATTTTGCACCGATGTAATACAAACTTTCAATTGTGCGCACCGAGGTCGTTCCCACGGCAATAGTTTCGCAACGATGTGCCAACAAGGCTTCCACCATTTGTTTCGACACGGAAATATACTCCGTATGCATTTCGTGTTGTGCCATCAACTCGGACTTTACAGGGCGAAACGTACCTGCCCCGACATGCAACGTAACCTCCTGCATATCGACGTGTTTAGCCTTTAAAGCGTCCAAAACACGCTCCGTGAAATGCAATCCTGCCGTAGGTGCCGCCACCGAACCTTTTATTTTCGAATAAACGGTTTGATAGGTTTCGTTATCGCTCTCTTCGGTTTCGCGATTTAAATAAGGAGGTATCGGCAACTCGCCAAACGTTTCCAAAATATCGGAAAAGGTAACCTGCTCGTCGTTCCACGAAAAGCAAACCTCGAAACTCGTATTATGCACGGCTTTCAACTCTGCCGAGAGCGTAACCTCTCGCCCGTTGAGCAAGAGCGTATGCGTCAAAACACCCGACTTCCATCGTTTTAAATTGCCAATTAAACAAAACCACGTACAGGTTTTGTTTTGCTGAAAAGACAACACATAGTCGTTGGGAGCAGCCGGCTCCAAACAAAAAATTTCGATTACGGCTCCCGTCGATTTTCTGAAATGCAAACGAGCTTGAATCACCTTGGTATTATTGAAAACGAGCAGATCGTTTTCGGCAAACATATCCGATACATTACGAAATGTCGATTCGCGTATTTCACCCTTGTCGTAAACCAAAAGTTTCGATTCATCGCGTACATTCAAAGGATACTTTGCAATCCGATTGTCGGGCAAAACATAGGTAAAATCATCTATTTTTATCTCTTTCGGACTTTTCATGTTCAACAGCATAAAAAAATCAGCAACCTGCTTTCTCAAGTTGCTGATTTTGCATTTGGTTTGTACCGCGAGCGGGACTTGAACCCGCACAGCTGCAATAGCCAAAGGATTTTAAGTCCTTCGTGTCTACCGATTCCACCATCGCGGCATCTTTTTTTACAAAAAGAGAGCGGAAAACGGGACTCGAACCCGCGACCCCAACCTTGGCAAGGTTGTGCTCTACCAACTGAGCTATTTCCGCAAATATTGTTATCAAAGAACTTTTTCGGACTGCAAAAATACAGTTTTTTCGTAACCAAACAATCTTTATTTTCGTTTTTTTATTAAAAGAGGCTACAACTGTCCCGCTTCGACCAACAAGATGACACGTTCCACAATGGCATCTTTCTCGCTTTCGCCAAATTCATCTTTCAGATTTGCCCCGAACAAACGGGCGAATCCCTGCCAAAAACCGGCCACGAAACTGCCCCGATAAGCCCTTATCAGAGCATACGACGACTGATTGCATTCACGACTGATAAGCCGTATCAGCATTTTGCCTTGACTCAAGGTAAAATTCCGCATATCGCCCTCGTAACGGTTAAAAATCTCTTTTTCCAATGCTTTCATATAGCGTTTGCGCTCTCTGTCGGACTTCATTTTCATCAGCGTATCGTTGGTTTCGGATAACATCTTACTTACGATTTTGGCATACGGAAGAGCTTTTTTGACATCGCGCACCGTACGCCAATAAAACTTCTCTTGTCGCTTATTTTTAAATTTTATCGGAGGAAAAACATAAACGGTTTGCAAAACAATATGCGGAATCGTATCACGACCTTTTACCTCCATCCGACACCAAACGCCGCCGTTTTCAGCCGCTTCTCCCGTTTTGTGTACCACGACTTCCTTTTTGTTGGGAGCCGCCGTTTTCTTTTGTATTAACGTATTAGCATACAACCCGTTAAAACAAAACAGGAAAAGGCATAAAATCAATATGACATCGAAACGTTTCACGAAAACAAAAGTAAGTTATTTCACTCACTTCAGATTGAAATTAAAAAAGTTTTGTTTATTTTGGTTGCAATTTTTTAACAAAAGAATCTGCTTTATGAAAAGATTTGCATCGACAATCGCCCTCATTTGCACTTTCTTATTGAACTTTGCGGAACAAACCACCAGCATTATTCCCTCATCGTATGTTGCAGGCAACGCCTCTACGGCCTACCAAATGGAATGGACGGCTTTTCACAATCCAGCTTCGTTGGCTACCGAAAAAGGCATCTCGCTACAAGCCTCATGCGAAAACAAATACCTCACCAAAGAACTTTTCAACGAAGTGTTTGGCATTGGCATTCACACAAAATATCTGAACATAGGAGCCTCGCTCTCGCATTTTGGTTTTGCCGACTATCACGAGCTGTTGGCAGGCATCTGTTTTGCACGGCGTTTTTCCGACAGGCTCAACATCGGCATTCAGGCCGATTATTACACGGTTTATTTCCCTCAGTTGCAGAAATACAAAGGAACGGTGCTTGCACAAGTCGGCATACAATGCCGCGTGGTGAAAGAGTTTTATTTGGCCATTCACGCATTTAATCCCATGTTTTCAAAAATAAAATCGAGTGAAATACCGCAAAAACTACCTGCCATTTTCAGTATCGGAGCCTTGCACGTCATCAACGAAAAAGTGAATTGGGTAGCCCAGATAGACAAAAATGTGTACGGTAGTTGGCGATGGGCTGTGGGTGTGGAATATGCACCATTTAAACAATTTACGGTACGCGTTGGTGGCTATGGACAGGATTTTGTGCCAACTTTGGGTGTTGGATTACATTTCGGCGAATTTCGTTTCAATCTCCATTGCGAATATCATTTAAAACTCGGGCTATGCACATTTGGAATGTTAGGTTATCGCTTTTAGGTGTGCTATTGTTGTTGCTTGCTTACGCCTATGCCCAACCCCAAACAAACGACATTGTCGATGAAATTTTGGAGCGAATCTCTTCGCAAATAACCGACGATGAGGAGATTGACCTTGCCACCATATACGACGACCTGATTTATTATCGGCAAAACCCGATAAATTTGAACACTGCCACAAAAGAACAACTCGAACGACTTTTCTTTTTAGACGAAATCCAAATCGAAAACATACTTTTCTATCAGTATAAATACGGAGAAATTTACACCATTTACGAACTTGTGTTAATAGACGGGCTTGACGAATTTGCCATCAATGCACTGAAAAATTTTGTTTGCATAAAAACGGTTGATTCATCAACAAAATACACATTTAAAGAGGTTTTTAAATACGGAAAACACAATTTGCTGGTACGCAACGACGGGACATTTGAGCAGAAAAAAGGTTTTCGAAGGACAAAAGATGAGTTGAATGCCAATCCCGAAAAATTTTATCTTGGCGACCCTTTTTACGCCTCAATCAAGTATCGTTTTCACTACAAAGAATATGTCCAATTCGGATTTTCGGCCGAAAAAGATACCGGTGAACCTTTTACAGGTAAATACAACAAAGGCTACGACTCGTACAACGGCTACTTGCAACTGAACGACCTTTGGAAGTTCCGAAATATCGTTGTTGGCGACTACCGTGCCGCATTCGGGCAAGGGCTTGTCATCCGTACCGAATTTGCCATGCCCGATGCATCGGTTTTGCACATCTCGCCACGCAATAACGGATTACGCAAGAGTTCATCGACCGACGAATACTACTTTCTGCGCGGTGTCGGTGCCACCCTCGACATCAAAAAATTTCAGATTACGGCATTCTACTCTTATCGGAAAATGGACGCCGACACTACAGGTGGCACATTTTCGACGATACAAACCAACGGATTGCACCGAAAAATAAGCGAACTGACAAAGAAACGCACGCTTTCAACTCAAATTGCAGGGGCAAATATCAGTTACAACGCACGCAGTTTCCATATCGGCATCACATCTTCTACTGTCATTTATGCCCTGCCGCAACAGCCAAACGGCGAACTTTACACCTCGTTTTTCCCTCGCGGCAAGGTGCAATCGGCTCTCGGCATCGACTACCAGTTTCGGTTATATAAATTTAACTTCTCGGGCGAAACCGCACTCTCGACCAACCGTGGTGTTGCCACCATCAACAACGTGTTTTTCACACCCACCTCACGCATCGGTATCCTTTTTTCGCATCGCTACTATTCGCCACGTTACAATCATCTTTACGCAAACGCTTTCGGGAGTAATACTTGTAACGAAAACGGATTTTATACGGGATTGGAAATTACACCGCTGAAAAATTGGAAAATATCGCTTTCGGGTAATGCCTATCGACGTCCGTGGGCAAGTTATCAAACCGATGGTGCCGCCACTTTCTATCGTCTGCTTGGCAGATTGGAATATGCTCCGAAATCCAATCTGACGGTTCTGGCACAAATACAATTCCGACAAGACGAGAAAAACGACCCGCGACCCGCGACAACCTCCCAACTCGCAATCGTCAAAACGCTAAAACACAATTATACCTTGCACTACACAAGTTTAGGTATCAAATTCAAAACCTATATTGCAGCTACTCATGCCAAAACATCAGGAGAGAAGACAACGCACGGATTTCTGCTTTTGCAAAATATCGGATACACCATTCCTATCGTAAAAATCAACCTCAACGGCGGTTATGCCTACTTCGACGCCGAAAACTACAACAACCGATTTTCGGTTTACGAAAACGATATTCCATCGGTATTCTCCATACCGATGCTCTACGGCAAAGGATGCCGATATTACCTGAACATCGGATACAATGTATTAAAGAATTTCGGTATCTGGTTTAAATTCGCACAAACCTACTATACCGACAATCGCACTACGACAGGAAGCGGATGGGACGAAATAAACGGAAACCACAAAAGCGATTTCCGTATTCAAATGCGTTTCAGTTTTTAAGCAGCTAATGCCACATCAAGTATCATCATCAGCACAAAACCGACAGCAACACCTATCGTGGCTATGTTGGAATGCGTGCCGGCTTGCGATTCGGGAATCAACTCCTCCACCACCACATAAATCATTGCTCCTGCTGCAAATGCCAACAAATAGGGCAACACCGGAGTAATAAAACTAATCAATAGCATTGTAAGAACGGCAGATACGGGTTCTACTATTCCCGATACAGCCCCAACACCAAATGCTTTCCATTTGGACAACCCCTCGCTGCGAAGTGGCATTGAAATAATGGCTCCTTCGGGAAAATTCTGCACCGCCATTCCTACTGCCAATGCCAATGCCCCGGCCGAAGTAATGCCCGACACTTGTTCCAATGCGCCTGCCAACACGACACCTACGGCCATACCTTCAGGAATGTTGTGCAAGGTTACTGCCAATGCCAGCATCGTGGAACGTTTAAGACTGGACTTCATTCCCTCCGGCTCTTCCGACTCGGAGTGCAAGTGCGGAATAATGGTATCGAGCAGAAACAAAAATACCATTCCCAACAAAAAACCGACTGCCGCAGGCATCCACGCCAAGGAGCCTTGTGCCCCGCTCATCTCGATAGAAGGTATCAAAAGCGACCACACCGAAGCAGCTATCATTACACCCGAAGCAAACCCAAGCAACAGTTTTTTTAGCCGCACACCCATACTTTCACGCAAAAGGAACGCCATCGAAGCTCCGAGCAAGGTACCCAAAAAGGGTAATAACAAACCTAAATAAATGTGATTCATAAAATAGAGAAATATGCAAACTTTCCTACAAAGATAGTGCAAAAGCAAAACTCTCACGATTACTTTTTGTACTTTTGCACTGATTGTCGGAGGTCGGCTTGGATTAGAAATGGCAGGTCTTAAATGTATAGGTCATTCAGAATAGATCCAATTCCAGATTTCACATGCAATCTATTTTTTGGTAAAGAGGATAAGGTAATTATGGCGATTTAATGGAAATCAACACCCCTCTTTTACCTGATTTTGATTTTCTAAATGGAATTTGTTCGTCGTTTTCAATGCCAATTTTTGGTGAATAACTTTTCTATTTCAACACCGCACGCACAGGGCGACCTGTATAGCGGTAACCCACGTCTTCTTTAAGAGTATTATTCGATTTATTAAACAACAACACCCATGCTTTTGATTCGGATGCGGTATAAAGATTACTTGTCCAATATTGCCCTATACTACCGCCATAACTAACATTTTGAGTTTGTTTATAACCGGCCGCCGGCAGAAAAATGCTATTGTCGTTGGTTTGACTCGTAACCACATAACCTTTCACGCTTTTTTCGTTGTAAGTGGTGGTATAAGTCCATGTACATTTTGTTAGCAACTCGTTTATTTCCTCTCTGGTGGGCATTCTCCACACACCGCCCATGTTTACAGCGGCGGCATCATCTTCAAGGTCGAGCACGGTTTTGCCACCGGCGGTGTATTCAGTAAAAGTACTACCGCCGTCGGTTGTATCAAAATAGGTATTCCCATTGTAAGTCGTTTTTGTTTCGGTTTCGCCCCAAGCGAAGTAGTTGCCGTACTCCTCGGGCGCAGTGGCACCCACGTTGCAGGTTGCCCATTTTACGCTCAAGCCCAAATCGACGGCTTCCACGCCCTCTATTTCAAACATGACAACAATAGTTGAATCGGATACGAGTTCTATTGCTCTTTCCGAAAGCGTACCTTCCACATCCGACCAACCAAACACATGTGCCCCATTTATAGGCTCAGCCGTTACTGGCACGATTGTTCCCTTTTCGTATATGCCGCTACCGCTAACCATTCCAAGCGGTTTGTTCAGATTCACCACCGTAAGCGTATAAGTTACAGGGTCGGGGGGGGTCGGCTTCATTCTGATTACCTCCGTTTTGTTCGGTAGTCGGGTCTTTCGGCTCGTCGGTTTTGTCTTTCTTACACGACACAATGGTCAATCATTGCAACAAACAACAAAATCAGACTAAAATTTCTATTCATTTTCTCAAATATTTTACCTAAATCAAATACCCGTATAATTATGCGGAGTTAGTCGATGCAATTCGTTTTTCACCTCATTGGAAACATTAAGCGTATCAATAAACGAGCTAATTGTCTGTTCGTCAATCTGTTTGTTGGTACGCGTAAGAGCTTTGAGCGCTTCGTACGGCTTAGAGTAGCCTTCGCGGCGAAGAATCGTTTGAATGCCTTCGGCTACCACAGCCCAACAGTTGTCGAGTTCAGCATAAATGGCTTTTTCGTTGAGTTGCAATTTGCCTAACCCTTTGAGCAAACTTTGTGTGGCAATGAGCGTATGAGCCATTGGCACGCCCACATTGCGGAGCACGGTGCTATCGGTTAAATCGCGTTGCAAACGGGAGATAGGCAACTTCAACGCCAAATGTTCAAACAAGGCGTTAGCAATGCCAAGATTGCCCTCGGCGTTTTCAAAGTCGATAGGATTTACCTTGTGCGGCATAGCCGACGAGCCGACCTCGCCTTCCTTGATACGTTGTTTGAAAAACTCCATCGAAACATATTGCCACACATCACGACAAAGGTCTATCAGAATCACATTGATACGTTTCAGTGCATCGAATATGGCCGCCAACGAGTCGTAGTTGGCTATTTGGGTGGTGTAGGCCTCACGCTGAATGCCAAGTTTGGTTACCAAAAAATCGTTGGCAAACGTGCGCCAATCGATGTCAGGGTATGCCACATGATGTGCATTGAAATTACCTGTTGCACCACCGAACTTACCTGTAATGGTAATCTGTTTCAGTGTTTCAAACTGCGATTTCAAACGCGAAACAAACACCATCAGTTCCTTGCCCAAACGTGTAGGCGAAGCAGGCTGCCCGTGCGTACGCGCCAACATCGGCACATCTTGCCAAAGTAAGGCTCGTTCTTCAAGTGCATTTATAACACACTCTAATTCAGGATAATAAACTCCAATCAAAGCCTCTTTGAGCGACATAGGGATAGACGTATTATTGACGTCCTGCGAAGTCAATCCGAAATGAATAAACTCTTTTTCGGATCCCAAACCCAGTGCCTCAAATTGCTCTTTCAGAAAATACTCAACGGCTTTTACATCGTGATTGGTAACGGATTCTATCTCCTTTATCCGCTTGGCATCATTCTCCGAAAAATGGCGATAAATACAACGCAATTTTTCAAAATCGAAACCGTGCAGCACGCTTAATTGTGGCAATGGTATCTGACACAAAGCAATGAAATATTCTACCTCGACACGAACACGATAACGGATAAGGGCATATTCGGAAAAATAATCGGCATAAAGAGCCGTTTTTGAGGCATAACGCCCATCAATCGGAGAGATGGATTTTAACATACGCAGTTTTTATAAAGTATTCTCACTAATCAAATATTCTGCTATTTGTACAGCATTCAAAGCAGCACCTTTCTTTATTTGGTCGCTTACGCACCAAAACGAAATTCCTTTCGGATTGGTTAAATCCTTGCGGATACGTCCCACAAAAACAGGGTCTTTACCCGAGAGGAAAAGCGGCATCGGATACACCTTTTCGGCCGGATTGTCTTGCAACACCACTCCAACGCCATTGGCAAAGGCTTGGCGTACCTCGTCGAGCGAGAGTTCACGTTCGGTTTCGCACCAAACAGCCTCCGAATGTGCTCGCAACGACGGAACACGAACGCAAGTGGCACTTACCATTACATCGGAATGCATAATTTTTCGCGTTTCGTTATACATTTTCATCTCCTCTTTGGTATAACCATTGTCGGTAAAGACATCAATATGAGGTATTACATTGAAAGCCAACTGATAAGCGAATTTATTGACTGTGGCAGGTTTCCCGTCGAGCACCTCGCGATATTGCTGTTCGAGTTCGGCCATTGCAGCAGCTCCGGCTCCGCTTGCTGCCTGATAGGTGGCAACATGTACACGCGTAATGTGCGAAAGATTTTCGATAGCTTTCAATGCAACCACCATTTGTATGGTTGTACAATTCGGGTTGGCAATAATGCCACGAGGACGAACTTTGGCATCTGCCGCATTCACTTCTGGCACAACCAAAGGAATATCCTCGTCCATGCGAAAAGCCGATGAATTGTCAATCATTACTGCACCGTATTTTGTAATCGTTTCGGCAAATTCTTTCGAAATACCCGCTCCCGCCGACGTAAATGCAATATCGACACCTTTAAAATCGTCGTTTTTCTGCAACTCTTTCACTTCGATTTCCTTTCCTTTGAATGTGTATTTTTTACCGGCACTGCGCGATGAACCAAACAAAACAAGCTCATCTAACGGAAAATTACGTTCCTCCAATACCTTTAAAAACTCCTGCCCTACGGCACCACTTGCTCCTACAATAGCTACTTTCATGATATTCTGTATTTAATTTTCAAACAAAAAAAAACGTTTTTACAAAAAATAATTTTTAAATTGCAAAAATACAACTTTTGGCAGTAAAATCACACACTTATGAGAAGATTTGCAAGCATATTCTCCCTATTGCTGACATTTTGTTTACAAGCGCAAGTGACCGAAAATTTCACTGACGGAGATTTTACCGATAATCCGGTTTGGATAGGAACGGAGGATTTATTTACTATCGAAGACGGACAACTGAAACTTTTTTATGACACGGAAACAATAAGTGCTACACAAGCATTTTTAAGCACACGCTCGGAAGTGGACATCGAAGCGACATGGCAAATGCAAGCCACTATCAACACAAGCACTTCGTCGGCAAACTACGTTCGGTTTTATCTAACGGCCGACACCTCCGACCTCTCCGCTCCGCTTAATGGTTATTTTGTCATGATAGGCAACACCAACGACGAGGTTTGCCTCTACAAACAGGCGGGCAATGACAAAACAAAAATAATCGACGGCACTGACAAACGAATTGACTTATCACAATTTTCCATCACGATAAAAGTTACCCGCGACAGCATCGGAAATTGGCAATTGTTCAGCAAAATAGACAACGAATCCGACTTCGTAAGCGAAGGAACATGCTTCGACAACGATATTTTAGGCAGTCGATATGCAGGCATTTTCATTGCCTATTCGAAAACAAACGTCGGGAAATATCTGTTTGACAATATCGACATCGAAGGCAAAAAATTTACAGACAAAACACCGCCTTCCGTTCTTGACCACGAAATCACGGCAGCGAACAAACTGCAAATTACCTTTTCCGAAGAAATTCAAACGGAGAATTTTCATATTGAAACAAATTCCAATACATTGCAAACGTTTACGACTCTTGCATCAAACATAGCAGAACTCACATTCGCAGAAAATTTAGTCAAAGGCGAACTGCACGCAATCACACTTTGCGGAGTATGCGACAAAAGCGGTAATCGACTATCCGACAGTTTGTTGAACGTTTATGTACCTGCACGAAAAGATATTGTTTTCAACGAAATACTGGCCGACCCAGAGCCGCAAGTAGCACTACCAAACGCCAAATTCATCGAACTATACAACCGCAGCAGGCACAACATACGCCTAAAAAATTGGCTTATCAACATCGGGAAATCCACTTATAAACTCACCGATATTACACTGCCTTCGAACGATTATCTGATTGTTTGTGCCACAAACGACACCTCGAAATTCTGTCAATTCGGCACTTGCAGCCACGTTTCGTCACTCTCTGCAATGACCATTGCAGGCACGACATTAAGCCTTTATGCCACTACCGAAGAGTGCATCGATTGGGTTGAATACAGCAACGAATGGTACAGCAGCGAATTTAAAAAAGACGGGGGATGGTCGCTCGAACGTATTGATGCGGAAAATTTTAATTGCATTGGCAATTGGGAAGCTTCCAACGACAAACGAGGCGGCACACCTGCACAACGAAACTCCGTTGCAAAAGCACACCCCGACACAATGCCCACTGCCATCGACTATTTCTCGATAGACGCTCCCGATACCATACGCATACGATTCTCCAAGGAGATGAACGAAGCAAGTTGCCTCAATCCGAATAATTATAGTTTCAACTTCAACGATGTAAAACATTTGCAACTGAAACAGCCGGAAAACCGTCTTTTAACGGTTGTTTTGACAGAAAATTTATCGGAAACGGAACACGACACCCTCACTGTGAGCAACCTGTATGACATTTCCAATCTGCCGCTACCCACACAAATGCTACCCGTTACATTGCCGCAACTTCCTGAAAATTATCAAGATGTCATTATCAATGAGGTATTGTTCAACCCGAAAGATGATGGTGTTGATTACGTCGAAATTTTTAATTCAAGCGACAAAGTGCTGAATCTTGCCGACATTTTTGTTACGATACGAAAAGAGGGAGATTTGCAGAAACGCATTGCCATCACCTCTTATAACGAACCGTTGAGCATTGGCAGTTATTTGGTTTTGACCACAGACCCCGAAAAAGTAAAAGAGCAGTACACAACACCACCCGATGCGTTTTTCAAAAAAATAAACCTACCCAATCTACCTGCCAAAGAAGGTAATATCGTATTGACAGACAAAGAGGGATTTGTTTTCGACGAATTTGCTTACACGGAGAAAATGCACCACACATTCATCAAAGCAACGGAAGGCGTGGCACTCGAGCGCATCAATCCGAATCTGCCGACACAAGATGCCGAAACGTGGCAATCGGCCGCTTCGACTATCGGGTATGGGACGCCTTGCCAGAAAAACTCTCAATACATTGATTTATCAGAACAATCTGCCGAAAAAACGCTTTTTTATCTGCAAAACAAAGGATTTTCGCCCGACAACGACGGGTATCAGGATTTACTCCAAATAAATTACCAACTACCCGAAAACGGTTACGTTGCTTCGATAAACATTTTCACGGCAAACGGACTTCTTGTCCGAAAACTCCATAACAACATCGTATTGAATACGGAGGGAACATTGTTGTGGGACGGAACAAACGACAGCAATTCGCTCTGCAATGTAGGAGTGTACATCATTTATATCGAATTTTTGCATCCTTCGGGCAAAAGAGGACACGAAAAACTTGTTTGCTCACTCACAAGCCGATGAAACATCGGCGATTCTTTTCTGCATCAAAGGATTGTTTTTTTAACAACTTTGTCATCATTTTGTTTTCAAATTGAAACATTCTGTCGGTTATTTTGCCCTCGAAATAATTGACATAATGCATGAATAAAAAATACTTGTTTACGCTCTGTTATTTGTGGTTTTGTACTGCTTCCAACGCAATTGATGTAAGCGGACGAATAACCGACCTTGAAACCGCTGAACCACTTATCGGAGCAACGATACAAATACACGGAAGCGATATAGGCACCATTACGGATTTCGACGGAAATTACACAATCCGCATTGAGCCGGGAAATTATACATTGATATATAAATACATCGGACATAAAGATTGTAAAAAAGAGATAAGCGTACGCGACCATAATGTCGTTATCAATCTCCCGATGGAGTCTGAAGCCGAACTGCTCGACGAAGTAAAAGTAGTTGCCAAAAGAAATCTCGAAAACGAACAGGTTTTAACGCTTGAACGCAGGGCATCGAACATTGCAATCGAGAACCTCGGCTCTCACGAAATGGCAATCAAAGGGATAGGCAATGCGCAAGAAGGTGTCAAAAAAATTACGGGAATATCGGTCGAAACATCGGGTAATCTCGTGGTAAGAGGATTGGGTGACCGATACAGCACAACAACGCTCAACGGGCTGCCAATAGCCTCTCCGAATCCCGACAACAAGTTGATTCCGCTTGATTTGTTCCCGTCAAGTACGATACAAAACATCACCGTCAGCAAGGTGTACGATGCCGCCTCTTTTGCCGATTATTCGGGAGCTCACATCGATATTTGTACCAAAAACAATATCGTAAACGACCTCTTTTCGGTCAGTTTCAATATAGGTGGCAAAGCAAACACGTTAGGAATGCCCCGCTATCAAATGGACAACGATATGAATTTGTTTAAAAATTCGTCCATCGACCCAAAAGCATTTTCGCTTTCACTAACACAATTTGACAATTATGTAAAAACAAACAATGTGTTTTCGACCTCTTATCAAGTAAAGCAAACACCCTCTTTACCCGACATGGGAGGAAATATCTGTTTCGGGAAAAATTTCAGAATCGGCAGTTCGTCTTTGACATTGTTGGCTGCATTAAATGCGGGCTACGAGCAACAAAATATGCCCAATTCGTATTTCAAAACATTGGAAGCCACGGGCAACATACTCGATCAATTTGAATACGACAGCTATTCGTCCGAACAGAATATCACGGCATTGGGACACCTCGGATACTCTTTTTGCGAGAGCCATCAAATAAGCTATACGTTTTTCTACAGCAGAAGTTTCACCAATACTTATCAACTTCGTTCGGGCGTCGATTCCGAAGGGCATAACCTGATAGGAAGCAACAACATTACCCACATCTACGCTTTGCAAAACCACCAAATCAACGGACAGCACGGCATTGGAAGCCATTGGAAAATCTTATGGAAAGGATCGTACGGGATTACTTCGAACGAAGAACCTGACCGCCGCCAAGTGATGTTCATAAAAGACGACAACGAACAACTGCATTTGTTTAAACTCAATCGGCAAGAAACGATGAGGTATTTTGGCTCGCTCGACGAAACGGAATGGAACGGGAGTTTGTCGGCACAATGGTCGTGGAACGAAAACTCGCTACTGAAATTCGGATGCGAAATCAAAGACAAAAAAAGAGATTATTTCGGCACACGATTTTATTACAACATCAACAAATTGTCGCCGACAATTGACAATGTTTTCAACACAAACGATTATCTCAACTTCGACAATATCGCAGCAGGCAACATCGAGGTAGAACGAAAAATGCAACCAAAAGACAGTTATCGTGCCGGTACTCGGATAATTTCAGGTTACATTTTGTCGGATATTTACATCGTAAAAGACTTGCTTCTGAACATTGGCTTACGCTACGAAAACAACAACCAATGGGTAGAATACGCCACCGACGGAGGAGAACGATATGCTCGGCGACGCGATATGAACACACATGATTTTTTCCCCGCTCTCAACCTAAAATACACCTTCTTTGACGAACATTGTTTACGCTTTGCTGCCTCACGCACGGTTACACGACCTTCGTTTATAGAAATGGCTCCTTTTCTTTATCAAGAATCGTATAGTTCGGCACAACTGCGAGGAAACGAAGAACTTCAAAACGGCTATAACTACAATATCGACCTACGTTATGAATTTATAAGGCAAAATGGCGATATGATTTCTGTAACAGGCTATTTCAAATACCTCGACAAACCTATCGAACGCATACAAACACTGCAAGGAGGAGCTACCTTACACTCCTTTAAAAATGCAGATAACGGCATTGCCGGAGGTATCGAAGTGGAATTCTGCAAACGTTTTTTCAAAGATTTGAAAATAGGAGCAAATGCAAGTTATATGCACACAAACGTAAAACTACCCGCAGACGGAGCCTACACAAACAAAGAGAGAGCTCTGCAAGGAGCTTCGCCGATACTCGTCAATGCCGATATTACTTATTCGCCCGAGTTTAAAAACAAACATCGAATCGACATGGCTTTGCTTTACAACTTGCAAGGGACAAGAATACATGCGGTCGGCATCTCCCAACTCGGCGACGTCAAACAGCAACCCTTGCATACGCTTAACTTCAATTGTACATATACGTTTCGCAAACAATTATCCATCAAAATACAAGTTAATAATCTGCTGAACAGCAAAATAACCTTCAAACAGGAAGTTCCATCAACCAATCAGCAGATAGACGTAGAGCAATATCGAAAAGGAACAAATTTTGAAATCGGAATCCGTTATAAACTTTAATTTTTATCTATTTTATTAACAATCAAAAAAACAAAAAACTATGAAAACTTTTAATTTCAAACAACTTGCAACAATTTTATTAGCAACGTTATCAACCTGTTTGATTTCTTGTAAAAAAGAAAACAACGATGACCCTGACAATCCCATCAAGAACCAAAACCTTGTACTTAAAGGTTCCATTACCGACAATGTAACACTGAAAAGCGGGTTGACGTATCAACTCGACGGAGAATACATTGTTGAAAGCGGAGCCACACTGACCATAGAGCCGGGAGTGAAAATTGTGGCCATCTACGACGACATTGTGGATTATATTCTCGTTAAGCAAGATGCAAAAATCGTTGCACAAGGCACAGCCGACCAACCTATCGTTATGACTTCCGAAAAAGAACAAGCAGGGGCTTGGGGCGGAATCCATATTTGCGGCAAAGCACACACCAATGCAGAGGGAGGAAAAGGAAGCTCTGAAATTGGAGGTGCCGTTTACGGAGGTACTGACGACAACGACAATTCCGGTACGCTACAATATGTGCGCGTAGAATATACTGGTTATGCTTTCGATGAAGATCATGAAGCCAACGGTATCACATTCTATGCCGTAGGAAAAGGCACCACCGTCGATCATTGTCAAGCATACATGGGTTCCGATGACGGATTTGAGTTTTTCGGAGGAAGTGTCTGTGCCAACAATATGGTTTCAACCAATTGCAGCGACGACTCTTTCGACTGGACAGAAGGTTGGAACGGAAGCGGAAATCAGTGGTTGGCTTTTCAAGAAAAAGAAGATGTACTCGGTTATGATTGCGACTGCCTGATTGAGGCCGACAACAACGAAAAAAATTATGCCGCCACTCCTATTGCCCATCCTACTTTGAGTGATTTGATGCTTGTGGGCAACAACTCTACGGCAAACAAACGTGGCATCAGACTGCGTCGCGGCACACAGGTAACTATCAATCAAGCAACGATTTATGGCAAACTCAATGGTGTAACATTGGAAAGCGACGAAACAGAAACCGCACTCAAAACAGGAGTTTCGACGCTACAAAACATCGAAACCGCTACGGCTCTTTTAAGTGAAAAAAGCATTTATACAAACGACAATTTCATCATCAACAATACGGTCAATCCCGACCTCGTTATCGCAACATACGAAGATGCAAAATCACGCTGTACGTGGATAACGGGCAGTTGGGTAAAATAAAATAACAACTTAATTCAAAGACCTTGGAAAAGAATGATTTTCAAGGTCTTTTTTTTACTCACTTCCGATGTAAAGCAGCACCATACTCACTGCTATCAGTAGTAAGTCAAGCATTTTGAATTTCAGATTTTTCTCCTTAAACAACAAAGCCCCGAAAGTGAACGAAACCAATACGCTTCCGCGGCGTACCATCGACACAACCGAAATCAGCGCATCGTCGTACGACAACGAACGAAAATACAAAAAGTCGGCAGCTGACAAAAACAACGGAATCAACACAATAGCCCAATGCCAACGAAAAGGTGTTGTGTGTTTGCGCTTTGGATACCACAACAACAGCACAATCGGTAACATCAGGAGTAACTGATACACGTTAAACCATGCTTGTACGAACAACGGATTTATCCGTTGCATTATGTACTTATCGTAAAGTCCGCTGAGTGCTCCCAACAATACCGCCACAAACAGAAAAATCACCCATTTGTTGCGAAAACTTACTCCTTCGCTCCTACCCGAGTATGCAAGCAGAAAAATTCCGCAAAGTGCCAACAAAACCCCCGACCATTGCAACACGTTCAATCGCTCCGAAAAGAATATGATGGCACCCAACAAAACGAATATGGGACGCGTGGCATTCATCGGACCTACAATTGTCAATGGTAGATGTTTCATGGCAAAATAGCCGAATATCCACGACGATAGAACGATTATCGCCTTTACAAAAACGTATTTGTGCACATGCCAATCCTCTGCATCGAAAGCATAATAAAATCCGCCAAACAACGACGAATCAAAAGAGTTCAATATAAAAGGACAAAACAACGCAGCCGATATCAACGTGTTAAAAAAAAGCACAGGAATAACCGCATTCCCATGCAATGCTTTTTTTTTAAAAACATCGTAAAATCCGAGTAAAAAAGCAGAACCAAAGGCCAATATCAGCCACATTGCAAATCAGTATTTTCTGTTTTTCCGCCGTTCGGCAACAAAAGAGTTTCGCTTCCCCTCAAAAGTCTCAAAATGCCAAAACTCGCAATTCAAATCGCCGTTTTTCAACTTTATTTTTCCCGAAGGACGAAGCCCTATTCTCGATAAACAGGTAGTTTGCGAACTTATCACCCACGCATCGTTGCCTGTAAATTTATGTTTCAGCAAAGACCCCAATTCCGAATACAAAGTATCTAAATCCGACAATTTCAGACGCTCTCCGTAAGGAGGATTCGTTACCATCAACGCCTTTCTTTTGTAGGGCTTAAACTCGGATATAGGGGCGTGCTCTACATCTATGTATTTCGACAAACCTGCCGATTCAATATTTTCACGACATATTTTCAATGCGCCTGACGAAATATCCGAACCCTTAATCTTGAAATTAAAATCGCGCTCTTGAGTATCGTCGTTGTACACCTCATCGAACAAATCACGGTCAAAATCATTCCACTTTTCAAATGCGAACTGCCTCCGGTAAATGCACGGAGGAATATTGAGCGCAATCAAAGCAGCCTCTATCAAAAGAGTTCCCGAACCACACATTGGATCGACAAAATCGCACTGACCATTCCACCCCGACAAAAGCAACATACCTGCCGCCAACACCTCGTTAAGGGGAGCATCGGTTTGCTCTTTCCTATAGCCACGACGATGCAACGACTCTCCCGAACTATCAAGCGACAAAGTACAATCATTGTGCGAAATATGGATATTTAGAAATAAATCGGGATTGTCAATTCGTACCGAGGGACGCGAGCCCTGCTTTTCCATAAAAAAGTCGACAATGGCATCTTTTACCCTATAAGCCACAAATTTGGAATGCGTAAATGTTTCGGAATGAACCGTTGCATCTACACTGAACGTCTTTTTTACATTGAGGTATTTCTCCCAATTCACTTTTTTTACGTTTTCATACACTTCATCGGCATTGTTGGCTCTGAAAATCAGTATCGGCATCAATATACGCAATGCCGTCCGACACGATAAATTGGCACGATACAGCAACGTCTTATCGCCCGTAAACGACACCGCTCGTCGGGCAATCTGCACATTATTGGCTCCTATCGCAACAAGTTCTTTTGCCAAAACAGTCTCCAACCCGAGAAATGTTTTTGCTAAAAAAGAGGTTTCTTCCATTATTTTTTCTGAATTAGTTTCGTTCCGGCAGGTACATCTTTATCTACCCAAATATTACCGCCAATTATCGAATTTTTACCAATTGTTATTCGTCCCAAGATGGTCGAATTGGAATACACTATCACGTTATCTTCGATTATCGGATGTCGCAAAATGCCTTTAATCGGATTCCCGTCGGCATCCAGCGGAAAACTTTTTGCACCCAACGTTACTCCCTGATAAAGTTTCACGTTATCGCCAATGACAGAAGTTTCGCCAATGACAACACCCGTCCCGTGGTCAATCGTAAAATAACGTCCTATTTTGGCTCCGGGGTGGATGTCTATACCCGTTTCCGAGTGAGCCATTTCGGTAATGATACGCGGAATAATCGGGACATTCAGAAGCAATAATTCATGAGCTATTCTGTAATTGGATATTGCTCTAATAGCCGGATAACAAAGAATAACTTCACTTTTGCTTTTAGCTGCGGGATCTCCGTTATAAGCGGCATCGACGTCGGTACTGAGTGTTTCGCGCAATGCCGGCAACTTCTCTATAAACTGTAAAGCTATCTGTTCCGCAAAAGTACGGCACTCGCATTCATTATCGTAATCGCCTGAAAAACAAAGACCTGCGTAAATTTGGTCTGTCAACGATTTTTTCAGTTTCTCTATTTGAACACCGATATAATAACGCACGTTCTCGGAATGAATTGTCGAATTACCAAAATAACCCGGGAAAAGTATTTTTCTCGTCAATAACACAATTTCGTTCAATTCGTCAATGGAGGGAAGCATCACATCTTCATTTTGATGATGATACAGCGCCTCAAAAGATTCCAATTGCGATAACGATTCGATTGTTTTTTTCAATTTATCATTCATATCAACATACTTTTTTTACCGCATTTATGGCGTTCTCAATGCGAACATTTCCAAATCCTTCTATCTCGACCCACGGTACAGCAAGGCGTTCAACTTCTTTTTTGTAACAATCGTACAAGTATTGCCTGTTATGGGCATTTTCTCTCACTGCATCGTATTTCCACTCCAAATCGGGCTTGCAAAGCAGATAAAGATTCACATTCTGGTCTTTAATTGCCGCATCCAACCACTTGGGGACTTTTGCGTAACACTCCGAAAACCATACTTTAGTGATTATCAAATCCGTATCAAAAAATACGATACCATCACTTATTTCTTTTTCACGAAACTGCATTTGCTGCATTTTCGCTATGTTTTCTACATCGGCGTAATCGTATTTTCGCGACAAGTTTTCGACATACGTACGTGCATATTCCGGAATCCATTCTGCATTAAAATGTTGAGCCAATTGTTCGCAAAGCGAAGTTTTTCCCGTCGATTCCGGACCTATCAGCACTATTTTTTTCATTCAGCCAATGTCAAAAACAAAAAGGCAAAGAGTATTTCTTTACCTTTTCGATTATCTTTATTGTTCTACAATTTTACGAAAAAGGTTTTTCATATTCACCTGCTTGTCTATAATGCCGTGTAAATCGGCAATTTTCACACGTTCTTGTTGCATTGTATCACGATAACGTATTGTTACCGCATCGTCTTCCAACGTTTGATGATCGACCGTAATGCAAAACGGTGTTCCAATGGCATCTTGACGACGATAACGTTTGCCAATAGAGTCTTTCTCGTCGTAGTTGGTATGAAAATCGAACTTTAACAAGTCTTGTATCTCGCGTGCTTTTTCGGGCAAACCATCTTTTTTCACCAACGGCATTACACACACTTTGACAGGAGCAAGCACTGCCGGCAATTTTAAAACTACGCGCGATTCGCCGTTTTCAAGTTGTTCCTCGCAATATGCTGCCGACATTATCGATAAAAACATACGATCGACGCCTATCGATGTTTCAATAACATACGGCGTATACGATTGATTCAGTTCAGGATCAAAATACTCAATTTTTTTACCTGAATATTGAGCATGTTGGCTCAAATCGAAATTCGTACGGCTATGAATGCCTTCTACTTCCTTAAACCCAAAAGGCATTTCAAACTCGATGTCGGTAGCTGCATTTGCATAATGAGCCAATTTCTCGTGGTCGTGATAACGATATTTGTCATCGCCAAGACCTAACGCTTTATGCCATTTCAAGCGGAATTGTTTCCAATGCTCAAACCACTTCATTTCCTCGCCCGGACGAACAAAAAACTGCATCTCCATTTGCTCAAACTCACGCATACGAAAGACAAATTGACGTGCAACAATCTCATTTCTAAATGCTTTACCTATTTGAGCGATACCAAATGGAATTTTCATCCGTCCCGTTTTTTGCACATTCAGATAATTGACAAAAATGCCTTGTGCCGTTTCTGGTCGAAGATATATTTTCATGGCACCGTCGGCAGTGGAACCCATCTCGGTAGAGAACATCAAGTTAAATTGGCGCACATCGGTCCAATTTCTTGTTCCCGAAATCGGACAAACAATTTCCTCATCTAAAATTATCTGCCTCAATGCCTCCAAGTCGTTTGCATTCATGGCCTGAGCGAAACGTGTGTGCAAATTGTCGCGTTTAGCCACATACTCTTGTACACGAGCATTCGTTTGACAAAACATTTCTCTATCAAAAGCATCGCCAAAACGTTTAGCGGCTTTGTCGCACTCTTTATTGATTTTTTCATCGTATTTTGCCAACTGATCTTCTATCAACACATCGGCACGGTAACGTTTTTTCGAATCACGATTGTCAATCAACGGATCGTTAAAGGCATCGACATGCCCGGAGGCTTTCCATGTTGTCGGGTGCATAAAAATTGCAGCGTCAATACCCACAATGTTTTCATGCAACAAAGTCATGGAGTCCCACCAATATTTCTTTATGTTGTTTTTAAGTTCAACACCATTCTGACCATAGTCATATACAGCACCGAGTCCGTCATAAATTTCACTCGACGGGAATACAAACCCATATTCTTTGCAATGAGCCACTAACTTTTTAAAAACATCTTCTTGTGAAGCCATATCTTAAAATTTTCAAGTTGTTTTATTCTGATTTTCAATGAATGTGCAAAAATAGTGTTTTTATCGGAATCTTATAAAAGAAAAGTCTACCAAATTAAGGTAGACTTTAGAGGTTCCTAGCAGATTCGAACTGCTGTATACGGTTTTGCAGACCGGTGCCTAACCACTCGGCCAAGGAACCATTTAGGTTACAAAAATAATATTTTTTACTTTGTCAGCAAAGGTTTGTAAAAGTTTATTTATGAAAAGCATTATTTTTTCTCAAAGCTTTCCAATAAAACTTTTTTAAATCCGTGTTCCGCTTTGAAAAGCCGATGTATTTTTTCCGCCGAAAGTATCGTTTTGTATTTTTCGTAGTAAGTTTTCCGCAAAAGCACCTCATCAACATCCAATTGAGTCATTGCATCGTTCACGGCTTCGTAGTCGGCTTCCGAGGCAGAGTTCTCAATCTGTTTCACTAACTTACGCCTTTTTTTGTGCATTTCCATATTTTTTTGTTGAAACTCGTTGTACAAAGGCCAAAAAACTTGAGCTTCTTCGGGCGTCAGTTGAACCACTTCGGTGATATAAGCCACTTTTCGTGCTTTTATATCTTCCATACAAGGCTTTTCTTTAGATTGGGCAATCATACTTGTTCCCAGCAAAGAAAGCAGAATCAATACTAAATTTCTTTTCATATCTGTCTATTTTTCTGCCAATAAATAATCGACTATCGTATTCTCATCAAGTTCCGACAACACATAATTATACAAAACATCGTCCGATGTTTTTTCTTGTTGTGCCGTCAAAGTTGTTTGTTCGGGATTGTTGTTCAAGGTTCGTACAGCAAAATGTATCACAACATAAAAACCGACAAACATTGCCGCAAAATAGAGCAACGGCTTTGTCTTTTCAAAAAACGAAACCTTTTTCGGTGTTACTTTTGCGTCTATAATCGAAGGTAATTGCTCAAAATAGTTTTCAGGTTCCTTAAAAGGAGTCCTATTCCCTATTTTTTTGAGATGTTCGAATTGCTCTTCCATGTATTTATTTTTTTTGCAATGATTTAGATAAATAAAAGAGAGAATGGTTTAATCCTCTTCCGACAAAAATTGTTCGATTTTTTTTACGGCATGATGATACGAAGCCTTCAGAGCGCCAACCGACGTTCCGAGTATTTCTTCCATATCTTCGTATGTTTTTTCTTCAAAATATTTCATGTTAAACACCAAACGCTGTTTGTCGGGTAACATTACAATGGCTTTCTGAAGTTTTTTTTCTGCCTCATTCCCATCAAAATAGGTGTCGGCCTCCAATTTCGACAGCAAAATATCCTCCGTATCCAGCATAGAAGTCATATTTTTAATACGCTGATTATTCAAAAATGTAAGCGTTTCGTTTACGGCTATGCGATACAACCATGTCGACAACTTTGCATCACCCCGAAAATTATCAATGCCTGTCCACGCTTTTATCAGTGTATTCTGAAGCACATCGTCAGTATCTTCATGACTTATCAGCATTTTTCGAATTTGCCAATAGAGTTGTTTTTGATATTTTACAACAATCTGCGAAAATGCCTCTCGCTTGGTTTTTTCATCGCGGAGCAACTCCAAAAGTTGTTCGTCTGTTAATGAATTTGCCATGTTCTCTATATTTTCAAAACATCTAAACCCGAAACCATCAAATCGTTTTTTCGGGGTTGAGGTACACGAGGTTGGTAATCGTTGAGAATATCTGCAATTGCAGCAATATGTTCGGGTGTCGTACCGCAACATCCACCCACAATGTTAATCAATCCTTCTTCCAGAAATTTTGCTATTTGTGTAGCCATCGTTTTCGGTGTTTCGTCGTAAGCACCAAGTGCATTCGGCAAACCCGCATTCGGATGCACACTTACAAAGCAAGAGGCTTCTGCGGCTATTTTCCGAATATAAGGCAATAAATCTTTTGCTCCGAAAGAGCAATTCAAGCCTATCGAAAACAAGTCGACATGCGACACCGAACAAAGCAGAGCTTCTGGTGTCTGCCCCGACAACAAACGACCCGCGGCATCGGCAATTGTGGCCGAAAGCATCAATTTTACCTTCCGACCCACTTTGTTCATCGCCTCTTCGGCTGCAAAAAGTGCGGCTTTTGCATTCAGCGTATCAAATACCGTTTCGATAAGCAACGCATCGACACCGTTTTCTATCAATGCTGTCATCTGTTCCAAATAAGCCACCACCAACTCATCAAACGTGATGTTTCGAAACATCGGGCGGTTGACATCGGGCGACATTGACGCCATTTTGTTCGTCGGACCGACAGAGCCTGCCACATAACGTTTTTTACGTGGATTTTTACGAGTAAACTCATCGGCTGCCGCTCGTGCTATTTGTGCCGCCGCCGCATTCATTTCTACCACATAGTCGCACATATCGTAATCGGCCTGCGAAATTCGTTGTGAATTAAAAGAACACGTTTCGATAATATCGGCTCCAGCTTCGAGATACTGCCGATGTACATCGGCTATGACATCGGGACGTGTCAAACACAACACGTCGTTGTTGCCTTTCAATTCCACCGAATGACCAGCAAAACGCTTGCCTCGGAAATCGGCTTCGGTGAGTTGTCGCTGTTGCAACATCGTACCCATTGCACCATCGAGCAACAAAATGCGTTTATTTATTCCCCAATTATCCGTCATTCGTACATTATTTCGGTATGATCAATTTCCTCTGTTTCCTGTTTTTGTTGCGGTCCGTGTTTCCACTCATACTCCTGCTGCAACAATTGCTGACGTTTTTCTTCTTCCGTCAAGTCTTTTAAATCAGGGTTATTTTGAGGGCGAACCTTACGCAGTTCGTTATAATCCAATGCCTTATCCACTTTAAACATTTCGAGTTGTAGTCCTCCGTCGGGCATCCATCCGCTCATTCCCGTTTTGCGTTCCGTACGTAACACATAACGCATTCGCCCCATGTCTGTTTCAATCAAATCGTTATCCTCTCCGCACGGCATTTCCAGATCACGTAAAAAAAGCATTCCATGCACCATGCGGTATGCAGAGTTTTTATTCCAATAAAAAAGACGCAACTCCCAATCGCCTGCCTGAAATACCTCGTATTCCTCGGGAAGCGTTACCTTGTCTTTCTTTTTAGAAAACACGGGGACACAAAAAAGCAAAGCAACTGCAAGCAAAATATATTTTCTCATAAAGCAAAAAATTTTAATGACGTTTTTTTAATTCTCGTGCCAAATCCTCTATTCGCAATCCTTTAGAGGTGAGCAACACAATCAAATGATAAATCAAATCCGAGGCTTCGTAAATCAATCCCTCGTTGGTGCCATTAGTAGCTTCAATGACGCTCTCAACAGCCTCCTCGCCCACTTTTTGAGCCATTCGGTTGACACCTTTTTTAAACAACGACGTTGTGTACGAACCCTCCGGACGTTCTTCGTAGCGTTTATCAATAAAATCTTGAAGGTATTTCAAAAACATGATGTCTTCTTCGTTTTTCTCTCCCCAGCAAGTATCTGCCCCCGTATGACAAACAGGCCCTTCGGGTTTCACCTTTATCAGCAACGTATCGTTGTCGCAATCATTCATGATTTTAACCACGTTCAAGAAATTTCCGCTCTCCTCGCCCTTTGTCCAAAGACGTTGTTTTGTACGGCTATAAAAAGTTACCTTGCCCGTTTCCTCGGTTTTTTTCAAGGCCTCCTCGTTCATAAACCCCAGCATCAGAACCTTATTGGTAAAATCGTCTTGCACAATGGCAGGCACAAGCCCGCCCATTTTTTCAAAATCAACTTTCATATCTGTTTCATTAAATATTTTTCTATTTCCGACAATGTTATATTACCCTCGTAAATTGCTTTTCCAACAATGACAGAGGGGACTCCTATTTGTTCCAACATTTCGATGTCGGTCCAATGAGCAACACCGCCACTTGCTATTAAATGCAATTCGGGAAAACGCTCCATTATTCTTCTGTATAAAGCCAACGACGTTCCCTGCAACATGCCGTCTTTTTCAATATCGGTACAAATCACCTGAGAAATACCCGATTCAACGTACTGTTTCAAAAACGAGAACAAATCGTGGTCAGAGGTTTCGAGCCAACCCGACACCGCTATTTTTTCGCCTTTCACGTCCGCCCCGAGAATGATGCGCTCATTGCCGTAGGTTGCCAGCCAAGAGCGGAACAGCGAAGGATTTTTCACAGCAATACTTCCGCCTGTTATCATTTTTGCTCCCGAGGCGAAAGCTATCCGCAAATCGTCATCGCTTTTCAAACCCCCACCGAAATCAACTTCCAACGAAGTGCGTGTTGCCACTTGTTCCAACACTCGATAGTTGACAATATGCTGTGCTTTTGCACCATCTAAATCGACCAAATGCAAGCGTTTTATGCCGTGTGCTTCAAACGCCTTGGCCACCTCAAGCGGATTTTCGTTGTACACTTTGGCACAATCGTAATCGCCTTTGGTCAAACGTACACATTTGCCTCCGATTATGTCTATTGCCGGAACTATCTGTATCATCGTCGTTAAAATAATGAGCAAAGGTAGCAAAAATAGTTGAGTGCACGGATAAACAAAAGAACAGCATTCTAAAATGCTGTTCTTCATTTGTGCGTAGGATGAGACTCGAACTCACACGATCTTGCGACCACTACCCCCTCAAAGTAGCGTGTATACCAATTTCACCACCTACGCAGGTATTTCGCTGCAAAAATAGATGATTTTTACGAATAGGCAAAATCGAGGATAAAAAAAACGACAAAAATCAATACCTTTGAAACAAAAATCTTTAATCAATCAGAAACGATGAAACAGATTCAACAACACTTACAATCATTGCGTACACTGATGCGCAAACACAACATAGCAGCCGTTATCGTACCGGGTACAGACCCTCATGCAAGCGAATACAGCCCCAGTCATTGGAAAGAGCGCGAATGGATTAGCGGATTCAATGGTTCGGCAGGTACCGTGGTCGTTACAACAACCGATGCAGGGTTGTGGACAGACTCTCGCTACTTTTTGCAAGCTGAAGAACAACTCTCGGATAGCGGCATTCGCCTTTTTAAAGATGGGCTGATAGAGACTCCGAGCATTGAAACGTTTCTCATCGAAACATTGGCACAAGGTGAATGCGTAGCTGTAAATGCCGAAATGTTCTCGATTGCAGCTATCAACAAATTGCAAAACGAATTACAAAAACACGGCATCAATCTCAATACCGAATATGATTTGTTGGGCGAGATTTGGACAAACAATCGTCCGTCGCTGCCTTCGGAACCGATTTTCTGTCTGCCGGAAACCTACACGGGTAAAAGTGCTAAAGAGAAAATCAGCAACATTCGGACACAACTGAAAGCAAACACTTGCAATGCCGTTTTGTATTCAGGATTGGACGAGGTAGCTTGGCTTTTCAACATTCGCGGTAACGATGTCGATTTTAATCCCGTAGCCATTGCTTACGCCTTTATTGACGAAACGGAAGCTTATCTGTTTATCGATTTGAAAAAACTCACAGCCGAAGTTGTTGCACAACTCGCCAAAGACGGAATCACACCTTACGATTATTCCAAAATAACCGATTTTTTGAGTCAATTACCCAACAAAACGGTTTTGGCTTTGGATTATAACCGCATCAATTTTGCCCTTTTCCGTCATGCACATTGCGAAAAACGACAAATGCCGTCGGCTGTTATCGATGCCAAAAGCATTAAAAACGAAATCGAACTAAAAGGTATCCGTTCGGCGATGATTCGCGACGGAGTGGCCTTGACAAAATTCTTAAAATGGTTGGAAGAAAACATCGGGAAAAATGCGCTTACCGAACTTTCGATTTCCGAAAAGCTCAAAAAGTTCCGCTCGGAGCAACAGCTTTTTGCCGGCGAGAGTTTTAATACGATAGCCGGATATGCCGCTCACGGAGCCATTGTGCATTATGCCGCTACGACAGAAAGCGACGCAACGTTGAAACCCGACAATTTTTTACTGCTCGACTCAGGCGGACAATATTTTGACGGCACCACCGACATCACACGCACGATTGCCTTGGGAGAGCCTACGGCACAGCAGAAAACCGATTTTACCCTTGTGCTGAAAGGGCATATTGCCTTGGCACAAGCCAAATTTCCGTATGGCACACGAGGAGTACAACTTGATATTTTGGCACGACAATACTTGTGGCAACATGGTTTGAACTACGGACACGGCACAGGACACGGTGTCGGGCATTTTCTTTGCGTACACGAGGGACCTCAAAACATTCGTACCGACCTCAATCCCACCATTTTGAAAAAAGGAATGCTCATATCGAACGAGCCGGGGCTTTATCGTACCAACCAGTATGGTATCCGTACCGAAAATCTGGTTACGGTGATTGAGTGCGAAGAAAACGAATTTGGCTGTTTTCTTGCCTTCGAAACGCTTACTCTTTGCCCCATAGACAAACGCTCCATTTATGCCGACATGCTTTCTGAAAACGAAAAACAGTGGCTGAACGCTTATCACAGAACCGTCTTCGAACGCATTGCGCCGCATCTGACCGACGAAGAGCGTGCTTGGCTCAAAGAGAAAACAGCCGAGCTATAAACACCTTTCAGAAGAGTTTAAAAGTGTGTACATCTTGAAATATTGAAAATAGCGTTATAAGCTGAAAACTTGATATTTTGGAATCTGGACAATTTCAAAAAAAGACTCTTCAAGCAAAAGCCGAAATGACACTCACGCGTTAGCGTGGTTTTTGTGCGTAATTTGAATAGTTAAATGCAATAAACAAAGCACCACGCTCTTTTTATATACACACACCAATTTTTCCCCTCTTTCCAGTGCAGCGAAGAATGCCGATAGCCGATTGAAGTGAAGGCAATTATTGGTCAAGTACGCTCAACACGACCTACCAATATGGTGCGTATAACGTGTACTTCGACTCGAACTACATAGAAGAAGAAAGCTATGGTAGCCGTTACTACGGTCAGTCCATCCGTCTGGTTCTTGAATAAACCAAGACCACCAGCCCCCTAAAGTGGGTAACAAAATTATAGGGACGTGCCGGCGCGTCCCTATGCTTTTTCTCTAAAATAAAAGAAAACGTTACGCCAACAAGCTGAATACATACGCTGCATAGCAGAGCAACATCACAAGTCCCGCCCAACGATTCAGTTCACGCTTACGCGAGAACGCCACAAACAGCCACAACAGCAAACTACTGCCAGCAGCAACAGAGGCATCTACCACAAAGTTGGGATACACAGGCAATGGCGATATAGACGAACTCAAGCCGAGAATAAAAAAGATGTTGAAGATATTCGATCCGATAACGTTGGCAATGGCCAAATCGGTATTCTTTTTGATTGCGGCAATGACCGAAGTGGCCAACTCGGGCAACGATGTACCGGCCGCCACAATCGTTACACCTATCACCGCCTCACTGACACCCCACGATTGGGCAATGCTCACGGCGTTATCCACTATCAGATTGCCACCCGCCACCAAACCGACAAGCCCGACCACAATCAGTAGCAACGCCTTCCACGCTTTCATACCGACAGACTGGGTAGATGTATTGTCGGCACTCATCATATCCTTTTTTGCCTGAAAGGATATATAAACAAGAAACACAATAAAACACAAAAGCAGTGTCACGCCATCGAATCGTTGAACGACATTGTCCAATCCCAATAACAACACCGCCACCGCAGCCAAAACACTGAGCGGAATCTCGTAACGGAACGTATTTTTTTTGCAAACGATAGGTGAAATCAATACCGATAATCCAAGTATTATCAATACATTAAAAATATTGCTGCCAACAACATTGGTCAAAGCTATTTCGGGTGTTCCTTTGGCGGTTGCCACCACATTCACCACCAACTCCGGCGCCGAAGTTCCAAATGCAACTATGGTCAAACCGATAACCAAATCCGACACGTTCAGACGCTTTGCCAAACCCGAAGCGCCATCTACCAGCCAATCCGCTGCAAAAGTCAGCAATACGAAACCAACTATCAACAACAAATACTCCATCTTTTTTCAATTGATATGAGCAAACAGCCAAGCAAGATAAGCCGCATAGCAGAGCAACATCACAAGTCCCGCCCAACGATTTAGTTCACGCTTACGCGAAAACGCCACAAACAGCCACAACAGCAAACTACTGCCAGCAGCTACAGAGGCATCTACCACAAAGTTGGGATACACAGGCAATGACGATATAGACGAACTCAAGCCGAGAATAAAAAAGATGTTGAATATGTTTGACCCGATAACATTGCCAATAGCCAAATCGGTATTCTTTTTGATTGCGGCAATAACCGAAGTGGCCAACTCGGGCAACGACGTACCCAGCGCCACAATCGTTACACCTATCACTGCCTCGCTGACGCCCCACGATTGGGCAATGCTCACGGCGTTATCCACTATCAGATTGCCACCCGCCACCAAACCGACAAGCCCGACCACAATCAGCAGCAACGCTTTCCAAATCTTCATTTTTTTTGTCACATCTCCTATTTCGTCAATAGCACCGCTTTTTGCCTGATACACCGAATAAACAAGAAACAGCACAAAAAAAGCCAGTAAAACAATCCCCGCCAACCGATTTATCTCTTTGGTACACACACCAAAAACCAAAACCATAAATCCCGCTAAAAAGCTGAGCGGTATTTCATAACGGAATGTATTTCGTTGACAAGCAATCGGACAAAACACTGCCGACAATCCTAAAATAACAAGCGTATTGATAATGTTGCTACCCAACACATTGGTCAGTGCTATTTGGCTTGTCCCTTGAGCGGTTGCCACCACGTTTACCACCAACTCCGGCGCCGAAGTTCCGAATGCAACTATGGTCAAACCGATAACCAAATCCGACACGTTCAGACGCTTTGCCAAACCCGAAGCGCCATCTACCAGCCAATCCGCTGCAAAAGTCAGCAATACGAAACCAACTATCAATAATAAATACTCCATCACAATTTTCTTTTGCCACAAAGGTAAAAAATTTATCAAAACCATTTATCCGTTTTTTATTCGGTCAATCAGCACAAGGGGAGAAACGACCTCTGCAAAATCCTTTTCTTTTCGTATCTTTGCACTCTGAAATACACAAATTCCATGAATTTAGAACAAGAAATACAACGTCGAAGAACATTTGCCATCATTTCACACCCTGATGGAGGTAAAACAACTTTAACCGAGAAATTGTTGCTTTTCGGAGGAGCTATTCATGTAGCCGGAGCTGTAAAATCGAATAAAATAAAAAAAACAGCCACTTCCGACTGGATGGAAATAGAGAAACAGCGCGGCATCTCGGTAGCAACCTCGGTAATGGGTTTCGAATATCAAAATTACAAAATAAACATCCTTGACACCCCCGGACATCAGGACTTTGCCGAAGATACTTACCGCACGCTTACGGCGGTTGACAGCGTTATCATCGTCATCGATTCGGCAAAAGGAGTCGAGGCACAAACCCGCAAACTGATGAACGTTTGCCGTATGCGCAAAACTCCCGTTATTGTATTTATCAACAAAATGGACCGTGAGGGAAAAGACCCGTTCGATTTGCTCGACGAGATAGAAGCCGAATTGCAAATTCGCGTCCGACCGCTCAGCTTTCCCATCAATCAAGGAGCAAAATTTAAAGGTGTTTACAATATTTTCGAACAAAATCTGAATCTTTACACTCCTAACAAACAATACATTTCGGAAGCCATTGAACTAAACGACATCAATACCGAAGAATTAGACAATTTTGTCGGTAAAACCGATGCAAATAAGCTCCGCGAAGACCTCGATTTGGTCAATGGCGTCTATTCCGATTTCAACACCGACGAATACCTTAAAGGCGAAGTCGCACCTGTATTTTTCGGCAGTGCGTTAAATAATTTCGGAGTAAAAGAGTTGCTCGATTGTTTCATAAAAATTGCGCCCTCGCCACGTCCGATAGAAGCCGTTGAACGCACCGTAAATCCTTACGAAACGCCTTTCACGGGATTTGTGTTCAAAATACATGCAAATATGGACCCGAACCATCGTTCGTGCATTGCGTTTGTAAAAATCTGTTCGGGGCGATTTGAACGAAACGGCAACTACAAACACATTCGCCACAACAAAATGATGCGTTTCAGCAGTCCTACGGCTTTTATGGCTCAAAAAAAAGAGACCGTTGACGAAGCTTTTGCCGGCGACATCGTAGGATTGCCCGACAACGGTACTTTCAAAATCGGGGATACATTGACCGAAGGAGAGAATATCCATTTCAAAGGCTTGCCGAGCTTTTCGCCCGAAATGTTCCGTTACATCGAAAACACCGACCCGATGAAAACCAAGCAGCTCGAAAAAGGCATCTCTCAACTGATGGACGAGGGCGTGGCTCAACTTTTCGTCAGCGAATACAACAACCGAAAAATTATCGGCACCGTAGGGCAACTTCAGTTTGAAGTGATTCAATACCGACTTTTGCACGAATACGGGGCACAATGCCGCTTCGAACCGCTTTCGCTTTACAAAGCGTGCTGGATAGAAAGCGACGAAAAAGATGCCCTCGAATTGTTCAAAAAACGAAAATTCCAATACATGGCCAAAGACCGCGAAGGGCGAGACGTTTTCATGGCCGACTCGGCATACATTCTGCAAATGGCACAACAGGATTTCGAGAAAATACGTTTTCACTTTACCAGCGAATTTTAAATGCCCGAAAAAGAGAAGCATCCGCTACCGTTTTTTCTACCTCAAAATGCAAAAATTTTGATGTTGGGAAGCTTCCCGCCGCAACAGAAACGGTGGTCGATGGCGTTTTTCTATCCGAATTTTCAAAACGATATGTGGCGGATTTTCGGGTATCTGTTTTTCAGCGACAAAAACCATTTTGTCGATTTGCCTGCAAAAAAATTTCGCGAAACAACAATCCGTGAATTTCTTGCCGCAAAGGGAATTGCTCTCGGCGACACGGCAACAGAAGTTGTCCGACTCAAGGAAAACGCTTCCGACAAATTTCTTCAAATTGTAAAAACCATCGATTTAATCGACGTTTTTCGGCAAATACCGCAATGCGAAGCTATCGTTGTTACCGGACAAAAAGCCTTGGAAACGATTCTTTCGTTGCTTGACCACCCCAAAGAGCCCAAAATAGGCGACTACATAGAAGTCCACTTTCAACAACGCAAAATACGCCTTTATCGAATGCCCTCGTCGTCGCGCGCTTATCCTTTGTCTTTGGATAAAAAAGCCGAATACTACAAAGCGATGTTTCACAACGAACATTTATTATAAATCAACCGAAAAGTTGGCATCTTTGTTGCTATGCTTATTCGGATTTCGGATAAAAAACATATCTTTGCGATTCTGTTTTATTCAATTTTGAAATTGATGAAAAAATTCATTATCATAATAACAAGTTTGTTGCTGACGGCATGTGTAACCCAAAAAGAAGCATTGCTGTTGCCCGACTACATCACCTATAACGCCACATTCAAAATGTTGTGGAACGACATTTCAGCCGAAGCAGGCAACAAGCGTTCGCTGAAAAACTATACTCCATCGAACAACGTGGTTCAAAATTACAGCCTTTTTCAACAAGACGGGAAATATATTGTTTCAGGATTTTTGTTTGCCGACGCGACATTTTCCGTACGTGATTTTGAAAAAACGGGAGGCGCATTAGTCGATTACGGCAATGGGCAATACACATTCCGCATACCCATCAACCGACTCGACAAAATGCTTCATATAAAGGGAATTACGAGAATTGAACTTGGAAATAAATCAAACCTAAAAATAAATCGATTATGAAAAAATTATTACTGTTTTTATTGTGTATCCCAACGCTGCTGACAGCACAAAACAAGTTGTCGCCTTACACAAACATTTTTCTACAACAACAGAAAGAGGCTCAAACCGAAATACAAAAAGTAACCCTCAAGAATCTGTATTCGATAACAACCAACGATGAAAACGAGGAACTCGTTTCCGGATTTTTGTTTCTCAAATCGGGATACGACACCGATGAATTGGAAAATTTAGGCGTACTCGTCAATACCGACATCGATAGTCTTTTTACGGTAAGCATTCCTCTCTCAAAATTGGAAGAGGTTGTTGCTCTCGACTATGTGAAACGTTTTGAGATGGGAACTCCCGTGTTTAAAACCATGAATACTGCACGCGGAAAAGCCTCTGTTGACGAGGTACACAACGGACAAGGAGGATTACCTCAAGGTTATACCGGTAAAAATACCGTTATCGGAATTGTGGACATCGGGTTGCAATACGACCATATCAACTTTTACACGAAAGACAGAAGCGACTTACGCGTAAAACGCGTATGGAATCAGTCGGCAACTGGAACAGCAGCTACCCGTCCTACAGGATTTACTTACGGTAGAGAATACAAAACAAAAGCCAGCATTCTCGCCGCAAAACGCGACAATACATCAGAAACTCACGGTACTCACGTTGCAGGTATTGCTGCCGGCTCTACTACTTTCAACAAATACGGAGGTGTGGCACCCGATGCCGATATTATAATGGTTAGCGTTAATACCAACCAAAACAATGCCATTTTGGATGGTATAAAATACTGTTTCAATAGTGCAGAAGGCAAACCTTGCGTAGTAAACGTAAGTTGGGGTTCGCACATCGGTCCTCACGATGGCACGTCGGCTTTCGACCAAGCCCTGAATGGAATTGTAGGCGAAAAGAAAATCGTAGTGGGCAGCGCCGGTAACGAAGGAAGCGACTATATTCACAGCGGCAAAACATTGACCGACACCGACACGATATTAAACACCATTATTGAACCTTACAACAATTATGTAATGGTTGATGTTTGGGGCGATGTGGCACAAAACTACCAACTACAAATATGTATTTTCGATGCAAGCGGAAATGAGTTGTTCACATCAAAAGCCATCGATGCCACACAAACTTCGTCGCAAAACATCAGCTTACGAAACGGCGGAAGCGGAACTATCAGTTGTGAATCGGAATTAAACCCGACCAACAACAAAGGGAATGTTTTCTTATACGCTCAAAATGCAGTTATAGATGCAGGCAACTACTTAGGGCTGAAAATTATCGGGAAAAACGGCACGATAAACGCATGGGCTCAATATGGCAATTTTGCCACAAAATCGATTGCAGGATTTACTGCCGACAACACCATTTCCGTAGGCGAAATAGGCGGCACGGCCGAACGCATCATTACCGTAGGGTCATTCAACAGCAGTTATGGAACAATAGGAAAAATCTCCGACTTTTCGAGTTTAGGACCTACAGCCGACAATCGAACCAAACCCGATGTGTTGGCTCCCGGATGCGTCATTATATCTTCTGTTAACGGATATGCCGTTACTACCGAAGCAGATATGGCTAAGCAATCGGGCTGGAAGTTCTTGAAAACAGAAACGGTTGACAACGTCAAATATCGGTATGGGAAAATGCAAGGTACATCGATGGCATCGCCATTTATGGCGGGAGTAGTTGCCCTTTGGATGGGAAATGCCCGTTTTCTTACTCCCGAAGGCGTAAAAGAGGTGCTTGAAAAAACCGCCACTCAAGACTCTTACACAAGTGTAACTCCTAACAACTCGGCAGGATATGGTAAAGTAAACGCCTTGGCAGGATTGATAGAAACGTTCTCGTTTTCCTCTATTGAAGAAATCGAGAAATCGAATGCAACATTGATTTGCTATCCGAATCCCGTTATAGACAAATTACATGTATTCTTCCCAAAAACCGATAAAAACGTAACTATTTCGGTATGGAACGTCAATGGACAAATGGTAAGTTCACGCTATTTTGAGAAGGTTGTCAATTTGCAACAAGAGACTATCGATTTTTCGGGAATCTCAAGCGGACTTTACATTGTGAGAATTTCGGGGAACAAAACCTCCGAAACCTTCAAAATTCAAAAATAACTTTTAGTTAAGAAATTTTATATTACCCGAGTAACTACCTGTTATTCGGGTATTTTCATATCTTAAGTTGCAGGTTAACGTATATTTGGAATTGTTGTTGGCAACAAGTACATCGCCCGACACAAAGGGAGAGTTTTCGGTACCAAGCAGCCAGCTGCCTTCGCAGCTACTTTCGAGCAAACTCCCTTTTGCAAGCGAAAATTCTGCACCGCTCTCCGAAATCGAATAATCGCCAATAGGAATGGCATTAGAAGCACTCAAAGCCACATTAAACAGAAGTTGTAAAGAGTCGGTGTCATTTTTCAGCATCACCATCATTTGCTTTGAGCCGCCCTCTGTCGAGATTTCTTGTGCCGTTGCCGACGAAAAAGTCATTGTTTTTTCTTCCACATCGGCTTCCGAAGCATCGAAAGCGGCAATCTCCCCTTTAAAACTACCCGAAATAACTTCGCCTTTTTCACCCAAAAACGATACATTGACGGCGTATTCATCGGCATTCTTATCAACCACGCAACTTCCGCTTTTAATAAATATAGCGCCAAGGCTTTGAGCCACAAGTTGTCCCAAATAAGAACCCGGAGCATATTTTTCGACATTGCTTCCCGGAAAAAACGTCATTGCTTTTCCCGTTGTATCGTTGTTAAAAGTTCCTGCAACAAGCAGCGTATCGTCTTTCGACTGATTCAATGAAATGTTAAGAAAAAAGCCTTCGCCCTCGACAACTCCCGAACCTTTATGCTCAAGTCCGTCGTCTAACAATCGTAAAATCACATTATTCGTTCCTTTCTTATATGCATCACCCAAGAAATACAATATAGCCGTATGAAACGAGAAATCGGCCTTAACCGCCAATACGGTTATTTTACATTCGGCATAAACCTTATCGCAAATGGCACCGACAACGGCCTCTCCCGGAGTCAGCGCACGAATGGTCCCGTTATCAGAAACAGAAACTACGCTTTCGTTACTACTCTCCCATGTAATATCGGCATTGCGTGTGGCTGCAAGCGGATAAACCGAAACTTCGAGTTGGGCCGTATCGCCCATGGTCATCACTTTCACTCTTTCGCTAAGCACCAACGAAGTTACTTTCTCGTTGTCGCACGAGGCTAATAACAAGACAAAAAGCATTGAAACAAAAAAGACCTTTTTCATTGTGTCAGAATTTTTTTTCGTAAATAACGTACAGGATAGCAGGCTGCACAAAATCCTAATGCTACAACCGTCGAAAATATCAATAATATATCACCAAATTTTACAATCACCGGATAGACATCGACAACATAGCCTCCTTCCATTTTAAGCCAACCGAAGTATTGTTGGGACAAACAAAGCAATACGCCCAAAATCAATCCTACAACCGCTCCTGTAATGGAAATCAACCAACCTTCGCAAAGAAAAATGGTACGAATAAGTTGTTGCGAAGCACCCATTTTATGCAATGTTGCAATATCGTCTTTTTTGTCAATAATAAGCATTGACAACGAACCTATAATATTAAACGTAGCAACCAACAGAATCAACGAAAGAATTAAAAAAGTTATCCATTTTTCTATCTGCATAATACGGAAAAAATCCGCCTGCTGTTCATATTTATTTTTCACGGAAAAATCCTCACCCAAAAGTTGCTTTATTCTTGCTTGAACTGCAACTGTTTTTTTGGGTTCAACTTTCAGCTCTATGGCTGAAACCTCCGTCGAATCGCGCTCAAACAGCGAGCGAGCCAACTCTATATCCACAAACAAGTATTTGTTGTCAAGTTCATTCTCTTGTACCGAATAAATGCCCGATATTAAAACATTTTGTTGATTAAACGACTTTTCGGGAGCAAGTACATTGATTTTTGATGTCCTTTTTGGCACAAATATTTTCAAGGCATCGGCAAATTGCAACCCAACATTCAACTGACAAGCCAACCCGACACCGATAACCGCATAATGACTAATACGATCGTGAACAAGAAATTGCCCGTCGTACATAATGCTGTCAACACAAACGGCTTTCAAGTAATTTTTATCAACCCCTTTTACAACCACAGGCGTTTGTCGATTTTTATATGCAATCAGAGCGTTGTCTTCCAACACTTTGCTGAAACAAACGACATCGTCCATCTCTCGTATCCGTTCAAAATCGGCATTGTCGATGCTAAAAGTTTTTCCTTTTACCGCTTCTATTTTCAAATCGGGATCGAAGCTGGCAAACATATCCTCTACCAACGACTCAAACCCGTTGAATACGGACAAAACACAAACCAATGCCAATGTACCCAAACAAACTCCGCCTGTTGCAATAAACGATATGACATTTATAGCATTCTGTTTTTTTTTAGAAAAAAGATAACGGAAAGCCACAAAAAAAGCAAAACGATAATTTCGTTTTCGTAAAAGCATTATTGTTTTAATAAATTGTCGATATTTTCGAGGTAATCAAGCGTATCGTCAATAAAAAAAGACAACTCGGGGATAATTCTTAACTGATTTTTGACACGATTGCCCAACTCAAATCTTATTGCTTTGACCTTTTCTTGAATGTTTTTCAAAATCGTTTCCGCATCCTTACTCGGAAAAATGCTCAAATAAATCCGGGCAATCGACAAATCGGGCGAAATACGCACATTTGTTACCGAAATCAATGTCCCCTTTATATCTTTTGCGTAAAGAAGAAAAATCTCCCCCAACTCTTTTTGCAATAAGCGAGATATTTTTTGCTGACGTGTATTTTCCATAAAAATTCAAATTTCTTTATCACAAAGATAATGACTTTTAATAGAATATATCGGCAGGCAAATCATTTTCTTTTTCGTATTTTTGCAATCGGCATTTAAAAAAATTGCGTTTTTATGCATAAATTAAGAATTTGTTTTTTCAGTCTCGTCATCGCTTTTTGTTCGACTACATACGCTGAAAACGGGGTTTCTGTCGATTATTGGAAATTAAGCAAAGCTTTCTATGCCATTCAGAAATGTTATGTTGACTCGCTCTCGGAAGCCAAACTTGCCGAAAGTGCCATACGAGGTATGCTGAAAGAACTCGACCCTCATTCCGTTTACATTCCGGCAGAAGAGGTGGAGCGTGCCAACGAATCGATTGTAGGGAACTTCGACGGCATCGGCATCTCTTTTCAAATGATAGACGATACGCTCTCGGTAATGCAAACCATTGCCGGTTGCCCTGCCGAGAAAGTAGGAGTCGTTGCCGGCGACAAAATCATTGCTGTTTCGGGGAAAACCATCGCCGGAGTTAAAATGCCGACAAGCGACATATCGAAAATGATACGTGGACCACGCGGCACCGATGTTTCGGTAAAAATTGTCAGACAAGGAGTAGCCAAACCCATCGACTTTCTGATTACACGCGACAAAATTCCCATTTACAGTTTAGATGCCGCTTATCTCATAGCCCCACAAACAGCCTACATCAAACTCAACAGTTTTGCTCAAAACACAATGGAGGAAATCTACAATGCGTGCGAAGAGCAACACCTTTGGAAATGCAAAAATTTGATACTCGACCTGCAAGGCAACGGCGGAGGACTTTTAAGCACGGCACTCTATTTAGCCGATGAGTTTTTGGAAAATCAAAAACTGATTGTGTACACAAAAGGATTTCAGGAACCTCAAAAAAACGATTTTGCCACCCGCCAAGGGCATTTTGAAAAAGCAAATCTAATAATCCTTGTCGATGAGTCTTCGGCATCGGCAAGTGAGATTGTTGCAGGCGCCATTCAAGATTGGGACAGAGGTCTGATTATCGGGCGTCGCACATTCGGCAAAGGGCTTGTACAACGCCCTATGATATTGCCTGATGGTTCTCACATCCGCCTTACCGTTGCACGTTACTACACACCCTCGGGGCGTTGCATTCAAAAACCATACAACAAAGGTGATGAATCATACCAAAAAGAACTCATACAACGGTTACAACATGGCGAATTGGGGACTTCGGACAGCATAAAATTCCCCGACTCGTTACGTTACGAAACATGCTCGCTTCATCGTACGGTGTACGGAGGAGGAGGTATCATGCCCGATATTTTCGTTCCATTGGATACCACTTTTTATTCTGACTATTATCGCGACCTGCTTGCCAAAGGCGTCATCAGCAAAACAATAGCCAACTACATCAGCAAAAATTCGGAAGAACTTCGCCAAAGATATTCCGATTTCGAGCAATTCAACCAGCATTTCGAGGTAAACGATATGCTATTAAACGAATTGATAGAAAATGGCGAGAAAGCAGGTATTCACTTCAATGAGGCAGAATTTAACACCTCAAAGCCCTTTATCACGTTGCAAATAAAAGCCATCATCGCACGCGATTTATGGACAACAAGTTGTTATTACAAAATAATGAACGAGTTTAATGTTCCTTTGAAAAAAGCACTTGAACTTTTTTCAAATCCGATTAAAATAATCCAATTTTTACAGAAAAAATCATGACAGAAAAAATTTCCACTTTGAGAGACAATGCGGCTATTAGATGGATTGCGTTGTTGTTGTTAGCATTAGCTATGTTTTGTTCGTACATTTTTATGGACATTCTTTCACCTATCAAAGACTTAATGCAAGAAACACGCGGTTGGGACTCTACGGCATTCGGCACGATGCAGGGATCCGAAACATTTCTGAACGTGTTCGTATTTTTCTTAATCTTTGCCGGCATTATTCTCGACAAAATGGGCGTGCGTTTCACGGCAGTTTTGTCCGGCACCGTAATGCTTGTCGGTGCGTTAATTAAGTGGTATGCCGTCGATGATGCATTCGTAGGGAGCAGCCTCGAAACGTGGTTTACAAACAACTTGAATTACATTCCATTGTTCGATGAAATCGGCGTTTCCCCATTTTATCGCGAAATGCCTGCTTCGGCAAAATTGGCTGCCATTGGATTTATGATTTTCGGTTGCGGCGTCGAAATGGCCGGTATCACCGTATCGCGCGGCATTGTCAAATGGTTCAAAGGTCGCGAAATGGCGTTGGCTATGGGTTCCGAAATGGCGTTGGCACGATTGGGCGTGGCAACGTGTATGATATTTTCGCCCTTTTTTGCGAAATTGGGCGGCAACGTCGATGTGTCGCGTTCCGTGGCGTTCGGCGTCGTGCTTTTGTGCATTGCATTGATAATGTTCATCGTTTACTTCTTTATGGACAAAAAATTGGACGCTCAAACCGGCGAAGCCGAAGAAAAGGACGATCCGTTCAAAATCAGCGATTTAGGCAAAATTCTCTCAAGCATGGGCTTTTGGCTTGTAGCTCTGCTTTGTGTACTCTACTATTCGGCTATTTTCCCGTTCCAAAAATATGCGGTCAACATGCTGCAATGCAACCTGACATTGCAACTGCCCGAAAACGGCTCATTTTGGGCAGGAGATAGTGTTACCATCATTCAATATCTGATAATGCTGGTTGTTGCCGGATTCTCTTTTTCGAGCAATTTCATGAAAAACACCACTCTGAAATCCCTATTTATGGCAATAGCTGTGGTTGCACTCGTTATTTACTGCTATATGGGTTATATGCGAGGAACAGCCGAATCCATTTTTGCGGTATTCCCTCTATTGGCAGTAGCAATAACGCCAATATTGGGCAACTATGTGGATAAAAAAGGTAAAGCAGCTTCGATGTTGATGATAGGCTCTCTGTTGTTGATTGCATGTCATTTGACGTTTGCGTTTGTTTTACCATTATTTAAAGGCAATGCCATCGGAGGAACCATTGTTGCTTACATCACAATCTTGGTATTGGGAGCTTCATTCTCATTAGTACCGGCATCGTTGTGGCCGAGCGTTCCGAAATTGGTGGACGAAAAAATCATCGGTTCGGCCTATGCTCTCATCTTTTGGATTCAGAATATCGGTTTGTGGTTGTTCCCGTTGCTCATCGGCAAAGTATTGGACAAAACAAACATCGGCGTAGAAGACGCCACAAAGTTGGATTATACATGGCCATTGGTTATGCTGGCTTGCTTGGGTATAGCGGCATTTTTGTTGGGCGTGATTTTAAAATCGTGGGACAAAAAGAAACAACTTGGTCTTGAAGATCCTAACATCAAAGACTAAAACGATGGAATCACTTACAATTATAAAAGTAGGCGGAAAAATAGTAGAAGAGTTCGAAAGTCTTGAACAACTTTTAACCGACTTCTCGCAGTTAAAAGGCTTAAAAATGCTTGTACACGGCGGCGGACGTTCTGCTACCAAATTTGCTGCACAATTGGGTATCGAAACTCAAATGGTAAACGGCAAACGCATTACCGACAAAGCTATGCTCGACATTGTTACAATGGTGTACGGAGGATTGGTAAACAAAAACATCGTGGCACAACTGCAAGCACGCAACATCAATGCATTAGGGCTGACAGGTGCCGATATGGGCAGCATACGCTCACACAAACGTCCCGTCAAGGAATTTGATTATGGTTTTGTAGGCGATGTAGAGCAGGTAGATGGAGAAAAAATATCGGCTTTGCTAAATCTTGGTATATTGCCGGTATTTGCTCCTTTAACATTCGATAAAAGCGGACAAATTCTAAACACAAACGCCGATACAGTAGCAGGTGAATTGGCAAAAGAGTTGGCCAAATTTTTCGATGTAACGTTAATTTTCTGTTTTGAGAAAAAAGGCGTTCTTACCGATATAAATGACGAAAACAGCGTTATTAAACAAATCTCTTCGGATAAATTTGAACAATTAAAAGCCGAAAGTGTTATTCAAGATGGAATGATTCCTAAATTAGAGAATGCCTTTGATGCCATTCGTGCCGGCGTTAAACAAGTAATTATAACAAAAGCCGATGCCATCGGCAAAAACGAAGGCACTACTATTATTGCATAAACGAATGGAAACAGCAAAACTCCAAGCCATTGCATTACTCAAAGAGTTGATTGCCATTCCCTCTTTCAGCAGAGAGGAAAAAGCAAAAGTCGATTTTTTGGAAGCATACCTGACGGAACAAAATTGCCATGTAAAAAGGGTTGAAAACAATCTTTGGTGCATTGCCGAATCATTCGACACTAATCGCCCGACACTACTGCTCAATTCGCACATTGATACGGTAAAACCATCGGAATCATGGAGTGTCAATCCTTTCCTTGCACACGAAAAAGGGGACAAAATCATTGGATTAGGCTCCAACGATGCTCACGCCTCGGTGGTTTCTTTGATTTCCGTTTTTCTGATTTTAAAAAACAGACCTTTACCCTACAATCTTGTTTTAGCACTATCGGCAGAAGAAGAAGTTTCGGGTAAAAACGGAATGGAGTTATTGCTACAACATCTCCCGAAAATAGATTTTGCCATTGTGGGCGAACCGACCCGCATGCAAGCTGCCATTGCCGAAAAAGGGCTAATGGTGCTCGACTGTGTAGCTCATGGCAAATCGGGACATGCTGCCCGCAACGAAGGAATAAATGCCATCACCTTGGGAATGAAAGATATTGAGTGGTTTGATACTTATCGTTTTGAAAAACGACATCCGCTTTTGGGTGATGTCAAAATGAGCGTTACTCAAATCAATGCCGGCAAGCAACACAACGTAATACCCGACCAATGCCGATTTGTTGTCGATATACGAAGCAACGGTTGCTACTCGAACAAAGAGTTGTTCTCTATCATCAAACAGCATGTGCAAGCAACAATCGAGGCACGTTCATTCCGACTCAACGCTTCCGATTTGCCGACAACACATGCCGCCTATCGCTTTCTTCAACAACAAGGCATTGAGTTGATTGCATCTTCCACACTTTCCGACCTTGCATTGATGCCGTTCCCCGGGATAAAACTTGGCGTTGGCGATTCTGCCCGCTCACATACTGCCGATGAATACATCGAAAAAAACGAAATATATGATGCTATCGACCTTTATTACAAATTACTTTGTCGATGGCAATTTTAAAATCGAAAAAATCTTATTATTTATATATAAAAGTTAATTACCTTTGTAAAAACATAAAAATTTATAAAAATGGCAAAACAAATTACAGATGCAAACCTTCAAGAGGTTTTAAATAACGAACCATTGGTTGTTATTGATTTTTGGGCAGAATGGTGTGGTCCTTGTCGTATGGTTAGCCCTATCATCGACGAATTGGCCGAGGAGTATGCCGAAAAAGTATATATCGGCAAAGCAAATGTCGATGAAAACGATGAAATTGTCGTAAAATATGGCATTCGCAATATCCCGACAATTTTATTCATAAAAAATGGAGAAATTGTGGACAAAAAAGTCGGAGCAAGTTCTAAAGCCGACTTGAAAGCAAAAATCGAAGCAATGCTTTAACCTCTTGTTAAACACCAATCACTTAAAAATGGGCTTTATGTCCATTTTTTTGTTTATAATTACCGAAAAAGAATGGTTATGAAAAAATTCTCACTTTACCTGCTTTGTATCGGATTATTGGCATGCAACAAAATTGAAAACAGAAAGGAAACAGGTCAACAACCTCCTATTTTTCCCGACTACATAGGCGTTACGATACCCAAAAATATGGCACCGCCTACTTTCACCATAAAAAATGTCGATGCTGTTTATGCAGAATTTTTCTTCGAAGGAGAACTACAATTTTCGGCAAAAGGAAACAGCATTGACGGAATAAACATTCCACAAAAGAAATGGCAAACATTAACTCGAAAAGCACAAGGAGCAAGCATTGAGATTGTTGTTTGCTCAAAGCAGAAAGGCGAAACGTTTTGGAACGAATATCTGCCTTTTACCATTACCATTGCAAACGAACCGATTGACGGATTTCTCACTTATCGCTTAATAAAACCCGGGTACGAACTGTGGGATAAAATGGGCATTTATCAACGGGAGTTATCAAGTTATAAAGAAAAAGCCATTTTTGAAAATCAACAACAACAATCAGAAACAGGACGCGGATGCGTCAATTGTCATTCGTTTTGCGAATACAACGCCGATACGCTTATGTTTCATGCACGTTTTATCAATCCGGGAACTACCATTGTCATAAATGATGAGGTTACACATCTTAATCTGAAAACAGAAATTACACAAAACGGTACTTATCCGAAATGGCATCCTTCGGCACGTTATATTGCATTTGCATTGTGCAATACGAGTCAAGCCTTTCACATGTATGACCGAAACAGAATCTCCGTTTACGACACAAAATCCGATTTAATGATTTACGATGTGCAAAAACACGAGGTAATTACCGACAAACGTTTCTTGAACTCTCCACAATTCGAAACATTTCCCACATGGTCGCCCGATGGTAAATTTCTATACTTCTCTTCGGCACAACCGGTTAGTGATTTACCATTGAACAACGACAAAATGAAATACGGAATTTATCGTGTGTCATTCGATGAAAAAACTGCAAAATTAGGCGATTCCATCGAGTGTATTGTCAACCCCGACAGCACCTGCAAGACACAACTTTTTGCACGCATCTCTCCCGACAATCGGTATCTGCTTTACACCGAAGCCGACTACGGCACATTCCCTATTTGGCATCAGGAAGCCGATTTGAAAATGCTCGATTTAGAAACACGAAAACCGATTGACGTCGGCATTCTGAACAGCGAATCGGTCGAAAGTTATCATTCGTGGTCGAGCAATGGTCGTTGGGTTGTATTCAGTTCCCGCCGTGAAAACGGATTATATACGCGGTTGTACATAGCCTATTTCGACAAAAACGGCCATTTTCACAAACCTTTTGCTCTACCGCAAAAAACCACCGATTTCGATTCCGATAGAATGTATTCATACAACATTCCCGAATTTACAAAAGGAGCAACAAAAATACCTCCTTACAAAATAGAAAAAGCCACTAAAAAGAGTCCTGAAGCCTCTACGCTTCGGAAATGAAAAACTTTTGACGATATTTTCCGTAATTTTTGAAACAAAAATAAATATATATGATGATTACACAATTAGAACCTCGCAATGTATTTCGCTTTTTTGATGAAATATGTAAAATTCCACGCCCCTCGAAAAAAGAGGAGCAAATAAGTTCCTATTTGCAACACTTTGGCAAAAGTCGTGGACTGGAAACCATAACCGATGCCGCCGGCAATGTATTGATACGCAAAGCTGCTACCGCCGGCAAAGAGCAATGCCCTACCGTTGTGTTGCAAGCACACATGGATATGGTATGTGAAAAAAATGCCGATGTTAAGCACGATTTTTTGCATGACGCCATACAAGCATACATAGATGGCGATTGGGTACGAGCAAAAGGGACTACACTCGGGGCTGACAATGGCATCGGTATAGCAGCCATACTTGCAGTACTCGATGCCGACAATCTTGCACATGGAAATATCGAAGCCTTGTTCACCGTCGATGAAGAAACGGGACTTACAGGTGCTTTCGCCCTCGACCCAAATCTGCTCAAAGGTAACATATTGATTAACCTTGATTCTGAAGACGATGGCGAACTTTTTATCGGATGTGCTGGTGGTTGCGACACAATAGCTACATTCAACTACAAGGAAGCGCTTTCCGATGAGCGAATGTTCTTTTTCACCGTTACCATTTCAGGATTGTTGGGCGGACATTCGGGCGACGACATCGACAAAGGTCGTGCCAATGCCAACAAACTTTTGGTAAACTATCTAAACCGGATTGCAGAGCAAACCACACTGCGAATAGCACACATCGACGGGGGCAATTTGCGTAATGCTATCGCTCGCGAAGCATCGGTCGTAGCAGCCGTACCTTTCTCCTACAAAGAGAATCTTCGCATAGAATTTAATCACTACATGGCAGCAGTAGAAGCACAATTTAATGAGGTAGAACCAAATCTATCAATGGTATTACAATCGGAATCTGTACAAAAAACAGTTATCGATCATACCACTTCGCAAGCTCTTCTGTCGGCACTGACAGCCTGTCCGCATGGCGTTATTGCCATGAGCAAAACAATGCCCGGATTGGTCGAAACATCTACCAATTTGGCTTCAATCAAAATGGCAAATGGCAAAATTACGATTGCTACAAGTCAACGAAGTTCGATAGAATCGGACAAAAACGACCTTGCAAAACAAATAGAAACCATTTTTGCAAACAATGGCGCCAACGTAACACACAGCGACGGCTACCCGGGTTGGAACCCCAATACCGACTCACCCATTGTACGCTTAACAGCGGCAACTTACGAACGATTGTTCGGAGAAAAAGCCCGTGTACGTGCCATTCATGCAGGATTGGAGTGCGGTTTGTTTGCCGAAAAATACCCGAATCTCGACATGATTTCGTTTGGTCCTACCATGCGCGGAGTACATTCTCCCGACGAACGGTTGAGCATTGCCGCAACGCAACGTTTTTGGAGATTACTTGTCGAAGTATTGCAACAAATTTGAGCGAATTTTTTATGTAAAAAATTTAATATTTTTTAACAATTGGGGGGGGTAAATAGTTTATTCCTAACTATTTTTGCCCCACTTTTTATTGTAAAAACCAACTATCAAAATGAAACGATTTCTTCTAATTTTTGCGTGTTTACTCTCTTATGGGTACATTTTTGCCCAAACGGTATCGCTGACGGGTTGTGTTGTATCGCAAGATACGGGCGAACCGCTCGCTTTTGCCACTGTAGTTTTATACGAAAACGATTCGGTGTACATTTCGGGGACAACCACTAATACCGCTGGAGAATTTACAATTGCCAATCTCGAAAAAAAACAGTATCGCATCAAGGTTTCGTTCGTAGGCTACCAATCGGTGGAGTTGAAAAAAAATCTGACCGAAGATGTCCATCTCGGAAAAATAAAGTTGCCTACCGACGTCGTTATGCTCGACGACGCTGTTGTTACAATGACGTTGCCTGTAGTGGAACAAAAAATTGACAAAACCGTGGTCAATGTTGCAAACTCCGTTACTGCCGAGGGCAATAAAGCCATTGACATGTTGCGTAGTTCTCCCGGAGTAACCATCGACAACGAAGGAAACATACAACTCGACGGCAAAGCCGTTGCTGTTTGGATTGACGGACGTCCGTCGCACTTGTCGGGCAAAAATTTGGAAAGTTATTTGAACGGGATTGAGGCAACCGCACTCGAAAAAATTGAACTTATCTCGCATCCATCGGCAAAATACGATGCCGAAGGCAGTGGCGGAATCATCGATTTAAAACTGAAGAAAAATCGGCTCAAAGGATTCAATGGCTCAATACGAGCGGGACATAATGGCTCTGTCTTCGACAAAATTTACTATCACGACACCGATGTTTCCGTAAATTTGAACTATCGCTCCAACATCAGTAATACATTTTTCAGTTATTCACCCTCGTTCGGGACAAATTTTATAACTTTCGATTCGGAGTTTTTCGACACTACACAAGCAAATTGGAAGCAACGTTCAAGCACATTCAACCAACAAAGCGGAATGTTTCATTCGTTGCGATTGGGTACCGATTTTTTCATCAACAAGCGGCACACGATAGGCTTTATTGTCAATGCTCATTTTCATAATAATAAATCAAAGCAAGAACCGAAATACACCTACAATCAGACTTTTGTCAACGACACATTGCAAGAAACTGCAAATTCGCTCATCAACTCGATAACCAACTCAAACAACATATCCGCCAATTTAAACTACACCGCTGTTTTCGACGAAGAAAAAAGTTCGGAATTAACCGTCAATTTCGATTACTTATATTGGTTATCGAAAGACAGCAGTTACAACGACAACCGCTATTTTAAAGGAGAAGAAAAAACGTTTTCACAACTTCCGCTTATTTTTATACAAAATATGCGACAAACCATCAACGTTTATTCCTTAAAAGCGGATTTTCAACATACGTTTATCAAAATTTTACAATTTGAATCGGGTTTAAAAGCCTCGATTTCGCAAACCGACAACCGATTTTTACGAGAAAACTTAAAGAGCGATGTTTGGTCGAAAGATATGCTGCGCTCTTCCGATTTTTTGTACACCGAGCAAATATATGCACTCTACGCATCGTTGGCAGCACAAATCACACCTAAATGGAGCGTAAAAGGCGGATTGCGTGGCGAATACACTTACGACATTGGCAATTGGACAACGCAAGCGAAGAAAACCTATCGGAATTATTTCGACATTTTCCCTACCGTATTTGCAGCTTATCAACATAACGAAAACTACAATTTTTCGCTATCGTACACACTACGCATCAATCGTCCTTCGTATTGGCGACTGAAACCTTTCAGAGAATATATCGACGAAAACACAAGTGTGGAAGGAAATCCGAATCTGCTACCCGAAAAGACACACCGTGTTGCATTTCGTACAAGTCTGTTTCAACATTTCGGCATCAATCTGAACTATGCACACGCACAAAACACTGCCAGTCAATTACTAACATTCGACGGAAAAGATAAAGTTTATAAATGGGACAATTTTGGACATGGCGACAACTTGTTTCTCGGCTTGTCATGCTCCGAATTTCCTTTGGTCAAAAACAGACTGACGATGAGCCTGTTCAGCGATTTGGGATACAGCTACGAAATCAATAACAAAGGAAACTTTGAGAAACATTCGTTCTTTGCTTCGTTTTACGGAAATCTGACACTCATACTCCCAAAAAATTGGAAAATAGAAGCATCCGGTTGGGGAAATACAGGCGGCTATTCAGGTTATTTCAAAATCAGCAGCATGGGTTCGTTATCATTAGGAATACGCAAATCGTTTTTGGAACAGAAATTGCAACTGAACCTTAAACTCGACAACATTCTCAACACCATGCGAAGTAATATGGTTTACAAACAAGACAATATCAATTACACTATCAAACAGCAATACTCGGCACCTTCGTTCGGGATTTCTCTCTCGTACAATTTCGGGAAAGTTACTCAAACGAAACATCGCAACGTAGGCGAGGTGGAAGAATCTTCCCGATTAGGTACCGGCAAATAAACACAGAAATGCAAAACAAACGAAAAATAATCAACGACCCCGTATTCGGATTCATCAATATTCCAAACGATTTCATTTACAACGTGATACAACATCGCTATTTTCAGCGATTAAACCGGATAAAACAGCTTGGGTTATCTTCGTTTGCTTACCCCGGTGCTCAACATACGCGCCTGTTACATTCGCTGGGCGCAATGTATTTGATGAGCGAAGCTTTAAAACAACTACAACAGCATGGAAATGAGATTACCGACAAAGAATTTGACGCCGCTTTGTCGGCAATACTTTTGCACGACGTAGGTCACGGGCCTTTTTCTCACGCACTGGAAAACACTTTGGTTTCCGGCGTATCACACGAAGAAATTTCGCTACTCCTTATGCAAAAAATGAACGATGAATTCGACGGGAAACTCGATTTAACAATTAAAATTTTCAGAAACGAATATCACAAAAAATTTTTACATCAGTTAGTTTCCGGTCAGTTAGACGTCGATAGGCTCGACTATTTACGTCGCGACAGCTTTTTTACAGGCGTTACCGAAGGAATTATAGGCTCTGCCCGCATTATAAAAATGCTCAACGTGAAAGACGATAATTTGGTAGTAGAAGAAAAAGGCATCTATTCCATTGAGAATTTTCTGTTTGCCCGCCGTTTTATGTATTGGCAGGTGTACTATCACAAAACTTCGGTAGCCGCCGAATGTATGCTTATAAAAATACTGAAGCGCGCAAAATATCTGACATCAGGGGGGAGAAAGATTCTTGCTCCGCCTGCATTGCGTTATTTCTTAGAAAACACGATTGACAAAAAATCGTTTCTATCTGACAATTCCGCATTGGAGCATTTTGTTTCGCTCGATGATTCCGATATTTTATCAACGGTCAAAGTTTGGGCATCGTCGGAAGACAAAGTGCTTTCAGAGCTATGCAAACATTTTGTAAACCGTCAGTTGTTCCGTTCGGATATTACACAAGAACCCGCTTCAATCGAGAAGAAACGACAATTGATAACACAATACAAACAGCATTTTGGAATTACCGATGAAGAGGCCGAATATTTCTTTTTCGAGGAATGCATCTCTGCTAATACCTACAACTGCGAAGATGAAAAAATATTGATACTTTATCGCGACGGCACTTTACACGACATTACCGAAGCCTCCGACATTCTAAACGTAAAACTGCTAAAAAATGCCGTATCGAAATATTACCTTTGTTACTTAAGATTATGAAATTTGCTATCCTCATAGCCTTTGTTTTTCTGTTCTTCAGTTCGTGTGAGAAAGAGAAAGAAACTCCCCTTTTTCAACGAGGAGAATTGCTCGATGTGGAAGAAACAATAGACATTCATTTGTCGGAAATACCTTCGACAATAGGGGATTCGTTCCCGACCTCTTTAGCAAAATTCGGCGTAAAAGGATATAAAATTACCTATGGCACCATCTACGAAAACAAGCCGATTCGTTCTCAGGCATTGCTGCTAATGCCCGAAAATACCAACGACATTTGCTTGGTAGCCTATTTTCATGGTACAATACTCCCTCTGAAACTTTTCGATTCCGACCGTAAAATTCCGTCAAAATACGATGGTGGCGCAACAGAGTGGCGCGAGGTACGTTGGTGCGGTGTTTCTCTTGCCACATCGGGCTATACGGTTCTATTGCCCGACTATATCGGCTACGGAACAACTGCCGACAAAGAACACCCGTTTGTCTATTACCCCGAGCTTTTCAAAGCAAATATCGATGCGTTGCTGGCTGTGAAAACGTTTTTTCAACAACAAAAACTTACATACGACAACCGATTGTTTTTGGCAGGATGGTCGCAAGGAGCAGGCGCCTCGCTCTCGGCTCACAAATATATCGAAGCCGATTATGCCGACCAATTCAAGATTATAGCAAGTTCGAATTTGGCAGGTCCGTACAATTTTACCCATTTCATCGAGGATATTTTCACAAACGCAAATCAACATTATCGTGCAGCAGCTTTATATACTTGGGCAGCTTATGCCTTAAACAGATTTTCATACCTGAATCGTCCCTGCGACCAAATTTTCAGTTTCCCTGTTTACGATCAATTTTCCGCTTTTGACGTCCTAACAAGCAAACCTTCCGAGCTATTTCGCGATTATTTCATAGAAAATCTGTTAAACGGTAACGACGAATTGTTTCGTGCAGTTATCACCGAAAATTCATTTCATAGCGGATGGGCTCCTCAAGGAAAAATATTTTTACACCATGGCACTTCAGACGATGTTGTTCCTTACTTTAATTCGGAAGATGCTTACAATGGCTTAAATCAGGAATCGGACAACGTATTTTTTTATTCTTACAAAAACGGAACGCACGATTCGCATGTCGATGAATACATAAAACACACTATCGAGGACTTTAATAAACTCCGATGAAACGGCTGATAATTGTCATATCCTGCTTTTTTGTTGTTATAGTAGATTCATTCTGCCAGAATCTACTGAAACAAAACATTTATTACGACGATATGAATTATTACAATCCAGCAGCCTCTTTTTACGATACTTCACGTCAATATTATGCTTCATTTTACACAAAATACAAATTCTTAAATTCACCTGTTTATGCGGAAAAACCTTACGATTTCTCGGTTTCGTTTCAAGGACGAACACAAAATACATCGGGACATTATACGGCAGGTTATCTTTATGACGGTTACTCTTTTTTCGACCGACACTCGCTTTATGGCGGTTATGGTTACAAATGGGATTTTGGAGAACATCGCTTGAGCATAGGTGCAAGAGCTACGCTAAACTTCGATGCTATTTGTTGGGATAAGTTTTCGGGAGCTCACTACATAGGTCAACAACTTTTCGTAATGCCCGACATCGATTTAGGATTATACTATCAATGGAAAGGTCTGAATCTGGGAATTTCCGCAAGAAATCTGTTAGCGATAGGAGAACGTGTCGACGGGAATGTGCTTTTACGCAGTCGAAGGACACTTTTTACAAATTTATCGTACGATTTCTACCTCTCCGAGATAATGCTTGCTCCGCATTTATTGCTAAGTTACGATGGTGAAATAGGATTAGACATCGGTATTTTTGGACGATTGTTTGAGTACGGGAAATTTTCATATATCTTTCGGGTTAAAGAGTTGCGACACGTCATTCTATTAGGCGGTGACATTCCTTGCGGACTCACTCTCGACATTGCATTTGACTTTTCGAACACAGCTCGCGACAAACATCTCGACGTTCGGATAGGTTACAAGTTTTAAACCTGCTCTACCACATTTTGCTCCACATAACAAAGATAACCCTCTGTGGTATAACCCATTTCTTGAATTGCTGTTTGATACCTCCGCAATTGTTTCCGATATTCATCGGAAGTTTTTCTCCCGAATTTATAGTCGATGACAATAACGTGATTGCCTTTCATCAACACCCTATCGGGACGAAGCGTTTTGCCTTGTTGCAAGATTTCCACTTCATTAAGCACCCTATATTCATCTGAGAACCACTTCTTCAAATTATTCTTCTCGATGAAACCGATTATTTTAGCACGCAACACATTAGTTTCTTCAGATGTAAGTCGTCCTTCGCGTTCAAAGGTTCGGAACGAGACATCAATATCCGCAAACGTTTTTACATTCGACAATATATCGTGCATAAGCAATCCGTGAATACGGCTGTTTTGATCCGAATTCCATTTCTCATTCTTGTCCACAAGGTGATAATCCACTTCTTTCCTTGTAAAATAAGAGATTCTATTCGTTCCCTCGTTTTCCGTTTTCTTCACATCCTTCGACATAGAAGTCGATTCTTCTGCTCCTACAAAAAAAAGATCTTCTTCATCATTTTCCGCTTTCCTCATATCGTCTTTCATTGACAAGAAAAGATTTTTGTCCACACACTCTTCCACCTCGGGTTTCTCGTCTTTCAATGTATTGCTCAAAATTGCAGGCATACTTAAGTTCTCCGACTTTGAGGTTGGAGCTACGATGTACAATCTTTCGGCAGCACGCGTAAATGCAACATAAGCCACATTAAGCGTATCTATATAATTAAGCATTTTCTCACGAAGATAAAATTCCGAAAAATAACTCTCTTTCATCTTACCATTGTATGCCATAGGGACAATTGGCAAGTCGGTAAAGGGTTTTTCCTTAACATTTTTGGTACCGCACCATATACGAGTATTCGTTTTCGGCTCTAAACTCCAATCAAAAAACGGAATAATTACATTTTTAAATTCCAACCCTTTCGAAGAATGCACGGTCATAATCCTAATTGCATTCGCTGTATTAGGAACATTAAGATTGAGTTTCTTTGCATCTTTCCAATAAGTCAGGAATTTCGACAAATCGTTTCCTTTTTTTGTTTCATATTCAAAAATAACATCTTGCATCGCTTGCAAAAACGGCGCTTCATCTTCACATTTTTCGACAAGACGAAAGTGATTTATCAACGCCTCCACTTGTTCAAACAACGAACCTCTTTTGAGCATTGAAATACTTCCTTGCGGAAACAACAATTGATCAATGTCTTTGTTTACCGATTCAATAGCTTTTTGCAAAGACTGCTGCGGGCTGTCGCACAGAAAATAGTAACGTTGCAATAAAAACAACCGATTAGGTTTATCGTTTGGCGAAACCAAGTAGGTAAGCAAAGCAATGATAAACTGAACACTTTTGGCATTGCGTATCGTCAAAGCTTCATTGGAAAGGATTTTAATCCCCCGCTGCAACAAATACTCGGCAACAAGAGCTGCCTCGTCGTTTTTACGAACAAGAACAGCAATGTCGGACAAAGCCACGCCTCTTTCACGCAAGAGTTCGATTTTGTCGGACATTTTCTCCAAAGCTATCTCTTTCCACGACGTTTCTTTATCGGCTTCGATAAATTGTACGGCCACATATCCATCATATACATCGGTTTCACTCTTTTGAGGCTTAACTTTTTGCCAAACCTTACTATATGCCGCCTTTATCTTCTCTGTAAAAAGACCGTTTTGACCTTCAATAGCTTGGAAAGCACCTTCCACTTCTTTGGCTGCAAGCGCGAAAAACGTATTGTTAAACAATACCACATTTTTACAACTGCGGTAATTTGTTTCTAAATTGAATTCTTCTATAAAACCTTTTATGCCGCTGTTCTCCGGATTCTGTTTCAACTGTGTATTGAGCAAATCCCAATCGGAATTTCGCCATCGGTAAATACTCTGCTTCACATCACCAACCAACAAATTTTCATGTCCATTGCTCAAACTTTCTTGAATAAGCGGTCGAAAATTATTCCATTGCAAAGCCGAAGTATCTTGAAATTCGTCAATCATAAAATGCTGAATCCGACTACCCAATTTTTCATAAATAAACGGCGTATCGGTGTTTTGAATGATTTTTGACAGAAATTCAGATGCTCTCGACAATAATAACAAATGCTCTTTTCTTACAATTTTGTCAACCTCTTTTTCTACATCGCTCAAAATGCCGATAGTATAAATGTTTTTGCTTATTTCGGCAGCGGAATTATATTTTCGACGTTCGTTCTGAATATAATTTACCATATCAGACAAATATCCGCGTAATTTCACAAAAATACCATCAATCTGCTGTTTTTTGGAAGAGTTTTTAGACCATTCATCAGCACTTTTAGCATCTAAAGCAGCAAACAAACGTTTGTTTATCTCATAATTTTTCTTTTTTATGTTTAGGGCATTGCCCATAAAACCTTTTTCTTTATAAGGGAAATCGTTGACATCAAGACCATTTTGATTTAATAGATTTTCTATATTTTTCACCTTTTCATCGACTTTTTTCTCAAAATCACTCTTGATTTTTCTCAACGATTGCTGAATACCAGAAAGCGTCCCTTTACTCTGCAACTGCGTATCGGTAAGTTGACTACGAAACGACTCCTTAAATAACTCTTGTGCAAGGTCACTGATATTTTTTTTCGGATTCCACAACTGATTGTTGTTAATAAGGTCATCTACATAACATATCAACCATGCCAACAAATCCTTGTTTTCATCTTCGTCGAGATGGGTGAGCATATTTTCGATAGCATCGTTGAGCAATGTATCGGTATCGAGTTCAATATTGTAATTGCCATTGATTGACATCTCTCGGGTGAACATCTGTATGATGGCCAAGAAAAAACGGTCGATAGTTGAAATCTGAAAAGCCGAATATTCGTTCAACAATTGTTGCAAAATTATTTTTGATTGCAAAGCCAACTCCTCTTCCGTTTTTTTCAATTTCTTGCAAAAGAAATCTTTATGGTCCGATTTCGACGCTTTTATCGAAATCAGATAGAGTTCCTTCAATATACGGGCTTTCATCTCTTCCGTAGCTTTGTTTGTAAAAGTTACGGCAAGAATATTGCGATGCGTCGTATTGGCAGATTGAAGCAAATAGCCCAAATATTTTTGGGTTAACGTATAAGTCTTGCCCGAACCGGCAGAAGCTTTATATATTTCGAGTTTTGCTGGCATCTCAATTGATTCTCTTTGTCTGTTTATATCCTTTCTCGATAAGCAACATTGCGATTTTTTCACGGAAATCGCCTTGAATCAGTATTTCGTTGTTTTTCGTACTTCCTCCGACACCGCATTTCGATTTAAGATACTTGCCCAACTCTTTCAAATCATCTTCCGCACCGACAAATCCTGTAACAAGCGTAACAGCTTTACCGTTTCGGTTACGTTTATCGAGTTGGACTTTAAGTCGTTGCTGATTTTCAGGCAAGGTGGCTACCGACTCTTGCTCCTCGGTTTCATACTTAAAATCGGGATTTGTGGAATAAACCACATTTAATCGACTTTTCCAATCGTTATTCATTGATTTGCATTTAGTTGAGAACGTTGATTCCGCCCAAAACTTCTATAACCATCAGGCTCTATATCAATGTTCGGTTCCACAATGTTTTCAAGGTGATGAAGTTGAAATTTCAGATATTTTATGTTCAATCCACGAGCCAACCATTGTTGTTCGTAAAAGGTTTTTATCGATAAAATTTTATCATCTACCAAATCGCCATAAAGATTTTCGGTCGCAGTAAGTATCGTATAATGGTTTTCTTCGACAATAGCCTTGGTATAAGTGTACATAAAGTTGCTATCCGTTTTCAGATGTACAATGCCTTCGGGCTGCATAATATGCTCGTAAAGCAAAAGAAATGCCGATGAAGTGAGGCGTTTTCGCGTTTTTTTCATTTGGGGGTCGGGGAAAGTTATCCAAATTTCAGCAACTTCGTTTTCCTCAAAAAAGTGCTGCAACAAATTGATACCTGTGCGCAAAAAAGCCACATTTTTCATTCCGCTCAAATACGACTCTTTGGCTCCCGTCCAAATACGAGCTCCTTTTATGTCGATGCCGATAAAGTTTTTTTCGGGGAAAAGTTTTGCCAAACCAACCGTATATTCTCCTTTGCCACAACCAAGCTCAAGCACTATCGGGTTGTCGTTTCCAAAAAAATTGCTGTGCCATTTGCCTTTAAGCGGGAAACCATCGGAGTACTGCAATTCGTTGTACGAACATTGAAACACATGGGGAAACATTTCCATTTCCCTGAATTTGAAAAGTTTGTTTTTCCCCAAAATTATTCCTCCGACGTTTTTTGAATTTTAATACCAATGTCGTTCAATCCCTGCAGTTGGTCATAACGCATACCATGCTTAATGCTGTAACGATAAATACCCTGCTGCGAAAACCGACATTGTTGTTTATAATAAACCGACACATAGTGCAACGATCCGACACCTGAACCTATCCAATGCCCTTGATTATCAACCAAAAAGCACTGAACAGTATCTTTCCGCAGCGTGCCATCGGGTGCTGTTTCGTCGATAAAAAGCCAAAGATTCTGATTCGGATACGTTTCGTCGTTACGCAATGTTATCAACACATCGTACGCAGAAAGTGTGTCCGTCATACTCGCATCAAAAGCAATTGCATCGTTTTTATCCCAACCATATTTTGGTAACTCTTTTTGTTCGGAGAAAACAATATGCTCGCTACACGATGCCAACAACACCGACACAAAACAAACAATTATCAATCTTTTTTTCATTCTTTCGCGTTATTTTGATGATGATTATTATTGCGATGTTTATGACGTTTCTTTTTCTTTTTTGCTTTATCGAATCGCGTCAAACTATCTTGTCCCACTACATTCTGATAATCGTCTTTTGACGCCTCCACCGACTCTTGTTTTTCACCTTCCAAGGTATCGGGTTTAATGCCTTTTTTGTTCATTTCGATAATCTCTTTCACTCTCTCCACGGGCAACGTTACCAAATTTGCAGCCATTTGCTTTGACGAAGAGTAAGTCATCAATTTTTTAAACAAATCGGTTTTAAAATGGTAATACACAGCATCTTTCGTCTCAAGCGTAATATCTTTCGGAGGAAAATCTTTCAGCAAATCCATATAGGTATCTATCTCGAAATTCATACAGCATTTGAGTTTGGTACACTGCCCCGCCAAACGCTGCGGATTGGTTGACACGTCTTGGTGTCGTGCCGAACTTGTGGAAACCGACGCAAACGTACTCATCCAACTTGCACAACAAAGTTCGCGTCCGCAAGGTCCGATTGCTCCAATACGCCCAGCCTCCTGACGCGCACCTATTTGCCGCATCTCTACACGAATATGAAACGTATCGACAAAAACCTTTATCAACTGCCGAAAATCGACGCGTTCATCGGCAATATAATAGAAAATGGCTTTGTTGCCATCGCCAAGATATTCCACATCGCCTATCTTCATATTCAAGTTCAGCGATTCCGCTATCTGACGTGCACGAATCATTGTTTCGTGTTCTTTTGCTTTCGCCTCGTAATAGCGCTCCATATCGCTTTGTTTGACCTTGCGATACACACGTTTAACCTCGATGGTTTCAGGCGAAAGGCCGTTTTTCTTCATTTGGTTCAGCACCAAGCGTCCTACTAAAGTAACCTCGCCCACATCGTGTCCGGGCGAAGCCTCTACGGCCACCATATCACCTTTTTCGAGTAAAATTTTCGTGTTGTTCAAATAATATCCTTTGCGGGTATTTTTAAACTGAACCTCCACAAAGTCGGTATCTTGTCTGGTTTCCGGCAAATCGCACAACCAATCGAACACAGCCAATTTTTTGTTCGATGTATTCTTGCAACCGGAAGCCGTCATTGGCACTTTTTTCCTATCTAAAATAAAATCCATATCGTCATTTTTTTAAAAGCATTGTAAATTTTAAAGCCATATCGAAAAGCACAATTTTACGATTTACATTTTGCTCTATTTCTTGTTCGGCTTTTTGCAATTCGTAAGTTATCTCTTCCACATTTCGTTCGTTAATAAAAATAGAAAATTTTCGCGAAAATTCAAGTTCCTCTTTTGTCATATAATTCAACTCCGAAATGTGCAGATTGAGGATAAAGTTTTCGCGTATCATATACTGCACATATGCCAAAAAATTTTTGGCCGACTCACGTCCTTTTTTTTCGATTGTTTCCACCACCGAACGCAATCCTTCATGATCGGACTTCCATGCAAAACGCATCAAAAGAATGAATTGCGATAAGTTCCATTGGTCTTTTTCCGACTGCGACACCAAGCGTTGAGCCGCCGAATAACTGCCAAGCGACAAGTGTGCAACATGTGCCGCTTCGGCATCGGCAAGCGAATAAACCGATTTCAACTGCCGCACCATGGGAGCAACCTCGATAGGAGGCACAGCTATATTTTGCACACGCGAGCGAATGGTTGCAAGCAACAGGTCAGGATTGTCCGATACCATCACAATAACCGTATCGTACGAGGGTTCTTCAAGTATTTTCAGCAATTTGTTGGCACAAGTGTTGTGCATTTTTTCGGGCATCCATATTATCATCACTTTGTAGGGTGCCTCATAGGTTTTAAAGTTCAGTTTCCGAATAATTTCGTTACTCTCTTCGGTGTAAATCATACCCTGTTTTTCCTCGGCAAGCGAACTTAACCAATCGTCCACCGTAAGGTAAGGATTAGCCAATACCGCCTCGCGAAACTCCTCCACATATTGATCGCAGATGCTTTTCTTGTCCGTTTTTACGATAGGAAACACAAAATGCAAATCGGGATGAGCCAACTTTGCCATCTTCCGACACGAGGGGCAAACGCCGCAGGCATCCGTTGCAGTGCGATGCTCACAGCAGATATACTGCGCATAGGCCAACGCAAGCGGCAACTTGCCCACACCCTGCTTCCCACTGAAAAGCTGTGCATGCGCAATCCGATTATGCTGCACCGATTGCAGCAATTGTGCCTTTATGGCGTCTTGACCTACGATTTCCGAAAAAAGCATCGTTATCCCTTTTGAGAATTAAAATGTACAAAAATACAAAAATTCATTCACACCTACCATAATAAAAAAGACAGGGAAGCGACATACCGCTTCCCCACGTTTTCGGACGCACCACGGCACGTCCCTACACCCCTTTTGGTAGGCTATTTAAATACCGGGCGGACAGATTGACCGATGAAACGACCATTGACCACCGTATACTTATCACTTGAATAGAATTCCAAGTCCCACGAATTGCTCGGACTGTCTGTAGGAATCAAATTTGCCCAGTAACAACCAAAGCTGCCTACATTGGACAAGCCTTTATGACTGTGATTGCCTGCTGCAGGAAGAAAAATAAAGTTGTTGTTGGTTTTGCTCATCACATCGTAACCGTTAACGCCATTCCGAGTTGTCCATTTCCATTTGCATTTATCTATCAATTCCGTCCATTCTGCATCGGTAGGCAGACGCCATTGTCCGCCCCAGTTGGCATGGGCAGCATCATCTTCTATCTCGAGGATGGTTTTATTATCTACATTTCCCTTCTTAGAATCGGTGTTATACTTGGTAAGCGTGTCTAAAAAATAACTGTTATAAGGTTCACTATATTCAACAGTAGCCCATTTGTAGGTAGTCCAATCATAAACATCTTTTGGCTCTACTTCGCCCCAAGCATAATAGTTGCCGTACTCTTCGGGCGAAGTAGCACCTATGTGCAGGTAGCCCATTTCAAGCCGCTCGGCAAACCGAGATCAACATATCCGTGACCGTTGGCAGTACCCGTCGCATTATCACTCCCCGTATTGGAGTTACCGCCATTCTGGTCGGTATTGATACCATTGCCGTTATCATTCGGCTCGTTTTTTTCACATGCAGTAAACACTGCCAACATACAGCACACGGCTGCTAAAAAATTAAGTTTCTTCATCGTTTTTCCAATTTTTTAAATGAATATTTAATGTTTCTACGAATGTATCACACAAAAAAGGTCGCCCCGAATCCATGCGGACTCGGACGACCCGTACAACCATAAATACCTGATTTTAAATAAATAAGCAATAATAGGGCGGGGATAACATCTCCCCATCGATTACGGCTTTGCGCCTGTATAGGCAATGTGTCGGAAATGTTTTTCATTGACAATCGGACAAATGTACAACAAATTATCAGAAAACATTTCCAAAAAACAGTTCATTTACAACACTCCTTTTTTGCTTTTTTTTGGCAGCAAGCCGATTGTTCCTTGCAAGGAGTTTCGCACTCCACCACCACCTGCGAGCCGTACTTGTTGTGTTTCAGTAAGGCTTGTTGGAGTTTCTCAACCGAAGTTTTTTCGTCGTTATAGGTAATGGTTACCTGTCGTTTTTCCAAATCGAAATCGAGGCTGCGAACCCCTTTTTCGAAAGCAAGCGTATTTTCCACTTTTGCCTGACAATTTTTACACTCCATATCGTGAATGTAAAGTGTAACTGTTTTTTTCTCTGCCACGGCTCCCAAAGCCACAAGCATCAGTGCGATGCTCAATATCATTTTTTTCATTTTGTTTTTGTTTTAAAAGTTAATAGATATGAAATTGTTTTTAATCACGATTGAATGCCCAACGGAATCCGATATAAACCTTTGCACCGCTGATAGGCGCATACACTATAGAGCTATCGAAATTGTTCGAGAACGGGTTTGCCGCATCCACTATCGGGTTCTTTTGTTTGAAATTAGTCATATTTTCGGCGCCAAGATAAATGCTCCATGTGCGAAAATATTTGGTTATTTGTGCCATAAGTTGTGGATACCACCCGAAACGTTCGTTCCACAAGGGATTCACGGCATCGGGTTGCGGCAGCCGTCCGCCACCATTGAATTGAGCCGTTACATCGAATTGCCATTTTTTCAACGGCGTTTGATACGAAGTCGTAATCAAACCTTTAAAACGATTTGTAAAGGGCTTTTCACGCAGCACCCCGCCAATGGTTTGTTTTACGTCGCTCATACGGTAAGCCAGCGTCATAGTCCAACCGCGCAGAATTTCCATTGAGGCTTCCACCTGAAAATTGTGCGAATAAGCCACTCCGCCATTCAGATTATCAAAAATCACCTTATGCGGATCGGTATCCATATCGGCCACCACGCATTCGAAGAAATGCGTATAGTAGTAATCGGCCGAAATTTGCAATTCTCGTTTGCCAATAGGAATATAAAATGTTGTGCTTACACCAGCGTTCAGAGCCCTTTCCTGCTCAAATTTCTCGGCAAAGCCCACCATCTGCCTGCTACTTGCAAGCACAGAAGCATAATCCGACAACACATTTGGCGAACGATAACCCAACCCGACGGAGGCACGCAAATTCCACCACTGCCAAGGCGAATAACGGATGTTGAAACGTGGTGTAGCAAAAAATCCGTAGTAGTTGCTCCAATCGGCACGCGCACCAAGCAGCAACGATAATTTATCGTCGTACTTAAAATCGTACTCGGCAAAAATGCCCGGTGTATATTCTCTCCTGCGGAGTGTAAATTCACTTTCGGAACGGAGCGCCACACTGCCATCGAAAATCAAATGCTCGGTATAATCGTCAAAATTGAAACTCAAACCGGTAGTCAGTTTGTGCCTGCTTTCGTCATCGAAGTAGGTTTGAAACATTGTATTCAGATAAGCGTTTCCTTGTGCCGCATTGTAGGCAGTAGAGCCATACTCGCTCCCTTGTGCGTGATACGAGCCACTGGCAATAATGCCAATACTCGTGGCTCGCTCGTGGTCGAACACATAACCGTTTTTCATAAATGCTTCTACACGCGTAGTGGCAATGTCTATTTGATAAGGATGCTCAAGACGGAGTTTTTTTAATTGTCCGCCTCGACGTTCGTCGTAAAGACCGCGTACAAGAAATTGCATGGTGTAATCGTGGTTTGTGTAATACCAACGGTTCAACAAATTTACGCGATTACCCGTAGGCATATCCATAAAACCATCGCCATTGGCGTCCATCTGCATAAAATCGCCACGATAATGGGCAAGCACTCCCGTAGAGAGCTTCTCGTTAATTTTCCAACCGCCCGTAGCATTCAATTCGGCACACAACTCCGAATTAAACATTCCGTTGATGGCTATCGGATCGGAGGTTTGAGGTTTCAGATACTCCACATTGATTTGTCCGGTAGTAGCTTCGTAACCATTTATCACCGACGAGGTACCTTTCGATACCTGAATGCTCTCCATCCACGAACCCGGTATGTATTCCATACCATAGTTTGCCGCCAATCCGCGTATGCTCGGTGTATTTTCGGTAAGCATTTGCACGTAAGTCCCCGACAAACCAAGCATTTTTATCTGCTTGGCTCCCGTGGCTGCATCGCTATACGAAACATCGACCGAAGCGTTTGTTTCAAAACTCTCTGAAAGGTTGCAACAGGCAGCACGGCAAAGCTCCGCACCCGTTATTTTCTGCGTTTGCGTGGCCGAAAACCGGTAATTTACCATACCCAAAGCCCTTGCACTCACTTCCACTTCGTCCAATTCTTCTTGTTTTTCGACAAGAGTTATTGAAAGAAACACCGCTGTGTCCGTTGCCGTTATCAAAGCCGTTTCATAGCCCAAGTAGCGTACTTCAAGCGTATCGGAAGCAATGTGAAGGGGAATTTCGAAAAGTCCGTTGAAATCGGTAGTTGTGCCACTTGTTGTGGTATGCCAAAGCACTTCGGCACCTATCACGGGTTCACCCGCAGCCGTTACACGCCCCCTTATAAGGGCTGCATTGCTATTCAAAACGTATGCCATACAGCATACAATAAAAAGTATTTTTTTCATTTTTATTCGATTAAAAGGGTAAAAATCAACTTTCGCTTAAAGTTGAATCAAACTTAAGCAAGAAAAAAGTTACCGCATTCAATCAAATAATCAGTGTGGAATTTTTTGACAATATGATTCGCCCCGTTCTTAGAGGTGGAGCCCTGAACGTGTTATTTGCAAACGCAACTTCGCAGATGACATCAGGAAACAATGTTTTGGCATCGAAAACAAAGAAAATAGCCCATACGGGAGTTAATCGCAACTGCGGCTGTACGATGGTGTTATCCACCGAAATACGTTTCAGCGTACAACAATCGGAATGCTCGGCAACGCCATTTGCACATTCGGTTGCATGATGTTCGCAACAATGCTCCTCTACCGCCTCGTGATGCCGATGATGAACATGTACCTCCGAACAGGTTGTGGTTTGAAAAACACGAAGCCCGTGTTCGGCACATGCCGTACAACAAAAATGCACAACATTGAACCCTCCGGCTGTTGTCAAAAACAACAAGACCAAAGCCACCAAAACACTATTTTGAAAGAAGCGTTTCATTTTTCTGCTGCAAAGATACGGAAAAATAAAAAAGATGCGTTCGCACTGAACAACCTTTGCAACAGTGTTGCATTTAATCGGGAAAAGCGGAAAATCAATGCCGATTCAATTTTTCGGCTACTTTTTCAGCTATAAGTTCGCCATCCATTGCCGATGAGGTAATACCTCCGGCATACCCCGAACCCTCGCCGCACGGGAACAATCCTTTTACTTGGATATGCTCGCAAGTATCGGCATTGCGAGGGATACGAACAGGCGACGAAGAACGCGACTCTACACCAACCACAACAGCCTCCGACGACAAAAATCCGTGCATATATCGGTCGAAAGAACGGAATCCTTTACGCAAACGGCTACCGATAATTTTGGGCAACCAAAAATGCATAGGAGAGGAAACTACACCAGGCAAATACGAACATTCGGGCAGTGAGTTCGAGAGTTTTCCCGTTACAAAATCGGTCAAACGTTGTGCAGGAGCCGTTTGCAAGCCACCACCATTGTTGTTGAAAGCCGTTTGTTCGAGTTGTTTTTGAAACTCAAGTCCGCAAAGCGCTCCAAATTGATGATAATCAGTTAAATCTTCAGGACGAATCTCCACCACAATGCCCGAATTGGCAAAATGCGAATTGCGTGCCGCAGCCGACATACCATTTACGACAATAGCTCCACTCTCGGTAGAGGCAGGTACGATGTGTCCGCCAGGACACATACAAAACGAATAAACACCACGACCATCTATCTGATTTACAATACTATACGATGCAGCAGGAAGGTATTCACCTCGCCATTTGCAATGATACTGTATTCGGTCGATGAGCGCTTGCGGATGCTCCACTCGAACTCCCATGGCAAAACCTTTTGCCTCGACGACAATCTTTTTTTGTTGCAACAAAGCATAAATATCGCGAGCCGAATGCCCTGTGGCCAATACTACTGCAGCACCAAAAAAGGTGTTTCCATCGGCAGTTTTTACTCCTTTTATGGTGTCGTTTTCCAATATCAGATCAACAACTTTTGCATTAAAAATATATTCGCCACCACAATCGACTATGGTCTTTCGCATATTGCGAACCACAACGGGTAAACGGTCGGTTCCGATATGCGGATGTGCTTCGTAGAGAATGGCATCTTGAGCCCCATGCCGATGAAAAATCTCTAATACTCGACGAATATTTCCCCGTTTTTTCGATCGCGTATAAAGTTTACCATCGGAGAAAGTGCCTGCTCCGCCCTCGCCAAAACAATAATTGGACTCCCGATTGAAAGCTTGATTACGATTTTGCAACGCGATATCTCGTTTGCGGTCGGACACCTCTTTGCCCCGTTCGAGCATAACAGGCTTGTAGCCAAGCTCTATCAACCGCAACGCAGCAAACAAACCGGCAGGACCCGACCCTACTACCACAACCGGAGTTGCCGTCGTTACATCCCGATAGTGAAACTCGTTTTCGTACGGCGTAGTAGGATTCTCACCCACAAAAACCTCCACCGAAACATTCATGCGGGGTTGTCGCGAGCGTGCATCTATCGACTTACGAAGAATGCGATACGAAAAATCGTCTTCTCCACACCCTATTTTTTGTTTAATGATAGAGCGAAATGTTGCCTCATTGCCAACCTGCTGAGGCAAAAGCGTCAATTGTAATTTTGTTTGCATGGTGCAAAATTAGGGATAATTTGCTTTCATTTATCGAAAAGCATACATTTGTAACTTTAAACCAAAACACATTTTATAAATGCAACACACACAAACAACGACGACTTTTACCGATACAAAGCCCCATTACGAGTTACTCGACGGATTGCGCGGCGTAGCTGCCATTTTGGTAGTTTTTTACCATATATTCGAAGGATTTAATTTTGCAGAAGGGCTCAATACGGAACAATGGCCTATTATGACAACACTCAACCACGGATACATGGCTGTTGATTTCTTCTTTATCCTTTCAGGGTTTGTCATCAGTTATGCCTACGACGACCGTTGGCAGAGAATGACTATCGGCAGTTTTTTCAAACGGCGGCTTATTCGTCTTCATCCGATGGTGATAGCAGGTGCCGTTATCGGGACAATCACCTTTATTGCTGCAGGCTGTAAAGGTTGGTATAGTGATGAAACGATTTCTATCGGTTGGGTAATGACGGCAATGTTACTGACAATGTTGATGATACCGGCATTGCCGGGAGTTCCTTACGAGGTGCGTGGCAACGGCGAACTATTTCCTTTAAATGGTCCCATCTGGTCGCTTTTTTTCGAATACATCGGGAATATTCTTTACGCACTCTTTATTCGCCGTTTCTCAACAAAAATGCTGACTGCGTTCACTGTGCTATTGGGCATTGCGTATGCCTGCTTTTTTGTAGGCGATATGTCCGGCTGCAATGCCATTGTCGTTGGTTGGACATTCGATAGCGGCATGAATTTCGGCGGAAGCGTACTGCGAATGCTGTTCCCGTTTTGTATGGGAATGTTGATAGCTCGTACATTCAAACCCCGAAAAGTAAAAGGCGCTTTTTGGATTTGCAGCATCATTCTCGCTGCGGTTCTATCAGCTCCGTATATAGCCAAAAGCCAGACAAGCAATATCAGTCTTAACAGCCTTTACGAATTTATTTGCATTACCGCGATTTTCCCGCTTTTGGTATGGCTTGGAGCATGTGGCAACAGCGGGCAATCTTTCACAAACACCATCAGCAAAAAACTCGGCGAGATTTCTTACCCGCTCTACCTGACACACTATCCGCTGATGTACGTTTTCTTTGTATGGCTCATTGACCACAAATGCTATACACTCGGTGAAGGATGGATAGGTGCAAGCATCGTTACCATATCAAGCATCGTTCTTGCCTTTCTGTTGCTGAAATTGTACGATGAACCCGTGCGAAAATGGTTAGGTCGGAAGTTCGGCAACAAACATTAACGACGACGACGCCAAGGTTTGTCGGAATTTGAGGTCGATTTTTTCGATGAATCGGGTTCTTTTTTATGTTGTTGCGGTTTCTTACGATTCGACTTTGGCGAAGAAGATGTCCCCACCGCTTCGAGGCGAATGCCATTAGGAGCAAACTTCTCAAAGGCATTAAAAACCTGTTCGGCCTGATCGGCATAAACATCGAAAAACGAAGCCTTTGCAATCAGTTCAATGGAGCCGATTTTGATACTACGGTCGCACACTATATCGTTGATGAAAGCCAACAAACGATTGATATTAAAGTTTTGTTTGGTGCCTACATTGAGTCGGAAACGTACCAATTTACCTTTACGCTTTGTTTTTTCGGTCGATTTTTCCGATTTTTTTGCTGGTTTTATCTCTTTTTCAGGCACATTCAAATCGGGAGCGTTTTTGTAATATTCCAAAAAGCGATTGAACTCCAACGATACAAAACGCCGCAACATATCCTCTTTCTCAAGATAAGTGAGTTTTTTCTCTATTTCCGGCAAAAAAGGCTCGATTTCATCGCATACTTCCACCTTTTCCATCTTGTTTATCAAATGAAAAAGTTGCTTTTTACACACAGCCATACCATCGGGTACCGGCACTTGCGTGAACTCTTTTTTTAACAATTTTTCGAGCGAACGAATGCGATTACGTTCACGCGTATGAATAATCGAAATGGATATGCCCTTTTTGTTTGCACGCCCCGTACGACCGCTTCTGTGCGTATAAACCTCTGCATCGTCGGGCAAATTGTAGTTAATCACATGCGTCAGATTGTGCACATCTAAACCTCGAGCCGCCACATCGGTTGCCACAAGCAGTTGCAATCCGTGCAGACGAAATTTCGACATCACCGAATCGCGTTGCACTTGCGACAAATCGCCATGTAAAGCATCGGCATTGTACCCGTCAACTATCAATTTTTCTGCCACCTCTTTTGTTTCTTGGCGTGTACGACAGAATACAATTCCATAAATATCGGGATTCATATCTACAATCCGCTTCAATGCCAAATAACGCTGTTTGGCTTGCACCACATAGTAAAGGTGCGACACATTTTCGGCACCGGCATTACGCACGCCAACGGTTATTTCGTGCGAAGTTTTCATATAGTTTCGAGCTATACGAGCAATTTCAGCCGGCATCGTTGCCGAAAAAAGCATTGTACGACGCGCATCAGGTAAAGCTTGAAGAATGGTTTCGATGTCTTCAAGAAATCCCATATTGAGCATTTCGTCAGCTTCGTCGAGTACCAAAAACGACACATCGTTTAAATGCACCTTTTTACGGCGAAGCATATCAAGCAAACGCCCGGGTGTTGCTACCAACACTTGCGGTTGCACATCAACTTGTTTCAATTGCTTCACTATCGATTCACCACCATAAATAGGTACAACTCGCACTTTTGGGAGGTGTTTGGCAAACTTATTTAAATCGTTTGCTATTTGAATACAAAGTTCGCGCGTAGGAGCAAGAATAAGTGCCTGTACTTTTTGTTGGGTACTATCAATAAGATTAAGTATGGGCAACCCGAAAGCCGCAGTTTTACCTGTGCCTGTTTGTGCAAGCACCACCAAATCGTCGGTCTGCTCAAAAATAAAAGGTATCGTTTGCTGCTGAACGGGCATCGGGGTTTCAAAACCAATCTCCGTAATAGCCGAAAGCAACTCCGGCTTCAGCCCTAATTCTTGAAATGTCATAAGTCGTAAAATTCGTGCAAAGATACAACAAACCATCGAAAAAAGCTATCTTTGACATTGTATCAAATTCAACATATTATGACAAATATCCGACAGTACATTGCCGACAACGAAAATCGGTTTTACAAAGAACTCGACTCGCTCATTCGTATTCCAAGTATCAGTGCAAAACCCGAACACAAAGCAGATATGCAACGCTGTGCCGAGCATTGGTGCAAATTGCTCATGGAAGCCGGTGCCGACCATGCAGAAGTAATGCCCACCGATGGAAATCCGATTGTATTTGCAGAAAAAAAAGTACTCGATGCCACAAAAACAGTACTCGTATATGCACATTACGATGTAATGCCCGCCGAACCGATGGAAGCTTGGCGAACAAATCCTTTCGAACTGACCATTGACAACGAACATCTTTGGGGACGCGGTGCCGACGACGACAAAGGGCAGTCGTTTATTCAAGTAAAAGCTTTTGAGTTTTTGGTAAAAAACAACTTGCTCGCCTGCAATGTCAAATTTATTTTCGAGGGAGAAGAAGAAATCGGTTCACCTTCACTCGAAAATTTTTGCAAACAATACGCCGGATTGCTTAAATCAGACATTATTTTGGTATCAGACACCAGCATGCTCGGTGCCGATATTCCAAGCCTGACAACAGGTCTTCGAGGATTGGCTTATTGGCAGATAGAGGCAACAGGACCGAACCGCGATTTGCACTCGGGACATTTCGGTGGGGCAGTTGCAAATCCCATCAACGAACTTTGCAAGCTGTTGGCCAAGGTAGTTGACGAGAACGGGCACATCACGATTCCTCATTTCTACGACGATGTACTACCCATTCCAACAGAAGAACGAGCGATGATAGCCCAAATTCCATTCAACGAAAAGCAGTATATGCAAACCATCGGCGTTGATGCTCTGCAAGGAGAAGCAGGATATTCCACATTAGAACGTAATAGTTGTCGCCCTTCATTCGACATTTGTGGCATTTGGGGCGGATACACGGGCGAAGGAAGCAAAACCATATTGCCATCGACCGCTTACGCCAAGGTTTCGTGTCGCTTGGTCGCCAATCAGCAGCACGAACATATTTCCCAGTTATTTATCGACTATATGCAAAGCATTGCTCCCAAAAGTATAAAACTGAATATCACGCCATTACATGGTGGGCAAGGGTATGTTTGCCCAATCGATTTACCGGCTTACAAAGCGGCAACACAAGCGTTTGAAAAAGCTTTCGGCAAAAAACCTCTCGCTGTGCGTCGCGGAGGGAGCATTCCTATCATCAGTACATTTGAACAGATATTCGGCGTAAAAACCATTCTAATGGGTTTCGGTCTTGAAGCCGATGCCATACATTCTCCGAATGAGAATTTCTCCCGAAAAATTTTTCGGTGCGGCATTGAGGCCGTTGTGGAGTTCTACAATGTTTTTTCAAAAATGTAGCCAAAAATTCACAAATAAAAACAACAACCAAAATCAGAGGAAAATTTATGTCGGTCTGTTTTTCAACAAAAAATAGCATTCTTTAACAAAAAGAGATTATCTTTGCCACACTTTTCCCAAAAAAAAAAGGACAAATTTGTTTTGATTATGGAAGGACAAACTCCTGTTAAACCGATTAAAATAGACGTAGAAAAAGTCATTCGTTCCAAAACGAACAAAAAAATTCCAAGATTTGTTTTCCGCATTGTGGAAAAAATCATTCATCAACAAGAATTCAATACTTTCTTTGAGAATCATATTGGGGTTGAAGGACTTGATTTTGTAAACGCAGCACTTGATTATCTAAACGTCAAAATCGATATAAAAGGAGAAGAAAACATTCCCTCCGAAGGCGAATTTATTTTTGCATCAAATCATCCGTTAGGAGGGCTCGACGGGTTGACAATGGCTTCAATCATAGGAAAACACTTCGATGGGAGAATTAAATTTCTTGTCAACAATTTTCTGATGCAACTGACACCTCTCACACCCTTGTTTATTCCTATCAATGTAGGTGGAGGAAGACAAGAAAGAGAATTGAAAGACCATATACAGAACATCTTTGACACTAAACAACAATTTTTGATATTTCCTGCAGGAATCTGTTCCCGTAAAATAAAAGGGGAAATACAAGACTATGCTTGGAAAAAGACCTTTATTTCGAAAGCCAAGGAATATCATCGCGCTGTTATACCGGTATATTTTGAAGCAAAGAATTCACGATTTTTTTATAATCTTTCACAAATAAGAAACGCCCTCGGCATCAAATTCAACATCGAAATGATCTTTTTGCCTCACGAGATGTTTCGACAAAAAGGGAATACTTTTACCGTTACCTTTGGAAAGCCCATTCCCTACGAAACGTTTGACGACACAAAGACTCAATATCAATGGGCACAATACGTTCGCGAACTTGTTTATGATATGAAAAACTTGTAACAATGGAAGCAATAAGAGAAGCTGTTTCAGTAGATTTGATAAAACAAGAGCTTACACCTGATAAGTTTTTACGAAAAACAAATAAAGCGGAGAATGAAATTTATGTAGTTACTGCTCACAATTCTCCCAACATTATGATAGAAATTGCTCGTTTGCGTGAGCTATCGTTCCGAACAGCAGGTGGTGGTTCGGGCAATGCCATCGACATAGATGAGTATGATACGATGGAAAACCCTTTCAAACAACTCATTGTTTGGGACCCGAAAGCGGAAAAAATACTCGGCGGTTATCGTTTCCTTTTTGGAAAAGATGTCCAATTTGACAAAAACGGAATGCCGCTCATACCTACATCTTACGAATTTAAATTCTCCGAGAAATTTTTAAAAGAATACCTACCCTACACAATGGAATTGGGGCGCTCGTTTGTTCAACCCGACTACCAATCAAGCAAAATGGGATCAAAAAGTCTTTTTGCTTTAGACAACTTGTGGGACGGAATCGGAGCTCTGACAGTAGAAATTCCCGAAATGAAAAACCTTTTCGGGAAAGTTACTATATACTCCCAATATAACGACAAAGCACGCGATATGATTTTGGGGTTTGTCAATAGTTTTTTCCCCGACAAAGAGCTGTTGGTCGAACCTCTGAAACCTTTCGAAATTCAATATTCTCAGCAACAAATATTAGACTTATTTACAGCCGAAAATATCAAAGAAAGTTATAAAAAACTAAATACCGAGGTTCGTGCTTTAGGAGTGAATATTCCACCTTTGGTAAATGCGTATATAGGATTGTCGCCTACCATAAAATCTTTTGGTGCAGCACGTTACATAGAATTTGGCGATGTAATAGAATTTGGCATATTGGTGAATATAGCTGACATATACGAAGAGAAAAAAAATCGCCATATTGAGTCGTATTTGAAATTTTTAGCAGAAAACTCTAACTTAAAATAATAAAAAATGAAACCTACGTTATTTGTACTTGCAGCAGGTATGGGAAGCCGTTACGGAGGCTTAAAACAGCTCGACGGATTGGGTCCGAATGGAGAAACCATTATGGATTATTCTATCTACGACGCTGTTCGTGCCGGATTTGGAAAAGTTGTGTTTGTCATCCGCCACTCTTTTGAGCAAGATTTTCGTGAAAAAGTAGTGAATAAATATGAAAAAGTTATTCCTGTTGAGGTTGTTTTTCAGGAGATAGACTACGTTCCAGAAGGTTCGTCGTACAACACAGAAAGAGTGAAACCATGGGGTACGAACCACGCTCTTTTGATGGGGAAAGACGTTATCAACGAACCATTTGCCATTATCAATGCTGACGATTTTTATGGGAAAGAATCGTACGAGGTTTTAGCAAAATTCCTTATGGAAAAAGAAGGACACCGCAACGAGTATTGCATGGTTGGTTATCGCGTTTGCAACACATTGTCGGAAAGCGGTTCGGTATCGCGTGGTGTATGCGAAGTAGATGCAGACAACAATTTGACATCGGTTGTAGAGCGTACGGCCATAGAACGTAAAAATGGTAAAATTCAGTTCACAGACGAGAATGGTAATGATGTTGAAATAGACGAAAACACACCCGTTTCTATGAATATGTGGGGATTCACTCCCGATTATTTTGATTACTCGCTCGACTTCTTCAAACGTTTTCTAAAGGAGCACGGACAAGAGCTTAAATCGGAATTTTACATCCCTACATTAGTGAATGAATTGGTTTGCAACAAAACAGCATCTTGTAAAGTTTTGGACACTCCTGCTAAATGGTTTGGCGTTACTTACGCAGAGGACCGTCCTCAGTTTATTGAGAAAATTAACAATCTTATAGAAAAAAGCGTTTATCCAAATAAATTATGGAAATAAAGAAAAAAATCAAACAAACGTGGAACAATTGGAGAGCCTCAAATAGCGATGCGGTAAAAATTTTGGTTACCGGAGGTACAGGTTATATCGGTTCACATACCGTTGTAGAATTGCAACAGGCAGGATTTGAGGTTTATATTGTAGATAATCTATCCAACTCAAATATTGACGTTTTAAACGGCATAGAAAAAATAACAGGGAAAATGCCTGTTTTCGAAAACATCGATTGTACGGACTATGTAGCCATGGATCGTTTTTTGTCGAAACACGAAGGCATTCAAGCAATTATTCACTTTGCTGCAAGTAAAGCCGTAGGCGAATCGGTAAAAAAACCGCTGCTTTACTATCGTAACAACGTAGTTTCGCTTATCAACCAATTGGAATTGATGTCGATACATCACATAAAAGGTATTGTTTTTTCGTCCTCATGTACGGTTTACGGACAACCGGATGTACTGCCCGTGACAGAAGCTGCTCCCCGCAAAACAGCCTTGTCTCCTTATGGAAACACGAAACAAATTTGTGAGGACATCATTATGGATACGATTTACTCCAACGATCAACTGAAAAGTATCATTTTACGCTATTTCAACCCTATTGGAGCACATCCGAGTGCTTATATCGGAGAACTTCCAAACGGAGTGCCCAACAACCTTATTCCTTTTGTTACCCAAACTGCGGCAGGCATAAGAGACGAACTGAAAGTTTTTGGTTCCGATTATAATACCCCTGACGGCACCTGCATTCGCGACTACATAAATGTGGTTGACCTTGCGAAAGCACATGTGGTAGCCGTGCAACGTATGCTCGAAAATAAAACCAAGAAAAATGTGGAAATATTCAATTTGGGAACAGGAAGAGGATTATCGGTAATGGAAATTATCAAAACCTTTGAAAAAGTAAATAAAGTAGCTGTTCCTCACCAAATTGTTGAACGCCGAGAAGGAGACATCGAACAAGTATGGGCAGACCCGACATACGCAAACGAAGAATTAGGTTGGAAAGCCGAAGAATCTGTCGAAGACACCTTAAAATCTGCTTGGAAATGGCAGAAATACATAATGAAGAAAGCGGATAAATAAAATTTTAGTTTTTTCATAGAAGGGAGAGCGGTTAAAAGTGATTTTAGTCGCTCTTTTTTATTCCTCCGAAAAATGGACAAGTACGTGACGATAAGAGTTGAAAATTTTCGATTTGGAAACATAACCCATATAGGTATCGTTTTCGTCAACAACAGGCAGATTCCACGCATTTGTTTGTTCAAAAACATCCATAACCTTTTCCATCGGCATATTTACACGAATACGAGCTGGAGGAGATACCATTAAATCTTTCACAAAAAAACGCTGGTATAGTTCAGGACGGAACATAATGTTACGCACTTCGTCGAGGAAGACGGCTCCAAGCAATTTCCCATCGGCATCTACCACAGGGAATATATTTCGGTGTGATTGCGAAATGACTTTTACCAACTCTCCAAGATTCATTTCAGGGGAAACTTTTTCGAGGTCGGTTTCAATTACATTCTCCATTTTAAGCAATGTCAGCACGGCTTTATCTTTATGATGAGTAAGCAATTCGCCTTTCTGTGCCAAACGAATGGCATACAAACTATGTGGCTCAAAGGCTTTGATTGTAACATACGAAATGGTAGAAGTTATCATCAAGGTCATAAACAAATCGTAACCTCCTGTCAATTCAGCAATTAAGAAAATACCCGTAAAAGGTGCGTGCATTACACCCGACATCAATCCTGCCATTCCTGCAAATGCGAAATTACTTTTTGGTATATCCAACCCTAATGCATCGAATCCCTCTGCAACCACAAATCCCGTAAGGCAACCTACAAAAAGACTTGGAGCAAAAATACCGCCTGTACCACCACCTCCGTTAGTTGCAGCCGATGCAAATATTTTAAAGAAAACTATCAAACTCAAATAGAGCATAATAGCCCATGTTTCATTCCTAAATTCGTAAAACAAACTCCCATTGAACAACAATTCACTATTTCCGTTAAGCAATTCTCCTATCGTATTATAACCTTCACCATAAAGAGGAGGAAACAGAAATATGAGTACACCCAACATCGCTCCACCAAGCAACATCTTTCTCAACGGGGAATTTAATTTTTTAAAAACCTGCTCCAAACGATTCATTCCCCGAGTAAAATAGAGAGAAACAAACCCGCAAACAACTCCCAAAATAATAATGAAAGGAATGCGTGATAAAGTAAAAGGTTCCCAATGTTCGAAATGGAACATTGCTTCATTGCCGGTTAAAAAATAAGAAACCGACGTAGCTGTTACCGACGAGATAAGCAACGGGACAAGCGAAGTCATTGTCATATCGATGAGCAAAACCTCAAACGTAAACATCACACCTGCAATTGGAGCCTTAAAAATGCCACCGATAGCACCTGCCGCACCACAACCGATAAGAAGCATCATTGTTTTTTGGTCCATTTTAAAAAACTTGCCCAAATTCGAGCCGATGGCCGAACCTGTCAAAACAATAGGAGCCTCCGCTCCAACCGAACCTCCAAAACCTATTGTAATTGAACTTGCAACTATTGAAGTCCAAATGTTATGCAATTTTATAATGGCCTTGTGTTGCGAAATGGCATAAAGAATTTTTGTAACACCGTGGCTTATGTCATCTTTTACAATAAACCGTACAAACAAACTTGCCAAAACAATGCCGATAAAAGGATATGCCAGATACCAATAATTTGCTTCTCCCTCCTTAAAAAACGAGGTCAGCATATATTGTATCAGATGAATGGCTTCTTTAAGAATAACAGCGGCCAATGCAGCTCCTATACCGACAAAAAAGCTTAATAGTAAGATGAAATGCTTCTGCTTGATGTGATGTTCACGCCAAGTAATCATATTCATATACCAATTCTGCTTCATCGTTTAAATTCCTTTACCTTTGAAAACGATTTCGATGCTATAAGCAATAATTTTAATATCGTTAAATAGCGACATATTGTCCATATAAATAATATCATAGTTCAAACGCTCCTTCATCTCGGCAACAGAATGCGTATAACCGACTTTGATTGGTCCCCACGACAATAACCCCGGTTTTATTTTATACAAAAGACAATAATAGGGTGCTTCCTCTATTATCTGTTGAATGAAATACGCTCTTTCCGGACGAGGTCCGACAACCGACATTTCGCCTTTTAAAATATTAAACAACTGCGGGAGTTCATCTATTCTATACTTTCTCATAAATCTACCATAAGAGGTTATTCGTTGGTCGTTTTCCTGTGTTAATTGAGGGGGAAGTCCTTTTTCCGCATTGTCGTACATCGAACGGAATTTATAAATTGTAAAAGGTTTGCCTCCTTGCCCTATTCGTTCTTGCTTGTAAAATACAGGTCCTTTGGAGTTTAACTTTATCCGAAAAGCGATATAGACAAAAAATGGTGATAATATAAGAAGCAAACAAGAACTCGAAACAACATCAAACACTCTTTTTATCGAACGTTGCCATGCTGGCATCGACAATGTGGACAAACTAATCAACGGAACGGAATCTATGTCGTTTAAAAGCACACGTCCCGTGATAATTTCTAATTGTCGGGGAAGAATATTTATATCAATATTTTGATACCTCATCAAATGATTGATAATATCGAACACAAATGCACTCTCCTCATCTTCGAGAGCAATGATAATATTCTGAATATCATATTGTTTAATGATAGTATCTATTTGTGAAAAGTTTCCTACAATTTTGCCCGTAACCTTTTTCGGCATTCGACTTATGCGCACAAAACCGATAAGATTTGAACCATAAAAACGCAATTTATTATTGATGCTTTGAGCAGTATTCTCGGCAGTTTGTCCTATTCCTATTATCAACAAATTGAACCGGATATCACCTCTTCTGATTTTTGAAAAATAATTTTGTGTGATACAAAAACGTACAAAATACATCAGCAAAAACTGTGTCCCCCAAAGCACAAAAAATGACTGATAATAATAATGATACGACACTACCACATCGTCAATCAATATCACAAAAAACGTGATTAAACTCGAAATGAACGTAGAAATAAACGTAGAAAACAATTCTACTATACGCGAACGCGTAGCCATTCTGTCATAAAATCCTGTAAGATAAGATATAAAAATACAGCATACAGGATAGAACGATATTGCCAAAAAGAAATTATAGTTAGGCGTAAAAATGGCAATTTCTTTAAATACCAAAATGTCATTTGCCACCCATCGGAAACAACAAAAAAGTAACCATGTAACAATGGATACAAAAAAATCGGCTATGAAATATTTTTTAATGAGTTTTTTTATTTCCATCGCTACTCACGTATGATTTTCACTTCACCGTTTATTCCTACTTTAATGATACTCGAAGGCGAAGATTTTGTAACATCATTCTGTCGGTATTGAACAATATAATCGACACGCTCTTTGATAAGAGAATCTATTTCACAAAAATATTTCGGCGTAGGCAACCCGTGTATATTTGCCGAAGTAGAAACTATCGGACGACGCAGCATTTCACAAAGTTTTTTCGAGAAAGGTTCTGCGGTTACCCGTATGCCAATGCTCTTATCGGCTGCCAACAAATTCTCGGCAATATTTTTTGCTTGCGGATAAATAATTGTCAGAGGCTTTTCACTTATTTCCGCCAAGTCCCACGCTATATCGGGCACTGTATCTACATAATTCATTATTCGTGCGGTGCTATCAACCAACACCAACATCGCTTTACTGTCTGCACGCTGTTTTATTTCATAAATTCGTTTAACAGCTATCTCGTTGGTTGCATCACAACCTATACCCCAAACCGTATCGGTTGGATATAAAATCACACCACCGTTTCGAAGTGTTTCCAAACATTGACGAAAATCGTCGGACGAAAACGGATTACTCTCTTTTTGCAATTCTTTTGCGTTCGTTTTCATCTAAAACAATTTTTCGTAAACGAATAGATTGTGGCGTTACTTCTACATATTCGTCTTCTTTGATGTACTCAAGAGCCTCCTCCAAACTAAAGATAACCGGTGGAATAATTCGAGCTTTCTCGTCGGAACCCGAAGCCCGCATATTTGTCAATTTTTTCGATTTTGTTACATTCACAACCAAATCGCCTTCCTTACAATGTTCACCGACTACCTGACCTGCATAAACTTCCTCTTGAGGATAAATAAAAAATCGTCCACGGTCTTGCAATTTATCAAGTGCATAAGCAAATGCTGTTCCTGTTTCCATTGCGATAATAGAGCCATTTGTCCGTCGTTCCAAATCGCCTTTATAAGGCTGATATTCCAAAAAACGATGAGCCATAACTGCCTCTCCTGCCGTTGCCGTCAGCACATTATTACGCAAACCGATTATACCTCTCGAAGGAATTATAAACTCCAAAGTTACACGGTCGCCCTTACGCTCCATGTTGATTAGCTCTCCTTTACGAACGGCAACCATTTCTATTACCCTACCGGAAACCTCATCGGGAAGATTGATGGTAAGTTGCTCTACAGGCTCACATTTTACACCGTCTATCTCTTTAAAAATAACCTGAGGTTGCCCTACTTGCAACTCATATCCCTCACGGCGCATAGTTTCAATAAGCACCGATAAGTGTAAAACTCCGCGTCCCGACACCCGCCACGTATCCTCTTTATCCGATTTTTCTACTCGCAAAGCCAAATTCTTATCCAATTCACGCAATAAACGTTCATGAATATGTCGAGATGTAACAAACTTACCTTCTTTCCCAAAAAACGGTGAATCGTTATTTGTAAAGGTCATACTCATAGTTGGTTCGTCAATTGCAATCGGTTTCAATGCCTCTTGTACATCAACATCGGTAAGAGTATCCCCTATATCAAATTTTTCAATGCCGACTATTGCACAAATATCACCGGAAGAGACCGACTCTACAGGCGTACGTCCCAATCCGGTAAAGGTGTTCAATGCTTTGATTTTCGCTTTCAACACCGTTCCATCTTGTTTGAGCAATGCAACATCCATATTGTTTCGGAACACTCCACGATGCACACGCCCTACGGCAATTCTACCCACATAGGGCGAATAATCAAGAGAAGTAATCAACATTTGTGCGGGTCCGAGTATTGTTTCCGGATCTGGAATATACTTAACAATTGCATCAAGCAACGCATTGATGTTATTTGTTAGCTGGTGCCAATCCTCCGACATCCAATTTTGTTTGGCAGAACCGTAAATAGTAGGGAAATCGAGTTGTTCCTCCGAAGCATCAAGGCTAAACATCAAATCGAAAACCTCTTCTTGAACTTCATCGGGACGACAATTCGGTTTATCCACTTTATTGATAACCACAATGGGTTTCAACCCAAGTTTCAGTGCTTTTTCGAGCACAAAACGTGTTTGTGGCATAGGTCCTTCAAAAGCATCAACCAAAAGCAACACTCCGTCACACATATTCAACACACGCTCTACTTCGCCACCGAAATCGGCATGTCCCGGAGTATCAATAATATTTATTTTGTAACCATTGTAATTGATAGAAACATTTTTAGAAAGGATAGTAATACCTCGTTCTCGTTCAAGGTCATTGTTATCCATAATGAGTTCGCCTACATTTTCATTTTCACGAAACAATCTACCGGCAAGCAACATTTTATCGACCAAAGTTGTTTTCCCGTGATCGACATGAGCTATAATGGCTATATTTTTTATCTTCTGCATAAAACTTATATTTTCGCAAAAGTAACGAAAAATAGCTTGTCCGAGAGGCTGTTTTTTTGCTTTTTTGAAAGAAAAATGCGAAAAAATATTTTTTTTACAAAAAAAGCTATTACCTTTGCACCACTATTGAAACTAAATAGTTGGCTCCGTGGCTCAACTGAATAGAGCATCTGACTACGGATCAGAAGGTTACAGGTTTGAATCCTGTCGGAGTCACAAAAAGACAACCTAAAAAGGTTGTCTTTTTTATTATAAAAACACAAATAAATCGCTAACTTTATACACTTGTTTATTTAGATATGCAAAGCGATAAATTTTTTTCAGAAAACATGAAGTTGGCTGATTTAATCACAACCAATTACAGCCTTATTTTAATGTTGCCACGCTTTAATATACCATTAGGATTCGGCGAAAAAAGCGTGAAAGAAATATGTGAAAACAATGGCATTCCCGTTCAGTTTTTTTTGCTTATTTGCAACGTTTATACATTTGACAACTATAAACCCTGCCATAACCATTTTGGAGATATGAGAATGCTAATCCCTTATCTTTTGGCATCTCACACTTATTATATACAGGAACGAATTCCTCACATCGAACGCCATCTAAAGAAAATAGCCGATAAAATCGATAAAAAATACGGAGATGTCTTAAAACATTTTTTTTCAAACTACAAAAACGAAGTTGAAGAACACTTTTCGTACGAGGAAAAAATTGTATTTCCTTACTTAAACGACTTAGAAAAAGGAACCGTAAACAAGCAATATACCATTAAAGAATTCTCAACTACCCATAGTAATATCGAAGACAAGTTAAACGATTTGATTCAGATTATTTTTAAGTATCTGCCTAAAAATACATTTTTAAACGAATCCATCGAGCTTATTTTTGATATTATGCAATTATCAAACGATTTAAAAAAACATCAATTGATAGAGAATAAAGTATTGATTCCTTATGTTACGGTTTTAGAAGAAAGGTTATGAAAAAAGACTTAAAAATACTGATTATCGAGCCTTCGGAAATTATCACTCAAGGGTTGGTTTCAATTCTTAAGGAACAAAACTTTAATATTTGCGGTATAGAAAAAAACACAACTCGATTAAAATCTTTATTAGAAGAAAAAAAACCGGATATGCTTATTGTAAACCCTACACTGAATGCACCTGACAATCGTTCTTCTTTATATCTTTTTTTAGCCAAACAACCTTCTATCACAATTTTTGCCCTAATTTACCAATATATACCAAACAGTATTCTAAAAAATTATTCAAGAAGTATCGATATTCACGATAGTGCCGAACAAATAAAATCGTATTTCGATGAATTGGGAAATAAATCAGAAGAAAACATCAACGAAAATTACGAATTAACAACCCGAGAGAAAGATGTTTTAACCTTATTGGTAAAAGGATTATTAAACAAAGAGATTGCCGACAAACTCAACATCAGTATTCATACGGTAATAACACATCGAAAAAATATAGTACGGAAAACAGGCATAAAAACAGTAGCCGGTCTGACTATTTATGCAATGTTGAACAACCTTATGGAATAGGAATGTGCCCAAAACAGGACTCGAACCTGCACAACCTTACGATTATTAGTCCCTGAAACTAACGCGTCTACCAATTCCGCCATTTGGGCTTTCATACAAAAAGAGACAGAATCATTCTGCCTCGCATTATGAGCGGAAAACGGGACTCGAACCCGCGACCCCAACCTTGGCAAGGTTGTGCTCTACCAACTGAGCTATTTCCGCATTTCAAATAATCACCGACTTTTATCAAATCGGATTGCAAAGATAATATATATTTTAATTTCTTACAATAAGAAATTAAAAAAATCTCTTCAATTTAAAAATTTGTATGCTAAAAATCAAATTTTAATTGATCGTTTATTAAGCGATAACTCATTCTGTGATAATGAGATACACCGTATTTTTCAATAGCATTCCGATGTTGCTTTGTAGGATAACCTTTATTCTGATTCCATCCATACATCGGGAACTCTTCGTGCAAAGCATTCATGTAATCATCACGATATGTTTTTGCAAGCACGGAAGCTGCCGCTATCGAAAGATATTTGCCATCACCTTTGATTATGGTATTGTAAGGTATATTTTTATATGGCTTAAACCGATTGCCATCAATTATCAAATGTTCAGGAACAACTTTTAAGGCATCAATAGCCCTATGCATTGCCAAAATTGAAGCATTTAAAATATTTATTTCATCTATTTCTTTTGCAGAAACGACACCAACAGCCCAAGCCACTGCATTTTGTTCGATTATTGGTCGCAAAGCATAACGCTGACGCTCGGTCAGTTGCTTTGAATCGTTCAATACCGTACACTCAAAATCGGGTGGAAGAATGACTGCTGCCGCATAAACCGAACCGGCCAAACATCCCCTTCCGGCTTCATCGCAACCGGCCTCACATATTCCTTCATGGAAAAATGGTAACAGACTCATCACTTCTAATTTTCATTGTAAATAACAGCCAATAACGTTTGCCCGACTGCATGCAGTGTTTCTTTCGATATGTTCTGCATATTATCATTTTGTGTGTGCCAATAATCGGCAAATCCGGTTTCCGAATCGGGCTCTTGTCTTATTATATCAATACACGGGATATTTGCTATCTTGTTAAGATATAAATGGTCATCAGTGATTGCACCTCCTTTTTCGTTCCGAAAATATGCCGAGAATCCTATTTCTTGTGCCTTATTCCACACCTTATCCACTATTTTTGAGGCATAATAAGTCGAAACTTGTTCCCTTTTAAACACTGCATTTTTACCTCCTACCATATCCAAAAGTATTCCATAATGTGCAGAATATCCTTTGCGATGAGGATTTTTTGACCAATATTGAGAACCTAAGCACCAAGAATGCTCTACATATAAATTCCCTTTATAAAATTCAGGCATCCCATAATCTTCCACATCAAATAATACAATATCCACTCCAACATTTGGCTGCTGTTGCTTCATCTGTCTTGCCAATTCCAACAACACGCCTACTCCACTTGCACCATCATCGGCACCAAGAATCGGGAGATATTGTTTTTCACTATCACATTCTTGGTCGGAAAACGGACGAGAATCCCAGTGTGCACAGAGCAAAACACGCTTTTTTTTCGAAGGAGAAAAACTTCCAATTATATTTCTACAAGGGATAACCTGCCCATTATACAATTCTACCAAACCCTCTTGTATTTGTGCCGTATCGCAAAAATCTGACAATTTCGATAACAAATATTCAGCACAAGCCTTATGTGCATTAGATTGAGGGACTCTTGCCCCAAACAATACTTGCCGTTCCACATAATGATATGCCGAATCGGCATTAAAATGAGGTGATTTCTCATTGGGTTGAACCTTGTTTGCAATATTTTTTTGCTGCTGTTCCCCCACACATGCAAACAACAAGATTGACAACAATAAAATTATTCCCGCTTTCATTTATTTATTTTTTGTCCATTTCATCACGTTTGAAGGTAGGCGTTGATGAGACAATTCATTTGCCATATAGGCCATATACGGAGCTACATGCCGAAAATACATTTTATAACCTTTACAAAGATAATTCAATCCTTTTTCCCCTGACGAGGTTACCGATATTCTGTTTTTCGGGCATTCCCCATTACATAGTTTAATATATTCACAACTCTTGCATTGCATGGGTAGTTTCGTGTATTTATTTTGTCCAAACTCAAGTTGTTTTTTCGATAACATCATCGATAACAATGGCGTAGTATAAATATTTCCCAATTTATATTGCGGAAAAACATAATGATCACAAGAATACACATCTCCATTAAATTCCATAACTCCGGCATGACCGCATGTTTCGGAAAAAATGCAAACTCCCGGAGATACTCCCACCCAACATGCTAAAGTGGCATCAAACAATTGTACAAAAATGTTTCCAACGTCATTTTTCACCCATTCATCGAACATTTTAATATAAAAATTACCGAATTTTATTGGATCTACCGACCATGGAGCCAATGTTCCATTTTTACTTTCAGGCAATTGCAATGTCTGCTTTTCATTTTTCGTTATTCGCTCGACAATAGGTGAAAATTGTAGAAAACGACTTCCTATCCCTTTCAAAAAATTATAAATCTCTACGGGATAATCGGTATTATAATCGTTTATGACGGACAATGTATTGAACTCCACACTATAATGTTGAAGTAATTCAATACCTCGCATTACTTGCCGAAAACTTCCGTTTCCATCGTTTCTTTTTCGATATTTGTCATGGCAATGTTCCGGACCATCAATAGAAATTCCTATTAAAAAATTGTTATCACGGAAAAACTTGCACCATTCATCATTCAACAAAGTACCATTTGTTTGCAAACTATTACTTATGTTTCGTCCTTTTCCGTAACGCTTTTGAAGCAGGACTACTCTTTTGTAAAAAGAAATATCACGCAATAACGCTTCTCCTCCATGCCAAGTAAATAAAACATCGGGTACAGGTTGTGCTTCTATATACTCTTTTATAAAACGTTCTAACAACTCATCGCTCATCCGACAAGAAAGAACATTTTCGTAATATTTTTTTTTCTCGATATAATAACAATAATCACAATGCAGGTTACAATGAGCTCCCGCAGGTTTAACCATCAAATAAAGAGGAATTTTAAACGGATTAAATGCAACTGTACTTGTCATCAGTCTATTTCTATAACCAAATATTTGGAAATTTCCCAAAACTGATTTGGATTCAAAATTTTTAGAAGATAACAATCTCCTTTTTTCTCAAAAGAATAACTTGTTTTGGGATGTGTCGTATGAATTTTTATTTTTTTCGAATAAAGAGGAATTTCGGTTACCTCTCGGATGTCTATCTTCAGGAAAAAATCTTTATTAAAATCTTTTTGCAACACCTTGGGTTTTGAAAACAAACCGTTGCTTGTAAGTATTCGTTCTTGTTTTAGCTCTTTATAAGTACCAAAAGCATAATATGCGGTATGCAGTGTTTGCTCCTGCTCTTCAATAAGTTCGTTTTTTTGAGCATTTTCGCTCTCCAATGTTTCAATGTTATTGGTTAATCCTTTTATGGCTATATCACGTTGCAAAATTAACTCATCTCGTTTCAGCAACTCACTTTTCATATTTTCAATATAAGTATTCTGAACTTTTATCTTATTTGTCAGTCGCGAAATGGTTTTTTCTAATCCGGAAATATTGAAAGAGCTTTTCTTTAATTGATTTTTCAAAGAATCAACCTTTATCGCATTACTTCTTAATATCTGCGATATAAAATCAATTTTTTTATTGATGTTGTCTGTAACATTATTATTGATATTTTCTCCGGTCGATTGAACAGAAAGAACCCATTCCAACTCTTCAACCTTATTCAGGTTGTCTTCAATAGTCTCAATCTCTTTGAAATAATTATCAATTTCAGATTCCAGACGATTCTTTATATTACGCAACGAATCCAATTCTTTGGCTGCCACAATTTCTTTTTGCGATTCGAAATGCGTACATGAAATCGAAGCAATTATAACTGCCGTTATTATCAAAACAATGTATCTCTGCATAAATTTTTATATACAAAATATGTACCTAAACTATTTTTTATACCTAAAATACCTACACAACAGATATATTCCTCCACACAAAACAAGTAAAAAAATGGGAATAAATACATTAGTCCATTTTATAAACGACGCATTGGAGTAAACTTTCGATTTGTTTAGCATTCTTACACGAAACGTACGATTTCTAAGTTGAAACCAATCATCTTCATCAGTAAGATAAAGCAATGCGTTTAACACAAAATCTTTATTACCAAATTGTATGCCCGAATATCGATCGTATCCCATAGGCAAGACTTGGAATCCACCTCCTGTGTTAATCACATCATTTCGAATAATATCGCCATCGGCAACCACTAACATTCTGGTTGATTCACTCTTATTTTTTCTGACAACTGACACGCTTTCGTCTATACCTTTAGGTGTCAACCTATTTGTAAAAACAGAATTGAAATTCCCTTCTAAAACTACAGCTACAGGAATAAAAGCCGTATTAAAAAAACTTTTGTCATTTTCGTCGGGCATCTCACGAATGTCAATCATCGAAGGCAACGTTTGAAAATGTGTTGCCGTTGAAGTGGATAGCAATATACTCTTGGAAACAGCCTCATCACCCGATACAAAATCTACCGATGAACAAAAATCAGCGCTTACTTGCGTTATATTTCTTGAAATCGGATGCGAGGGATTTGGTAATAACAATGGAGCAAAAAACCAAGGCATCGATTCATATTGCGGATTGGTGTTGGCCGATACATTGACAGGCATACGAACACATTGCACGTCTTGCAACAAGATAGGATTGATGCGTACACCATAGCAGAACAGCATATCTGAAAGATTTAAATCTTTATCCACAAGAGGAGAAATTCCCTTTTCAGACAAATCATTGATTGAAAAAGTGACCCCATCTACGAACCAAAGAACCTTACCTCCATTCATAATATATTGGTCGATAATATATTTATCCGTTTCAGAAAATTTGGTTTGCGGATTAGCAATCACAATCGCTTCATAATCATTTAAAATACAAGGATCATCACTCAAACTCCCCCTATCAACTTGGAAATAACGACTAAAAGCAACTGAAGTATCATAAACATAATCTTCGGGCAACTCACCGTGTCCTTCGATAAATGCAATTTTTTTTACAACATCGGCATTTAATATTCTTAACGCATCTGTTAATTCAAATTCTAAATTTTCAATTGAAATATTTAAATTCTCCGAACTGGAATTTCCGGGAATATTTTTTAAAAGATTGACAGCAAAAGTATCTTGCTTGGTAATAATTTCCACCCAAGGGAAAATTATTTTCTGAATAGATTTTCCTTCCGAATCTCGCTCATAAATTGTAGTGGGATTCATTCCTCTTTCCACAAGTTGCAAATATGTACGGTTTCGTTCCTCTTCCGTTTCCGCTTTCGACGGATTTATAAAATGATATTTAAAATCTTTGGAGGCGTAAACACTAAATTCATCTAATAATTCACGCAAAGAATTGCGCAATCGAAGAAATCCAGAATTTAAATCTCCGTCTAAATAAATATTCAAAATGACCGGTTGATGCAAATCCGCCAATAATTTTTTCGTATTATCCGAAATACTATAACGTTTTTCGGTTGTTAAGTCGATACGAAAAAAATGATGTTGAAGAGAAATATTCAATAACAAAAAGAACAGTAAACAAGAAATAATAACTATTACTGACCTATATTTTTTCATTGTTTAAGGAGGTTTTTATTATATGCAAATATAAAAGATAGTCCCAAAATAAGCAATAAAAAAGGAGTGCGTTTTTGCACTCCTCAAATCTGTTAAAAAATACATTCATTACATTCTGCTTTCGACAACGCTCCAATCTATTATTTCCCAAATTTTTTCAACATGTTCGGCTCTTTTGTTTTGATAATCAATATAATAAGCATGTTCCCAAACATCTATACCCAAAAGAGGTTTCATTTTATTCCGCAAAGGATTTCCTCCGTTCGGTTCCTTCGTAATATGAAGTTTGCCTTTCGCATCAACAGCCAACCATACCCAACCGGACCCAAATAAAGCGATTGCCGCTTGATTCATCTCTTGCTTTAGGTTATCCAAACCACCAAAATCTCTTTTAATAGCATCTGCTAATTTCCCCGTCGGATGATTTTTTATTGGTTTTGGATCAAATTGTAAAAAATACAATGTATGATTCAAAACCTGACCAGCATTGTTAAAAACAGCTCCATCAGGAGCACTCTCTACGATTTGTTCCAAAGTTTTGCCCTCGAACTCTGTACCTACCACCAATTTGTTGAGATTCGAGACATAAGTTTGCAAATGTTTCCCATAATGGAAATTGATTGTTTCCTGACTGATAACAGGTTCCAAAGCATCTGTAGCATAAGGAAGTTTCGGCATTTCGTAAGTCATAACCAAAGAAATTAATGTTGTTAATAATAAAGATGACATAAGCACATTTTTATTATTATAACATTCGACTGCCGAGAAAAGTTTAAAAACATTAAATGCCGGAACTCTTTCTTAATTCCTCAATTTGTTTATTCCATAGCATTGTGGAATCCTCAATTTCATCTTCTTCTGCAAAATCAATCACGGTAAGTGTTACATCTTTCGTAAGAGGATTGACATTTATTTGCAATTCAAAAAAAGTGTCTTTTTCGCTTTCTTCACGATGAAAACGGATACTTTCTCCTTCTCTTTTTCTCAATAAAACAACCTCTTCAGTGGCATTGCCCCAAGAAAAAATAAAACGATTATTTTGAAATTCACACGATTCGGCATACCACTTTTCTAATCCTTGAGCTGACGAAATCAACTGCCATAAAATCGTCGTCGAAATATTTTGAAAAACATATTCTATTTGAAATTGTTGCATCATTCTTTTTTTAAATTTTGTTCGTTAAAGGCTAAAGGTAAAAGTTGTTTTACACTCGGTATCAAGTAAATACGGTTTTCTCCATAAAGTAAAATCTGTATATTCGTTTTATAACGAGTTTCTGTTTCCAGCAAAACCTGACGGCAACTTCCACAAGGAGATATTGGCTCTTCTACAAATGATCCGTTATAAAAAGCGGCAATGGCCAATGCTTTTGGTGCTACCGACGGATACATTGCATTAGCATAAAATACAGCTGTCCGTTCTGCACAAAGTCCTGATGGATAAGCCGCATTTTCTTGATTACTACCGGAAATTATTTGACCATTTTCCAATAGAAGTGCAGCCCCAACAGCAAATTTTGAATATGGCGAATAGGATTTCTTTGTATTATCTTTTGCTGTTGCTATCAATTGTTGCAAATCATTATCTAATTCAGAAAAGCTATATTCGCAAACGTTTATTTCTATTTTTTTCAAGTTCATAATATCCTATTTTTTAGCTATAAAGCACAAATTTATTTATTTTTCTTTTAAATGCAATATTAAAGAGGAAGCCCATCATAACGACAGGCTTCCTCTTTTTGTTGCAAACACAAGTTATTCCTTGTCCTGTTGAGATTCTTCGTATGCTTTCAATAGCTTTTCTTGCACATCCATTGGGCATAGTTCATAAGAGGCAAAGTGCATCGTAAAAGAGGCTCGTCCACCGGAAATAGAACTTAAACTCGTTGAATAGTTAGACATCTCTTTGAGCGGTACTTTTGCATGCAAGTGTTCAAAACCTTTTTCGCTGTTCATTCCAAGTACGATTGCCCGACGACTTTGCAGATCACTCATTACATCACCCAAACGATCGGACGGGACAACCACTTCTACGTCATAAACAGGTTCCAAAAGTTTTGGATTTGCCTCTTTAAAGGCTTGACTAAACGCATTTCTTCCTGCCAAACGGAAAGATATTTCGTTAGAATCAACAGGGTGCATTTTTCCATCATAAACAATTACACGCACATCGCGAGCATACGAACCCGTCAACGGCCCTTGTTCCATTCTATCCATAACACCTTTCAGTATTGCAGGTAAAAAACGAGCGTCAATTGCTCCGCCTACAATACTATTTACAAAGACAAGTTTTCCTCCCCATTCCAAATCTATTTCTTGTTTATCTCGCACGCTTATTTTGTATTCCTGACCGTTAAATTTATATGTAACCGGATCGGGCATACCTTCGAAATAAGGTTCCACTATCAAATGAACTTCACCAAACTGACCTGCACCTCCCGATTGTTTTTTATGCCGGTAATCGGCACGAGCTGCTTTAGTAATGGTTTCCCGATAAGGGATTTTCGGTTCTATGAAATCAATCATCACCTTATCATTATTTTCTATTCTCCATTTCAAAGTCCTTAAATGAAACTCCCCTTGACCATATACAATTTGTTGTTTCAATTCTTTTGATTGTTCAACAATCCACGTTGGGTCTTCTTCGTGCATTCGGGTAAGAATTTCACTCAATTTTTCATCCTCCGACTCTTTTTGAGCTTTAATTGCCCGACGATATTTGGGTTCCGGATAACTTATTGTTGGAAATTCATATTCACAATCTTTTCCATTTAAAGTGTTACCTGTACGAACATTTTTCATCTTAACAGTTGCTCCTATATCACCGGCAACCAACTCACTCAAACCTATACGATTTTGTCCTGCTACACAATAAATTTGATTAACCCGTTCTTTAGAAGCAGCACGACTAATATTTATTAAATCATCTCCTTCATGAACTTTTCCTGACATTACCTTAAAATGAGAAACCTCGCCAATATGTGGTTCCACACTCGTTTTAAATACAAATAAAGAAGTTGGTCCATTCGAATCAACCGATATTTCTTCTCCGGTTATAGTTTTCGGCTTCAGCATTTCGTCAACAAAAGGTACTACATTGCCTAAAAATTCCATCAAACGACGTACACCCATGTCGCGGCCTGCACAAACACAAAATAAGGGGAAAATACTTCTATCTATCAACCCTTTACGAATGCCTTCGCGCATCTCGTCTTCGGTAAGCGCTCCTTTTTCGAAATATTTATCCATTAATGTTTCATCGTTTTCGGCAGCAGCTTCCACCAAAGCATTGTGCAACTCTTTTGCTTTATCAAGTTGGTCGGTAGGTATTTCCGAAATTTCAGGTGCACCACCTTCCGGTTTCCATTTATACATTTTCATCAATAACACATCTATCACAGCATTAAACGAAGCTCCTACTGTAATCGGATATTGAACAAGAACAACTTTTTGACCAAAGTTGTCTTTTAATTGTGCTACCAACTGATCAAAATCTACTTTATCTTGATCCAACTGATTAGCAGCAAAAATCACCGGTTTCTTCAATAGTTCAGTGTGTCTGAAATGATTTTGCGTTCCTACTTCGACTCCATATTGTGCATTTAAAAGAATTAAAGCCGTATCGGTTACCGACAACGACGTAATTACACCTCCTACAAAATCATCAGCACCCGGGCAATCTATAAAATTCAACTTTTTCCCTAACCATTCGGCATGAATAACCGACGGAAATACCGAATATCCATATTCCTGCTCTACAGGAAAATAGTCAGAAACCGTATTTCGTGCCGCAACGGTCCCAATACGTTTAATCACCCCGCTTTCATAAAGCATTGCCTCGGCAAGTGTTGTTTTGCCTGAACCGGAACTCCCCAACAAGGAGATGTTCTTAATCTCATTTGACTGATAAATTTTCATAGTCCTTATTCTTTATATTACACAGACAATTTTTAACGAAGCCAAATTAAATTATTTTTTCCGCATCACTAAAAATTTCTATATGTTATAAAGCATATCAACAATAAAGATGATTATCGATAGGAAGATTTATCAATCATTTAAAAAATTATTCGGAATGTATATTCTCAAGAAAAAGACGAATCTGTTGCAAGATAGATTTTTTTTCATCGTTTTTTATGATGAAATCGGACTTTTTTATTAGTTCTTTTTGTGGAATTTGAGACTGAATCCGCTTCCTAACTTCTGATGTCAGTGCATTATCTCGTTTTTTTACACGTTCAATACGCAATTTTTCAGTCGAAATAACCAATAAAATTTTATCCACATATTTATTAAATCCACTTTCAAAAAGTATTGCCGATTCTATAAAAACAACATCTACTTTTTTCAAATTTAACTCACTCCATCGAATAAAATCTTTCAGAACAGTAGGATGAATCAATGAATTAACAAAAGAACGAGCCTCGTTATCAGAAAAAATTTTCTCTGCCAACAATTTTCTATTTAATTTCGTGCCATTATAAATTTCTGTACCAAAATGGCTTATAAGCCCTGCTCTTATTTCATCGGATTCATCAACTATTTTTTTTGCATTCTTATCCGAATCGTAAACAGGATAACCCATTAAACCTATTATTTTTGAAACAACAGATTTACCACAACCGATTCCCCCTGTAATCCCAACAATCATAAAATCAGTTCTCTTCTAAAAGAAACTCAATCTCTTGTGGTTGAACTTTCAGATAGTAAATAAAATCCTTTGCAGATAGAACCTGAACATGCTCTCTGCCGGTCATGTTATTTTTAAGAAGTTGATAATCAAGTATTACTTGAAAATCATTCTCCGTGATGCTATTAAAATGACTTAACCCAACAGAAAAACTTACATCGACAACAGAAGGGAATAAGTGTACATACACACCGGACGGTTTGTTAATACATTGAATTGGAATTTGTAAATGTTTTTCGGTAATCATCTCCACTTCAATGTGGACAAGAACTTCGTTTTGAGCATAAGAAATTCCTTTTTGCTCCCAAAGCGGTTGTTTCAAAGAAATGCTCTTATCAATCTTCGACAACGTAATCGGCATCACATAAGCATAACGCAAAGTATCTATAATTTCTTTGGGTCCAAAAACTTCTATATTTTCAGGAGTAATACAAACGGAATCCGACAAGACATATTGCGATTGCAAGGAGATATCTCCCATCAGCTTTGTCGGTAATATTTTTTTTTCAAGTCTCTGATATTTGGCATTTAGTTTTTTAAGTCCGCCTACAATCTCGGTTGAGTTGTCAAGATTTGATTTTACCAACGTTTCTAATTTATACAACGGATATTGAAGCAACGTATCATTTTCCAGAAAGTCATTGTAATTAACAATAATAGGAGATTTTTTATGAAACGTATATCGTAAAATATTGAATCCGAAATCTTTAATCTCTACTTTCAACTCATTCGGCAATGGCGTTAAAAACTGAATATTATCAGGAACATTGATATACTCAACATCCATTTTTATATCAACCGAACGTTTTTTGCCAGAGATATTTATAAACCAAAAACAAGTAGATATTAACACAAAAACAAGAAAGATTAGAAAATCTTTCGTAAAAACAAATTTTCTAATCTTTCTAAAAATTTCAATGAATATGACTTTTAATGAGGTCATATACTTTCAAACTATTTTTGAGGCTCTTGCGTTTGAGTAGTAGCATCTTCAGGTGAAGCATAAACCATCGACTTCGCAACTTTAATACGTACATTATCAGCAACTTCTACAACTACTACATTATCTTTTACCTCTTTCACTTTCCCATAAATGCCACCCGAAGTAATTACTTTACTACCTGATTCCAACGAGTCTTGAAATTTACGTATTTCCTTTTGACGTTTACTTTGCGGACGAATCATAAAGAAATAAAATACCACAAAAATCAACACAATCATTAATATACTCATCCACCCATTCTGTTGGGGTTGAGCCGCTGCTTGTAATAAAATTGTTAACATACGATATTATTTTTAATGAAACAAATATATAAAATTCTACATCTTAAAGGTTTCCACCTTAAGTAATTTATTTTCCGATTTTAAGACAACAACTGCCTTATCTAAAATCCCGTTGATAAAAGAATGGCTTTTCTCCGTACTATAAATTTTTGAAATCTCAATATATTCATTTATAGTTACATTTATAGGTATTGTCGGAAATTTTACCATTTCAGAAATAGCAATCAACATAATGATAATGTCCATGAATGCTATACGCTCCGGTTCCCAATGTTGCGACAAACGACTAATCAAATCGCGATAATCATTTTTATTTAATACAACATCGGCAAAAAGTTCTTTTGCAAAATCGATATCATCTTCTTTACACATCTTAGGTAATAACGTACCCGTAGCATCTCCATTCAAATGTTTTATCATTTTTACGATAAAACTAAGTACCAACTCCAAATCGTCAACCCAATAAATACATTGTTCTTCAAGGGCTTCGTCAAGAAGTTCATTATCAGATACGATTTTCTCAAAAATAGCCTTCCACAACATTTTGTCTTCTTTAAAATCATTTTCGGGAGAAGACATATAATCAAGATAAAACGAACTCTGCTGTATTTTAGTGTAAATGGATTTAATAACCTCCGGATTTTCATTCCATGAAACACTCAACGACTTTACATTTTCCAGAAAGTTCGCATTCTGTTTCAATTGTTTAACAAAAAGGTTATCTACAAATTTTGTATTAGGGAACTGCTCTGCTTTGGTAGGACGGAATTTATTTTTCGCTGCTTCGATACACTCTTCTGCATACTTTGTAATATAGACAGAAAGGTTCAATATATGATAATAAAGATCTGTGGTTTTTTGAATGCTTTTTATAAGTTCATTTTCAGCAACACTCAACGATTTTTCATTTTTACTCTCAAAAGCATACAGCAATTGCACAACCTTTATCCGTAGAAGAGTCCTATAAGTCATCATAATTTTAAAAGAGCTTTGTCTATATAATTGGTGCAAAAATAATACTTTTTAAAGCAACATTCCGCTTTTTAAAAAATACTTTATAAAAAATACCTTAACTTTGCCACTATAGGAAAGAAAATAGTAATGGATAACAATACATTATTAAAAATCAAACAACTTAGAGCTGAATTAGAAGAACATAATTACAATTATTATGTGAAATCAAGCCCAACTATCAGTGACTTTGAATTTGACAAAAAAATGAAAGAACTTCAGGATTTGGAAAAAAGCAATCCTGAATTTTTTGACCCAAATTCTCCTACGCAACGAGTTGGTAATGATATAAATAAGGCTTTTAAACAAGTAAAACACATTTATCCGATGCTATCGCTCGGGAATACTTATAGTAAAGAAGAAGTTTCCGAGTTTTATAATCGTATCAGTAAAACACTTAACGAACCTTTTGAAATCGTCTGCGAATTAAAATTCGACGGCACATCTGTTTCTTTGATTTATGAGAATGGAGAACTACTTCGTGCTGTTACCCGAGGAGATGGAGAAAAAGGTGATGACATAACAGACAACATACGAACAATACGTTCCATTCCACTCCGTCTGCAAAAGCAAAATATTCCCGATTTTTTCGAAATAAGAGGAGAAATACTGATGCCCTGGAACGTATTTGAACGATTAAACAAAGAACGAGAAAAAGACGAAGAGCCATTGTTTGCAAATCCTCGTAACGCAACTTCTGGAACAATAAAACTGCAAAATTCGGCAGAAGTGGCAAAACGGAATTTAGACGCTTATCTTTATTATCTATTGGGAGAAGATATGCCTTCCGATAGCCATTATCAAAATCTACAAACGATAAAGCAGTGGGGATTTAAAGTTTCCGAAGAGATTGCCAAATGCAAAAATTTGAATGAGATTTTTGACTTTATAGACAAATGGGACATTGAGCGCAAAAAACTTCCTGTAGCCACCGACGGTATCGTATTAAAAGTCGATTCGCTAAAACAACAGCAAATGTTAGGATTAACTTCAAAATCACCACGATGGGCTATTGCTTATAAGTTTCAAGCAGAACAGGCGGAAACCCGCCTCAACTCCGTATCTTACCAAGTTGGTCGGACTGGTGCTATTACACCCGTTGCCAATCTCGATCCGGTACTGCTTTCGGGAACAATCGTTAAAAGAGCATCTTTACACAATGCCGACATCATTAAAGATTTGGATTTACACATAGGCGATATGGTTTATGTAGAAAAAGGAGGCGAAATTATTCCAAAAATTGTGGGAGTAAACAAAGATGCACGTATACTTATCGGAGAAAAAATAGACTTTATAAAGCGTTGTCCCGAATGTGGCACTCCTTTAATACGAAAAGAGGGGGAAGCTGCCCATTATTGTCCAAATGAAGACACTTGTGCTCCTCAAATCAAGGGGAAAATAGAGCATTTCATTTCAAGGAAAGCAATGGCAATAGAGAGCCTTGGCGAAGAAACGATTAACCTTCTATACAACCAGAATCTTGTAAAAAATTGTGCCGACTTATACAAACTTACAGAAGAGAATATTGCTCCACTTGAACGAATGGGAGAAAAATCGGCACAAAAAATCATAACTAACATTCAAAAATCAAAAAATGTTCCGTTTGAACGGGTTTTATTTGCTCTTGGCATAAGATATGTAGGCGAAACCGTCGCAAAAAAGTTAGCCTATTCGCTACACAACATCGATGCTCTTGAAAACGCCTCTTTCGAGGAACTAAAAAATATCGATGAAATCGGAGAAAAAATCGCAGAAAGTATTGTAAACTTCTTCAAAGAAGAGAAGAACAAACAACTCGTCAATGATCTTAAACAGGCAGGACTAAAATTTGCTATTGATGAAAAAACACTGCAAAATAAAACTGACAAATTGAATGGAAAAACAATCGTTATAAGCGGGACTTTCTCACTTCATTCGCGAGAAGAATACAAAGAAATCATCGTAAATAACGGAGGAAAAAACACAAGTTCCATCTCCTCAAAAACCGATTTTATTTTGGCCGGAGAGAATATGGGACCATCAAAACTTCAAAAAGCACAAGAATTATCCATCAAAATCCTTTCGGAAGAGGAATTTTTATCTTTATTGAAATAATAAAACAATGTCCATTTTTAAATTACATAGAGTACTAAAAAAATACCATCAACGCGACAAACAATTTGTCAATTTATCTAATGCCAAACGTATTTTAATACTGACTCATGCTCAAACTTTACAAGAACTCAACGAATATTCTCTTTATCTAAAAAAGAAAATTCCGAATAAGAATCTGATAATTGTAGGTTTCTTAAAAACACTACAAAAAAGAGAAAAAGACGAAACCATTCTTTTCGACAAACTTATCACAAAAAAAAATCTGAATTTTTGGAATAATCCTACACGAAAAGATATAGAATGGGTTCATTCTCAAAACGTTGACGTACTTATAAATTTAGATTTATATTCTATAAACGCTTTAAATATCTTAACGGCAGCCTCAAATGCAAAGATAAAATGCGGCTGTAAATCAATACATTATGAAATTTTTGATTTTATAATAAATATCCCTCACGAAAAAGACAATAAGGTTTTATTGGAGCAAATACTATTTTATTTAAACGCTATACAAGTAAAAAATTAAAATCGTAACTTTGCAAAACACATTTGTACAAATGCTTATGCAAAGAAATAAATTAGCAGGAATGGGTGTTGCGTTAATAACCCCATTTAAAAAAGATGGGACTATTGACTACGATGCTTTAAGGCGATTGATTGAATACCAAATACAAAATGGGACCGATTACTTTGTTGTATTTGGAACCACAGCAGAAACTCCAACCCTAACCGAAACAGAAAAAAAACTTTTATTTGATTTTATTCTTGCACAAATAAATGGGAGAAAACCCGTTGTATTAGGTCTTGGAGGGAATTGCACTCAAGCCGTTGTAGAAAAAATACAAAGTACTGATTTAAGCCATGTTGATGCAATTTTGTCGGTTGCTCCTTATTACAACAAGCCATCTCAAGAAGGGCTTTATCAGCACTATAAAAAAATTGCGGAAAACTCAAAAGTGCCAATCATACTTTACAATGTACCCGGAAGAACAGGTGTAAATATCTCAGCATCAACAATTTTACGTCTTGCAAACGATTTTAAGAATATAATTGCCGTAAAAGAAGCATCCGGAAACTTTGCTCAAATTGACGAAATAATCAAAAATAAACCAAAAGATTTTATGGTGATTTCGGGTGATGACGGCATTACATTCCCTTTAATAACATTAGGTGCTGTGGGAGTTATTTCCGTTATCGGGAATGCCTTTCCAAAAGAGTTTTCACGAATGGTGCGTTTGGCATTGAACGGTGATTATAACGGAGCACGAGAAATTCATTACAGATTTTCGGAACTAATTGATTTACTGTTTGTTGACGGAAATCCTGCAGGAGTTAAAAGTATGCTTTCAGTAATGGGATTCATCGAAAATGAACTGCGGTTACCGCTTGTCCCGACAACCATCAACACTTTTGAGAAAATCCGATTTGTATTAAATCAGTTGAATACGAAGTTATAAAAAACTTCTCTGCAAAAATGGTTCAGACTTACGATGTTATTGTAGTTGGTGCAGGGCACGCAGGTTGTGAAGCTGCTTGTGCGGCAGCTAATATGGGTTCTAAAACATTGTTGATTACAATGGATATGAATAAAATTGCCCAAATGAGTTGCAACCCTGCTGTTGGAGGAATTGCGAAAGGGCAAATTGTAAGGGAAATTGATGCTCTCGGTGGATTTATGGGTATAGTAACCGATGCTACAGCCATTCAATTTCGAATGCTTAACCGCTCAAAAGGTCCTGCCATGTGGAGTCCTCGTTCGCAAAGCGATAGAATGCAATTTATCATAAAATGGCGTGAGATTTTGGACAAGACACCAAATTTGCATATTTGGCAAGAAGCCGTTACCGAGTTGTTATTTGAAGCTGATTGCATAAAAGGAGTAAAAACCCAAACAAACACCACTTTTCATTCAAAAACCGTTGTACTTACCAATGGGACATTTTTAAATGGATTGATGCACATTGGAAAGACAAAAATAGTGGGAGGACGCATAGCCGAACCATCGTCTTACGGAATCACGGAACAATTAAAAGAGAAAGGATTTGTTACATCTCGAATGAAAACGGGAACTCCCGTCCGCCTGAACGGGAATACCATTGATTTTTCTAAAATGGTAGAGCAAAAAGGAGAAAACGATTTTCATAAGTTTTCATTTCTTGATTATAAACCACGTCCATTACCTCAACGAAGTTGTTGGATTACTTACACAAACGATAAAACTCATGATATTTTACGGAAAGGGCTAAAAGACTCTCCTCTATACAATGGTCAAATAAAAAGTATTGGACCTCGTTATTGCCCAAGTATTGAAACAAAAATTGTAACATTCGAAGGAAAATCTCAACATCAACTTTTTGTAGAACCCGAAGGTGCTTTCACCCAAGAATTTTATCTTAATGGCTTTTCCTCATCGTTACCTATCGAGATACAATTTGCCGCTTTAAAAACAATTCCGGGGTTAGAACATGTACAAGCATACCGACCCGGATATGCAATAGAATATGATTTTTTTGACCCAACTCAAATAAATCATACATTAGAAACCAAACTCGTTAAAAATTTGTTCTTTGCAGGGCAAATAAACGGAACAACAGGATACGAAGAAGCTGCAGGACAAGGGTTGATGGCAGGTATCAACGCTCACCAAAACGCTCATAACGGAGAGCCATTCGTGCTCAGCAGAAACGAAGCATACATAGGAGTTCTTATTGATGACCTTGTCACAAAAGGCGTTGACGAACCATATAGAATGTTTACCTCAAGAGCCGAGTACAGAATTCTACTCCGACAAGACGATGCCGATATGCGACTGACGGAAAAATCGTATAAAATTGGTTTAGCAACAAAGGAACGTTTTTCTCTTCTGCAAACAAAAAAATCAGAGGTAGAATCTTTTATAGATTTCACTAAAGAAACTTCGGTGAAACCTCAAGAAATTAACTCCGTTTTGGAAACAAATAATTCTACGACACTCAAACAATCGACTAAATTGTACGACTTAATTCTCCGTCCGCAATTAAATATTTCCATTTTAGAAAACTTTTTACCAAGTGTAAAAGAAAAAGTTTCCAAAATTACATCATCGCGCAAGGAAGAGATAGTGGAAGCTGCCGAAATAAAAATTAAATATTCGGGCTACATAGAGAGAGAAAAAATGATAGCAGATAAGCTACAACGATTAGAAAATATCTCTATCGAAAATAAATTTGATTACGAAAATATTCAATCACTTTCGATAGAAGCACGACAAAAACTATCAAAAATAAATCCAAAAAATATAGGACAAGCAAGCCGAATTCCGGGAGTTTCACCAAACGACATCAATATATTACTCATATTATCAGGAAGATAACACAAATGTTCCACGTGGAACAATCTATAAAACACAACACAATATGAATATAGAAGAGGTTAAAAATAATATTAGAGATGTGATTGATTTTCCAATTAAAGGAATTGTTTTTAAAGATTTGACTACAGCATTCAAAAATGCCGATTGTATGAAATTTTTCGAAAATGAAATGTACAATCTTTACAAAGACAAAGGCATTACAAAGATAATAGGAATAGAATCGCGTGGATTTATAATGGCTCCTATTTTAGGAAATAAACTAAATATAGGTTTTGTGCCTATTCGCAAAAAAGGCAAACTACCTGCTGAAACTATAGAAGTGAGCTATACTAAAGAATACGGCATAGATACTATACAACTCCATAAAGACGCACTTAATGAAAATGACGTAGTATTACTGCACGACGACTTACTTGCTACTGGCGGAACAATGAAAGCTGCTTGCGAACTTGTGCGTAAGTTTGGTGTGAAGAAAATCTATGTAAACTTCTTGGTAGAACTCGATTTCTTGAAAGGGCGTGAGGTGTTCGATAGCGATATTCAAATCGACTCATTGATTCATTACTAAAATATCTTACATATATATGCACAGAAAATGCCACAAATTTGTGGCATTTCTTATTTACTGGCATAAACAGCAATAATGATGGTATATAAATTTAATAATTTTCATTCTCGTTTCCTGTTATGCACAATGGTATAGAATAAGAAACACAAAATCAAATAAAAAAATCCCCATTTGGGGGATTTTTTTATTTTGTTTTAGCAAATACCTTATTTACTGTCCAGCCCTTGGATACAAACCACAGGCTGTCTTCCAATGCCTGGGACGGGTGACCAGGGTCTGTCACATAATCCCCCTTGCCACGGATGCGTGGGGACAGGTCTGTGCGTGGCTCCAAGTTTTCGCGTGCCAATTTAAAATAAAGGTATCCTAAGCCCAATGAGTTTGGGGATGCAAACGTCCCCTGGGGAATCATGAAAATTGTATCAATATTATCCATTGCCAGATATTTATTTAATGTATCAAATGAAATTTGTGTGATGTCCTTTTGGCTAAAATACAATTCTTTATTTACTTTTACAATTGGTTCAACCGGTGTTTCAACTGGTGTGTTTGGTGTTTTATCCAATGGGTCATCTGGTTCGTTTTTGTCATTTTTACAACTGATAAACGCTATCACATTCAGTAGTAATAGTATCGGTATTAGTATTTTTATTTTTTTCATTGTCATCTATTTTTTTATTTTGTGTTTTGGTTTAATTGGTCAATCCAATATTTATTCACAGTCCAGCCATTTTCAACCATCCACAGACTGTCCTCCCCATATTGTAATGGGTACCCCAGGTTTGTTATAAAGTCGCCCTTGCCACGGACACGTGGTGATAAATCGATAAGTTCCTGTAACAAAGCGTCACGTGCCATTTTGAAATAGCCTGGATGGTCATAATAATCAGGTGCAAAAAATGTGCCGACCGGAACCAAGAAAACAGTATCAATATTATCCATTGCCAAGTATTTTTTTACAGTGTCAACTTCAATTTGTATGCCATCAGATTCAGTAAAATACAAATCCTTATTAACTTTTACAACTTGTTCAACTGGTTTTTCGGTTGGTGTTTTGTTGTCCAATGGGTCATCAGGCAGATTCTTATCATTGCCGCACGAAGCAAATCCCAAACTCAATGCCGTAAAAAGCATTGCTACGAATAAAAATCGTTTTTTTCTCATCAACAAAATCCCTGATACGTGTCGGGCGCAACTTTTAAAAAATAAAACATTTAATTTAACTATAAGACACAAAAAAAGCGGAGCTGCACTATTGCTGTTCCGCTATCTGAGGCTCTGGTATTGCCATTGTATCCGAACAAACAACATCGAAGCCCACGCCGATATGAAAAAAAGTTACGCTCAAGCATAACTTCTACGAATCATACCACGCAGACATCTTACGTTGCAATGTCTTGGATACTTTTTTGAAATTTACCAGATTTCAGATAGCCAAGCACAAAGCGACAAAAAGACGCCTTTTTTTATGTCTGCCTCTTGCCCACCCTCACATAAAAGGCAAAACCTCCCCAGCGTGAGCAAAATGCATAGCAAATATACACCTTTTTAATAATTTAATGTAAAAGAAAACAAATTTTTTCAAAAATTATAACTTTGTCCTATGGATGAATTGCTAAAAAATAAAATCGATACGTTACCCGAATCGCCAGGCGTGTATCAATACTTCAACTCGAAAGGGGTGATTATTTACGTTGGAAAGGCAAAAAATTTAAAAAGAAGAGTGTCCTCCTATTTTAATAAAACACACGATTCTATTAAAACACAAAAGTTAGTACAACAAATCGTCGATTTAAAATACATTGTCGTAAATTCCGAAAATGAGGCATTACTTTTAGAAAACAATCTCATCAAAAAATACCAACCGCACTACAATATTCTTCTGAAAGACGGAAAAAGCTATCCATGGCTTTGCATTACACACGAAATGTTTCCTCGTATTTTTAAAACAAGAACATTGACAAAAAACGCCGATTTTTTCGGTCCATATTCTTCGGTTCGTGTACTTGATACACTTTTAGATTTAATACATGAACTCTATCCCATACGAAGCTGTCGTTTGTTGCTTAACGAGAAAGATATACGATTGAAAAAATTTAAACTATGTTTAGAATATCACATTAAAAATTGTTCTGGAGTTTGTGCCGGTCTGCAAACAGAAAACGATTATATGAAAAACATCGATGAAATCAAAGAAATTGCACGTGGAAATAGTCATATTGTTGTAGATTATCTATTATCGCAAATACATGCACTGGCAGCACAAGAAAAATTTGAAGAAGCTCAAAAATTAAAATTAAAATATGATGCTCTGATTAAATATCGGACAAAAACTATCATAACAACTCCCAATGATGACAACTTAGATGTTTTTGCCTACAACGAAGACGAAAGTGCAGCATACATAAACATCTTAAGAATTGCAAAAGGAGCTATAATACAAGGACTTACAATAGAGTATCAAAAAAAAGTTGATGAAGAAAAAGAAGAAATTTTCGCTTTAGCAATTTTAGAGTTACGCGAACAACTAAATAGCAAAAACAAAACACTTATTGTTCCTTTTTTGCCCGATGAAATAGGAGAAAATTTAGAATTTATTGTACCGCAACGAGGGGATAAAAAAAAATTACTCGATTTGGCAATAAAAAATGTTCATCAATATAAAATTGACAAATACAAACAAAGCGAGAAACTCAATCCCGACCAACGTGCTATGCGCTTAATGAAAGACATTCAGAAAACGCTTTGTTTGCCAAAAATTCCCGAAACAATCGAATGTTTTGACAATTCAAACATTAGTGGGACAGATGCTGTGGCAGCTTGTGTAGTATTCAAAAAATGTAAGCCATCGAAAAAAGATTACCGAACCTACAACATAAAAACGGTTGTAGGAGCAGACGATTATGCTTCGATGAGAGAAGTGGTTTACAGACGTTATCTTCGTTTACAAGAAGAGCAACAACCACTACCCGATTTAATTATTACTGATGGTGGTAAAGGACAAATGGAAGTTGTACGACAAGTGATCGAAGATGAATTGCATTTACAAATACCTATTGTGGGATTGGCAAAAAATAACCGTCACAAAACAAACGAAATTTTATTTGGATTTCCACCTCAAGTGATCGGACTAAAACCAACCGATTTTACTTTTAAATTTTTAGCATCCGTGCAAGATGAAGTTCACCGATTTGCAATTGCATTTCATCGAAACAAACGCAGCAAACATCAAACAACATCAGAACTTGATAACATCAAAGGAATTGGAGAAAAAACAAAAATTGAACTCTTAAAGCACTTCAAAAGTCTAAAACACATCAAAATTGCATCAAAAAAAGAATTGGAAAATGTTGTTGGAAAGTCAAGAGCTTCAATCATTTATGAATATTTTAATGCGAAAATGACCGCACGAGAATAGCTTATTTCTACTAAATCTGTCCCCTTTTCTTTATTTTTTAAAAATAAGAACTCAAAAAATCTTATTTTTGCATAAATCATTAAAAAATTTTTGCCTATGAAATAACCCTCTTTGTGTAATTGCACACCTTGAAATATTTGGAAAAGCGTTTGCTTTATTTTATGCCCCGAAACCTGAGAAATTTCCTGCATAGAAAAAAGAATCAAACACACGAACTATTGTTTACGCATTAAACGTGGACAAGAATTGTCTGTTCGTGTGTGGGTAATTCTCAGGACCTCGGGGCGTGGATAAATCTCTGTCCACGCTTTTTTGTGTGCATGCCTAAAAATTATTCGACAGAAAGTGGCATACCCTGAACCACTCAAAAAGAATCAGGAATTTTTATCAAACTTTATTAAAAACAAAAATTTATGGCAAACTTAAAATCAGGCCTTATCTTAAACGAAGGCGAAAATTTAGTAATGGAACTCGAAGCCGAATTGTGGGCAAGCAGTCAAAATCCTTTAGCAAAATTATGGGGATCTATTGTGAAATTTTTTAATCTTTTATTGGGTAACAAACGTCAAGGATATGTCGTTATCACCAATCAACGCGTTGTTGAAGTGATTCAATTTAAGGCTTTATGGGTATTAAACGCCGGTAAAAACGTAAAATATTTGTTGCCAAGTAGCGTTAAAGAAGTGGGTTATACAAAAGAGGGAACCTGCCTTGGCTGCTTCTGCCAATCATATACTTTATACTATGATGCTTTTACACAACGTACTTCTATCTTGCTCCCGAGCGATAATGAAGATGAAGCACAAAAAGTAGTAGATTCTTTCTACAAAGCAATCTCGAAAGCTCAAACCAATGAGTAATAAACAAACAATCGTTACTCTGTCACGATTTTTGTATTTAAATACTTATGCCATCCTCCTGCTTGTCGGGGGGATAGGCATTGTATTTATTCCTCTATACAAAATAAACAAATGGCTTTTCATCATTCAAATAGTCATTACGTTTGTATGCTGGAAAAATTCATTACGCATTTTTCGCTCTTGGAACGACAAAAAGCGTAAATACAAAATTCTGATGCAACGTAACAGCGACTGTTTCAGACCGGATACATTTCGCGAATATATGCAAGCTCCTTGTGGACGATTGCTGGTAAAAATCGTACTCAACGACTTGAACCTATCGCACGAATACAATACACTGAAAAAGTTGAAACAACCATTTATTAAAACATTGAAAAACAGCTGTAAAAGTCAAAAAACTATCGTTTATATCAACAAAAACAACCTTGAATCATGAATATTTTTTATATCGTTCTTTTTACATTATTGCTTTTAGGTATACCCGGAATTATCATTTGGTTTCTGATTTTACCATTGAAAAAATCGACTGAAAAAAACATCATTTTCGCCATAACCATACTTATAAGTTTAGTTGTTGTTACATTATTTATCGCAAGTGCTTTTGTACCTAGCAAAATCGACCGATTTATCGAGACTGAAATTGTCGAAGTAGAGCATCAAATCAACCGGATTTCACCCGAATATACCAATCAAACATTAAATGCGGAAACAATCAAGAATCTGATTGCCGATAGCAAACAAATTCGTTCATACTTTAACAACAACGACGATGTCAATTTTATAGTACGAGTTATCGGCGTAAATGCCTATATCTCTTACATAGAAAATTTTTGCGAGAATATCAACACTTATTTAAACGAATTCGAAGAAACCAACACGCCATTTACACTACACAATATTTTTATTTCGTTAAAAGACCAATCGCAAACACCTGTGCTACAAACAATTAAAATCATCGAAATCATTATTATTGTAGTAGCTTTTATTGCCTATCTGGCCATTCTTATTTGGATAATGGCAATTAAAAAGGGTTGGATGAGTAATAGTAATAACGGCATTGTTTTCGGTGAAAATAAATAACCATCTCATAAAAATACTATCACCCTCATAGTCGGTTTTGTTCTTCTATCGTAACAAAAAACATTACCTTTGCAGTATCGTAGCAGATACAACGTGAAGTTAATTTCGGAAAAACAAACGCTTCAAAAACCAACAGTGGCAACTATTGGTTTTTTTGATGGTGTACACAAAGGACATCAGTTTTTGTTAACGGAGTTGATAAAACTCGCACAAAAAAAACATTTAGAATCCTTAGTCGTAACCTTCCGTAATTCTCCTCAATCCCTACTCCACCCCGGGAAAGTCATTAAAAATCTGACTACTCCGACAGAAAAAACTGTCTTATTAAACAAATTGGGTATCTCAAATTGTTTGTTGCTCGATTTCAATGAAAAAATTGCTACACAAAAAGCAAAAGTTTTTTTAACGTGGCTCAAAGAAAACTATGGTGTACAAACATTACTCATCGGCTACGACCACCATTTTGGTGCCGATTGTCTAACTTCGTTTTCCGCATATCAAGCAATTGGCAACGAACTCAATATTGAGATACTAAAATGTCCCAAATTCGATAACGAAAACCAAAACATCAGCTCTTCGAAAATTAGAACTTGCCTCAACGACGGAGCTATTGAAACGGCAAATCGTTTATTAGGTTATAACTATACAATTTCGGGTGAAGTTGTTCACGGAGAAGAAATTGGAAGAAAAATAGGAGTTCCCACTGCCAATATCAACACTGATATACAAAAGTTAATTCCTAAAAATGGCGTTTATATGGTAGAAACAATTATCGAAAATCAACCATATCAAGGATTGCTTAATATAGGTATTCGCCCCACGGTTAATGGACAAAAAACAACAATAGAAACCCATTTTATCGGCTTTGAAGGCAACCTTTACGGCAAAGAACTGACATTACATTTAAAGAAATGGATTCGCAGTGAGATTAAATTTTCGTCTATCGAAGCATTACGCCAACAAATTGAATTAGATAAAAATCAACTAAAAAAGCCACTCTTGTAAAGAATGGCTTTTACGTTACTTTCTTTGTTCTACCCAAATCAATTTATTCACATTATACCCACGCTCTTGGGCACGTTTTAATACAAAATCAAGGTCAGATTCCGACATTTGTGGCGTACGACTCAAAATCCACAAATACTTATCGCTTTTGCTTCCTACTAACGCATAACGGTAATCGTCAGCCAATTCAAGCACATAATAATCAGCATAAAAATTGGCAAAAAATGCAACTTCAAGTTTACCGGGATTGTTTTCGTCCGGTCGGCGAGCCTTACCTACAGATTCTTTGTATTTTCCGTCTAACGTTTTTTTATAACCGGCATTTACAACCTTGATAAAACCATTTTCCTGTAAAGTATAAGTAGCTGTACAACCAACCAAACCACGTTCAAAACGATGGTCGAAACGTGCTATTTCATACCATTTGCCGACATAACGATTCAAATCGAGTTCGGCCACTGTCGAGGTGTTTAAATGTTCATTCGAACAAGCGCATAATCCTCCAAACGAGAAAAGACCCAATAGTGCATAAAATTTTTTCATGACTTTAAATTTTAAAGGTTCTACACACCAATAAAAACAACTCATATCTTTTTTTGTTCACTACTGCTCTGTTTTTATAACAAATAGGATTTTTTTAATTTTGTAACCAAAATATTCTTTAAATGTAAATCAAATGAAAAAATCAATTTTACTTCTAACTACAGTGATTATGATGACAGCATGCTGTAAAAAAACAGAAAATCCTTTTTTTGTTGAGTGGAAAACACCGTATGGTTTGCCCCCTTTTGAACAAATAAAAGAGCAAGACTATCTACCGGCCATCGAAGAAGGCATAAAACAACAAGCAACAGAGATTGCTGCAATCGTAAACAATAAAGATTTACCTACATTTGAAAATACGATTGCTGCTTACGACCGTTCGGGAGCTTTACTCTCAAAAGTTATCGGAGTATTATTCAATCTGTCGGAATCCGATGCCAACGATAATTTGAACGCTATTGTCGAGGAAGCCTTACCGTTACTCTCCGAACATAGCGACAACATTTTTATGAATGCCGATTTCTATAAACGTGTGGCATATATTTACAACAAAAAAGATTCGTTGAATTTAACAACTGAACAAACAATGTTGCTCGAAAAAATGAATCGCAATTTTGTTCGCAACGGTATCGACCTTGAACCTAAAAAACAAGAACGGTTAAGAGAAATCAACAAGCAACTTTCGGCTTTAGAACAAAAATTCGGGAACAATCTGTTGGCTGAAAACAATGCTTTTCAACTTATTTTAGACGAAGAAGACTTAATAGGTTTGCCTGAAGCCGTACGCACTGCAGCTGCCGAGGCTGCTACTGCCGCCGGATACGAAGGCAAATGGCTCTTTGGTTTGCAAAGCCCCAGCAGAATCCCATTTTTACAATATAGTGCCCGTCGCAATTTACGCGAAAAACTATATACCGCTTATATCAATCGCGGTAACAACGGAAATGAAAATGATAATAATCAGGTTGTGCTCAATATTATGAAATTACGCATCGAAAAGGCTAATATTCTCGGCTTCGACACTCCTGCGAATTTTATCTTGGATGAAACAATGGCAAAAAATTCGACTACCGTAAATGAATTTTTAGTAAAAATTTTTGAACCTGCTGTTGAAAAAGCAAAGCAAGAACGTGCCGAATTACAAAAACTTATCGACCGTGAAAATGGTGGTTTTCAGCTTCAAGCATGGGATTGGGATTTTTACACCGAAAAACTTCGTCAAGAGAAATATGCTCTCAATGAAGATGAAATCAAGCCTTATTTTCAGATGGAAAACGTACGCACTGGCGTTTTTACCGTAGCAAAAAAATTATACGGTCTGAATTTTGAAAAATTGGAAAACGTTCCAACCTATCATCCTGATGTGGAAGCATTCAAAATAACCGATGCCAACAACCAACTTGTAGGACTTTTCTATACAGACTATTATCCACGTGCAAGCAAACGTGGCGGTGCTTGGATGAGCAATTTCCGCGATCAAAAAATATTGAATGGCGAACAAATCAGACCTATTGTGGTAAACGTAGGAAACTTCACAAAACCAACTGCCGAAACGCCTTCGTTACTTACACTCGACGAAGTAGAAACAATGTTTCATGAATTTGGACACGCACTGCACGGACTTCTTTCGCAATGCAATTATGTAACACTAAGCGGTACAAACGTTGCACGCGACTTCGTGGAACTTCCTTCTCAGATATTGGAAAATTGGGCTTTTGAACCTGAGGTATTACAACTCTATGCAAAACACTATCAGACCGGCGAAGTAATTCCCGACGAATTAGTTCAAAAAATTCAAAATGCTATCAATTTCAATCAAGGATTTATGACTACCGAATTGGTGGCAGCTTCTATTTTGGATATGAATTGGCACGATTTGAAAAGCATAGAAGGCATTGATGTTCAACAATTTGAAAAACAAAAAATGAACGAACTCGGTTTGATACCCGAAATTGCTCCACGCTATTGTACCACCAACTTCAATCACATTTTCAATAGTGGCTATAGTGCCGGTTATTACAGTTATTTATGGGCAGAAGTGCTCGATAAAGATGCCTTTGATTTATTCAAAGAGAAAGGCATCTTTGATGCAGCAACAGCCTTATCTTTTAAAGAAAACATACTTGAAAAAGGCGGAAGCGATGAACCTATGAAACTTTATAAACAATTTCGTGGCGCTGAACCCAATCCAGAAGCAATGCTCAAGGGTCGAGGATTAAAATAAATCGAAAAATGCAACCTACTATTTTGACCTACAATCTTAGTACAAAGCAGTTTCAATTGGAATTGCTTTGTGCTAATTTTCAGGTACACATTCGAAATATTCTACCTACCGAACAATCGTTTGTCATTAAATCCGTTTTAGAAAACCGATTGATACAGAAAAACACAGACAATCATATTTTTACTGATGAAATGGTAGTTTTTTGCAATTTTGACGACACTCTTTTGGATTTATTTTTACAGCAATTGAGGAATCTTAACATACGAATACCTCTAAAAGCTGTTTTAACTCCAACAAATTATTTATGGAACTCCATCGAATTGCATAAAGAACTATCAAAAGAATACAACGTGCTAAACGAAAGAAAATGAAATTTCAGCAGCAATTATTAAAATTCAACTATACAACCATTGTTTTAATACAAATTGTTTGTACGCTTCTCTGGTTTTTACCGTTTTTTTTCGGCAAAGTACCCGAAAATTCCGTTTCCATCTCTTTTTTAGGAAATAACATCATCGAATACAAACCACTAACAGCAACTGTAATTCAATATTTTTTCGTTTCGATTTTTGGGTATATTATCAATTTCACATTAGAAAAACTGAAACTCATACCGCTACACAATCATCTTTTTTATATCTGTTTTTTGTTCCTCTGCTCGATAACCTCTTATGCTCAATTTTTTAATACAACAGCCATTTCGTTTTTTCTATTACTAATAGCTCTTCATAATTTGATGAAAATGTTTCAATCGGAGGCTGTTTTCAGAGCATTCAATTGTATGTTGTTTTTGTCAGTTGCAACTCTTTTCAATATCGAATATTTATGGTTTATTCCTTTCTTTTGGATTGCATTTATTCAACTCAAAGCCTTTACAAAAAACACCTTTTTTGCTTCGATTTTCGGATTAGTAACTTTTACTGTTGCACTTATTCTAACAGCATATATTACCGATACTTTGCCAATAGTAGAAAATTATTTTTCGATGATAAAAGTCGTTTACTTCGATTTTAAAAATATGTCGGTAAAAAGCATTGATATCATCGGTTTTTTTATTTTTATAACATTTCTTTTTTATTACATATTCATCTGTTTTATACATAGATACGAACAAAATAAAAATATCTATATATATACTTTTTTATCCACTATTTTTGTCATCTTCATCATCGTTTTTTACATCATAAATAGTCATTTATACAGAGAAATTTGTTTGTTATTGTTATTATTAACATCTGTTTTTTCAACTTTTTATTACAATTTCAAACAAACAAAATCTTCTAATATTATTCTGTTAATATTCATGGGATTAGGCATTTTCTACCGAATAATATTTTTGCTAACATAAATATGTTTCTTGTAAGTTTAGGATATTTCGGGTTATTCATTGCAGCATTTTTAGCAGCGACAATTATTCCTTTCAGTTCTGAAATTGTCTTTTCTGCACTTCTTTTTGCTGGTTTAAACCCATGGATATGTGTATTTTGTGCCACATTAGGCAATTGGTTGGGAGGACTAACTTGTTATTGGTTAGGACATTTAGGCAAATTGGAATGGATAGAAAAATGGTTGAAAATAAAACATGAAAAAATTGTTCGGTTCGAAAACAAGTTTCATAAATACGGCGATTGGTTTGCTTTCTTTTCCTTTCTTCCGGGCATAGGAGATATTATAGCTGTTGCATCAGGTTTTTTGCGTTGCAAGTTTTGGATAGTTGCTCTTTCTATGCTGTTAGGAAAATTTGTCCGCTACATAATTTGGATGTATTTAAACGGTTTTTTCTTATAAAAAAAACCAACCCTATGAATAGGATTGATTTTTTAAAGAAAACAAACTTATTTATAAAAGTTGTTAAAAATACTTCACTTCTTCGCCACAAATACTCGTCAATAAATTGTTTGCCAAACGGCTTGCTCCGAATCTGAAATAAGAATTATTCAACCACTTTTCTCCCAAAACGGCTTTTACAATAGTATAATGCTCCACAGCTTCTTTTGTGGTAGAAATGCCTCCTGCAGGTTTATAACCTACCATACGTCCCGTTTTTTCATACCATTCTTTAATGGCTTGACACATTACATAAGTAGCTTCCAAAGTAGCTGATATAGAAATTTTACCTGTCGATGTTTTAATAAAATCGGCACCGGCTTCCATAGCCAAAATGGCGGCTTTTTTGATATTGGCAGCTGTTTTTAAAGCACCTGTTTCCAATATTACTTTGAGGTGTGCACCATGACAAGCAGCTTTTATTTCTTCTATTTCATCAAAAACTTCCTGATAGTTTCCCTCTAAAAATTTTCCGATAGATATTACAATATCTATTTCCGTAGCACCCGAAGCTACAGTTAATGCCGTTTCTGCAATTTTTACTTCCAAAAAAGTTTGTGAAGCCGGAAAACCTGCCGCAACAGCAGCAATTTCAACTTTTTCTTTTAAATTTTCTTTCACTACCGGTACCATAGCCGGATAAACACACATTGCTGCAACATTTGGCAATGTTTTGAATTTCAATTTGAAATTGTTTACGTTTTCAACCATCGTTTTTACTTTCAGAGAAGTATCATCGCCATTCAATGTTGTCAAATCAATTTGATTTAAGCATTGTTTGTAAACATCTACATTGTCATTTTCCGTAAAACGTTCGGAAATAATTTTCTCGACCTGTTTTTTTACAAGTTCGTCATTCAATTCATTACAATTGAACTCTTCAAAAAGTTGTTCAAAATTTTTCATAGTTATTTCAATTTTTCGTTTGTTTTATGTCTTGTTTTATCTCGAAGCGTTTTCTTTTCGAGATTTTTAATGAAAGCATTTGTTAAATCAACACCCATTTGATTGGCCATACAAAGTAATACCCACAAAACATCTGCCATTTCATCGGAAATATTTTTATTTTTATCCGAATCTTTAAAAGATTGTTCACCATAGGTGCGAGCAACAATACGAGCCAATTCACCTACTTCTTCGGTAAGAATAGCCATATTTGTCAATTCGTTAAAATAACGAACTCCATAGGTTTTTATCCATTCATCAACCAACGATTGAGCCTTTTCTATTGAGATATTTTCCATAAAACTTACTCTTTATTATGCGAATCCATCAGTATGGTAACAGGACCATCGTTTAATAATGACACTTTCATATCTGCACCAAATATACCCGTTTTTACAGATTTATCAATTAACGATTTCAATCTATCACAAAATTTTTCATACATCGGTACTGCAAAGTCAGGCTTCGAAGCTCTTATATACGATGGACGATTTCCTTTTTTTGTAGAAGCATACAAAGTAAACTGACTGACTACCAAAATTTCTCCATCAATATCTTTCACCGATTTGTTCATTACACCGTTTTCATCGTCAAAAATACGAAGATTGACTACTTTGTTCGACAACCACTCCACATCTTCGTCAGCATCATTGTCTTCTATACCAATCAAAATAAGCAATCCTCTTGCAACTTTCGATACCAGTTCATTGTTTACTGTTACAGAAGCCTCTTTAACGCGTTGAATTACAAGTCTCATTTTTTGTTATTTTTACAAAATTACACGTTTTTTTATCGTTATAAACGTTATTAACAAACTATGTTGAAAACTTATTTCACCAGCTTGAAAAAAAATAAAAAATAAAGTTTGGAAGTTGTTAAATCAATTTTGGTAAAAAATTGATTTTGTAAAACGAATAAAAATCAGACTTTTTTAATAAAAGTAATCAACCTTTTTTATACAACTAAAATCGATTGTGAAGATAAAAAGTTACTAACTTTGCAAGTAATTAACAACTTGTTTAAAACTATAATTAAATAGTTATAAATCAAAAATTTACATCTATAATATTAAGTTGATAAATACAAAATCTACAACTAATAAAATAAAAAGCAAATTTTAGAGAAAAAAGTTATTCTCACTTTCAACAGCCAATAATCATTATTAAAAATTCTTTTTAAAAAAATATATATATAATAATAAACGATGAATAAAACTCAACTCATAGAAGCTATTGATAATTTGCGTAAAGAAAAAAATGCTGTAATAATGGCACATTATTATCAAACTGGCGATATTCAAGATATAGCTGATGTGATAGGCGATAGTTTGGCTTTGGCGCAAAAAGCGGCACAAACGAAAGCTGATATTATTGTTTTATGCGGTGTTCATTTCATGGGTGAAACAGCGAAAATTATCTGTCCCGACAAAAAGGTACTTGTTCCTGATTTAAATGCCGGTTGTTCATTGGCCGATAGTTGTCCTGCCGATGAATTCGAACATTTTATAAAACAACATCCAAATCATACGGTTGTGTCGTATGTAAATACTTCGGCAGCTGTAAAGGCTTTGACCGATGTAGTGGTAACAAGCACTAATGCTCGAAAAATCGTTGAAATGTTACCGAAAGATGAAAAAATAATCTTCGGTCCTGATCGTAATCTTGGAAATTATATCAATAGCGTTACAGGTAGAAATATGGTACTTTGGAATGGTGCTTGTCATGTTCATGAACAATTTTCGGTAGAAAAACTTATTGAGCTGAAAAAACAATATCCCAAAGCAAAAGTATTGGCACACCCTGAATGTAAAAGTGTGGTGTTGAAGTTGGCTGATATAGTTGGCAGTACACAAGCATTACTCGATTTTGCCACAAAGAGCGACGAACAGCAATTTTTGGTAGCTACCGAAAGCGGTATTTTGCACGAAATGCAGAAATGCAATCCTACAAAGGAATTTATTCCTGTTCCTCCTGCCGATAGTACTTGTGCTTGTAATGAATGTAATTTTATGCGACTTAACACACTCGAAAAACTTTATGTTTGTTTGCGTGACGAATCGAATGAAATAGTTGTGGATAAAGAAACGGCTAAAAAAGCTCTGAAACCTATCGTTCGTATGCTTGAAATGAGTAAATAAATTAAATTTGAAATCATAGAAAAAGAGTTGCCTTGTAAATTTGAGGTAGCTCTTTTATTTTTTTATTGCAAATGTTTTGATTCGGCATCGACTATTTTATACAATTTATCGCCGCGACGAATAAGCGAATGAGTCTTTATTGAAAAATAGGTACCTTTTTCAACCGTTTTAACAGGTTTTAAGTCTGCACGAATTTCTTTTACAACGTCTTCATAGGCACCGGTTGTTTCACCTGTAACTAAAATATCGTCGCCAAGTTTAAGATTTTGTGCTTCGAGTAAAAATTCGGCAACTCCTATTTTTGAAAAATAGTTGGTGCATCGACCGATATACACTTTGCGTTTAGTAGCCGATGAACCGTAATTTTTTGTCCATTCGCCAAGGCGTTGACCGAGATAATAACCGTTCCAAAATCCACGATTGAATACCGTTTTAAGACGTTCATCCCAAATAGCGATTTTTTCGTCGGTGAAAGTATTGTTGTTGTATGCTTCGATAGCTTCTTTGTAGCATTCAACAACGGTTTTTACATATTCGGCTCCTCTTGCTCGTCCTTCTATTTTGAAAACACGTACTCCGGCATCCAGCATTTTGTTGATAAAGTGGATTGTTTTCAAATCTTTTGGCGACATGATATATTGGTTGTCTATATCGAGTTCTATATTGCTTTCTTTGTCTTTTACCGTGTAGGCACGGCGACAAACCTGCATACAAGCTCCGCGGTTGGCCGAAGCGTTATGATGATGCAAACTTAAATAACATTTGCCCGATACGGCCATACACAAAGCTCCGTGGCAAAACATTTCGATGCGGATAAGTTTTCCGTTTCGTCCGCAAATGTTTTCTTCGACAATAGCTTTGTAGATAGCTGACACTTGCTCAAGATTTAGTTCACGAGCAAGTACTACCACATCGGCAAATTGTGCATAAAATTTCAGTGCCTCCACGTTGGCTATGTTCAGTTGGGTGCTTAAGTGAACCTCTACACCACGCTGACAAGCGTAAGTCATTACGGCTACATCGGCAGCAATGATGGCCGATACGCCTGCTTGTTGAGCCTCGTCCACTATTTCTCGCATTAGGGCAAGGTCTTCGCCGTAAATTACCGTATTTATAGTGAGGTAAGTTTTTACGTTGTTTTCTCGACAAATGGTTACAATTTTATGTAAATCTTCGGTAGTAAAATTGTTTGATGAGCGGCTTCGCATGTTCAATTTTTCAATTCCAAAATAAACCGAGTCGGCACCGGCTTGTATAGCTGCACTCAAACTTTCCCACGAACCTACGGGAGCCATTATTTCGTAATCTGTAACCATTGTCTTTCAATCTTTTGTGCAAAGATAGGAATTTAATATCCGAGTAAAAAAAATGCTTATCTTTGACCGAAATTTTAAAACATTTTTGCCTATGAAATAAACGCGTTTTTAATACGCACATCTTGAAAATATTGAATTTAGCGTTATAAGCAAGACTTGGACACTGAAATCTAGACAATTTCAATCCTTCCGAGAACAAGCTCACTGACGCTCACGCTCGCAGCGTGGGCATTTGTTCGTAATTTGGAAGGTAGGTAGTCTAGAACCGCAGTGTCCGATGAAAAATAAATCAGCACCACGCTATTTTTATGTGCGTAAGTTTAGATTCTTCTGGTGCTATGGAGTAACTGAAAAGCCGTAAAGTAAGTAAGGGTAATAAATATAAATATTATGAATAATAAGATTTTAATTATAGCACTTTTAATGGCGTTGATTTTGCCATCATGTATGACAACACGAACAAGCGTTGGAAGTTATCGAGAAACAGAAGGTAAACAGTATGTTTATTCTAGAGGAAAGCAGTGTTATTTGTTTTGGGGATTACTACCATTGGGACGTACAAGAGTAGCGACACCTGCAAGTGGTAATTGTGAAGTAAGAACTCGTTATAATTTTTGGGATGCACTTGTTTCAACAATAACAGGTGGAATTTTTCAGATGCAAACTATCAGAGTTTATGCGAAGAAACAAAAACAACAAGACCAAGAAACTATAGAAAGTGAAGAAATAAAGGATGTTGAATTAAAAACAGAATAAAAAAATAGCAACCATTGGTTGCTATTTTTTTTTATACCTGCACACATTTTGCAGTCCGCAAGTTGCACATTTGGGTTTGCGTGCAATGCAGACGTATCGACCATGAAGAATGAGCCAATGGTGTGCTTTGGGTATAAGATTTTCGGGGATATGTTTTACCAATTCGCGTTCGGTTTGTAGCGGATTTTTGCTGTTGATGGTAAGCCCTATGCGTTCTGCCACGCGAAATACGTGAGTGTCTACAGCCATTTTTGGTTGGTTGAATACAACGGAGGCAATCACGTTGGCGGTTTTTCTACCTACACCCGGCAGTTTTTGCAGGTCATCTACGTTGTTGGGCACTTCGCCCGAGAATTGCTCTACGAGCATTCGTGCCATACCTACTAAATGTTTGGCTTTGTTGTTGGGATACGATACGCTGCGTATGTATTCGAATATCACTTCGGGGCTTGCCGAAGCCATGGCCTCGGCTGTCGGGTAGTCGTGAAACAGACGCGGAGTAATCATGTTTACCCGTTTGTCGGTGCATTGAGCCGAAAGAATAACCGCCACGAGCAATTCAAAAGCGTTGGAGTAGTTCAATTCGGTTTCTGCCACAGGCATATTCTCTTCAAACCAAGCAATAACGGCGTTATAGAGTTCTTTTTTTGTCATACTAAAAATGCTTTTGATGGGCAAAGTTATGTATTCTACTAAAGACTGTAAAAAGTTTTTTTTGCATTTCGATTTTATTATTTTTGCAAGATTAAACAAGTGATGGAATATGACAAAAAAAAGACGAGAACAGGGAGAAAAGCAGGAGCGAGTAAATCGTTTTAAGAATTTTATGACCGACGAACGTACACGTTATACGTTAAGTTTGTTGCTGCTGTTTTTTATTTTATATCTGTTTTTTGCCATGCTTTCATTTTTGTTTACGGCAAGTGCCGACCAAAGTCGGTTGGTTGCCGCCACATCGAACAGAGATGTAACGAATTGGACGGGCTACATAGGGGCAAAAATAGCCAATATGCTTGTGAACGATGGTTTTGGCGTTTCGTCTTTTGCGGCTTTGCTTTTCCCGTTTGTGCTGGCATTGCGTTTGATTGGTAAGAAATTGATGCCGATATGGAAAGCATTTATCCTTTCGGCTGTTTCGATGATTTGGGGGTCGGTATTTTTCAGTTTCTTTTTTTACCGTTTTTACAGCAATTGGTCGGTTAGTTTGGGTGGTGCACACGGCGATTTCATGAGTGAATTTTTGTTTGAAAATTGTGGTTTGGGAACAATTCTGATAATCGTTGCGGTGTTTTTTATGATACTGATGATTTGTTCTTCGAAATCGCTTTTGTGGATTAAAGGATTGTTTGTACGTAAGCGAAAAGCATTGAATGTACCTACGGAAGAAAACGAAATCGAGACTACGGAAACGACTCCTACCGATGTTACCGACGAAGAGAATATCAATACAGACAATGCAGACACAGAAGAGTTTGTTTGTAACGGAATACAAGAAAACGTCGATGATGACTTTGTTGTAGAAGCACCCGTTGCAGAACCGGAAAAACAGCCGATTTCTGAAAATGATGCGGAAGTCAATATTGAAATACAAGGACCGTTGGATACGGAAATGGCTAATCCCGAAGATATTTTAAAAAAATACGGGAAATACGACCCTCATCTCGATTTAATGCACTATCAGTTGCCTTCTATTTCGTTATTGAAAACTTATCCGAACGAAAATATGCCTGTGGTGGACATGAACGAGCAAAATGCCAATAAAGACAAAATTGTTACCACGTTGCGCAACTATGGCATCGAGGTGGAAAGTGTGAAAGCCACCGTTGGTCCAACAATTACATTGTACGAAATAGTGCCACAGGCAGGTACGCGTATCAGTAAAATACGGAACCTCGAAAGCGATATTATGTTGAGCCTGAAAGCCACGGGTATTCGTATTATTGCTCCGATACCGGGTAAGGGTACGATTGGCATTGAAGTGCCTAACGAAAAACCGCAAATAGTGTCGATGCACTCGGTTATTGCTTCGAAAAAGTTTCAAGAAGAAGAAAAATATGTTTTACCTGTAGCACTTGGAAGAACTATAACGAACGAAGTGTTTATGTTCGATTTAGCCAAAACGCCGCACCTTTTGGTGGCAGGAGCTACAGGTCAAGGTAAATCGGTTGGATTAAATGCGATTATTACATCGTTGTTGTACAAAAAGCATCCGTCGGAATTGAAATTTGTGCTTATCGACCCCAAAATGGTTGAGTTTAATATTTATGCGGCACTCGAAAAGCATTATATGGCAAAAATGCCCGACCAAGATGATATTATTATTACCGACTCTACAAAAGTGATACAAACACTCAATTCGCTTGTGATAGAGATGGAAGATCGTTACAAACTGCTGATGTCGGCACATTGTAGAAACATTGTGGAATACAACGAAAAGTTTGTCAACAGGCAATTAAATCCGGAAAAAGGTCATCGTTTTCTGCCTTACATTGTGATAGTTATCGACGAGTTTGGCGATTTTATAATGGTGGCAGGCAAAGAGGTGGAAACCCCGATTGCCCGTATTGCACAAAAAGCTCGTGCCGTAGGAATGCACATGATTTTGGCAACGCAGCGTCCTTCGGTGAACATCATTACCGGAGTGATAAAGGCAAATGTGCCGAGCCGTATCGCTTTTCGCGTTTCGTCGATGGTGGATTCGCGCACGATACTCGATGCTCCTGGAGCCAACCAATTGGTGGGCAAGGGCGATTTGCTCTATTCGGGCGGAAGCGATTTGGTGCGTGTGCAATGTGCTTTTGTGGATACTCCAGAGGTAGAGCGAATAGTGGAATATGTGAGCAAACAGCAGTCGTACCCATCGGCATATATGTTGCCGGAGTGTGAAATATCCGATTCGGGCGACCTCAATGTAAGCGGAATGGATATGACGCAACGCGATCCGTTGTTCGAAGAAGCTGCCCGCATGGTGGTAACTACGCAACAGGGTTCCACGTCGAATATTCAACGAAAATTCAGTGTCGGCTTCAATCGTGCCGGCAGAATAATGGACCAATTGGAGCATGCAGGTATTATTGGTCCGCAAGAGGGTAGCAAACCCCGGAAAGTGTTAGTGGCATCGGAGTTCGATTTGGATCAGATGTTGCAGAATATGAACTAAAAAATGTGTGAAAAATGAAAAAATTTTTGGCAATATTTATGATTTGTTTGCCGTTGGCGATATCGGCACAAACCGATTCGAAGGCAAAAGCATTTTTTGACAAAACAATAGCCGTGTTGCAAAACACTCCGATACAAACCGATTTTTCGGTTGTTTATGAAAATGCCGTAACCGATGAGCATGAAACAAAACAAGGAAAACTGCTTCTAAAAGGCAATAAATTTTATTTTGCCCTCGAAAATATGGAACTATTTTTCGACGGGAAAACACAATGGATGTATATGCAAGATGTCGATGAGGTGTCCGTATCCGAACCTACGGGAAAAGAGTTGAGCGAAATAAATCCGATACTGATGGTAAAAGAGTTTCGTAAAACTCACATGGTGCAATTCGATGCCGACGATGCGGCTACATCGCCGAATCGTTTGTTGAACCTTTATCCGTTAGACAAAAGTGTTGACCATTTTAAGGTGGCTTTGGTGGTGAAAGAGAATACAAAACAGATTGTTTCGATTAAAATTTCGTTTAAAAACGGAACTTCGACCTTGTTTTCGACAAAAAATTATCAAATGTTGAAAACGTTGGCAGATTCGGCTTTTACGTTCGACAAATCGAAATATCCCAATGTGATGATTAACGATTTAAGATAAACTGTTTATGGAACGAGTAAAATGTTTGATTATTGGTTCGGGACCTGCCGGCTATACGGCTGCAATTTATGCTTCGCGAGCAAATTTGTCGCCTGTTCTTTACGAGGGCATTCAACCCGGAGGGCAACTTACCACAACTACCGAGATTGAAAATTTCCCCGGTTTTCCCGATGGAATTACGGGTACGGAATTGATGGAAAAAATGCGTTCGCAAGCCGAACGTTTTGGTGCGGAAATACGTATTGGAATGGTTTCGTCGGTCGATTTCGGTGTTACTCCCAAACAGGTAACTATTGACAACGAAACCACTATCGAAGCCGATACGGTAATTATTGCGACAGGTGCTTCGGCAAAATATCTTGGTTTGCCCGATGAGCAGAAATATGCCGGTATGGGTGTTTCGGCTTGTGCCACATGCGATGGTTTTTTCTATCGTAAAAAGACGGTGGCTGTGGTTGGTGGTGGCGATACGGCTTGCGAAGAGGCGATTTATCTTGCCGGATTGGCCAAAAAGGTTTACCTTGTTGTGCGAAAACCATTTTTGCGTGCGTCGAAAATCATGCAGGAGCGCGTAGCCGAAACAGAGAACATTGAGGTGCTTTACGAACATCAAACGTTGGGACTTTTCGGTGAAAATGGTGTTGAGGGTGTTCGTTTGGTAAAACGTCGCGGAGAGACCGACGAGGAAGAGGTGAACCTTGCTATCGACGGATTTTTCCTTGCTATTGGACATCATCCGAATTCCGATGTTTTCAAAAATTTTGTCGAGACCGACGAATTGGGTTATATCAAAACCGAAGCAGGTACGCCAAAAACGAATATCGAAGGTGTTTTTGCCGCAGGCGATGTGGCCGACCCGCATTATCGTCAGGCTATTACGGCAGCAGCAAGCGGTTGCAGGGCTGCTATCGAGGCGGAACGTTATTTGAAATCAAGTAAATAAAAAAATCTTGTCTTTTCTGCGAAAATATTGCCTGACAACCGTTTGGTGTGTTGTTATTTTTGTGCTTTCGGTAATGAATGTGTCGAATATTGACGCTCCGCATTTGTTTCGGATACCGTATATCGACAAATGGATTCATCTTGTTCTATATCTTGTATTGGGATTTCTGCTTTGCTATGAAGTTCGTTTTTCTACGTTTTTAAAAAAAATGTTTGTGTGGGCGTTTCCTGCTTTTTATGGCGGAGCAATGGAGTTGATACAAGAATTTGTGGTGCATCGTTCGGGCGATGTGGTGGATTTCGCAGCCGATGTGTTGGGTGCTTGTATGGGTATTTTGTTGTGTTATCTTATTTTTTGTAAACGATGGAAACAAGCACTTTAAAATATAGAATCGCTTTAACCAAACTTAAAGGTATTGGGCCTGTTTTGGCGAAAAATTTGTTGGCATATTTTGGCGATGTTGTTCCGATTTTCGAAGAGAGTATGCGTTTGCTTTCGGCTGTTCAAGGTATTGGTGCCACGTTGGCAAAAGAGATTGTGGAACAGCGCGACAAGGCATTGTTGTTGGCTGAAAAGGAAATCGAGTTTTTGCAAAAACGCAATGTTCGCCCCGTATTTTTTACCGACAAAGCCTATCCGTATCGTCTGAAAGAGTGTTTAGACGCTCCTTTGATGTTGTATGTGCGTGGTAATTGCGATTTTAATTCGGGTAAGTTTTTGGCTGTTGTAGGCACGCGAAAAGTTTCGGTTTACGGCAAAGATTTGTGTCAGCATTTAGTGCAGGATTTATCGACAAAACATACCGATTTAACCATTGTGAGCGGACTTGCTTATGGTGTCGATGTGTGTGCGCATAAGGCTGCTCTCAAAGCGCAAATGCCAACCATCGGAGTCGTTGCTCACGGGTTGGATACGATTTATCCGCCGGCACATTATGCTGTAGCCGACAAAATGCTGGAGCGGGGAGCTGTGCTTTCGGAATATACAAGCAAGACATTTCCCGATGCTCCGAATTTTGTACAACGCAACCGAATAATTGCGGGTATGTGCGATGCCGTTGTGGTGGTAGAGTCGGCTCAAAAAGGTGGAGCACTGATAACAGCCGAATTTGCCAATTCTTACAATCGCGATGTGTACACATTTCCCGGAAGGGTAGGCGATGTGGCATCGCAAGGATGCAACAACCTGATAATGTACAATAAGGCGGCTTTGATACAATCGGCCGAGGATTTGGAACGAATGATGGGTTGGGACGTTACAAAGTCCGCTGTGGCACAACAGCAGACTTTTCGGTTCGAGGAATTGAGTAAAGAGGAACAAAAAGTTGTGGTTTTTCTCGCCAAAGAGCGAGAGGCACATATCAACGTTATTTCCAATGCAACGGGAATCCCCATTGCCGTCATTTCTTCGCTTTTGATAGAAATGGAGTTCAAAGACATTGTGAAATGTCTGCCCGGAAGTAATTATCGTTTGCAGAAATAGAATTTAAATATCTGATTATTAACAAAATAATATAATAGGAAAAATAAAGTCAATTTAATCTAAAATATAAATCATAGTGTTTGCTATTTGTTCGAGAAACTCTGAAACGTAGGAAATTTCAAAAGTTGAAACCGAGAACAGTATGCGAATGTCCATTGTGGGCATTCTTGTCTGTATCAACTGGTTTCCTACGACCGCAGAGTTTGGGCGAGTTTGCCCATTCTTTGTGTTTGTAGGGAATGAATTGCTAAACGCACACAGACAATGCGTATGGCAACGGCAGTCAAACAACATGGGCGAGTGTATACGCCTATTTAGTCAAAATTATTCTTTTATGTCGTGGTGGTGAAGTCTTGGCTCGTAAGAAAAAATCTTGCGTTAAGGAGTTTACTCTGCTACGGCTTCAATTTCCACCAAGAGGTTCGGGCGGCAGATGTCGGCTTGCACAAAAAGGGTTTCTGCGCTTGGCAGGAGTCGGTTTATGGTGCGTTTTACGACACTGAAATCGGCTTCGTTTTTTATGTAAACTCGCAGATAAGTGAGTTGTTTGTTGTGGCATTTGCGGAGCAATGCCTGTATGTTTTCAATGGTGATGAGTGTTTGTTCTTGTGCATTGTCGGCAATGGTTTGTTCGCCACGAATGGCGGCTGTGCCCGAAATGTAGAGCGTTTCGCCCACGATTCTTGCCCGTTCAAATTTAGGTGTTGTCAGTTGCTCTTGCGTGCCTGCCTCGAGCACTTTGTCGGAGTAGCGATGAGCGGCTGTTTGCAACGGGTTGTCGATGGGCATTGTATGAATGTTGTCGTAGGCATTGAGGTCGATGGTAAGTCCGCCGTGCAAAGTGCCGATGCCTGTAGCCGCCGGATAGCCGTTTTGCCATAAGCACGAGGCATAAAAGCGACTTCGTGCATCGTTGAATTGCTGGTAGCGTTGTCCCGATAGGTCGATGTCGGTAATGCGTTCCACATAGTTCCATTGCCTGAGAATGTTGCCGACGGAGATGTTTTCTTTTTCCAAAATCGAATTTAAGAGCCCGAAAGCCCGTTCCGCTTGCCGGGCAATGGATGAGCAGACGGCTGCTTTGTTTGGGGCAACAAGGGCAAAAAGTGCTTTCTGATTGTCTTTTTGTGCTGTGATGTACGGTAAATCGGCGTTTTGCTTGAACTCTAAATCGGCATTTATGGTATGAATTTCTACCGCAAGACTACACGCAAAAGGCGTTTGCGAGATGATGCCCGTAATCGGTGTTTTGTTGTCGAAAAAGTGCGTTGCCAGCTTTTTTATCACCGCCTGTTTTTCCAAAAAATCGTTATTGTCCGCTATTGCTGTAAAAAAGAGCATGCGTAGCACATTGTCATGAGCAACGGATGCAAAAACCTCGTAGGCAAGTCTTTCGAATGTGTCGCCATGCTTTTTTACAACGGATATTTCCGGAATAAGGCTCATCGTTTCAAAATTCTGTTTAATTCGGCAGGAGATTGAAGTGTTTCAATGGCAATTTGTACGCATTTGTCGTCGTTGTTCAGAATGGGATAAAAACCGTCGTCGCCCAACACATCGCGTGCAATGTAAGCGTAAAGTTGTTTGACGATGCGTTTTTTCGAAGTTCTGCTATCGTATGGTGAACCTTTGATGTTCTGTTTTTCGGCAAAAGCGGTAAATTGTTCGAAAATGTTTTGCGTATCGAGATAATCGCTCAATGTTTTCCAATTGCCTTGTTTTTTCAGTGTTTCGCGGTTATTTTCGGTATATCTCAACGCAAATTTGTACATGGTGCCGCTGTTGAAAAGTTTGGTGAAAAACGGCGTAATGTCGGTTGTGTCGGTTGGCACGAAAATATCGGGCATAATGCCGCCACCGCCGTACACAATGCGTCCGTTGAGGGTGGTGTATGCCAACGTATCTTGTTTGATGCTGTCCTGCGAATAAAATTCGCCATGTTCGTAGCGGTTGATAATGTCTTTTTCGTATTCGTCTATTTTGCCCAATTCGTAAGGTTTTTGTATGCAGCGTCCGCTGGGCGTGTAGTAGCGCGCAATGGTGAGTCGGATGGCGGAATTGTCGTTGAGCGGTATTTGTTGCTGTACTAGACCCTTGCCAAAGGTGCGACGTCCGACAATGATTCCGCGGTCGTTGTCTTGAATGGCACCTGCAAAAATCTCGCTTGCCGAACCCGAAAACTCATCTACCAAAACGGCTATGTCGTTGGCTTTGCACGAACCTGTGCCGATGGCATATACATCGCTTCGGGGATAAAATGTTGGGTTGCCTTGCGTGAAAACAATCAACTGACCTTGATAGAGAAATTCGTTAATCATACGCGTGGCGGCATCTAAATAGCCTCCCGAGTTACCGCGTAAATCGACGATGAACTTTGCTGCTCCTTGTTGTTTGAGTTTGGCTATTGCCGTCAGAAATTCGTTGTAGGTGGTGGCTCCGAACCGGCTGACGTAAATGTATCCGATATTTGATGTGATCATATACGCCGACTCTACGCTTTTTACGGGAATATCGTCGCGAACGATTGTGTAGCGAAGTATCTCTTTCGTGCCGCGACGTTTGATGCCTACCGTTACTTTTGTGTTTTTCGGTCCGCGCAGTTTTTTCATCGTTTTTTCGTTGTTAATCTCTTTTCCGACAAAAGCCGTATCGTTTACCTCCACAATGCGGTCGCCGGCTACAAGTCCGGCACGCTCCGATGGGCCTCCGCGTATCACATCGACAATGTAAATGGTGTCGTTTTGTATGTTGAATTGCACACCGATGCCGCTGAAACTTCCGTTTAAATCGGCATTAACCTCTTCGATGTCTTTGGCCGGTATGTACGAAGAGTGCGGGTCGAGGTGTTTGAAAATCTCGGGAATGATGTCCTCTTCGATATTTTTAATATCAATGGAATCGACGTATTGATTGTTTATCAAATTGAAAATCGCATCTGTTTTAGATGGTTGGGTGGCAGGTAACCAATTGATGTTTTCTACAAGGTGTTTATAATTGTTTTTCGTAAAAAAAACACCGATAACAATACCAATGGCAATGCTGATGCCTACTAAAATTGGGATGTAAACTTTTTTCATTGTATGCGTTTTTTTATACTTCGAGATAAACTACTTCGATGCCGGCACGTTTTAGCAAATCAATACCGTCTGTTATGCGATAATGTTCGCCAAACACCACACGTTTGATGCCGCTTTGTATAATCAATTTGGCACATTCGATGCAGGGCGAAGCCGTTACATAAAGCGTAGCTCCGTCGCTGCTGTTGTTCGAGCGTGCCACTTTGGTAATGGCATTTGCCTCTGCGTGTAAAACGTATGGTTTTGAGGTATTGTTTTCGTCCTCGCAAATATTTTCGAATCCTGATGGCGTACCATTGAATCCGTCGGAAATAATCATCTTGTTTTTTACAATCAATGCTCCTACCTTGCGTCGTTCGCAGTAAGAGTTTTCTGCCCAAATACGTGCCATTTGCATGTAACGCTTGTCAAATGTCAGTTCTTTTTCTTTCGTTTCCATAGTTTTTAATAAACAATTAGTTGAGTTGAACCATAAAATTCACCATTTTCTAATATTACCACTAACTGATAAATACCAGCAGCTAAATCTGCTGTTGAAATGTTCAGTTGATTACTATTTTCACTTTTGAGTGATTTTATCAACTGCCCATTAGACCATACTTGCAAGAAGAAAGTTTCTTCAACCGTCTCTTCATCGTCAAAAGTAGGTAAAACAAGAGATTTTACGGAATATTTTATTGCTTCAATATCATTTTCGTTATTGTCTAAAATAAGAGGAGCATCTGAATCCATCTCTTTTCGTAAGAGTTTTTTTATTTTTACCGTAGCATAACCATCAGTACTGGGATTCGGAGAAACGATAACAGTTCCTCCTCCTGAATTATCTTTTTGATAAAAATGATACGATTTAGATATTGAAACTTCTCCACAATCGCCATTATAAACTAAATTAAAAGTATATGTTCCTTCTGAAGGAGGGGTAAAGACAAGAGGATGTCCTCGCATGGGCAATCTATTGGAAGCGTCTGTAATACAAGAGGAAGATACAGTCCATTTAAAATCTTGGGAGTTAGTAGAAATTGCTATATCAGTTGGAACAGCATAAATATAATAGGGAATACCAGCTTCTCCTCCGTTCATATAAATGCCTCCAGGAGTTTTAGATATTTGTATGAAGATATTTGTCCCTATGTGTATTGTCCTTGAAAGTGAAAATTCATATCCTCCATATATAATTTTAGCTTTTATAGCTGTAAATGCAGAAACACTGCCTTTAATATACTCAAATGTAGCATAAGAGTTCCCCTGACCTTGTATGCGTAAATTGTCAGTGCACGACCACTCTACACGTGCGCTTAGAGGTAGGTTATCAATTCTGTAAGTAGCGGAAGAGCAGATGAATGAGGGGCCAGAGATGGATGGGATTAACCCGTGCAATGAAATTATAGAACCTAAAGATGATGGTGTTGAATTGTATTGAGGATGTTCCTTCTGTGTATCATTCGCTTTAGCATATTGAAAGGCTTCTTCTATAGATACAAGTCCATCTTTATTATAATCGGCATCTACAATAGATCCATAAGGTGTTTCCCCCAATACTGCAGAAATCCAATGATAAGCAAATTCGTTATATAGCCTATTTGACATTGCCCAAGAACTTTCATCATAAGCGCATGCTGTAGATATAGTTCTATTGTTTTGGGTTAAATTGTCAATAAAACCACCACTATGACATTGCTCCATGCAAATGTTTATATGTGCAGCTTTAACTTTGTTTACCTCATTAGCAAACTCATAATCGTGTAAAATTTCATTATTCCAAAGATTTATATAAACATAATTACTAGATATTTGACCTCCATGATCTGTTGTAAAAATCAACAAATTATCTTTTTCACTAAGTTTTTTTTGCAATTCGTTGAAAACATTCGTAATATTTGATTTAGTTGCCGAAAAACGGACATCAGAAACACCATCTCCATCTAAATCAGTTGGAGATGAATCGTATGTACCATCATTTTTATGTCTATCTTTTCCTTGATTATCGCCATCTGAAATTAACACATAGATATTTTCTTTAGGATATTTATATTTGTGTACAAGAGTTGTGTACAATATTGCACACTCATTCCAATATCTTTCATAATTATATTGCGGATTTGCTCCACCGCTTAATATCACAGCATAATTGTTCAAATTTATAGTATTTGACTGTGCTACATTTGATTTTTTAATCTTTAGTATATTTGTTAAAATATCTACATTTGACAATTTTACTTCGTTTAAAACTCTAAAGTTGTCCAATATTGGTGGAATGGTTTTGTTATAAACGACAAAATCACCTGTGTGTACATTTACAAATACAAACCTACATGCGTGATTCCAACTTTTAAATGGATTATCATCAATAAAAAAGAACCATGAATCAAATAAAGGAGAATGTTCATCTTGATAAATAGTTTTTATAACTGTATTTTTATCTAAATAGTTATCTGATACATAAATATTTATGTCTTGTATGTTGTCTTCCAATACTTTTTGTTGTACAATATCCCAAGCATCTTGTTGGGTTATAAGAGTTTGTGAGTAAATTGGCAAAATAGTAGAAAACAATAATAATATCAATAAGAAAAATCGCTTCATAATTACAAATATTTAATTAATTCATATAAATAGTATCGAGCAATGTGGGGCTGTAATAAAAAGAGAAATGAGTTTGCTCATTATCATTTTCAGAAAAGCTAAACGTGTATTTTTGCGACAATAGTGGGCCTATTTTGCACGACAAATCGTAAGGACATATACAATTGCAATTAGAGGACGTTTCACGCTCTAGCAATTGGATATTATTTTGAGTTAAAGTGGCTTTAACGTTTACTGTTTCAGCACAACAATTAAAAATGGCATTGATATGCTGTACATACAAATAGCCATCAGCACTGCCTTGAATTATCATATACGCTCGCTCGTTGGTAGCAAGGTTCTTCTCTGAGTTTTGCTTACATCCCGAGAGTTTTAAATCGAATACTTTTAAACTATTATCCGTTTCTTTCTCTTCACATCCCGCCAGCAATCCCAGCAGCAACACGATAATGGTGAGTTTTTTCATAGTTAAATAAAGTTTATTGGGTTGATAAATTCGGGTTACAAATTAATAATTTTGTTCTATGCAACAAGATTATTTCATATAAATAGTATCGAGCAAAGTGGGACTGTAATAAAAAGAGAAAGGCGCTTGCTCGTTATCATTCTCAGACAAGCTAAACGTGTATTTTTGTAATAATAGTATGCTTGTGAATATCCATTAAAAACAATGGACATGAATGTTATTATCAATAATATATTTCTCATTTTATTTATTTATTATTAGTTTATATTGACTATCTATTTTTACTTTTGAAATCTTATAACAAACAACAAAAGCATCAGGCTTTGTAATGAAAGTTTGAATAGTATTGACGTTCAGCGTGTAAACATTGTTGCAGTAGGTAATTGATGTCGTAATTTTATCAATCTCATTCGGAGTTTTGCCATGTACCAACAATAACGTATTTGCATTAAAATCTATATATTGTTTATCAGCATTGCGCAAATATTTGCATAATTTGTCGTTGTCGTTAATTTCAATAATAGTATCGGAATGGAACTCCTGCCATTCCCATTCTGATGACTGATAAGTAATATTAAGCTTTGTAAAAGCTATAGGAACGATTTTCTCTTTCTCTCCGCATCCAGAGAGTGAGAGAAGAATAACTAATGCTATCCATTTAATAATGTGTTTTTCTGTTTTCATAAAACAATTTGATTAAAAATATATAGTAGCATTAATGCCTTTGAGGTGTTTAATAGTTATTTTATCCACTTTTATATCATTTTCTACCAAGATACCCAAAAGGCAAGAAAATCTTCTTTCAAGCCAACTAGTATATCCATATATAACAATTTCCGGAGTAAATACAAAGCATTCTATTTGATTATTGGAGTCCACAATAAAGGGGACAGCACGATTATACACTCTCTTATAGCTATCTTCATTACTTTCATCTAAATCATCAGAATAAAAATCCACGAAAGAACGGACGACAATCAAGTAGTATTTTTCAAAATCAATGTTCTGCCATTCCGTGATGTTTTGTGGGAAGAGCATGTAATCGGTTATAGGTTCCAATTTATTTATAAGCGAATCAACATCTGCTTGTTGGTTTATTATTTTGTAAGTATCTTGCTCCATAAAAGGATAATAGTCTATAGGTGGTAATCGTTTGAATGGCAAACTTTCCATTTTTTCTATCGAAGTAACTTTTATACGTTTCGATTGCCACTCTTTGGTTAGTACATCATTGTATTGCAGCCCTTTGATATGCACGAATTTCCAATCGTATGTCTCTCCTTCATAAACCAATGGAATGCAAAGATTTAGGCTATGGGTGTAATTCATATCGGAAAGAGAGTAGTTATCATCTTCATCCTTTATTTCAGGCAAAATGTATCCGTACTCTTCTACCTCTACATCGGTGAGTAGTTCGTCGTTGTACTTATCGCAACTTGTAAGTGCGAAAAGAATAGTAAAAGTTATCCGTTTAGTATTGTTCATTGTCATTATCTTTATATGTTTTAATAAATGGGAGGGTAAATATAAACAGTTCTATTAAACCCTTTGAGGTGTTTAATGGTTATTTTATCCACTTTTATATCATTTTCTACCAATATACCCAAAAGGCAAGAAAATCTTCTTTCATTGCCAACAGTAGGACCATATACAACAATTTCCGGAGTAAATACAAAACATTCTATTTGATTATTGGAGTCCACAATAAAGGGGATTACACGGTTATAATACACTCTCTTATAACTATTTTCATCACTTTTATCTAAATTATTAGAATAAAAATCCACGAAAGAACGGACGGCAATCAAGTAGTATTTTTCAAAATCGATATTTTGCCATTCCGAGATGTTTTGAGGGAAAAGCATATAGTCGGTTATAGGCTCCAATTTATTTATAATCGAATCGACATCTGCTTGATGGTTGATTATCTTGTAGCTGTCTTGTTCCATAAAAGGGTAATAGTCAATGGCAGGTAATTGCTTAAAAGGCAGAGTTTCCATTTTTTCTATCGAAGTAACTTTTATACGTTTCGATTGCCACTTTTCAGTTAGTACATCATTGTATAAAAATCCTTTGATATGTACGAATTTCCAATCGTATGTCTCTCCTTCATAAACTAATGGAAGGTGAAGATTTAGACTATGAGTGTAATTCATATCGGAAAGAGAGCAGTTGTCGTATTTATCCCTTATTTCAGACCGAATATATCCGTACTCTTCTACCTCTATATCTGTGAGTAGTTCGTCGTTGTACTTATCGCACCCTACAAGTGTGAAAAGAAAGGCAAGTATTCCTATGGCTTGTATACGTTTCATATAAAGAATTATTTTGTTTCCCAATCCCCGCTGGCTCGAATTAAGGCTTCGAGTCGTTCGATAGCTTCGCTTTCGGGTATGTTTTTTTCGATACATTGTTTTTGCTTGTAAAGACTGATTTTACCCTTGCCGGCTCCTACATAGCCGTAGTCGGCATCGGCCATTTCACCTGTGCCGTTTACGATGCAGCCCATTACGGCAATTTTCAAATTTTTCAGATGCGAAGTTGCTGCTTTCACTTTAGCTAAGGTGTTTTGCAGGTCGAACATGGTACGGCCGCAACCCGGACACGAGATGTACTCCGTTCGGCTCATGCGTGTACGCGTGGCTTGCAGAATGCCGAATGCATCACGCACAAGTTGTTCGGGCGACGAATGGTCGTTTTGCAACATCAATCCGTCGGCAAAACCGTCGATGAAAAACGACCCTGCAAACATGCTTGCAGCCAATTGAAATTTTTCGCTGTCACGATCGTTGCGTTTGTAAACCAACAGCACCGGATTTTGGCATTTTTCGTTTTGCAAACAATGAAACAAAGCCCTGCTTTCGGCAATGCTTTTAAATTCGTGCCAAATGACGCAATTCGTATGCTTATTCAGCTCATTTATAGTAGTTTGATTTATTTGCGAATACCTTATTTTTGTAAAACAAAACTCGTCTATTCGTGCATTTTTCAAAGATTCGATACTATCGTATAGGGCGAATGTGTTCGGTTTGTTTTCAAAAACGCTTGCATCAATTATCTGTGGTTGCGAAATGTTGAGTTTTTGCGTGCCTGCGTATATAAAGTCGGCCTCGGACAGGTTGTCTGCATAGCCATTTGAGCTGTCGGCTACCACAATGGGAACGTGTCGGCTACCGATGTTTTTTACATTATTTGTGGCTCGGCGTGTGTATTCGTAAGGCGAAAAGCAGGTGGTTGGTTGTGCCGTTATGTCAGGCTCGGCTTGTCGCTCGGAGAGCAAGGCCACGAGTTTGCGAGCAACGGGTATTTCGTTTTCGGGTGCTTCGGTGAGCGATACGCGCAACGTGTCGCCAATGCCATCGAGCAACAGAGTGCCGATGCCCACAGCCGATTTGATGCGTCCGTCTTCGCCATTGCCTGCTTCGGTAACGCCAATGTGGAGCGGGAAGCGCATGTCCTCGTTTGCCATGGTTGCCACCAGCAGGCGTACGGTTTGCACCATGGTTAAGGTGTTCGACGACTTGATGGAAATTACGACATTGAAAAATTGTTCTTCGCGGCAAATACGCAAAAATTCCATGCACGACTCGACCATTCCTTGTGCCGTATCGCCATATCGGCTCATAATGCGGTCGGAGAGCGAACCATGATTGACACCGATGCGAATAGCCGTGCAATTTGCTTTGCAGATGTTCAGAAACGGAACGAAACGTTGGCGTATTTTTTCAATTTCGGCGAGGTATTCTTCGTCGGTATATTCCAAATGCCGAAATGTGTGTATGTTATCCACATAGTTGCCGGGGTTGATGCGTACTTTTTCGACCATTTTTGCTGCCAAATCGGCCACATTCGGATTGAAATGCACATCGGCAACAAGCGGAGAGGAGAAGCCGCGTTGTTTGAGTTGGCGATTTATTTCCCCCAAATTTTCGGCTTCGCGAGTGCCTTGTGTGGTGAAACGCACAAGGTCGGCTCCTGCCCCAATGATGCGGATACACTGTTCCACGCTGGCTTGCGTATCGTTTGTGTTGGTGTTTGCCATTGACTGAATGCGTATGGGAGATGTGCTGCCAATGGTGATGTTTCCGACGGTAGTGTTCGATGTTTTTCGACGCGAATAGTTGAAAATCGACGTTGTGTAATTCATTGTCTGAAGAATCTATTTTTTTGATACAAAGGTAAAAAGCTTTCAGCGATTTTCAAACTTTGAGTCAGAGATAGAGGTCGTGTGGCAGAAACAAAAAATCACCCTCGTTTCCGGGAGTGATTTTCGAATCAATTATGAATGTTAAGCTTAGTAGTGCGTCCGGGAGTCGAACCCGAGTTTCCGGCGTGAGAGGCCGGCGTCCTAGGCCACTAGACGAATGCACCATTCGTGGTCTTTCTGCGTGCAAAGATAGTGAAACTTTTCGTAATGCAAGTTTTGGGACATAAGATTTTTTTATCACGTTTTGAAATGACGTATCTTTGTCGGATACGCAAGCAAAAAAATGGAGTACAATCTTATTACAATAGTTGGGCCGACGGCAACGGGAAAAACTGCCTTTGCCGCACGGTTGGCAGCAGAGTTTGACACGGAAATCATCAGTGCCGATTCGCGTCAAGTGTATCGCGATATGACGATTGGTACGGGTAAGGATTTGGCCGATTATGTGGTGAATGGCAAGCAGGTGCCGTATCACTTGGTGGATATTGTCGAGGCGGGATACCAATACAACGTGTATGAATTTCAGCGTGATTTTTTAAAGGCTTTTGAGGCAATCTCGTCGAAAGGGAAGTTGCCGGTACTCTGCGGAGGAACGGGGCTTTATGTAGAAGCGGCATTGAAAGGGTATAAGATGGTGGAGGTGCCTTCCAATGATGCTTTGCGGGCGGAGTTGGCAAACAAATCGCTTGACGAATTGACCGAGATACTGAAAACATATAAAACCTTGCACAACACCAGCGATACGGAAACCACGCGGCGTGCAATTCGTGCCATCGAGATAGCTGAGTATTATCGAACCCACACTGTTGCAGAAACGGATTACCCTGCCATCAGAAGTTTGGTGGTGGGCATCGACATTACGCGTGAGGAGCGTCGCCGGCGAATATCGGAGCGGCTCCGCAAGCGTTTGGACGAAGGTATGATAGACGAGGTGCAAAACCTGCTGCAAAAAGGTCTTTCGCCCGAGTCGTTGATTTATTATGGTTTGGAGTATAAGTTTGTAACCAACTATCTGTTGGGCAAATTGACTTACGATGAGCTATATGCGCAACTTGAAATAGCCATACATCAGTTTGCCAAGCGGCAAATGACTTGGTGGCGCGGCATGGAACGTCGTGGCACAAAAATTCATTGGATAGATGCCACGCTACCCAATGAAAAGAAAATAGAATGTGTAAAAGAGTTGTTAAGACTATAACTCTTTTACTCTTCCACTTCGTCGAATTGGCTTACATCGACGCCACACAACGGGCAAACCCAATCGTCCGGCAAGGCTTCAAATGGAGTTCCTGCTTTAATACCATTCTCGGGATCACCAAAAACGGGGTCGTAGATGTAGCCGCAAACATTGCAAATGTACTTTTTCATAGTCGTTAAAGTTTAATGGTTTTTGTATTAGAACAACGAAAATAATTATTTTGTTCGTTTGCATATTTGCACGTTTGTTTTTTTTAACATGTTTTATATTTTGAAAACGCTGTTTTTTTGATTTGTCGAAACGAATATGATAATTTTGCATTCAAATTAAAAACGAAAAAAGATATGTTACTTCGATTATTACAACATTACAAGAACGTTATTTATATTGTTTTAGTGGCATTGCTTACGCTGTTGCTGTTGCTCGACTATGTGCCGATGGCGTGGTGCAAACAGGTGTCGAGCGTAGCGACGCCTCCCGTTGCCTTGTTTTTAGGATTGGCATTTGCTTTGCTGTTTGGGCAGGCTTATTCGCAATTCAACAAAAAAATGTCGAAATACCTGCTTCAGTATTCGGTTGTGGGGTTGGGTTTTGGCATGAATCTGGTAGAATCGCTTCGGTCGGGTGCCGAGGGTATGACCTTTACGGTGATTTCGGTAGTAGGGACGTTGATAATTGGTTGGTTTATTGGGCGTAAGTTGCTCAAAGTCGATAAAAACACTTCGTATCTGATAAGTTCGGGTACGGCCATTTGTGGTGGTAGTGCTATTGCGGCGGTTGGTCCTGTTATCAAAGCCAAAGACGAAGAAATGTCGGTGGCATTGGGTACCATTTTTATTTTAAATGCCATTGCATTGTTTATATTTCCTCCTATCGGTCGTGCGCTTGGTCTTGACCAACAGCAATTCGGTATGTGGGCAGCCATTGCGATTCACGATACGAGTTCGGTGGTAGGTGCGGGTGCCGCCTATGGCGAAGAGGCGTTGCGCATAGCCACTACCATCAAATTGACACGTGCTTTGTGGATAATTCCCGTGGCTTTGGTTACGGCGCTTATATTTAAGACAAAAGGACAAAAACTTTCCATTCCTTGGTTTATACTTTGGTTTATCGTAGCCATGGTATTCAATACTTATGTGTTGAGCAACGAGGCTATTTGCGGAACATGGGGAATGCAAGTCGGTGATTTTATCAATGGTTTGGCACAAAAATCGCTTACGGTATGCTTGTTTTTTATCGGAGCGTCGCTTTCGGTAGGCGTGTTGAAACAGGTAGGCGTGAAACCATTGGTACAAGGCGTATTGTTGTGGATTGTTATCAGTGTTTCCACTTTGTTATATACCTCAAATCCGCAACCGCCCTCATAAGATGACACAGAGGTCAAAAAGGTAGCGACACTGTGGCAAAAGAGGGTGCAACGCAGCAAAAATCGCCACAAAGACGCATTAAATCCCCTTACCCCACCATGCGACTTGAGGCAAT
>JAFTIM010000007.1 GCA_017456885.1 Paludibacteraceae bacterium
GCTGACTGTAACTCAGCTGGCTTTCGCCTTCGGTGGTTCGAATCCATCACTGCCCACACTTTTTTGCGGAAATAGCTCAGTTGATAGAGCACTAGCCTTCCAAGCTGGGGGTCGCGGGTTTGAGTCCCGTTTTCCGCTCAAAACAAATATCTTGACGAATATTGCAATCCGCAGTGTTCGTTTCTTTGTTAATTATACGTTCCCTTTCGCACTTCGGGTACTTGTTGCGATATTCTATCGCAAATGGCTTTGTAAATCTGTTTTCTCATTTGTGTATGATTTTGTTAAGATGTTTTTCTATTTTTTCTCTCAAAACTCGATGCAATTCCGGACTATCGCCCATAAATTGCCGACGGGGCATTGTAAAGCCCTTGCCACGACCGGCACGCAACCCTTCGTTGTGGACGGCCGAATATGGTAGGTCGCTGTAAATGGTTACTTTGGCTATCTGTGGTTTCATTTTAATGCTACGCCCAAGGTCGCCCGTGTTACCTGTAAGAATTTTTCGTGTTCCTGCTGCTCCTTTGGCTTTTGGAACAGTGCGGCTACGCATTCCGCTCTTTGTTTTATATTTTACGGTGTGAGTTTGCCTGCGTTTTACCTGTTGCCATGGTTTACCAAAAAAGCCTTCGTCCTGAAAGTTCTTTTTGAATAGCCGTACAGCCTCGTTGCCTATGATGATAGGCAGATCGTGGTCAATGGCTTGTTTTAGTTCGATTTGGAGTTGTGCAAATGGATTCTTTTGTGTCATGATTCGTTAACTTTTTCATAATATTCAGTAAAATATTCAAACTTCATACAATATAGCTTATTGCTATCTTCTTGCTTAAATTGTACATATTTATCACCTTGGTGAACTTTTTTATTGGTGATGCGAAACCATACTATGGTGGGTTCCTGAAAAACATTTTCATAGATGATTCCTTTAAACCTATCATTAGGTTTTAGATCCCTGAATAATTTGTTTTGCTTTTGTATCTGTATCAAATACCTAATTCCAAAAAATATTGGTATTAAAATAAAAGTACCAAATAATGATAAAATCAAAGTGAGTAGTAGTGTTTTCATAGTTCATTTATTTTTCGTATCTTTGCAGTATAATTCTTATCATAATAAAGTGCAGCAGGACACCCTACCAAGCTTTAGCCGTAGGCCTATGACCGAAGCACTTTATTTTTTTAATATCTTGTTGCACTTTCTCGAAGTTTAGATGTGATAGAGTATAGTCTATAAAATTGTCTATTTTCGTCTACTATATTATTATACTCAACACAAAAGTAAAGTGTGTGGTTTTGTATTGAGTACTCATAATAGTAGTACTCTACCGCCCACGGCTTTTTGTCTAATTTGGTATTCGGTTCGTGAGCCACCAACTTACTTTTAGATAGTATTCGTGGCAAATCATTCATCATTTCATTCCATAAAAATTGTGATGATTGAGCCACATCATTTGCTAAATGGCTTATTGTTTTACTATCGGAAAGCACATCAATTTGCTCGTTCTGTTTTTTTAGAGAGATACTTTTCCCCTGCACTTCACGTAGCGATTGTTGAGTTTCTCTACGTAAAAATTTGTCGCCTGCATATCTTTGAACAAGATTTTTTTTCTTCCTATTGCACGATTTCACATACGCACAGTTGTCGGAGAAAATCTCGCCTGTGTGTGCGGGGTTTCCCTCCAGTCCGTCGTGGCGTATGGGAGTTTCTGGGTTTCCGTCGGTTACGGGGTCGGCGGTTTCCTCCCAGTCGCATTTGCAGTTCCAGAGGTTGCCCGGTTGGTTTTGCGACCAAAAGGGATCGTCTTTTGCCCATACGCGGTTGTAAAACAGCATGTGTTGCTCTCTTGGGTTGGCACTACGGCTGGACAGCCAGCGTAGGTTCGGGAACAAACGCATGTTGTCTGCTGCCGAAAACTCCTCAAACTGCTTGGCCGTGCGGCATCGGCTTACGGCAGTGTTGTACTCCGCTGCTTGATAGCGATTAAAGGCGTGCAACACCATTCTTCCCCTATCCATGTCGCCATCTTTGGCAATCTGCTCACGCACCTGCTGTGTGGCGTGATAAGCCTTGTAGGCCGCAAAGCGGGTTACGTTGGCACGCAGGCAGTCAGACAAGCCGTTGCCGTTATCCTCATAGAACACTTTATCAACAGCCCGTCGTAGGTTTTTGCTGTAAACCTCGTAGAGCGTTGCATTGATAGGTGTATCGTCCCTTAAAATATCGTCAATCAACGCATCTTCCGTTTTTTTGTTTGCCAAACTGTATTTCACATCTTGTAAAAATGTGTTTAAACACTCTTTAATCTGCTTTTCATCGCTGTCGAAATAGAGTTTGTCAAGCGTTGTCGCCCTCAATGTTTGAGGGCTTAAGCGAAAAAATCGGGGTCTCCGGCTGTCAGTTGTTTGACAAGGTCGGTTTCCGGCAAGGCGGCTTCGCGTTTGCCCAGCACGGGGATGCCGTATTTTTCGGTGAAGTATTTCGGGTCGATGTCGTAGCCGTTACAAAAATGGCAAAGACCGACGAGTTGAAAAGCTCCGAAGTGCTATTTGACAACTGCTGGCTGGGTGGCAGCTCGGCCATGCGTCAAGACGCCGTGCTTTTTTTGGAGGCGACAAAGCAGTTGGGTACAATGCTCAACAGTTGCAGCAGCTGCCTAAAAAACTTGTAGAGGCACACCGACTTTCGGACAGCGACAGCGAAGACGGGTTTGAAAAAGGCTGTGCCTTAATTCGGGCAAATTTAGGGATTGACCCTACCATTGGCGATTATGAGGATTGGGCTGACAACTATGCACAAGCCTTGTGGTTGGAAAAATGGAGGTTGAAAAACCAAGCCGAACTGCTGGCAAGGATGTTTGGTGGTAAAAAGGTTTAGTGATTATGGTGAGATGACCACCATACCCACCACGGCATAGCGGAAGAATCACCTTTTGAAGGTTTTCCTTTTATAAAAGTTATAACAGCCATAACCATCATCATAAAAAGACTAATTATGCCTAACACGATTAACGCACACATAACCCACACTATTATTTGCAAAAGAAAATCTATCATAAAATGAAAAAATCGTTGTATGCCACAAAACTAACAAATAATTATTTAAAATATGCAAACGTTTGATTATATTTTTAATATAGGAGGTAATTATTCTGCCACTATAAAAGGGATTACGGAGGCTACAGGTAATTTTTCTGCTAAAGTTGAGTCTGCTAATAATTTGGTTGGGAAATTATCTTCAACGCTTGCAGTTATTGATTTGGGACGTAATGCGATAGAAAAAATCAATAACGTTTTCAGTGGTATAACCGAGGTAGGAGCGAATGCGGAGCTTCAGCTGATGAACCTGAAAACGCTCTTTGGTGGCAATGCCGAGGCTGCCGAAGCGATGTATGAGCGCATATCGGAATACGGCAAGGTAACGCCATACGACAAGGCTGGGCTTATAGAGGCACAACGTACGATGATGTCGTTTGGCATCGAGGGCGAAAAAGCGTTTGAAACGCTCAAGCAAATTGGCGACATCGCCATGGGCGATAAGCAAAAAATGCAGTCGCTTTCGTTGGCATTTGCTCAAATGTCGAGTACAGGGAAATTGACGGGTCAGGATTTGATGCAAATGGTCAATGCCGGATTTAACCCGTTACAAGAGATAAGCAAACAAATGGGAAAAAGCGTTGCCGAACTGAAAAAAGAGATGGAGAAAGGGGCTGTTTCTGTTGGAATGGTAGAGGCAGCTTTCCAATCGGCTACGAGCGAAGGCGGGCTTTTCTATAACGCCATAGCCGAAGCTTCGGAAACGACGGCAGGCAGAATGGCAGCCATACAGGACACGATAGACGAAATAAAAGTGTCGATATTCAATGCCACGGGCGATTTCGGTTTGTGGGTAAGTACCCTAACGCAAGTAATGGTTCCTATTTCGGAACTTATGCCTTTGATTATGGGTGTAGGTAAAGCAATGTCGTGGGTTAAAAATCTGCAATGGGCATCTATGTGGTCAGGCATTAAAACCAAGATATACAGTGCCTATACGACGTTGGGCATGTACAACGGCTATTTGTCGGTAGGCAAGGTGCAAAATTTGGGCTTCCGTAAAAACGTGTTGCAGTCGGCAGTGGCATTGGCACGCTTTGCCACGGTGGGCGTATGGAATGCGATAAAAGGTTTGGGAGCATACGTGCTGTCGCTGGTAACAAGCGGTAAGATGTCGGTCAAGTTTTCGGGCATTGCCTCTGGAGCGTTCAAGGCGTTTGCGTTGGCAGCCAAAACAGCCATCCGCTCGATACCCATAGTAGGCTGGGTTGCGATAGGCATTACGGCGGTTGCTTCGCTCATATCGTATTTGTGGGACAGGTTCGATGCCGTGATGGAATTTTTGAGTGGTATGGGCGGACGCATCATGTCGGTGTGGTGTTTTCTCACTTTCCTGTCAGTTGGCGGTAGCGAGTGAGCGCAATCCGGTAGTCGATGCGGGCGTCGTTGCGTTGGTCGGTGGCTTGTTGCAGCAGGGTTTGGGCTTCGATCAGTTCGGAGAGCGGAACAAGTCCGGCTTGGTAGTTTTGCGTGGCAATGTCGAGGTTTTGCTGTGCGTTGCGACAGGTTTCGTCGGCAAGGTCGATTTGGGCGTATGCCTCAAGCAGTTCGTTCCACGCTTTTTGCGTTTGCAACTGCATCTGTTCGGTCAGGTGGCGCCGGTTGTTTTCGGCTATTTGCACTTTTTTGTTGTGTGCGGTCATTTTGTGGCCTGTTGCCCACCAATCGGTAAGCGGTATTTGTATGGTGACGATCAACATGCCGTTCGTGCCGCCCGAATAGTCCCACAAATGGCCGTAGCCGTAGTTTGCCACCAAGGCTATTTGCGGCAGGGTTTCGCCCAAGGTCATTTTGCGTTGCAGTTGTTCGGATTTGACGCCGAGTTCGAGCAGACGTGTTTCGGTGCGCTGTGCCACGGCTTCGTTGGTTGGTAGATAAACATCGAACGGAGCGATTGTTGCATCGGACAGCGTGTCGGTCAGCAGCAGCGTGTCGGAGTAGGGCAGCCCGATGGCTTGGCACAAGGCCATTTTTGCCAAAGCGATGCCGTTGTCGAGTGTTAATTGTTTGGATTTCAGTTCGTTTTGTTTGAGCGATATTTTCAGCCATTCGTTTTGTGTGGCAAGTCCGGCAGTGATGGCACCGTTCAGGTCGTGCGCCAGCGTATCGACCAAAATTTGTGCCTGTTGCAGTGTTTTGCGCTTTTCCTGCAACGAAATTACCAGCCAATAACTCTCCTCGGTTTGTTGCAGCAATTCCTGTATGACCATGTCGTGTTGCGCTTCGGCTGCTTCGATGCCGAGTGCGGCCAATTTATTGCCGTTGACGATGCGACCGCCGGCAAAAATCGGCTGTGTGGCTGTGATGTTTGCCGCGTAGCCGTTGTGGAAAAAACTCAAACGGTTGGGCAACCCGAGCGTGGCGCCGTATTCGGCATAAAACGTGTTGAGCAGCGCGCGCACGTTGGCGTTTGGCACGTCGTCGATGCCGACTTCGAGCAGCGGATTCAGCGCATGATAGCCGATGCCGGAGAGTTTCAGATTCGGAAAATATTTGGTCAGGGATTCGTTTTTGGTCTGTCGGGCAATGTCGATGTCGAGTGCGGCATTTTGCACTTTGGCATTGTTGTGCACGGCAAGGGCTTTGCACGAGTCGAGCGACAGCGTTTGGGCATTCACCCAAGCGGTGCCGAGCAGTAGAAATCCTATCAGAAAATATCGTTTTTTCATCGTGTTTTCTCCTTGTAAATTTGCCAATAAGCCACCGGCAACACCGTTACGACCAATGGCAGCGAAAAGATGGTGCCGAAACAAATCACCACGCCCATGGGCATCCACAGCGAGGTTTGCGCCACAATCATCGGAATGACGCCCAAAGCCGTCGTGGCCGATGTCAGGAAAATGGGGCGCATACGGCGTTTGCCGGCCTCGAAAGCGGCTTCGCGGGCGGTTTTGTGTTGCTCGTTGCGGAGCATTTCGGCGTATTCGAACATGATGATGGCGTTGCGTACAATGATACCGATGAGGCTGACCACGCCCAGCACGGCCGTAATACTGAAGTCGAGTTGGAAAATCCACAATCCGAGGCAGGTACCGAAAATGCAGATGGCGCTCGCTGCCAACGACAGCAGGGCAATGTCGATTTTTGTAAAATGATAGACCAAAAAGACGAACAAGACCAAAATGGCGGCTGCCACGCTCCATATCAGTTCGGGAATCACGCCGTTGTTCATGCTGGTGAGGCCGCCGTAGGAGATTTTAATGCCATCGGGCAGCGTTGGGCGAATGTTGGCGTCGATGTGTTTCGTGATTTTTTTCATGCTTTGCGGTTGGCTGTAGCCGTAGCGCAGGTCGCAACCGATGGTGATGCAGCGTATGCTGTTGCGCCGCGATATGGACGAGTGATGCCATTCGGGCGTGATGTCGGCAATTTGTCGCACAGGCACCCATACGCCTGGCAACGATGTCGGTATCAGCAAGTCGTTGAGTTGTGCCAAGGCAAGCGTGTCGGCAAGGGTGGTGTACAGCACCACGGGCACGCGGTAGTCGCCTTCCCAGACGGAAGTGAGCGTTTGTCCGTTCAGCGCGCTCGACAGATAGACCGACAGCATGCTTTGCGTTACGCCGAGTCGGGTGGCTTCGTCGGTTTTCATGGCGATGCGCACGTTTTGCGTGGTTTCGTCGTAGTCGCTGTGCACCCATGTGAGTTCGGGTTGTGCGTTCAAAAAACGTTTCAGCGAATCGGCTACAACCTCCATGCTGTTCAAATCGTCGCCCGTCAGACGTATTTCGATGGGATTTTTCACGGCTTGATAGTCCATCTGTTTGAAACGCACATAAGCGTTCGGAAAACGATTTTCGTACAGCGGAGCATACGTTTTCAGAATGTCGCGTGTGGCCTCTTCGCCGATGGTGTTGACGATGAATTGCGCATAACTTTTTTTTGCCATCTGTGGCGAATAGGTGGCGTGAAAACGCGGCGAGGCGCATCCCACAAACGCCGTTACCGACTTGATGCGCGTGTCGGCCAGCAGGGCTTTTTGTACGCTATCGACCACTGCGGCGGTTTGCTCCAATGCGCTGCCGTCGGTCAAGTGAATTTCGACCGCAAAACAGTCGCGTTCGGCTTTCGGCATCATTTGCACGTTCAACCGCGTGAACAAAAACGCGCCCAACCCGATGACCACAACGGCTGTGCATAAAATCAGAGCAGGGTGCCTAAAACAGTGTTCCAACAGCCGATTGTAGCCGTTTTGAAGCCCTTTGAAAAATTTGTTTTGCAGCCGCTCGAATTTGTTGCCTTCCATTTTGCCGTTGCCGTTGCGGCGGATAAATCGCGTGCTTAAATACGGAATGACCCACACGGCGTAAAAAATCGATGCCACGAGCGCAAACGTTACCGCCCACGGAAATAGTTGCACAAACTCGCCGAGCGGACCGGTGATGATGCCTGTCATGGGGAAAAACATGCCGCAAATCGACATCGTGGCAAGCGACATCGGCACGAACAACTGCCGTGTGCTTTCGGTGGCGGCAAACCAGCGCGAATGCCCCGTTTGAAGCATATCCACGTAGCCGTCGATGACGATGACCGAGTCGTCCACAATCATGCCCAGCACCACAATGAGCGCAGCCAGCGTTACCGTATTCAGTTCGATGCCGAACAACGCCAAGGCGCCGAGCGTGATGGCGGTGCAGACAGGCACGCCCGAACCGGCAATCAGTGCTGTGCGCAGCGGGAAAAGCAGCATCATCACGGCAATGACCACGAGAATGGAGAAAACCAAATCGCGCAAAAACGACATCACCGATTTATCGACCACCTGCGGTTGGTTGGTGATGAGGTGTATCTGCACATCGGGTGGTAGAGTAGAGTGGGTTTCAGCCAAAATCTGTTCGACCTGCTCGCCAAACGCCACAATGTTGTTGCCCGGACACATCTCCATCGACACAATGACAGTATTTTGTCCGTTGAATTGCACATATTTGTCGGGTTTGGCGTAACGTCGCTCGATGTTGGCGATGTCGCGCAGGCGAATGCTGCTGCCGGTGGGGTCGGCATAGACGATTTGTTCGCCGATTTCGTATTCCGACCGATAGGGAATGGTAACCTGCACAAGTGTATTGCCACTGCCGTTTTGCAACGCGCCGCCGACGGTGCGGAAACCTTGTGTGGCAAGTTCGGCCAACAGCACTTTTTGGTCGATGCCGTAGGCCGACAATTTTTCGGGGTCGACGGTGAGGGCGATTTCTTCGTGTTGCTGTCCGAGAATTTTCAGATTGCCCATCGACGGAATGGCGCGCAGACGGTCGCAAAGTTGCTCGGCGTAGTGTTCCAATTCGCGTGGCGTGCGTTCGGGCGATTCCACCGCCAACAGCATCGAAGCCGTGTTGCCGAAATCGTCCACGACTACCACTTCGAGCACGCCGGCGGGCAACGACGTCTTTTTGAAAAGCGTCAGTCCGTGCCGAATTTTCGACCACACTTCGTCTTTGTTTTTAACATCGGTGCGCAACTCGGCAAACACATACACGATGCCGTCCTCCGACACGGAGTAGGTCAGGTCTTTGTTGATTTCTTGATAGGTGAACAGAAAACGTTCGAGCGGTTTGGTAACCTGCTCTTCCACCTCTTGCGCCGTAGCTCCCGGATAGATGGCGGCCACAACGCCTTGTCGGATAGTGAATTGCGGAAATTCGTCTTTGTTCAGCCGCGGCAAGCAGTAGATGCCGCACGCCGCCAACGCCACAACCACCAAAAACACGATGTTGTGGTGCCGCATGGCTGCCGATATGTGGTCGCGTTTTTTCATTGTTGGGTTATTAGTTTTGAATATTGACAACGGCGCCTTCGTAGAGTTTTTGCTGTCCTTCGACGATGAGTGTGTCGCCTTGCGCTAATCCGTTGGTTATCAGCACGCCGTTGGCTACAAACTGACCGACTTCGACCATGCGTCTGACGGCATGCCCTTGCGCTACGCACCACACGCCGAGGCCGTCGGGGCGTGTTTGCACGGCTTTGCCGTCGATGACAAAACCGCCGGTGCTTGGCTGCGCCACATGCACTTTGCACACCATGCCCGGCAACAGTTGTTGGCGGGCGTTGTCGAGAGCGATTTTCACTTTGTAGGTATGCGCCATGCGATTGGCGGTGAGGCTGCGGTCGGTAATTTTTCCGGCAAACATTTGGTTGTTTAGTGCGGGCACTTCTATTTGTCCTTGGTCGCCCAATGCGATGGAGGCGATTTCGTTTTCGGGAACGGTGAATACCACTTGCACTCGCGTTACGTCGAGCAGTGTCATGGCCGATTGCCCCGGCAGCATATTTGCCCCGACTTTGGCATTACAACTGCCGATGACGCCGTCGCAAGGAGCGTATAAGTCGCAGTCGTTCAGTTGTTTGTGAGCAATGGCTTCCATCGAGCGTGCCTTTTCGAGGTTGGTCTGCATTTCCACCCATTTCACTTCGGCGATGCTGCCTTGGTCGTACACCTGTTTCAAACGTTTGTAGCCGTCCTCGGCCTGTGCCAATGCGGCTTTGGCTGCTGCGTGCGCGTTGCGTGCTTTTTGTTTGTCCACCGATGCCAGCAGGTCGCCTTTGCGGACATGGTCGCCTTCGCGCACGAATACTTGCTCGACGGTGCCTGCGGTAGCAAAACTCAACGATAGCGAGCTGTTTTCTTCCACTTCGCCCACATAGGTGCGCGTAACCTCGCTGTGCGAAGCATTGACAACGTGGATGCGGACATTGACCGGCGGTGGCGTGGTGTCGGCATCTTTTTTCTGCCATCTCGCACACGATGCCGGTAGCAGCAATCCGCACAAAACGACCATCAAAAATGTTTGGCGAATATTGTTATTTACTTGTTTCATAGTTAGTTACGATTTGCAACGGTGATGATGTTGTCGCTGTGAAGTGTGGTTTCGTTGTCGTCGGATAAGGTGCCGTCGTACGTTTCGTACAGCATGATGAGGTCGTCGTAGCGCATGCCTGTGCCGCTGACCGTTATGTCGTAAGTGCCTGCGCCGCTGCCTGTCGTTATCGACAATGTTTTGGTGTAGGGCAGCAGTTCGATGGAGTCGCCCGATATGCGGGCGTATGCGGTTGTGAGGTTGCCGCCCATCTCGTTCAGCACCAGCAGTACGCTGTCTTTGTCGGTGGCTTTCAAATCGACTATGTTCAACTGACCGATTTTGTCGGGTAGTTGGTAGGTTATCTCTTCCGTGTCGGTGGCGATGACAACGCTGCCCGAGGTTTTGTACGAATAGTCGCCCGACAAAAGGCGTGCGTCGTTGCTACAGGCGCAGCAACCAATCAAAATCAAACTTAAAAAAAGGTTCCTTTTCATGACTTTTTATTTGTGATGTTTTTTTTGCAATAAATTTCTGTTTGAGTGCAATAATGTTGTTTTTAATGTCGTTGCAACAGGTGAATTTGTCCCAAAATGCTGTCCACAATGATGTTGACCAATAGGTCGTACGTCTTTTGATAGGCGTTGTATTTGTTTTGTACGAAAAATGTAACGCTCAAACTGCGCATGGTCATTTGCAGCATGTCGGCAAAAGCGATGGCATTGGGCTGCAGGTGCGCAATGTGCTTGTCGGGATATTCGCTCCACAAGCAAATCAGTTGCCTGTATTCCCAACGCTCGAAGTCGGTGTACAAGGCTCGCAATTTGCTGTTTCGGGTTTGCTCGGCATGCAACTCGTCGTTCAGAAACTGCTTGTACGAGGGCGATTGCGCCATAATCTCCATGCGGAGCAGCAGATAAGTTTTCAGCCGTTCGAGCGGAGTTAAAGTGCTTTGTTCGAAAATCGGTTTCAGACTTGCTTGTATCTTCTCCAATTCTTGTTCTGCAACGGCGGTAAAGAGCTCTCCTTTGCCCGGAAAATGGTTGTAGAGCGATCGCTTTGCCTTGTGTGCCGAGCGGGCAATGTCGTCCATCGATGTTTTGTCGAATCCGAATTTGGCAAATAGTTTGCCGGCTGCTTCGATGATGTGCGCCCGTGTGTCGTCAATGCGTTTCATAAAAATGTAATTATTGCACTAATTTCGTTTTGGAGTGCAAAAATAGTGCCTTTTTATAGATTTGTTTGATGTAAATATATTTTTAACAAAAATTATACTATTTTATTTTTTTTTGTTTCAAATAATTGCCGTACCCTTGCGCAACATTTGTTGCATAACAATAGTTGCATAACAAGAACACAACAAATACCATAAAACTATGCCACGCAAAGTACAATTCAGCCGCGAAATGATAATCGATGCGGCGATAGAGATGATTAGGGCGCAAGGCGGCGAAAGCATCAATGCGCGCGATTTGGGACTACGGATAGGTTGTTCGTCGCGTCCGCTGTTTACAGCCTTCAAAAACATGAACGAACTGATAGACGTCGTGCGCAAAGAGGCATCGGAGCGATTTTTGCGTTACATGAAAGTAGCCGAAGAGACCGACAATGGCGAGCCGGTGTCGAAACGTATGGGTATGCGCATTGTTCAGTTTGCTTACGAGGAGCCGAATCTGTACAAATTCATTCACTGGAGCGGTAGTTCGATGCCCGATGTGGCTACGTTGTCGGAGATAATAGCCGCACAATACATGCGCGACTACCAACTGACGCACGACGAGGCCAACGTGTTTTTCCGTCAGATGATGATATTCAGTTTGGGACTTTGTTCGATGATTACGCACAAGGTGTACAACTTCAGCAGCGACGAAATCGAGTATTTGTTGCACACCCAATTTGCTGCGACATTGGCACATTTCAAGCAAAACGGTTGCAGTGCCGAATCAAAAGGAGGTACATTATGAATGCGATAACAGTAACGCATCTGACCAAACATTATGGTGCAAATCGGGGAATTATCGACGTGGATTTGCATATAGCCATCATTCGCGAGTGGCGCATTGTCGGCGTAGCGACGGATTTTGTCAAGTATCAAGGGAAAGACATATATGATTAATAATCATTTAATAATCAAATACATACTATCATTATGAACAAGCAATTACCTTTATTGGTTTTTCGTGCGGTAGCCCTCGGCTTGGGTATTGGCGCACTCACTCTCTCGCTGATGGAGAAAATCAACACGAACGACGCCATCGTCCTGCTGTCGCTGGCAGTAACTTGCCTTGCCGCTTGTGCCATGGGCGAATATAGCAATCAGAAAGAAGACAAGAAGAAATGAAATGGTCGGCATTAGCGTGGCAAGCCCTCGGATTTGCTATTTGAAGAAAATATTTGTTTACTATTCTCTAAAAGACACTATGACGGCAAACGACATTACAGAGGCTCTCCTTGCGCTGGAGGACAGCGCACAGCGGCAGGTGCTGTTGCGGTTCTTCAAGACGGGCAAAGGCGAGTACGGCGAGGGCGACCAATTCCTCGGCATCCGCGTGCCGGAGGTGCGGCTGGTGGCGAAGACGGCGGTAGGGCTTCCCTTGGAGGAAGTGCCGACGCTGCTGCTGAGTCCGTGGCACGAGGTGCGGCTCTGCGGACTGCTCATCCTGACCTATCAGATGGAGCGGCTCTGCAAACCGCGGCTACTGCATGACCCGCAAGCCATCGAAGCACGGGATGCCATCGTGGCACTCTATCTGCAATACGCCGACCGCGCGAACAACTGGGACTTGGTGGATTTGAGTGCGCCGAAGATTATCGGCAACTGGCTGTTGGTGCCGACCCGCCTCGGCGACAAGACGGAGGTGCTTGACGCGCTTGCCGACAGCCCCGTGCTGTGGCGGCAGCGTATCGCGATGGTCAGCACGTGGAAGACCACGCAACAGGGCGACCCGACCTACGCCTTGAGCTACGCCGAGCGACTGCTGCACCACACGCATGACTTGATGCACAAGGCGGTAGGCTGGATGCTCCGCGAGGTGGGCAAACGCGGCAACAAAACACTCTTGGAATCGTTTCTGGGGCAACATGCTGCCACCATGCCCCGCACCACGCTGCGTTACGCCATCGAGCAACTACCTGAAAACGAGCGACTTTATTGGATAAAAATCAAATAATTAACAAATAAAAAATTATCATTGTATGAAACTTCGATTTCGTATTGGTGCCACAGCGCAGTTCCTGTTGGCACTCGGGCATTTGCTCTGTATGTTTGACCTATGGCGTATCTTCGAAGTGTACGGCATTGCTGGACCCATGCGAGGGCTTGCCGCCCATTGGGCTCCGCTGCCCTATATCATCACCGCTGGCTTGGTGGTCTGCTTTGCCCTCGCGGGGCTGTACGCCCTCGCCTACTGCGGCGACATCCGACCTCTGCCGCTCACCCGTATCGCCGTGTGGGTCATCTGCCTGCTCTTCCTCGGACGCGGGCTGATAGGGATAGGGAAAGTCGTCCTCGACTTCAGTCTCCTCAGTCTCTCCTCCGCACTGATAGCCACCCTCATCGGGCTATGCTACCTGCCCCTGCAATGCAATAACAAATAATCAAGCGTTATTATGATTGACATTTCTCATATCCGCAAATCTCTGTAGGACTACAAGCAGCCGCGATTTTCTCGAAGACTGTCCCGTCGGGCTTTGCAGGGGTGTCCGCACTATCGTACCAAGTTTGCCCATTTCAATTCCTAACGCGGTTTTTTGTTTCAAAATGCACAATTCTGGACGAATTATGAAGAAAAACTTGCATACCTCATTTTTTTAGTAATTTTGCATAGAAAAATTTTAATAACCTAAAATCAATCATTATTATGGGAGATATTATTGGTAATTCATTCAAGCGGGAATTAGGTAAAAATACCGCTAAGGTGGTTAGTAATTTTGTATTTGGTGACCATTGGTCAACTCCCTATCGCCGTGTTGGTAGTGGCGGAGGAAATAGAACTGTCCGTAGGGAAGTTGACTCGGGAACTGTACGACTGCGCGAGATGGAGCATGAGGAGCGCATGGAACGCATCAATGCAGCGGGTGAAAGAAGCCGTGTCGCCCGTAAAAATCAATTGTACGAACTCGACAAGGCTGTGTTGGAGAATGTGGATAAAATCTCAGCCATAGAGCTACCGAAAGATGAGAAAGGATTAGTGGCTATTCTTCGTCAGTTAGAAACCTACGTTGAGATTAGCAAGTGGGAAGATGACGATTCGGAAGAAGGGCACATTCGAAATCAATACACCAATGCGCTATTTAGCAAGTATCAGAGTGCTTTATTTGCATTACAGAAGCTTAACAAAAACAATTCGGAATTGGACCATTTCAAAGAGATATATTCCGTAGCTGAAAGCCGTAAATATCCGATTTTGGAGAAGATGTGATTGATTGGGAAGATCCTCCAATCTATCACATAGCAAGTTCAGCAGACCGTCTGCTTTGGCAGATAGATAAATTGGGAAAACATATCAAGCAGCGGGACTGGAAGCGCGTTTGGGTGAATGGGACCAGAGCCTATTATTGGAAACGGCACAATAAGTGGACTGACGGATTATGGAAATTGTATAAATCTGCATATGAAGCCATTCTTACCAAGAAAGGTATTCCAGAGGAGAAGAAAAATGAACTTACAGAAGAATACAAGAGGTTCACGAAACGTAGACGGTTACATGAGTATCTATACGCATATTGGATAACATCCGTCATAGTGCTTGTGGCTATTCTTATCTTTATGCTTTTGATAGATTCGCACACACGAAACATCATTCTTATTTCTGCTGCAAGTATCGCAGCCATAACTGTTGGTCTAGTGATTTATTTCAAGATTAAGAAGAAAAAAACTGTTACACCGGTAGTGGAAGTTGACCCTGTTCAAGAGATAGAGGACGAAGAGGAGCCAGCGCAGGCTATCGAGGAGACTGTTCAACAAGAAGTGGCAGAGCCTGAAGAAGATATTTTCTTTGACCTCAATGAAGGAGAATGCATAGATACACGTTTGCACGATATTTGGCAACGTTACGCAAAGAAGGTGGCGCCGGAAATTATCGCGCGCAAACCAATCTTTGCAGCGGATGGTGTCAAGGATAGTATTTTATTCGTGGGCATCAATCCTTCTTCTTCTCCCGATGATGATAATCTCTTCCTGCATAGTGACAGTGATAATTCTTTGCTCTATGGTAGTTTCTATCAGCGTGAAGATGCTCCAATGTATTTCAAAGCATTAGAGGGTTTTGCTTCTCAATGTGGTTTTGCTTATACACAAATGAATTTGCTCTATGCTCCGGAAAACAACCGCGACTTATTGCTTAGAACCAATAGCGATTTCATCCGTGAGCAGTTGGAATTATCGTATGATACGATTGTAAAGATCAATCCTGTAGCCATTGTATTCTTTACCGATTATTGCAAGCGTTTGATTTTCGGTGCAGACCGTTGGGTGAACCCCGCAACTGAGAAGAACGGAGCGTTTATCTTGAATGGTACTAAGATACCTGTCTTCTTCAGTGAGGACGTGACCACACTCAATGCCATGCAGCAACAAGAGTTGATTCAACAAATCAAGTCGGCACTCTAACATGAACGATTATCCCAAGAGTTTTGATGAACTCTTTTCCGCGACCTATTCATGCGAGAAAGAAGAAGATAAGTTTGTCGGACAAGGAAATCCGGCATCAAAAATACTTATTATAGCCAAGGAATGGGGGATGGACATGATGGATGAGAATGGAAACTTTACCATTCCTTTCCTTCGTGGGATAAGGGATAATTTCAAGGACTGGCGCGACAACAGGCATCCTTCTGTTGCTGATTGGTTTGATGTTCGATGGGACTGGTCACAATACCATCCATTGCAGCCGTACAGAGGGCAAGTGATGAGACGTGACAATCATAAAGGCTTCGATCAGAACAACCACGGAACGAGTGCCACATGGATTGCATATCAGAAATTCATCAACGAGTTACGTCCTGATGAATTGAGAGTCAGAGCCGGAGAACCACTCAATTTCTACGATTACTGTTTTATTTCCGAATTGAGTAGTTATTGTATGCCGATGAGCAAACCGTCGGACGATACAAGGCAATCTATCGAGGCGCGTATTCTCAAACCGGATGGCATCTTGCGGCAACGATTCTTCAAGGAGTTCCCTGTGATTATTCTTTCGTGCTACAAGTACATAGATATGTATAAGATTCCAATTATTGACTGCTTCAACGACAGCGATATGGGATTGAAATATGAGTACAAGGGCATTATTGTTTCGGAAAAAGGGTATCGAGGCAATCTGCCACTATACAACGGGCAATTCAGTGATTATCCATTAGCTAAGGGAGAGTTCATCAACGTCCACGAAGGTATAGACGCTGGAGGGCAAAAACACTTGATGCTCCATACCAGTCACTTCCAGATGAAGACAGACTCTTGGATTAAGCAATTAGCCGATGTTGTGAGACCATATTTAAGCAACAAATAGTATATACCAAGCAGTCATTTACTTTGCAGACCGCTGGCTCTTGACGAGCTGGCGGTTCTTCTTTGTCATCTACCTACGGTCTACCAACTTTCTGAAACCGTTTGTGCGCCCTGACTACCAGCTGCGTCCTGCACTCTACCTGCCGGTGTACTTGTTCGGCTATTTCTGCTTTGTGCGCAACGAGGTGCAGGGACTATTGGTGCGCCTGCGGTGGATGACCATTCCGGCGGCAATCGCCTGCGGTATTTGGTTGACTATCACCACCTTCGGGCAAGACGCATACGCGCCCGATTATATCCGCAGCGTGGGCAATAACCTCTACGCATGGCTCGCCATCTTAGCCATGTTCGCCGCCTTCCGCACTTGGTGTAACCGCGATGTAAGCCAACTGAGTAGCCCTGCGGCTGCCAAGGTTTGCACCTTCTGCCGCGACGCTTCCTACGGGCTGTATATCTTGCAGTTTTTCGTCTATATGAGCGTCGGCTACCTGCTCCGCGCCTATACCGTACTCCCGCCGTGGGCGATGTACATCCTGCTCTTCCTCGCAATGTTCACGCTCACACCGCTGCTCTACCTGCTTATACGTCGTATTCCCGTAGTGCGATATTGTGTGTTGGGAGTCAGTAGAAAATCTGCGAAATAGGTATCGAATGGAAAGCGAGAGAAAGATCGTAACTTTGCAGGACAATAAAATCGGGCAACAAATCTATTAAAGCAATATTAAGAAGACCTAAATATTATTATGTGGCTCATTATGCTTTTGTGATTATTGCCACTTGTTTACCCGCAATGAGAGGCACGTTTCAATCTTTCAAGGATATTGATGCTCCCTGTTTATGAACACAAAAAAGCACTTGCTTTTTTGTAAGTGCTTGATTTTCAGATTGTATTCCCGAAGGGGCTCGAACCCTTGACCCACTGATTAAGAGTCAGTTGCTCTACCAACTGAGCTACGGAAACAACTTTTTAAGTTGTTGCAAAAGTACACTATTTTTTTGTTATACGAAAGTTATTCATTTGATTTTTATCAAAAACGCTAAAATTGATTTTTCGTTAAAAAAGATAAATGGAGTTTGAAAAACGAGAATTTACGTTAAATAAAAAGGAAAATATGTCAGTTCTTTTATTCCTTGCATAAATTTTGTAAGAATAATGCAGTGTTATTAAAAGAATAAAATTATGAGCAAAAAAAGAATTTGGTTTGGTTTATTGTGCCTGTTGGCAGTTGTATTGACAAGTGTTGTTACAACAATGATAGTGCTTGAAAATCACTATTCGGAAGATAATGGCGAAGAGTCGCTTTCGTTGCCTACCACTTTTGCACGCAACAATGAGCAGATAGAGAAAGCTATCCAAACAGATTTTACGTATGCAGCCGAGCGATCGGTGCATAGTGTGGTGCATGTCAAAACAAAGTATAAAACGGCAACACAGAGTTATTCGGGAGGTTCTATTTTTGATTTCTTTTTCGGTCAACCCGGATTCGGTATGCCGGAACAAGGAATGCAGGAGCGTATTTCGTCGGGGTCGGGAGTCATTTTGTCTTCTGACGGGTATATTGTAACGAACAATCATGTGATAGACAATGCCTCTGAAGTAGAAGTAACGCTGAACGACAATCGAACGTTCAAGGCTGAAATTGTGGGAGTTGATGCTTCGACGGATATTGCGTTGCTGAAAATTGATGCCGATAGCTTGCCGGTTTTGTCGTTGGGAAATTCGGATTTGTTGAAAGTGGGGGAGTGGGTTTTGGCAGTAGGCAATCCGTTTAATCTGACCTCTACGGTTACGGCCGGTATTGTGAGTGCCAAGGCACGCAATATAAATATATTGAATTCGGAACTGAAAATAGAGTCGTTTATACAAACTGATGCGGCAGTAAATCCCGGCAATAGCGGCGGTGCTTTGGTTAATACAGATGGCGAATTGGTAGGTATCAATACGGCAATTGCTTCTCAAACAGGCTCTTATGCCGGATATTCATTTGCAGTTCCTGTAAGTATAGTAGGTAAGGTTGTTGCCGATTTGAAAGAATTCGGAGTGGTTCAGCGTGCAGTGTTAGGGGTTCAAATTCGTGATATTACCGATGAATTTGCCAAAGAGAAAAAACTGAACACATTGAAAGGCGCATACGTCGCAAGTGTAGTGAAGGGCTCGTCGGCCGAAGAAGCGGGCATAAAAGAGGGAGATGTTATTGTGGCAGTCAACGATGCACAAGTGGAAACTTCGTCGCAATTGCAGGAACAGGTCGGCCGTTATCGCCCGGGTGATAAAGTGAAAATCGGTTATATGCGGAAAGCGACAAGGCATGATGTGGTGGTTGAGTTGAAAAATCGTTCGGGGAACACCAAAGTGGTAAAAGCGGTCGATTTAGATGTGTTGGGTGCTACGCTCGTACCTGTTTCCGAAGCGTTTAAGTATAAATATAAAATTGCGGGAGGTTTGTTGGTCGAAAATGTGAAACGAGATGGCAGGTTTGCAAAGTCTGGTATCCGAAAAGGATTTGTCATTCTTAAGGTGAACAACGAATATGTTTATTCGCTGAAAGATATGGAAGATGCCTTGTCGAAAGCTCGCTCGGACGAGGAACAATATCAGGCGTTATTTGTTTCGGGAATATATCCTGATGGAAAAATTGTACATTATGCAGTAGATTTGGTTCAGAATTGAAAAGTGTTAAAATTTATTAACGTATAAGGTCGAAAAAATTAAGTAATTTTTAGTACTTTTGCACGAAATTTCGTAAAAATAATGAGACAATTAAAAATCACAAAATCAATCACTAATCGTGAAAATGCCTCTTTGGATAAGTATTTGCAGGAGATAGGTCGTGAAGATCTTATCACTGTGGAAGAAGAGGTAGAGTTAGCTCAACGCATTAGAAAAGGAGATCAGAAAGCCTTGGAGAAACTGACGCGGGCAAATCTCCGTTTTGTTGTTTCTGTTGCAAAACAGTATCAGAATCAGGGACTTAGCTTGCCCGACCTGATTGATGAGGGAAATTTGGGATTGATAAAAGCGGCTGAAAAATTTGATGAAACGCGTGGTTTTAAGTTTATCTCGTATGCCGTGTGGTGGATTCGTCAATCTATTTTGCAAGCATTGGCAGAGCAATCGCGAATTGTCCGTTTGCCTTTGAACCAGATTGGTTCGCTGAATAAGATAAAAAAGGCCTTGGCAAAATTTGAACAAGAAAACGAACGTGAACCATCGCCTGAGGAGTTATCCGACAAATTGGATATCCCAATCGAAAAGGTTGCCGATACGATGAAAATATCAGGGCGTCATACCTCAATTGATGCTCCGTTTGTCGAGGGAGAAGACAATAGCTTGTTAGACGTGTTGGTAAACGACGATTCGCCTGTTGCAGACAATACGTTGATGCACGAATCGTTACGCAAAGAGATAGACAGAGCCTTGTCTACTTTGACCGAACGCGAGAGCGAGATTATCAAAATGTTTTTCGGCATCGGGTGTCAAGAAATGACATTGGAGGAAATCGGTGATAAATTCGGTTTAACTCGTGAACGTGTCCGACAGATAAAAGAAAAAGCGATACGAAAGTTACGTCAAAGTAACAAAAGCAGGCTTTTGAAAGGATATTTAGGTTAAAAACAGTAATTCAGGAAAGCACTTGGTAAAAGTGCTTTTCTTTTTTTGATGGCTTTTTTTAAAAATCATATTACTCCCGAATTGTTGGCAAATGAGCCTGTTTGGAAACTTTTGCTTCGTTTCTCGTTGCCGGCAATCATTGCAACATCGGCAACTTCGTTGTACAATCTGACCGACAGTATTTTTATCGGCAGAGGTGTCGGCCCGATGGCAATGGCAGGTTTGGGTGTGGCTTTGCCTATTATGAATATCGTATCGGCATTCGGTTCGATGGTGGGTGTCGGTGCCGCTGCACTTTTTTCGCTTCGGTTGGGGCGCAGTAAGCATGAGGCAGATGAGGTGCTGTCAAATGTGGTTTTGCTGAACTTTATCATTGCCGTGTTGGTGGCTTTGGTCGGTTTGTTCCTGATGGAGCCGCTGTTGCGAGTGTTTGGAGCAAGCAACGATGTGATTGTCGAAGGCGTTGTGGTGAGTCAAGGTTCGCTCGGTTATGCAAAAATCTATCTTCGCATTCTGTTGTTTGGCAACTTGATAACAAACATGTATTTGAGTTTGAATGAGTTACTGAGGGTGTCGGGGTATCCTCATAAGGCGATGTTTATCATGCTTTCGTCGGTGTTGCTCAATGGCGTGTTAGATGGGTTGTTTATTTTTGTGTTTAAATGGGGAATTGCGGGCTCGGCATGTTCCACCATCGTATCGCAAGCGATAGCCTTGTTGGTGGTGTTGTCTCATTTTGCCAAAAAGACGAGTTTTGTGCATTTTACATCAACCGATTTTGGAATACAACGTAGAACGGTAGGGGCGATATTGCGCATCGGCTCTGCCTCTTTTTTACTGCATTTTTGCACAAGCATCGTGGTGTTTTTTGTCAATAGGGCATTGGCTCCTTTCGGCGATTTGTACATCGGTGCTTATAGCGTGGTAAATCGTATGGTAATGCTTTTCATAATGATTGTTGCCGGATTGAATCAAGGTATGCAGCCTATTGTGGGTTACAATTATGGTGCGAAAAATTATCAACGAGTATTGGCGGCTTTGAAATTAACCATGGTGTGTGCCTTTGCGGTAATGTCGGCAGGGTGCGTTTTAGGCGTCTGTCTCCCCGAATACATAGCCGCTTTGTTCGTCGATATAGATTCGACCGATGGTAAAAATCTTGTTCAAACCGCCTGCTTTTTTGAGATTATAGTGAATGCCGTACGCATTGTTTTTGTGGCGTTCCCGTTGGTAGGTTGTCAGATTGTCATCTCCAATTTTTTCCAATATATCGGAAAATCTTATTTGTCGATGTTCTTGTCTTTGACACGTCAATTACTCTTTTTGATACCCTTGCTGCTTATTTTGCCCAACTATTTTGCCAGTCGGGGAGTTTGGATGAGCATTCCGATAGCCGATGGTACAGCCTCGGTTTTGGCCATTGTTGTGCTATTGTGTTTTTTATTCCGTATGGAGAAAAACAAAAAAGCAGAACTCCAATAGTTCTGCTTCCTTTGTGATTTGAATTATCGCTATCGTAGCGAGGCTCCGATTTTTTCTGTCAGATTTTTTATCAATCGCTGCATTATGGCATCAATTTGAGCATCTTTCAGCGTTTTTTCTTCGTCTTGTAAAATAAACGAAACAGCGTACGATTTTTTCCCTTCGGGTAGATTTTTCCCTTCGTAAACGTCGAAAAGGTTTACCTTTTTGAGTAATTTTTTCTCCGTTTCGAAAGCTACTTTTTCGATTTCGGAGAAAGTAACGCTTTTGTCGATGAGCAAGGCAAGGTCGCGCCGTACTTCGGGGATTTTCGGTATGTCGCAGTATGTTATTTTATGCGATTTTACCGCTTTAATTAAATTTGTCCAATTCACGTCGGCAAAAAATACCTCGGTATCGATGTCGAAGCTGTTCAATATTTTTTTGTCGATGCAGCCGAATGTTACAATCGCCTTGCCACTCTTTGTGTTGATGAGCAATGCATCGGAGAAAATGTCGCTTGTGAGTTTGTTTGCTACAATGTTGCTTTGGTTCAATCCCACCCGAATAAGGATGTTTTCTACATAGGCTTTGAGTTGGAATACAGTGGTTTTTTCCTCCTTTTGCGCCCAACTTTGCGAAGTTTTGTTGCCACAGAGCCACAACCCTAAATGCATATCTTCGCTGTAAGGGCCTAAAGCCTCCTCTTGTTTACGATTTTCGTTATGGAAGTAATAGCAATTGCCAATTTCGTAGAATTTCAAGTTGTTGTTTTTGTAGTTGCGATTGCGGGCAATGCTCTCCAATCCGCCAAAAAGCAAAGTTTGGCGTAGTACGCTCAAATCGACGCCGAGCGGATTCATTATTTTGACACAATGCTCGGCAGGAAACGATTGGCATGCTGCATAATAGGAACTTTTTGTGAGCGAGTTGTTGAGTATTTCGTAGAATCCGTTTGCAGTCAGTTGTTCCGAAATCAACTGCTGAATGCGGTTGCTGTCCGGTTTTGCCGTGTAATTGATGCTCGATTTTAAACTTTCGTCGAACGGAATCTGATTGTAGCCGTAAATTCGTAGAATGTCTTCGATGACATCAACGTCGCGTTGCACATCGACACGATAGGTTGGCACACGAAGCGATAATTCGCTTTCCGACTCGGCGGTTATCTCTATTTCCAAACCCTTCAGTATGCTTTTTACGGTATTTTTGTCAATCTCAAAACCAATTAAGTCGTTCAACTTTTTGTAAGTCAGTTGCACTGCGAATGGCTCTATTTTGTCGGGATAAATATCCACAATGTCGCTCGATATGGTTCCGCCGGCAAGTTCTTTGATGAGCATTGCTGCATATTTCAATATGTAGATGGTATTGTTCGGGTCGCAACCACGTTCGTAGCGGAACGAAGCATCGGTGCTTAACCCATGCGCACGAGCTGTTTTTCTGATGTAGGTAGGGTTGAAATAGGCACTTTCGAGAAAAATCTTGGTAGTCGATTCGGTAATTCCGGACTCTAAACCGCCGAAAACCCCTGCTATGCACATACCTTCTTTTGTATTGCAAATCATCAGGTCGGTGGCTCGCAATGTGCGTTCAACGCCGTCGAGTGTAGTGAATTTTGTACCTTCGGCAAGCGTTTTGACAACAATCTCGTTGCCCGTAAGTTTATCCCCGTCAAAAGCGTGCATGGGTTGTCCCATGGCGTGCATCACATAGTTGGTAATATCCACGATGTTGTTGATGGGGTGCAACCCGATGGTCATCAAACGATTTTTGATCCAATCGGGCGATTCTTTCACCGTAACACCCGAAATCGTAAGCCCCGAATAACGAGGGCATGCTTCTGTATTTTCCACAGAAACTTTGACCTCAAAGTTGTGGTTGTCTATTTTGAATCCTTCAACTGAAGGTTTTGTCAAGGTTACATTGGCATTTTTCGCAGCGAAGTAGGCCGCCAAATCGCGTGCTACACCATAGTGCGAAATGGCATCGGCACGATTCGGAGTAATATCCACTTCGATAACCGCATCGTTTTCAATGTGATAATAGTCGGCAGCAGCAAGACCTACGGGCGTGTCGAGTGGCAGGGTAATAATGCCGTCGTGATTGGTTCCGATTCCGATTTCGTCTTCGGCACACAGCATACCGAACGATTCCACCCCGCGTATTTTCGAGCGTTTGATGACAAATTCACCACCCTCGGCAGGGTAGAGTGTTGTGCCGATGGTTGCTACAATTACTTTTTGCCCTGCAGCTACGTTGGGTGCTCCGCAAACAATCTGAAGCAGTGCGTCCGTGTTATTGATTTTTACCGTTGTTACGTGCAAATGGTCGGAATTTTCGTGGTTTTCGCAAGTAAGCACTTCGCCTACCACAAGTCCCTGAAGTCCGCCTTTCACCGATTGTACTTCCTCTATACTGCCGCACTCCAACCCTATCGAAGTAAGAATTTTTGCCACTTCATCGGCGGGCGAATCAATGTTGATATACTGTTTTAACCAATTGTATGAAATATTCATTTTGCTTGTTTTTACAATGAGGTGCAAAGGTAAGAATTAAGATTAAGATTACGGACGTGCGGACTTTATATTTTTTACGCTTGGCTCTAAAAACGGTGCGTTTTGTTACAAATCATTATCTTTGCAAGAAACAAAAAAAGAATATAAATGGCGAGAAAAAAGAAAGAGCTTCCGTTGCTCGAAAATGTGGTGATTACCGACGTGGCTGCCGAGGGGAAAGCTATTGTAAGAGTAGATGATATGGTGGTGTTTACGCAATATGCCGTACCGGGCGATGTGGTGGATTTGCAAATCACGCGCAAAAAAAATCGCTACATGGAAGGCTCTGTTGTAACGCTGAAAAAGCCTTCGGAAAAACGCATCGAGGCACCATGCCGCCATTACGGCGTGTGCGGTGGCTGCAAATGGCAGATTCTTCCTTACGACGAGCAAATCAAATACAAACAGCAACAAGTAGTAGATGCTTTGACGCGTATCGGTAAGGTGCAACTGCCCGAGGTGTCGCCCATTCTTGGGTCGAAAAAAATCTATGGCTATCGCAATAAGTTGGAGTTTACGTTTTCAAACAAACGTTGGCGTACATGGGACGAGATTGCCAAGGGAGAGCCCATTACCGATATGGATGCCGTAGGTTTTCATATCCCGAATGCTTTCGATAAGGTGCTCGACATTGAACAATGCTTGTTGCAAGACAACATTAACAATCGCTTGCGGAACGAGATTCGCGATTATGCAAAAAAACACCATCTTGCTTTTTTCGATTTGCGCAATCAAACCGGATTTCTGCGTACGATGATGGTGCGCACCACCTCGACAGGCGAACTGATGCTGGTAGTGGTCTTTTTTGAAGAGCACGCAGCCGAGCGCGAGGCGCTGCTCAACCACTTGGCCGACACGTTCCCCGAAATCACGTCGCTGTTGTACGTCATCAACGGCAAATGCAACGACACCATCACCGACCAAGAGGTGCATCTGTTCAAGGGCAGCGAAGCCGTTTACGAGGCGATGGAAGGGCTGCGGTTCAAAATCGGGCCGAAATCGTTCTACCAAACCAACTCGGAACAGGCTTACGAACTCTATAAGGTGGCGCGCACGTTTGCCGTACTCACCGGCAACGAACTGGTGTACGACCTCTACACCGGCACCGGCACCATTGCCAACTTTGTAGCGCGCTCGGCAAAACGCGTCATCGGCATCGAATATGTGCCCGAAGCGATAGAAGATGCCAAGGTGAACTCCGCCCTGAACGGCATCGACAACACGCTCTTTTTTGCCGGCGACATGAAAGACATTCTCACTGCCGATTTTGTGGCCGAGTACGGACGCCCCGACGTGATAATAACCGACCCACCGCGTGCCGGTATGCACGAGGACGTGGTGAACGTGATACTTGCCGCCGAACCGCAACGCATTGTGTATGTGAGTTGTAACCCTGCCACGCAGGCGCGCGATTTGGCACTGCTCGATGCCAAATACCGTGTGGCGGCCGTGCAGCCTGTCGATATGTTCCCCCACACGCAGCATGTGGAGAATGTGGTATGTTTAATTTTACGATAAAAAAATAGCAGACTTAAAAATAAACGAAGAAAGATATTTAAATAGTTAATTATTTGAACTTTACGCTCTTATTCTCACTCGGTAAAATCTGGTAAATTTTCACAGCACGAGGATAAGTTGTCGATAAGTTCCGTCCTGTTTCGAGGCGGAAACTTTTTCGTGCTTATTAGTGCATAGGTTTACCAGAGCCTTCCGGGTTAATAAGCAATAAAACGAATGGTTCCGCTTTTTTTATGTTGATTCCTGTCGAAAATATCCATGTTGGTCGTCTTGTCCGCAATAAACTGCGAGAACAAGGTCGCACGGTAACGTGGCTTGAGAGGCAAATACCTTGCACGCGCAATCATATATATAAGATATTCCAAAAGCCAACGATAGATACGGCACTTCTGATGCGCATTTCGTGTGTGATGAATTACAACTTTTTTGATGATTTCTTTCAAGAAAGCAATACTTAAATTATCCAAAATGGATACGGAAGTGTATCTATGTTGGATAGCATGTTTCTTTTGGTCGTCCTATTGTATGAAGTATTTTTACAAGCAAAAAATAACAACGGAGTAATGCCGGAAATCCGGTAAAGAGTAGGCGATAAAACTATTAAATTTTAAATTTATGAATAAAAATTTTCTATGGTTTGTACCATTCCTTGTGGTTGCTGCTGTATCATGCTGGGCAACTGCCTCGTCTTTTATGCTCATCATACCATTACCTTGGTATGTGATTTGGGCGATGACTATCGTGTTTTTTGTATTCGCATCCTTCGCTTTCAAAATGATTATGGATGCTTTGCACAATGATGGTTCGGTAGAAAATCCTAAAGTGAAATTGTGGGGCGGAATTGCACTACTAATTTTTACATGGGTAATTATTTCTCTTCCTACCAATGCGCACACTTTCTTTTATAAACTGCAAATTGGTAATGTAGTAACAGAAGACCTAAAAACCACAGAAACATATACCGAACAATTGGCAAATGCCGAAAAGCAAAATATATCAAAAGTTGATTCCGCAAAATATTTTGCCACGGTAAGATATTGCAATAATGAGTTGAAATTGTTCAAAGATGAAGCAACCGGCACCGGCCCCAGTGGCAAACGTTTTATAGATAGGTATTCATTGCAACACATTCATAATCTCAACAATGAATTAAGTAATTATGGGAAATATGCAATTGTTCTTCCACAAACCACGAGAAATGATTTAGACACTAAAACTGAAGTTGATAATGCTCAACTTAATTTGGATAGGTCATTACAAGAATTAAAGAAGGATTTTATGGTTAGTACACGAAATGCTAATCAAGCCAGAAAAGATTTACAAAACATTCAAGTTATGAAGACTGTTATTGATTCTTTGGCTCAGGTAGGACTGATTTCAAGCCCAAGTTCAGAGGAAATTATAAAACAGGCCGAAGGGATACTAATTTTGGCATATTCCAATATAAAAACCAATGAACCATATATATATATTTCAACAATGAGGAAGATGAGGAATTATATACGGCAACAAACCTTGAAACTCGCACATCTCGTTTCTTACATCCTTACAAAGTACTTGGTGATTTCTTCACAGGAAAAATACCTTTTATTTTCATCTTTTGGCTGATTTTGTCCATCTTGCTTGATGTAATCGGCTTTATCAGTTTTGATTTAGCTTTCAAAAAAGAATTTGATTTTTAATAACCGCTTAAATATAATAAAGTTATGGATGAAAAATTTGACGGACTGAACAATGATGTTCAGGGTGCAGAAACCTCTACAGAAATAACAACTGCTCCAACAATGGGGTCTACGACCATGAACTGGGTAAATCCCAGTTGTGCAGAAACCTCTACAGAAATAATAACTGCTCCAACAGGTAATGTTGATCCGGTTACCGAACAACAACCAAAAGAACAGCGTACACCGACAGACCCAAACAAAATCACAGTGCAAGTAAGCGACAAAAACGCGCCTATTATTATACTATTATTTGGGGCACCAAGTAGCGGGAAAACAATGACATTGGTAAGGCTATCGCGCTATTTAAGAAAAAAAGGCTTTTCCGTATCTGTAGATCCACGATTTGTGACCACAAAAGATGTCTAGGAATATGCAGAAAACTCGGCTAAATTTAATAAGATGTTAGATGCGACTACGGCTTTGCCCGGTACTGGTCGAAATGACTTTCTCTTTATTAAAATATGTGATAACCGTGGCAAATTGATATGCCAAATATTGGAAGGTGCAGGTGAAGATTATTTCCCATCAAGTGGGACAAACCGTTCACAGACCCCTTTCCCTTCTTATATGACAGGGATATTCAATTCAGGAAACAAAAAAGTGTGGATGTTCCTAACAGAGCCGGACTGGGATGTTAATCAAATAGATAGAGATGCATATGTACAAAGAATAGCATATTGCAAAAATCAATTCTTTCATTCAAAGAGAGATAAGAGCATTATCTTGTACAATAAGATTAACAAAACAGATTTCGTATATGGTCCCGGACAGGTACATGTAAAGAATGCAATGACCTATTGTAATAACGAATATCAAGGTTTGTTCCAAATATTCCGCAACCCAAGTCCGCTCCCTTGGGCTGACAAATACACTTGTAAATTTGTGCCGTTTAGTACCGGAGTATTTGGAGAAACGACTCCAGGCCAATATGGTCACTACGACCAGCTAACTTATGGAAGACGATAATGCAATGCATAAAGAGTTAAACGTATGATTAGAGTATATATTCACGGAAGACCGCAGGGGCAGGACACATGGAGTGCCGCTCCTGCACCAAACGACAAGTTCTATCTCAATCCTTTTCTTGATTCAAGAATAGGTGAAGATATGAATGCTGTCATGCAAGTAGATATTTGGCAAGAGAACTCTTATTACTCATACATTCACCGCAAGAATGTATTGGAAAAAGGCAATCGCCCAAGTGCCTATTTCGCTATTACAGTATGTTTCGAGAAACAAGTATGTACACAAGTCGCTACGCTATATGATTTATTAGAAAGTGTTTATACCCAACTATGTTTGAATAATCTCATTGAAAAAGTTGGTAAACAAGAGCGTTTCCTTGTTGCGCAATTCAAAGAGCAAGAGAGTTTGTTAAGGCAAATAACCTCTGTGATACAACAAAATGTGGATAAATATATTGCAGGAACTCTCAACACAATCAGTAATAAAGGAGTGGACACTACTAAATCTGCAATTAAATTTTATTCTACGGTTGATGTAGATAGTCCACAATTCGTTACTGATTGCAATAACAATAGGATTCTTATTTCTCCTGACTATTCATCAAAAGATAAATTGCCAGTTGAATTGAAACAAAAGATATCTGTTCTTGAATCACAAATGCAACAAGTTGAAGGCGAGAGAAACTTATGGCAGTCAAAAGCTGAACATCAGCAACGTGAAAATCAAGTCTTGACAGATAAGCAAAAACAACTGCAAGAACAAATACAAACGTTGCAACAACAAGTTTCTGAAATTAAGGGTGAACTTGCTAAACAATATCAGTTTCAAATAGAAAAATTACAGAATTCGTAGAATAAACTTAGCAACGAGTTATCTCAAGAGAAACAACAGAAAAAGACGCTACAAGAACAAAATGATAGCCTGCAACGCAAGATAAATAAATTACAGCAAGGCAAACATGGTAACGAACTTTCTTCGAATGGGAATACCGGCAGATATATCAGAACAACTACAAGAACTGAAAAAAGAGTCCGCCGTTTGGCGGGTCGATTTTGCATCACTAATACGACAATCACGATGGTTGCGACCTTGTTTAATACTGCTCTGCTTATTATTATTGTTGTTCTTTATTGTTTTGTGGATCCGAAAATTAATAATTCTGATAATGACACAACTAATATAAGTGGTGGCACTGAAGTAATAGAAACTCCTATAGAAACGCCCAAAATACCCATTGAGGTTTTGCCTGATTATTCAAAAACAAAAATTGACATACAGAATCTGTCAGGCAAAAGTCTGGCCATTGGACAATATTACGTCCTTTCAATAAAGAATGTTGAGTCTGGACAAAACTATCAATGGAGTGTTGATGGTGAAGGAGTTGTACTGAATAACGATACATTAACAGTTAACAAAGCTGGTGATATTAGTATCAAATGCATTGATTCCAACAATTTTATTGTCTCACAACGAAATATTACTGTCCAATGAAAAAGTTAGTTATTTTACTACAATTATGTGTTGTTATTTTATCGGTAATGCTCGGTTCTTGCGGTAACAAACAACCTAAACGACCACCGATTGATTTGAATAATCATAGTAATATCATTCAAATACCATACGATGACAGAGGTAATAACCAGATTTGGATTACCGTTGAATTAAATGGTGTACCAATAAAAATGCTTTACGACACAGGCTTCAATGGTATGGTCAGTATGTCTTTGTTAGAGTTACAAACATTGGCAAAAAATGGGCAATTCACCCCAGCCGACATTATTGGTACCAGCTATTCAAGTATCGCAAATGGTGATATTGTAGAAAATGGTATAGTCTTATTACGCTCTATCAAATTAGCCGATGGTATAGAACTGAATAATATCCGTGCCCAAGTGACATCTAATCAGGTAGCACCTGTATTATTAGGATTGGAATTCTCAAATCAAGTAGCAAGTAAGATAGAAGTTGATAAGGCTAATAAAACACTAAATATAACCCCATGGTAATATGAATGTAGAAGTTTATCTGTTTGGAGATTTTGGTAATGGCTACACACAATATATAGATGACGACTCTCGTACCCTTTTCAAATCTATCGCAACCAAATCAAAAGCCAATAGCCAACTCGTAATCCATCGTGATGGTACTTTGATGTACTATATCTATGTTAGAAGACTTCATAATTCGGAGTCTTCTAACAATAGGTATTTGGGTATTTGTTATGCTCTTAATAATAGGTTTGTCCGAAATATAGAAGGTCTATTTTCTATTTTTTAAGGAGCAATAACCACAATTGCATCAAGAGGACATCTATTGGAATATACTAATAGCGGAAATATCATTGCAAGTGTAGGAAAAATATATAATGTCAAATCCGAATTTGCTCATATCTCGGCATATTTAAAAACAGAGTTGGATTCTTTTTTGGCAGGCAAGAATGACACACTGCCTCCACTTGATTATTCCATAAATACATCTGAAATAAAGAGGTTTAGGTTTACAGATAACAAGCAAGATATACTCAAAGCCTCATCTACCTATAACACCATTTTCATTTTCAAAGATGAGAACTATGAAAATGAAGAATCAAGATCATATTCCAGTACATTATTCCGATTGAACAAAGAGAATATAAGTCTGAAAGAAGCCAATTCAAAATTAAGTAAGCAAAAGAAACAAATCAAAGTAGTTGCTTGGCTATCTGTTATTATTGCCATAGGTGTAGTTATTTTCTTTTTCGTCATTCAAGATAAGAATATTTACATTAATCGACTCAATACAAATATTGAATCTTTCATATATGATATAAATACTTTGGAACAAGAAAAGAACAAACTACAGAATGACTTAAATACAACTGAAAGTAATTTAAGAATGACGAGAGAGAGTCTTCAAACTGCAAATAGAAATCTACAAATAAAAACTGATTCGTTGTCTGATGCAGTAGCAGAAATTAAGCATAAGGATGAGGATATTAACCAAAAGAATGCAGACATTAGCAAAAGAAACGAGACCATTCGTAAACTTCAAAAAGTAGAAGAGGAATATTGGTCTTATAAGAATAATCTTTCTAAAATGCCGTTAATCATTATCGGAACGCAAGTTGCTAATCACTATTATGATAATACAGTGGAAACACAATATGGTAATTCTATTTATAGCAATAGAACGATGTATCTTACACCAAAAATCAGATACATAGGTGTTACCTCAGGGAAGAAAATAATTTACACACGTTTGTATGATCCATCGGGTACTTTAAGAACAGGAAAAACCTCTCCTTCAGGTTATTCATATTCAGATGAAGTTAATATCTACACGGGTAAGAACGAAGTTGAGTTAAATGGTTGGGGTAGTTCTACAAAAGGGCATTGGAGTGCAGGAGTATATCGTTATGAGTTTTACTGCGATGGCATTTGTATTGGGTCCCACACCTTTACCATATATTAAATATTTGCAAAACATATATTCATAACATTTTAAAATTAAACAATTATACCTGGTTGGTTGATAATAATCATTATTTGTGTAATCGGTGGTGCTATCTTCGGTTTATTTACAAGTGGTTCAAAAGATAGTGATTTAAGTCCTGCAAAAGGATGCCTTGGTGGAGCAATAGCGGGAGGAGTTGGTGGAATGGGGTGTTTGTCTATTATATTAGAAATGATTTTCCCATTCGTACTAGCTGTGTTATTGTTTGGCTGGCTAATGGATGGTTGCTCGTAGTAGTGTTAAAACTAAAATATACAAATTAAATCATTAGATAGATCATGTACAACAGAAAATTTACTCCTGAACGGATTGGTATGCTTGCCGAGAACGAGATATTCGTATTTGGCAGCAATCTGGCAGGCGCACATGGGGGCGGCGCCGCACGGTTGGCTTACGAGCGGTTTGGCGCCGTGTGGGGCGAGGGCGTTGGGCTGCATGGCCAAACATACGCCATTCCTACCATGCAGGGCGGTGTGGAAACTATCAAGCCCTACGTAGATGCGTTCATTTGCTTTGCCAAAGAGCACGCGCATCTCACGTTCCTCGTTACCCGAATAGGTTGCGGCATCGCAGGATTCCGTGATGAGGAAATCGCTCCACTCTTTACCGACGCCATTGAGGTGGAGAATATCATTCTGCCAAAGGAGTTTGTGGCAAACATCACATATCATTCTCAAAATTATCAGGCGTTATGAAGATTGAATCCAAACCCGTGCGCATCAATGATAGCTATTGGAGTTGTTGTCGCCGTAGTTTTGATATTATTGGGTTGCTCGCAGCGTCTTACAGCAATCCTTACCAGCGGCATACTATTTTTTGCATGGCCATGGCTGGGCGGAAAATGGTAAGATAAGTATCTTTGTGTTAATCTATAAAAGAATAGTTATGCGAAAACATGTAGTTACAATTTTGATGTTGTGCTTAGCGGCGATGCCGTTGGCTGCACAACAATGGACAAGCGAACAACTTGCGCAGGCAAACACCGCACGCGATGCGTCGTATCTGTCCGAACAAGAGAAACAGGTTGTCTTTCTGTGCAATTTGGCGCGCATGGACGGCGCACTCTTTGCTGCCACCTACTTGGCGCAACATACGCCCAACGACCCGTCGAATTGGTACCTCGCTTCGCTGTACCGCGATTTGCAAACTGTCAAAGACCGGCAACTGCTCTACCCCGACAAACGGTTGTATGCCACGGCGGCCTACCACGCTGCCGACATGGGACGCACCGGACGTACCGGCCACACAAGCTCCGACGGCACTGACTTTGCCGACCGTGTGTATGGCGGTTTGGGTGAAAAAACGCTCATTGCCGAAAACTGCTCGTACGGCTACAACAACGACCAAGCGATAAACATTGTGATACAACTGCTGATAGATGAAAATGTTCCGTCGTTCGGGCATCGCAAAAACATTCTGAATCCCAATTTGAATGCCATCGGAGCGGCCATAGCACCGCACAAGACGTATCAATTTAATTGCGTGATGGATTTTGCAAGAACTTCGACAGTCGGGCAACAATAGACAGTCTTGCATTTGTTCGGAACAAATAAAAAACGGGTGTGCTGTTAAACTTTCGTATTTTTGCCAAGTCATAATGCAGAATGAATTTTTAAAACGAAAGAATTATGAAAAAATTAGTTTTGGTGCTTTTAGTGGCATTTGGCACAACGGCTTTTGCCGAGAACTACGTTGTGATGAACGAAAATTATATCGAAGTAACGGCTAAAGCGGAAAAGGAAGTTGTCCCCGACGAAATTTATCTGCGCATTGTGTTGAACGAGGGGAATTACAAAAATCGCAAACTCTCCGAGCTGGAGAAAGATTTGGCGGCAGTGTTGAAAAAATCGGGCGTCGATGTCGAAAAGTCGCTGAAAATAAAGGATTTATCGAGTAATTTTACAAAAAGGTTTTTAAGCAGAAAAGCCAATGTAGAACAGGAATATTCGCTTTTGCTTCACGATACGAAAACGCTCATGAAGGTGATAAAAAATATGGATGCGGCAGGTTTTTCCGATTTCGGCATCGAACGTGTGGATAATTCGAAAATGGAGGAATACAGAAGCGAGGTCAGAATTGAAGCAATGAGAAAAGCTGCCAAAAAGGCTTCCGAGCTTGCTCAAGCCATCGGGCAAGATGCCGGCAAGGCAGTTTATATCAGAGAGAGTGATATGAATTATTATGCTCCGCGCAATGTGATGTATGCAATGAAGAGTCGCGATATGGTGGAAGAAGACGTTGCAATGCCCGAATTGGAGTTCGAACCCTTGAAACTGAACTCAAGCGTTACCGTTCGATTTGAATTTAAATGAACGGATTTTTATCAACCGACAAAAGAAAAGAGAACTGCGTAAGTTCTCTTTTTTTATAACACTTCGGCTACCACAAAATTACTTCCACCCACAAAGATAAAATCGTTGGTGTCGGCATCGCTTTTGGCACAAGCAAGCGCCTCGTTTACGGTGGCGAAACAGCGACCGCAAAGCCCGTATTTTTGCGCTTTTTGTTGCAAATCGTGCTCGTTCAGTGCTCTCGGAATAGATGCTTTCGTAAAATAATAAACCGCTTTGCGAGGCAAAAGCCGCAGTATGGCATCAATGTCTTTGTCGCCCACCATGCCAATCACAATGCGTAGCGTGGCACAGGATTGTGCTTCGAGCTGTGCGGCAAGGTAACGAAATCCGCCTTCGTTGTGTCCCGTATCGCAAACCACAAGCGGATTTTCGCCAATTTTTTGCCAACGCCCTTGCAAATGCGTGCGTTCAAGCACTTGGGCAAATCCGTTGCGAATGTCGTTTTCGGCAATGGTAATGCCTCGTTGTTGCAGTTCGGCAACGGCTACTGCCACCGTACGTCTGTTTTTCGTTTGGTAAATGCCTTGCAACGGACATGCGGGCGTTTCGATGTCGATGTCTTGGGCAAAACGAATGGGAGCATGCAACTCGTTGGCGCGTCGTTCAAAAATCGTTTTGATGCTATCGTTTGGGTATTCTCCTATCACCACGGGCGTTGCAGGCTTGATAATGCCGGCTTTTTGCGTTGCAATCGCTTCGAGCGTTTCGCCAAGAATATGGGTGTGGTCGTAGCTGATGTTCGTAATAATGGCCACTTCGGGCGAAATGATGTTGGTGCAATCGAGTGCACCGCCAAGCCCGACCTCGATAACGGCAAAATCGACTTTCTGTTCCGCAAAATAGAGGAACGCAAGAGCCGTTGTAATCTCGAAAAACGAGGGACTGATTTCTTCGATGGTGGTTCGGTTTTGTTCGATAAAGTCGATAACCCTTTGCTCCGGAATCATCTCTCCATCGATGCGAATCCGTTCTCTGAAGTCCTTCAGATGAGGCGAGGTGTAAAGTCCCACCCGAAAGCCTGCACATTGCAGCACCGATGCCAAAAGGTGCGAACAGGAGCCTTTGCCGTTGGTGCCGCCCACATGAATGGTTTTGTAGTTGCGGTGTGGCGAACGAAATTTTTGGTCTAACAAATAGGTGTTTTCGAGTCCCGTTTTGTATGCTTTTTCTCCTATTTTCTGAAACATGGGAGCGTGGGCATAAAGGTATTCGATGGCTTCGTGATAGTTCATTTTTGCTCGTTTAAGAAGGTTATCAGTTCCCGTGGATGGTCTATTATCAAATCAGCATGAGCGGCTTCGAGTTCGGAACGAGAACGGAATCCCCACGTGCATCCTACGGCAAACATGCCTGCACCCTTGGCCGTGGCAATGTCGATGTTGGTGTCGCCTATGTAGAGGAACTCGCGGCACTCCGTGTCCGTCTGTTTCGCAATGTTGATGGCGGCGGTAGGGTCGGGCTTACGCGGCACTGTGGGCAATGCTCCGCATACGATGTCGAATGTGTTTTTCGGAAAAAGTTTTTCCGCAATTTTTTTTGCCAATTCGTCGGCTTTGTTCGATAGAATGCAGATGCGAAACCGCTCGTGACGCAAAAAGTCGAGTAGCTCCGGAATGCCCTCGTAGGGCGTTGTGCAGTCGAAGCAATGCTCGCGGTAGTAGCATATCATTTTTTGATAGCAAAGGTCTATTTTCCCCGATGTGCGCTCTGTGTCGGGCAAGGCTCGCTCCACCAATTTACGAATGCCGTTGCCTACAAAAAACTTGTATTGCTGCGTGTCGTGCGTAGGCAGATTCATCGTGCGTAGCACGTGATTCATCGCGTTTGCCAAGTCGTTGATGGAATCGACCAATGTGCCGTCTAAATCGAAAATGATTGCTTTGAAGTTTTTCATCCGTTTTATCAGAAAATTAAATTGCTGTCATCGGTTTCTGCTGTTTGTATGTAGATTGCTTTTAAGCGCTCCGAAAGTTTGATGTAAAATTTTGAATGCTCTTGTATTTGACGGAATTTGCTGAAAAACAACTGCTTGTACTTTGCAATGGAGCTGCCCGAAAGGTCTGATTCGGCATTCTCGACAACGTATTTCCGCCATTCCATCTCCTCGCAGCATTTCAGCAGTTTGCCGACAAATGCCTCTGCCAAATCGGCATCGGAAGAAATAGCCGAGATTTTCAGTACCTCTGTTTCAAAGTCATTGATACGCGAGTGCAACAACTCTTTGTACTGTTGCAGACTCTCTTCGGAAACTTGCTGCTGAAGCACTGTTTGTATCCGCTTCAGGGTCAGTCCCGTTTCAAAAAACAGGGCTGACATTTTTTGTAAAAGGGTCAGCGTGTTTTTGCTGTACGAGGAGCGGTTGTCGGTGTAATCTTTTAACAACTCTTGTACGAGATTGGAGGCACGATTTATATCGAAAAGTTGCAACAACAACTCTTTTTGATAGCGTATTTTTTCGTTTTCAAGAATTTGAGGTAGAGCCTCGTTCGAAGTTTGTCGTTCGGTGTATTCCAAAATTTGTTTGTCGATGGATAAAGCGCGTTGATTGATGCCCGATTGCAACACAATGCCATCTATTGAGCGGCAACGGCTCAATGCCACATACACTTGTCCGGCGGCAAACGCCTGTTCGAGGTCGAGAATGGCTCTGTCGAATGTAAGTCCTTGGCTTTTGTGAACGGTAATAGCCCACGCCAAACGCAACGGATATTGCTTGTAGGTGCCGAGCACCTCTTCTTCGATTTGTTTGGTGTTGCTGTCGACGTTGTAGCTGATATTCTCCCAAACCTCAAAGGCGACCTTTATTTCCGTTTCGGAATCGTCGCAACGAACCATTATCTTGTCGTTGTCGAGTTCGGTAACGGTGCCGATTTTTCCGTTAAAATAGCGATGTGGCGACTCTCTGTCGTTGGCAATAAACATCACTCGGGCACCTTTTTTGAGCGTCAAGGTCGGATCGTTCGGGTAGTTTTTTTCGGGGAAATCGCCGGAAACCTTTGCCTCGTAAACAAACTCGGGCGATTTTATTTTGCTCATCTCTTCGCTGTTGATGCTGTTGGCTTTATAGTTGTGCGTGGTTAGCACAATGTAATCCGAGCGTTTTACTCCGTACAGTTGTCGGTTGATTTTTGAGCGAATCAGTGCTTTGCTTGTATCGGAAAACTCATTGTGTCTGATTTCGTTCAGCAGATTGATAAACTGCTTGTCGTTTTGCCTGAAAATGTGTTTCAATTCCAAATAGACGGGCGGAAATTCGCTTATCACTTTGCTATGAAAGAAAAACGGCGAAGCATAGTATTGCGACAGCAGTTGCCACTCTTCGTCTTTCACCACGGGCGGCAATTGGTAGAGGTCGCCTATGAAAATGGTTTGAATTCCGCCAAAAGGTTTGTTCGGCTCGTGTCTGTGGTGTCTTAAAATTGTATCGACGGCGTCCAACAGGTCGGCACGCACCATACTTATCTCGTCGATGATAAGCAGTTCGAGTTCTTTGTAAATGTTTTTTTTGATATTATTAACGCGCTGCTTTCTGATTAAATTCGTTCTTCCCTCGGGCGTCGGCACAAAAGGAGTGAATGGCAAACTGAAAAACGAATGCAGGGTTACTCCTCCCGCATTGATGGCTGCCACGCCCGTAGGTGCCACTACCACAAGGTTTTTCGGACAACTTTTTTTCAACTCTTTCAGAAAAGTTGTTTTGCCCGTGCCTGCCTTCCCCGTGATAAAAACCGAACACGACGTTTGGTTGGCAAAGTCGCTTGCTATTTGATATTCCGAAAAATCTGCTGCCAACGTTTATAGGTGATAATCGACGGTAACGCGCGCGAGGCGGATACTTTTGCAAAAAGTGGAAACCTCCACGTGCAACGGGTGAGCGGCATAGGCTTTCATGTCGGCTTCGTTGTCGAAAGTGGTGGTGAGCACCATGTCGTACGAAGCGTCGGTGTATAGGTCGTTGATGCCTACCTCCAACGAGCGTAGTATGTCTATTTTTCCCACTAAATTTTCGAGTTTTGCTTTCATTCCCAAGGCATTTTCGAGCTTTGTCTTCCCGTTTGCGGAATCCTTGAATTTCCACATCACAATATGTTTTATCATCGCTGTAAATTTTTTGCAAAAATAGCAAAAATCAGGCGACCGACAAGGTGTGCAACTCTTGCGAAAAAATATCTTTCCTATCTTTGCACATCGAAATTATGAGGTACGCTTTGTTTGAAAAATATCCTGCACTTTTTGCTCTTTCCACCGAGCGTGAGGGTGGTGTGAGCAAGGGCAATTACGCTTCGTTGAACATGTGCGATTACACGGGCGACGAGCCGTTTTTGGTGAATGCAAATAGGCAGATTTTTTGCGAAAAATACCGCATTGCTCGTGAGCGATTGTTTATGCCGCACCAAACACATGGCAGTTGTGTGCGAGTGTTGGACGAGCCGTTTTTGCAACTCTCGCCTGCCTTGCAGCGCGACCGACTTCATGGTGTCGATGCCTTGATAACAGACCTGAACGATGTGTGTATCGGCATTTCTACTGCCGATTGCGTGCCGTTGCTTTTGTTCGACCCTGTGCAAGAGGTCGTTGCTGCGGTGCATGCCGGTTGGCGTGGCACGCTCGCAAAAATTGTAACTTCGGTTGTCGAAACGATGAGCATCCGCTTTGGCTCCTTGCCCGCACATCTGCTTGTGCAGATAGCGCCTTGCATTTCGGTGGAAAACTATGAAGTGGGACGCGACTTGTACGAATTGTTTCGACAAAAAGGCTTTCCCGTTGAGCAGTTGTTTTTCGAGAAAAATGACGGAAAATTCCATTTCGATTTGAAAGCCGCTAATCGCTTTTTGTTGATCGAAGCGGGCGTGTTGCCGAGTGGGATTGCGGTGTCGGAGTGTTGCACATATCGCGATTCCGACCGTTTTTTTTCGGCACGAAAATTGGGCGTAGCCTCGGGTAGAATGTTTTCGTGCATGATGTTAAGAAAAGAAAGATGAAACCGATTATTGTAGCAGATACGAATATCCCTTTTTTGAAAGGCGTTTTGGAGCATGTGGCAGAAATGCGCTACTTTCCGGCTTCGCAAATAACGCCCGAGGTGGTGCGTGATGCCGATGCCTTGATTGTGCGTACGCGAACACGCTGCAACGCTGCTTTGCTTGACAATACCCGTGTAAAACTGATAACAACGGCCACCATCGGTTTCGACCATATTGATACGGAATATTGTCGCCGTGCAAATATCCGATGGCAAAATGCGCCCGGGTGCAATGCCGATTCGGTAGGGCAATATGTGGCTTCGGCACTCTGTTTTTGGGCAAAAAAACGTGCCAAAACTCTTTCGGGACTTACGCTCGGCATTGTGGGATGCGGACATGTGGGCACGAGTGTGGAGCGCATGGCACAACATTTGGGTATGCGTGTTTTGCGAAACGACCCGCCTTTGCAAGCTGTTTCGGAAGCGAATGCTTATGTTTCGCTTGACGAAATAGCCGCCAAAGCCGATGTGATAACCTTTCACACGCCGTTGGCTGAAAAGGGTGCATTCCCCACCTATCATTTGGCTGATGCCCGATTTTTTGAAAAACTGCAACGCTCTCCGTTGATTATCAACTCGGCACGCGGAGGGGTGATTGACGAACAAGCCTTGTTGTCGGCACTTGACAATGGGCGTGTGTCCGATTGCGTGGTCGATTGTTGGGAAAACGAGCCTTTGCTCAATCGCACTTTGTTGGAGCGGGCGTTGTTGGCCACACCGCACATAGCAGGCTATTCGGCCGATGGCAAAGCAAACGCCACACAAGCGTGCGTGCGTGCCGTAAGCCGATTTTTCGACTTGGGGTTGGACGATTTTACGGTTTCACTTCCGAAAAAACAAACCCTCTGCAACGATGCGTTTTTGCAGGAACGGCTTTTGCAGAATTATCCTATCGAACGCGATTCTGAGTTGTTGAAAAGCAGCCCCGAAACCTTTGAACAACAGCGTAGTACGTACCCCGTTCGACGCGAGTGCGAAATACGATGAGACGACTCTATCTTTTTAATCCTGACCACGACTTGGCTTTGGCCAACGGCAGCAAAACGTATGATGCACCGGCTTCGGCGCGTCAGTTTGCATCCGACTTGGCTTGTCTGCCTTTGTGGTATGCCGACGAGGGAAGTCGGGTGATGGCTCCTGTGGAGTTTCGGGCTTGGAAGTCGCCGTTGGAAACGCTTTTCCCCCGTTTGGCAACAATCTCTTTTGCCGAAGCAGATACGGCGGAGAGCCTTGTCCCTTGGGGGTGGAATCAAACGCTTGGACGATATTCCGATAGCATCGCACAAACGTTTATCGACAATGTGCGGGAGCATTCGCATCGGCGGTGGAGTGGTCGTGCCATGGATTTTTTGCGTAACAGATTGTCGTTTCCCATCCCCGATTCGGCTACGGAGTTGTTTTCGCGCGGTGAGGTCGATGATTTTCTCCGCTTTCACCCTAAAGCCATACTGAAAGCCCCGATTTCGGGCAGCGGCAGAGGCGTATGGCGTTGTTTCGGAGGCTTGTCGCAGAGTGCCGAAGGGTGGTGCAGGCGAACGCTCTGCAGGCAGGGTAGCGTGATGGGAGAACCGCTCTACCATAAGGTTCAGGATTTTGCCATGGAGTTTCTGTTGAAAAACGGGAAAGCCTCTTTTGCCGGCTATTCGGTGTTTGAAACCGAGGCGATGGGCGTTTATTCGGCAAACATTTTGGCGGCGGACGGTGAGTTGGAGCGGCGGCTCTCCGAATACATTCCTTTGAGCTACTTGCGCGAAATACAAGATGCCTTGTTGCTGTTTTTCGAACGCGAATACTCGTTTTACGAAGGTTATCTCGGGGTCGATATGCTGATTTATGAAGAGAACGGACGCTGTTTGGTAAATCCGATGATTGAGATAAACCTGCGTATGACGATGGGAATGGTGGCACGCCGTTTTTTCGATGCGTTTGTGTGTGATTCCTCGACAGGCGTTTTCCGTATCGACCGCTTCGATACGACCGACGAGTTGCAGGCTCACTGCCGCACAATGCAGGCAAAAGCCCCTCTGAAGGTAAGGGAGAACCGTATCCAAAGTGGATACATCACGCTCTGCCCGATAACTCCAAATACGAAATACAGCGTATCGGTGCTGATGGGGCAAATCAGTCATGGGGACGCTACTGGGGCTGGGACCCCAAAGAGGTTTGGGCATTGATTACGATGATGGTGTATAGCACAGCATTTCACAGTAAGTCATTGCCATTTCTGCAAAAGCCGCTTTACTTTCACGTTTTTACCGTGGTGGCTTTTCTGGCAGTGCTGTTCACCTATTTTGGTGTAAACTTTCTACTTGGTGGATTGCATAGTTATGTGTGATTCTAATGCTATAAATCAATAAAAAATGGTACACAATTGTGTACCATTTTTTATTGAATGAAAAGAAAAATTAATAACAAGTTGCATCACTTAAACCAAATCTATATGCTTTGTTAGGTTGAACATCAAAGCGAACTTCTGTGTAAGGACAATATCCAGATGAGCATTCGACAGAAACAGATTTTGCATCAATGAGTACTCCTCTTATGTCATAACAATAAACAACTACATTTACAGTACGTTGGCTGCCTTTACTTACTCCTGTCATTTTAACCCAGGCTTCCACTTGCCCATCACTATCTGATTGTCCATTAGAGCTTTTCAATACAACTTTAGCTCCTTCCAATGTTGGAATAGAACAATAACTAGGTTCTATTGCCTTACTTGCACATACAAACATTAGTAACAATCCGATTAAACTTATTTTTTTCATAAAAATTTTTGTCTGTTATATCCCATCGACCCCTCGGTTTTAAAAAAAGTTAAAAATTTAATAAATGAATTATGGTCGCAAAGTTATCGTGAAAGGTTGGAGTGGTTTTGTAAATGGTGTCGAATAAGATTCGATATTGTGTCGAAACATTTTCGACGGTTTTGGGCGTGGGGTAGCTTAGAGCTTTGCTGAGTAGTGGCGGAAAAAGTCGTGGTCGAGCACTTGCGATATACGCAGAAGCAGTTCGGTGTCGATACTTTTTCGTTTGAAAATGGTATAAACATTGGTGCGTTCGCAACAGATTTGTGTAGCAAACCACGTGACACCACGTCCTTGTCGGCGAAGTTCGTCTCGAATAAGTTTTCCAATGTGAATATCGGTCTCCATAAACAAAAAACGCGAGCGTAAACTTGCTCACGTTGAGGCCCTAGGATAGCCCGAGAAAATACAAGTAAACGCCCACGATTTTCCACAGGCGTTCGCACCTTGCTCTTATTTCCTCACTTTTGAAATTTCCTAGGTTTCAACGTAATGAACAATAGCAAACGCTATAATCAAAAAAAATATGTCGTGGCTTTGGGTCGGTTTTTTCCCTGCCAAAACCAAGTGCAAAGATAGAATTTTCTTCTCTCTAAAAACAAACAGAAACAACTTGTGTGATGTCTAAATTTTCGAGCATTGTTTTTATCTTTGCATTTGTTGTGAGCAAGAACAAAAGGCTCGTGGCGAGCGTTGTAGATTTATATTGAAAAAACAATGGAACATACACTTCACAAACAAGAGCGTTTACGGGGAAAACTCGTGGTTCAGCGACTTTTTGCCGATGGAAAAGCGTTTACTTGCTATCCGCTTCGTGTGGTGTATAAGCACAATGCTTCGTGCGAGCAGAAAGTCTTGTTTTCGGTTCCGAAAAAGCGTTTTCGTCATGCCGTCGATCGCAATCGGCTGAAACGTCTGATGCGTGAGGCGTATCGTTTGAATAAGCATGTTTTGCCGCAAAAGACGGAAGGTTTGCATGTGGCATTTGTGGCGATTACCGATGTGCTGCCGAGTTTTGATTTTGTGCAGAAAAAAATGCGGGAAGCCTTGTTGTTGTTAGCCGAGAAAGAATGAAAAAGTTTTTGCGTTTTTGTTTTCTATTGCCTGTGTATTTTTATCAGAGTTGTATTTCGCCGCTGTTTCCTGCCATGTGTCGTTATCAGCCCACATGCTCGCAATATATGGTGGAAGCGGTGCAAAAACACGGCATTGTGCGGGGCTTTTGGCTGGGCGTGAAGCGTATTTGCCGATGTCATCCGTGGGGCGGTAGTGGCTACGACCCTGTCCCTTGAAAGTTGAAAAATGGAAGCTACAAAAAACATAAAAAAAACAATAGAACAACTCGAACAATGCCTGTCCGAACAACGTTTGGCAGAGGCGTTGCGTCTGTTGCCGATACTGGCTGACAAACTTCAGCAGGGAGCGATGGCGAGTAAAGCCGACGAAATAAAATTGGTGTACGAGCAAATGCTTTTGTTCGTTTTAAAAGGTACTGCCGATGCGCAACGCGAGCAGATATTCAGGCAGTTGATGCAGAAAGCGTATGCTTTGTTCGACGACTTGTGCGAGGTTTACTGCATGCAGAATACTACTTTTTTCGATTGTCGTAGCAACCGCCAAACGCACTCTTTGTCGGTTTGTTTGGAACGCCTGCAAGCAGCGCAAGACCGTGTGTCGCTCAACGGTTTGTTGAACGAGGCGTTTGCCGATGTCAATACACACACACCGACTGCAAACCTTGCCAAGCAACAAACAGATTTGTATTATTCGGTGTTTTTCACTTCGCATTTTTATGAAAACGAAGCGCAGCAGTTGTCGGCGTTTATTACCGACGAAAGTAATGATGTGGCGTGTAGGAGTGTGGCTGTTACGGCATTGATGATGAGTGCGTTGCGATATTTTCAACAAGAAAAAATGCTGCTGCTGTTTTCGCTTGCCGGCAATAGGACAGACTCGATACGGCAACGCGCTTTGGTGGCGGTGGTACTGCTGTTGCTACGCTACAACAACAGACTCTCTTGCTACGAAAAAGTACAGAATGCGTTACAAAATTTTGCAGCCGACACCGAGGCTGTGAGGGAACTTGAACAGGTGCTTTGTCATCTTATACGAACGGGAGAAACCGAGTTGATCAACCAAAAAATAAAGGAAGATTTGCTGCCCGACATGATGCGTGTTACACCTACACTGAACGATAAATGGCGCGATGCAAAAGAGAAAGATACAGATGAAGAAACGGCTATGGATGAGGCTTTGGAGTTGTTCGATGAGATAGGTTTGACTGAAAAACTCGAACAACTTAACGAAATGCAACGCGAGGGGAGTGATGTTAATATGAGTGCGTTTTCGGAATTGAAATCATTTCCGTTTTTCGACGAGGCGTTCAATTGGTTTCTACCATTCAGTTCGAAAAACGAAGCCGTGAAGTCGTTGTTCGAGGGTAACAATGAGTTTATGTCGCTGCTGATGTCGATCGACACAATGTGCGATTCGGATAAGTATTCGTTTTGTTTCATTTTGCAGCAGCTGCCTGCTTCGCAAATAGATTTTATGAAACAGGGTTTTAAAGCCCAAATAGAGGATGTAAACGATCGTATGCAGACCGATGCCCGTTTGACGTTTTTGCTTCAAACAAATAATTATGTGCAGTGTTTGTATCGTTTTTATAAGTTGTTCCCGCAAAAAATGTCGTACAATCCGTTTGTGCATTTGGGTGAACTTTCAGGAGTGAATGCCTTGTGGCAGTTGCTCGGCGACAAAGGGCAATTGTCGGTGGCCGATTTTTATTTCTCAAGAAAAATGTATGCCGAGGCATTGACCGTTTATGAGCGAGCCAATGTGTCGGAGTCTGCAGATACGACATTGTTACGCAAATTGGCGTATGCACATCAGCGGGTAGGAGAGTGGCGAAAAGCACTGGAACTTTATACCAAAATAGACCTTTTGATGCCCGAGCAGAAGTGGATATTGCGGCAGATGGCGCTCTGCCATAAAAACTGCGGTGAGGGCGAGCAGGCTTTGAGTTGTTATCGGCGGTTGTTGCAACTTGCTCCCGACGACAATAAGATTCAGATGAGTTTTGCGACCTGTCTTTACGAACAAAAAAAATATGCCGAAGCCTTGGAGGTTTATTTTAAAATCAACTATTTCAATCCTGACAATGAGAATGTGTTGCGTGCGATTGCGTGGTGTGCCTTTTTGTGTGGAAAAACGGAGCAGTCGGAAACCTATTTTTCAAAAATACCGACCGCAAATCTTGTCGCTATCGATTACCTCCGTTGGGCTTTTGTGGCGTTTTCCCAGAATAATTTGGATAAGGCTTCGACGTTGTTTCGACAAGCCTATTTGTGCGATAAACAGTCGTTTTGGAGCAACTTTGAAAGTGTCGCAGCCCTGCTGAAGGAGTCGCTCTCAACGAAAGAAATGCTTTGGAATCTGACCGAGTATGTAAATTTGCTGATTTATAAATAAAAGCCCTTTATGCAGATAGTATTGGATAGAATGCACTTTTACGCTTATCATGGATTTTTTGAACAAGAGCGTATTATCGGAAATGATTTTTATGTAACAGTATCGCTTGACATGGACGAGGTTGCTGCACAAACGACCGACGATTTGGACGATACGCTCAACTATCAACTTGTGTACGATGCGGTGAGCGAGGAGATGCAACATACCTCAAAACTGCTTGAAAGCGTAGTACGACGCATTGCACACCGTTTGCGGCAGATTCACCCTGCCGTAAAGCATGTAAGGGTGCAACTCTCGAAAAAAAATCCACCGCTTGGCGGACAACTGGACGCTGTAACATTAATTGTTGAGGAGTGATTGACGGCGTTCGGCTTCGTTACGCATATTTTCCATGAAACCTTTGGCGCGCCATTCGATAATCGAACAATAACGTTTTTTGGTGATAAAAAGGTCGAAAAACCACCCGAATTTTATGTTGATGGTGATGTCGAAAAATTGTGTTCCATCGCTTTGCGGCACGATTCGATAGGTGCCATAGGCTTTTTTCAGCAATGCGTTGGAGTAGAAAATATCCACTACGATTTCGGTAATACCGTCGGGCAACTCGTTTTTGGTTACGCGGCTTTCGATGTTGATGTCTTTAAACGTGCGCAACCCCGGCACTTTGATGTCGGCAACGATGACACCAATGCTTGTTTCGGGGTCGAAGGTGGTGCGTTTTAGCACCAAAAGCACTTCATCGCGTTCTTTGTCGTTTTGTTTTCCGACACCTTTCAACGCCCACTCGAAAAGCAGTTCGGGATCGCCTCTGAATTGATTGATAAAGTCGTCCACAACTTCGTTGGCGATGGCATTGCTGCACTTGGCCTCTACTCTGCAAAAAGTGTGAAAGGATCCGTCTTGCCGATAGCTGTAGAGCGTGTCTGATTTTTGAGCCTTTACGGTAAAGTAACTCAAAATGCAGCAAGTAACGATAAAAATTACCCTTTTCATATCACTGCAAAGTTAGAATTTTTCAATAAATAGCGGTGTGTTTTGTTGATTGTGAAAGGAGAATGGCTCCCTGTATATGCAGAAAAACATTATTCAAAACAACCGGATTGTATATTTACGGCTCAAGCAGCATCGAAAAAAGCCGTTTTTGATCCGAAAAAACATGAGTTACTTATCGTTATATCAAAGACCAAGCGGTGCGATCCGATAGTATGTCTTCTTTTACTTGCTTTTATCGGATAATAGTTTGTCCACTTTCTCGTTGAGTTCTTTCACTTGTTTCTCTAATTCATCGTTGTTATCGCTCACCATGGCATCTACGAAGATGGAATTGACCAACGATAGTCCGATAATGCTGCACAGGATTAGCAATATGCTGAAATAGAGCCTGACAAGACGTGCCGTGGCTATGGTGGAATTGGCTGCAATAGTGTCCGGTATCTCGTTCCAACCTTCTCCTGTACAGATACGGAAGATACTGTAAATGCTGTCAATGGGTGTAGCAAAATATTCAGGTGCAGAAGATTTGAACAGTGCGCAAGAGAGCAAGGCTACCACCACAATTAGCAAGAGAAAACTCGCAAACAAGCCGGCACTCTCGCGCATGGCTTTTCCGAAGTTGCGAACTATCACCGAGAAATTAGGAAAGACGTGCAGAATACGGAAGAACCGTAGTACACGGAGCAGTCGCAGAATAAGCAGGATAGAAAAGCTGCTGCCAATCATTCCTTCCGGCAAGAAGAATGCCACTACTGACGGAATGGACAGTATTACTAACGTGCCATCCATACAGTTCCAACCGTTGCGCCAATAGCCTTTCAGCCCAAAAACTGATAGTTTTACGCCCATCTCAACCATAAAAAAGATGGTACAGATTAAATCAGCGAGGGATAACCAATAAGGATTATATCCACTTTCCTGTGCAAAGATAATGGCTGCGTTTAACAGGATAAACATCAAAACGAGATGCTCATTGAGAAAGATTTTAGAAAGTAATTTTTTCATTTCCGTAGGTTTCTTTGCCGTTGTCATGGTTTGTAAATTTAATGGTTATTATTTTCTTTTACGTTCGCGAGCGATATTATCTTTGCAGTTCTCAATTTGACGCTTGATTGATTCAATATTACGGTCGTGCGAAGCAGCATGATCAATTTTCGACTTACGATAACTAGCCTTACTACTTGGAGATGATGCATTCTTTACCAAACCTGCATAGTATTCATTGTCTTTTTTCTTTGCGTCTTTTTCTTTTTGCAATTTGGCGCGCAAATCTACCATTTGCTTTTTGTAGTATTCCAAACTCATAATAATTAGTATTTAAAAGGTTAATATCCTGAGAATTTAGCAAGCAGGTGGGCAGTCAAACCCGCCTGCCTTGCTTGTGGTAATTACTTACCTGCGCCTACGAGAGTAGCAGAGTTATTGGCCAACTTGCTATCATCAGCATTAGCTACTTGTACGCCGATACCATACATTTCAGCCACTTTCTTCTCGAAGTTGCCTACTTGCATGTTACCTTTTACTGCGAGTTCGCCACCTTTAGAGCCCTCTCCGCGGATAGATGCCAATGTAGCATCGTCATCTGCAAATGCACCTTTGCAGCTTTCGCTTTTGTACACGCGCAAGGTAGAACCAAACGCTTTCTTAAATTCGGCTTTCAAGGTTTTAACCTTCATGTTACCTTTCAATGCAATTTCTGCCATAGTTGTAAAATTTTTAATAATTGATCAATCATGCCCGCAACTTAAGGACTGCGAGCGTTGTCCTATGGTTTGCTATCTAATAGTTTTAATTCTTTTGCCAATACAAAGAAATCATAAACGATGTTATCGTGTGGTATAGGTAATGAGTTTAAATCTGCATTGGCAACATCGAAACCTCCCTTATTTTTGGAATACAATTTGACAAATGCTTTGTATTCTTCCATGCTCAAAACTAGTGACAAGTTGCCTCGATAGATTTTTCCTACATACCACAGCACCCTATCTAAAGTATCATAAGTAACATCTGTGCAATCTAATTTGCTGATTAACAAATCTATTGCCTCAATAAAACTTACCATATCGTTGGCTTTAATCTCGGGCATTTGTTCTTTGAAGCCACAATAGTTCCAAATACGTGGGTACATTTCGCGCACAATAGAATCATAAATTGGGAATCTAAATTCAGTCTCAAAGTAAGCATATTTGCTAATCAATGAAACTGCTTGTCCTTTGTCTTCGCCATTCTTACCAATTCCATATTTCTCAGAGAATAAGTTGGTCTTCTTGCCTTTGATAATAAAGGGATTATAACTTTTGTCTTGCAAAAAATCCATAAATGCTTTTTCAAGCGGCTTATTTTGGTTGATTTCTGTTAGGACTTTTGCCAATTCTTCCAGACCATAGTACCTACGACTCATCTGAGTAGAGTACATACTATCTATCAAAGTCAAACGAGCAAGAATATCTTCCGTTGTATAAGAATTGGTAGCATTGAAAACTTTTAATATAGTCGCTTTCCCCAATGAATATCCAGAGGAGTCTACTTTTATATTATGTAGTTTCTCAAAGAGACTATGTAATGTCTTTAGATGTTTGCTCATGTTAGAAATTGTTCATATAGTTAGTGTAGGAGCGTTCAAACTCCTACACCATTAATCACAGATGATTATTCACCGCGGGCAGCTTGGCCGATGGTGAGTTTGTTGTCCACGCAAGTTTTGCCTGCTGGGTCTTTGATTTGTACAGTTAGACCAAAGAGATCGTTGAAGAGTTTCTCTGCATCACCTACTTTCATCGATGCTTTGAGTTTCAACTCAGCTGTTGCGCTTGTTTTCACATCCTTGCTAGTCTTCTGGTTGAGTTGGTTGAGCGTCAAATCTCCATCAGCCAATTGTTTGCCTTTGTAGATAGCTAAGGTACAACCAAATGCTTCCTTAAAATCTTTACAAATAGTTTTTACTTTTTTGTTTGGTGCCACAGCGAACTCTGCGTTTGTAAAGTGGTCTTTGATTGAATTTAAAATTCCCATAATTTAATAAGTTAAAAGGTTATAATTATTCTAAAAGTTATCTTCTCTTTTTACCCGTTAAGCCTTTGAGGATGGTGCCACCGATTTTGCGCTCGAGGCCTTGTTTGGTGGTGGGAAGACCTACTGCACGGGCTACTTTGGTCTTTAAGCCCGAGATGCCTACTGCACGTTTCACTGAAAAACTTAAACCCTTTATTAATCCCATAGTTTTTTAATTTATTTCATTTCCTCTGCAAAGAAAATATAAAAAATCTCCAAAAAAAAAGTCCTTGTTGGTCCTTTTTTATTTGATAATCAGCAATATGCTAATACCCAAAAGTTTAACACATCTTTGTGTTATCATATATGATAATTGCAGCGCAAATGTAATGATTTAATTTTGAATGTCAAAACAAAAAATTATCAATTTTGACAATATTTTGTGGGCGTTGTATAACTGACTGATAATCAAACGTATGTCTGACGAAAAAGAAATAGCCATTAGGATTGGCATTCGTATAAAGGAGTTGCGAATGCGAGCCAACTTGTCGCAAATAGAGCTGGCTTTTCGTTGCAACTTCGAACCCTCGAACCTGAATCGGATAGAAGCAGGAAGAACTTACCCCACCATAAAAACACTCTGCAAGATAGCCAACGGTCTCGATGTGCCGTTTCACGCACTCACCGACTACATAAAATAACTTCCACCTATTACTGCTCCACCAAACTTTTCTGCAAAGCTAAAAGTTGCTGATACTCTTCTTCTGAAATTTTTCCTTGCCTATACACATCATGTGCTATTGGCAAACGATTTACGTATTGAAGATATTTATTCATAGTTTCCGATTGCACAATGGAAACCGCATTATAGAACTGATGGTAAAACAAAGAATTCGAATCGAGCGTTTTGCTTACTTCATTGCAATAGCTTTGCACACTTTTGAAATACGGGAAAAGTTGAGCATGAGCTATTTCGTAATATTTGATTTCGCCGTTTTTAATTGCTTGAGTTGCAGGCAAAAGTTGTTCTCGAATCCAACTTGTAGTTTTGTCAATTAGAATTTGCTCTTGAGAAGTGTACTCGGAAGAAGATTTTTCTACCCAAACGGTATCTTTTTGCTCAATCACAATGGTGTCGGTTGTACGAGCTGTAATGGGTTTTGCAACGCTTTTTTCATAAACCAATATTGCCGAGGGGAGCAAAGCCAAAATAGCAAGAAAAACACCCAAAACAATGTAAGGGAAACGCTCACGTCGAACAATGGCTTTTTGTATTTGCTCAATGTTATCGTAACGTTTTTCACGATCAGTTTGTGTACAACGCTTTGCAATGGCGGTATATTTTTTCGGGAAAACGAGTTGCAACATTTTCCCGAAAGCAAAAATATCGGTCCGGCAGTCCACATCTTTCGGAGCCAAGAGTTGCTCTGGAGCAGCGTATTTTTTTGTTCCTGCAGCTTGTTTCAAAATAGCATAACCATCAGCGTCCGACAGCCCAAAGTCAATAATCTTAACATTGTTGCCATTGTGTGTAATGAGTATGTTGCTCGGTTTGATGTCGCGATGAATTATTTGTTTGGAATGAATGTATTGCAACGCATCGAGAAGTTCTGAAATCACCTTTTTTCGAATAGAATTCGATGGATTTTTCTTCAAAAAAACGTCCAACGTGTCGCCGTCGATATACTCCATCAGAATGGCAGGACCAATGCGAACATCATTCTCTTTTGCAATGGCTTTTACAATGTTTGGATGGTCGAGCTGCGAGGTAAGTGCAAACTCCTTTTTCAGCAGTTCGATATAAACGGGATTGGCGCGGTGTTCGGCTTTCAACCCCTTGAGCAAGAACCATTTGCCCGAACGCTTTATTTTGAATATGCGATTGAATCCGCTACACGCCAATTCGGAGTAAGAGGTGAGCGTATCTTCCGCATCGAAAAAATCGTTTTTTATAATGCCCGATGAAGAACTTTCTTGGTTCATATACAATTCCAAATGGTTGTTTTGCAAAGATACAACTTTACGCTATTCCTATAAAAATAAGGACCAACAAGGACTTTGTATTTCTGTAATAAAGTTAGCATTTTTGCAAAAAATATTTTTGTATGAATAAGAATTGTCCTGAAATCACGGAGTTGAAAAGTCGGGTAGAAACGCAATTGAAGCGAAAAGTGAAGACGCCGAACGATTTTATTTTTCTCGGCGGTGTCATTTGGGAACGTACGCACGAGACCATCAGCCCGACTACGCTGAAGCGTTTGTGGGGTTATATCGACGGTGCCGATAAAGCTCGCAACAGCACGTTGCGCATTTTGTCCCGTTTTCTTGGATTCGATGATTGGGATGACTTTTTGGAGCATCTTGATAAGACAAACGAACTTCAATCCGATTTTCTGTGTTCGCCACACATCAATGTGGCCGATTTGCAAGTAGGTGAACGTGTGGAAGTGTCGTGGTTGCCCAATCGACACTGCCTGTTTCGCTATTTGGGTGATCAAAAATTTGTGGTGGAGCAATCCGAAAATTCCAAACTGATGGTAGGAGCTACTTTTGTATGTTCGTTTTTTATTCTGCACGAACCACTTTATATCTCTTGTTTGGTACAAGGAAAAAATCCGCCTGTCGATTTTGTGGCGGGCAACAAAGATGGGCTTTCGGAAATTACTCGGCTCTCTGCCAAGTAAAAAACGACCTTGAATTCAAGGTCGTTTTTTGTCTTGCAGTTCTCTCTTTTATTTACTTTGCAATGTGATTTTTGCTTTTTTTACCCCTTTTGCAGAGGCTTCAAAGGTGATTTCTCCCGCCATTTCGCCTGCTTGAACAATAGCTGTTAGTTCACCGCTGAAAAGGGTCATTTGCGGTAAATGGAATTGTTCCAAACTCGTGGTTTTACCATTGGCAGCGGCACGATATTTTCCAGCTCCTTTCACTTTGAATTTTATTTGGCGGCTATCATCGGGGCACAGATTGCCGTCTTTGTCCACAACACGTACGCGAATAAACGATAAGTCGTTGCCGTCGGCATTGAGGCAGGTGCGGTCGGCCACCAATTCGATGCGATGAGGTTTACCGGCAGTGTGAATTTCTTTCTCCTCGGCAATGTTTCCTTGTGCATCGTAGGCGATTACTTTAAGTGTGCCCGGTTCGTATTTTGTGTCCATCCACATCAGGCGGTAATGCCGCTGACGTACCAAAGAATCCAATGCAGCGTCGGTTCCCGATTCGTTTAAATCAATATCCGTTACCTTGTGCTGAATGCCTTGACTTTTGCCGTTGATAAACAACTCCGCCGATGGGTACGAGGTGTAAACGAATACGGGAGTTGTTTCGCCTTCGCGTCCGGGCCACGTCCAATGAGGGAGCAAATGCAGTGTCGCATCCGTTTTGTTCCAATAACTGCGATAAAGGTAGTAGCGGTCTTTCGGAATGCCCGCCAAGTCGATAATGCCGAAAAGCGAACTATGGCTTGGCCAATCTTCGTAATACGGGGTCGGTTCGCCTAAGTAGTCGAATCCCGTCCATACAAATTCGCCCATGCAATAGTGGAGTTTTTCGTATTGGATAAAATCGTCGTCGGCAAGGCAACCCCAGCCCACGTGTTCCACGTCGTAGCCCGAAGCCTGATGGTCGTCGTATTTGGCCATGCGTTTGCGTACAACGGGAAATTTGTAAACGCCTCGCGAGCTCAATCCCGAGGTGGTTTCGCTGCCGAGTAAAAGTCGCTGTGGCAGTTTCTGATAATTTTGTTGGTACTTGTGCGAGCGGTAATTGAATCCTGCAATATCCATTACGGCTGCAAAATTGTTGTTGACTACGGCGTCGGGGTTGTCCATTCCCTGTGTGACGGGGCGTGTCGGGTCTTCGCGATGGCAGATGTCTTGCAACATTTTGGCAGTTTTGCATTCATCTTCGATACCTTGGTTGGGAACTTCGTTGCCGATGCACCACATTACAATGCTCGGATTGTTGCGATAGTGATGAATCAAATTTGTCAAATCGCGTTCTACCCATTCGTCGAAAAAGCGGTTATAACCGTTTTTGCATTTGGCTATTTGCCATTCGTCGAACGACTCGGCCATGAGCATCATCCCCATCTCGTCGCAAGCCTCTACCAATTCGGGTGCAGGCATATTGTGCGAGGTACGAATGGCATTGCACCCCATATCTTTCAGAATGCGAATCTGACGGCGTATGGCAGCCGTGTTGACGGCGGCGCCAAGCGGTCCGAGGTCGTGATGATTGCAAACGCCTTTGAAAATGATTTTTTCGCCATTCATGAAAAAACCCTCGTCGGGACGAAGTTCCAACGAACGAATGCCGAAGCGGGTAGAGTAGCAGTCTTTCAAAATGCCGTTTTCGTACACCTCCGATTTTGCAACGTATAAATTCGGGTGCTCTACCGACCATAGAGCAGGATTTTCCACTACGAAATTTTGCTCAAATCTGTTTTTATCGTATTTGTTTAGCTTTGTTTCTGCTGTGGCTACAACGTTGTTTGCCGCATCAAAAATGGAGGTTTTGAGCAGCAATGTCTGCCAATCGGTAGTTTGTGCGTATTCCACCTTTGTTTGAAGATGAATTTTTGCGTAATCGCTTGTTACAACGGGAGTTGTGAGGTACGTTCCCCAAACGGGGATGTGTGTTTTTTCGGTAACAATCAGATGTACGTTGCGATAGATGCCCGCACCCGGATACCAACGCGACGACTCGGGCTGGTTTTCCAATCGGACAGCCAAGGTGTTTTTCCCGTTAGCCGATACAAAATCGGTAATATCCACCACAAACGAATTGTAGCCGTATTTCCATTCGCCAGCCTTTTGTCCGTTGACAAAAATTTGTGGTTCGCTCATGGCTCCGTCGAAAAGCAATTCCACTTGTTTGCCGTCGGTCGATTTTGGAGTATCGAATTGCAACCGATACCAACCTACACCCACAAAAGGCAATCCGCCTGTGCGTCCGGCGTGTTCAAGAGCATCTTTTTGCCCGTCTTGCACAATGGCAACGTGCTGTTTGTCGTTTTGAGAACTGAAAGGCCCGTAAATAGCCCAATCGTGCGGCACCGTTACCGATTGCCATTTGCTGTCATTGATAGTTGTTTCAGAAAATCGGGAATCGTCTTCTCGAGTGAATTTCCAACCCTTTTCCAGCAATGACTCGGTACGGACGTTGTCCGCATTTGTCATGGCAAATAATCCTAAAGCGATAGCTACTCCAACTAATTTTTTCATACTGATAGAAATTGAAATTTGAACAAAGATAAGGTTTTTTACCATCATCTGCAATCTTTGTTTTTGTGTGCAACGGGCAATAAGTTATGAACAATGTTTGCTGAAAAAGTTTGATTCTCGTAAATTTGCAGAAATCAATTCTTACGATGAGAAAAAATAATGATTTTCAGAAACCGAGTCAAGAGGAGTTGGATGCCGTTCGTCGGTACGAACATGCCAACCGAAATGCTTATTTCGATGCTGAAGAGTTTGCAATGATAGTGGAACATTATCTTGACAAAGATGACGACTACAAAGCATCGGAGGCTTTGAAAGCAGGTTTGAGATTGCATCCCGATTCTGAAGAACTGAAACTGAAAGAAGCACAAATGTTGTTCGTTTCGGGCAATTACAATCAGGCTTTGAAAGTGCTGATGAACGAGGTAAATCCCGACGATTCGGAAGCCTTGTTTTGGCGAGGCAATATTCTTGTGCAGAAAGGCGAAATAGAACAAGCGGTTGCTGTGTTTGATAAGTTGTTGGAGCAGGAAAAAAACGATGAATATTTCGATGATCTTTGTTACGATATTGCTCGTACTTTTAAAAATGAGGAATATTTTACATTTGCATTGCCCTATTTGGAAAAAGGCTTAAAATTCAATCCGAAGAATACCAATTTGCTGTTTCATTATATTACTTTAGCTACGCTGCTGACACAATATGAGTTGGCAAAAAAGTTGATAAACAGGATATTAGATGATAATCCGTATCATCAGTATGCATGGTATCTGTTGGCGGAAGTTTGCATTTTTCAGGAAAATTACCCTGATGCGTTGGAGGCGGTGGAGTATGCCGTTTTGCTTGACAAAAAGGATTTCGCTGCATGGCGACAAAAGGGGAGAATACTTTACGAGTTGAAACGTTATGCCGAGGCAGTTGTTTGTTTTAAACGTATGCTGGATTTGTCGCAGAGCTTTGAAGTACATGCCGAAGCGTATGCTTTAATAGGCGATAGTTACGAACAAGCGGAGGATTTTGAAACGGCGTTGTATTATTATCAGGAGTGCATAAAAATAAATCAGATATTGAGGGTGGACGACATGGAGGTTTTGGTGGCGTGTTTGTATTGCATGTTGGAGCTGGAACGCTATGCCGAGTGTGAAACTTTTGCCGAAAAACTTATAAAACAGTATCCCGACGTTAGCGATATTTATTGTTACTATGCCGATGCCTGCTTAAATTTAGACAAAGATGAAAAGGCAAAAAACGCATATCAAAAATCGCTTGAACTGAATCCGAATCAGCCTTCTTCGTGGGTCGCTTTGGGTAATATCTATTTTGAAACGGACGATTTTGAGGAGGCGTTAAAATGCTATTTAAAGGCTTACGACCTTGATGCCGAAACCGAAAACATAAACCTGTTTTTGGCAATGACCTATTATAAAATGGGTGAGGAAAAGAATGCAATAAAATTTTTAACGACCGCATATAATGCAAATAATCAGTCGGTTAATGTGTTTTTGGAAATTTGTCCTGAAGGATATGAGTTTGCAACTCTTTTTTTAGAAAACCTAAATTCGAATAATGATGAGAAATAAACTCGCTTTGATTTTCGTATGTTGCTCTTTGTGTGCGTTTGCTTCTGCAAAAAATGATACAATTGAGAATGTGTCTTTGTTGCAACGAGTGGAGCAGTGGTACGGTGAGAATATGAACTACTTTAGCATCACCGCTTTGATGACGGTGGAGAGTTCGTTTGTGCCGTTTCCGTCGGAAATAGTGATTCCGCCTGCAGTGTATGTGGCAGGGCGTGCCGACAGCAGTTTGAATGCAACCCCGTCGTATCTTGTAAATGTATTGTTGATAGTTTTGTTTGGTACTTTGGGTGCTATCTTGGGAGCTATAATCAATTATTTGTTGGCAATGTGGCTCGGGCGACCTATTATTTACAAATTTGCCGATAGCAAAATCGGACGATTGTGTTTGTTGAGCGGGGAAAAGATACAAAAGGCGGAAGATTATTTCAACGAACATGGTCGAATGTCCACATTCGTAGGGCGTTTGATACCCGGCATCAGGCAACTTATATCAATTCCTGCCGGTTTGGCAAAAATGAATTTTTGGACTTTTTTGGGCTTTACGGCATTGGGTGCTGGCATTTGGAATTCGGTATTGGCACTTTTGGGATACATAGCACATGGTCAGGCCGACCTTATAAATAAATACAGTCACGAAATATCGGTTGTGATTTTGGCACTGTTTGCATTGTGTGTGCTTTGGTTTGTTGTAAAACGATTTGTAAAAAAAAGACGGTAGTTTTATGCGAAAATTCGGATTGATAGGTAAAACTCTTGTTCATTCTTTTTCGAAAAAATACTTTACGGAAAAGTTTGAACGAGAGGCTGTTGATGCCAATTACGAACTTTATTCGATAGCAAATGTCGATTCGCTTCGGCAGTTTGTTCAAGAGCATTCGCTATGCGGATTGAACGTTACGATTCCTTACAAACAAGATGTGATACCGTTGTTGGACGAAATAGACAGCGAGGCACAAATGGTTGGGGCTGTGAATGTTATAAAAATAAAAAGAGAGGGCGAGCGCTTGTGTTTAAAAGGCTTTAACACCGATGTTGTCGGCTTTAGAAATTCGCTGAAACCGTTGCTGAAGCCTTGGCACACTTCGGCGTTGGTGCTTGGCACGGGAGGTGCTTCGAAAGCGGTTTTGTATGTGTTGGAAAATTTGGGCATAGCGGCTCGTTGCGTTTCGCGGCAGAAGCGTGAGGGAATGCTTACATACGAAACTCTTGATGCCGATGTGATGCGTCGTAATACGTTGATAGTGAATACAACACCTTTGGGCACTTTCCCGAATGTGGAAACTTGTCCCGACATTCCGTATCGGTTGCTGACCGAAAAACATATGCTTTTCGATTTGGTGTACAATCCGGAGCAAACTTTGTTTATGAAAAAGGGATTACAAAATGGGGCTGCGGTAAAAAATGGTTATGAAATGCTTGTAGGACAAGCAGAAGCCTCGTGGCGTATTTGGAATTTATAAAAATATGATGACGATGAAAAAAACAGTAATTATCGGCTATTTGTTGCTATTTCCATGGTTGTTGTCCGCTCAAATATTGGAACCAATAACGTGGACTGTTACAGGGAATGCAAAGAACGACACGCTTTTTGAGGTTGTGTTTAATGCAAAAATAGAGAAGGGTTGGCACTTGTATGCCACAGAGTTGCCACAAGGAGGTCCGGTGGCTACACAATTCCATTTCGACCGACTGCAAGATGCGGCATTGCAAGGTGATATTCTTGCCTCGAGAGCGGCTGAAAAGTCGTTCGACGAGAATTTCCAAATGCAATTGCAATGGTACGAAAAAGAAGTTTCGTTTACTCAACTTGTGAAGGTGCAAGATGGCTTTGTGATTGCCGGAAATGTGGAGTTTATGGGGTGCAACGACAATACATGCTTACCTCCGTCGCATGTGGATTTTTCTTTTGGGGCAGAGCCTCAAACCCCGATAGGCTTGTCGGAAATTGCCACGCCATTTTTGCCGTTGTCGGCGGAAACGACCGATTTATGGACTCCCGTAGTTGATGAATTGAGAAGTTTCGATACGCAGGGTTCCGCCTCCACCGACAACTCGCTTTGGTGGATTTTTATAAAAGGGTTGTTGGGCGGATTTATTGCATTGCTTACGCCTTGTGTTTGGCCTATTATACCGATGACGGTGAGTTTTTTTCTGAAAAAATCGAAAAACAAAAAGAAAGGTATTCTTGATGCTTCTCTCTTTGGAGTGTCCATCATTTTTATATATCTGTTTTTGGGAATTGTGATTACGCTGATTTTTGGAGCGAGTGCACTGAATAGTCTTTCTACGAATGCCGTCTTCAACATATTCTTTTTCTTGTTGTTGGTGTTGTTTGCCGTTTCGTTTTTTGGAGCGTTCGAAATCACGTTGCCCGCATCGTGGAGTACTAAGATAAATGCAAAATCCGAATCGACAACAGGATTCTTAAGCGTGCTTTTGATGGCATTTACGTTGGTGTTGGTGTCGTTTTCGTGTACGGGACCTATTATCGGCACGTTGCTCGTCGATGTGTCGGTGAACGGCTCGTTGCTTGCACCTGCCGTCGGGATGGGTGGTTTTGCACTTGCTTTGGCGTTGCCGTTTACGTTGTTTGCCATGTTTCCCACTTGGTTGAAATCGTTGCCAAAGTCGGGAGGTTGGCTCAATTCCGTAAAAGTCGTTTTGGGTTTCTTGGAATTGGCTTTTGCACTGAAGTTTCTGTCGGTAGCCGACTTGGCTTATGGTTGGCACATTCTCGACCGTGAAACGTTTTTGGTGCTTTGGATTGTGATATTCGCTTTGCTGGGCTTCTATTTGCTTGGAAAAATCAAGTTCCCGCACGATTCGGAGTTGAAACATGTCTCGGTGCCGCGTTTCTTTTTGAGTTTGATTTCGTTGGCTTTTGCCGTGTACTTGGTTCCGGGACTTTGGGGAGCGCCTCTGAAATCGGTTAGTGCGTTCATTCCGCCGCTTTCTACACAAGATTTTAATATGTACGACAAGGAAACACATACTGTATTTAATGATTACGAACAAGGTATGAATTATGCGAAAAAAGCGAACAAACCCGTATTGATCGACTTTTCAGGGTATGGCTGTGTAAATTGCCGCAAAATGGAATCGGCGGTTTTAACGAACAATCAGGTGAATGAAATGCTTACCGATGAGTTCGTACTGATTACGCTTTTTGTTGACGACAAGACTTCTTTAGAAAGTCCTATGACGATAGTGGAGCAAGGTAAAGAGCGCATTTTGACTACGGTCGGCGATAAAAACAGCTATTTGCAGCGTTTTAAATTTGGGGCGAATGCACAACCTTTTTATGTGATTTTAAATCCGCAAGGAGAACCGTTGGCGGGAAGTTTCTCTTTTGATGATAACCCGCAACATTTTATTGATTATTTGAATGTGGGATTGAAAAATATGAAAAAATATTGATAATTATGAAAAAAAGTCTGTTAGTAACCGTTATTGCTTGTTTGTTTGTAGCCTGTACGAACAAAAATGAAGTGAACCTTGCCGGCAAATGGTCGGTTGTGTTGCACGAGAGTGCGCGAAAGGATACTTTGTTTAAACCGAGTCGCGGACTTGGTCCGACACAAAACGTGATGTATCAACCTACCATTTTAACCAGCGATGCAAAAACCGAAGGAGTAATCAAATTGCCAGCCACTTTAGATGAATACGGCTTCGGCAATAAGATGGAGGAACCGTTTTTAGGTTGTCTTTCGCGAAAAACGCAATTCATTGGCGAGGCTGTTTATTCTCGGAAGATAAAAACTCCGGAAACGGCTTCGTGGCGAATCGTTTTTGAGCGTGTGCTTTGGAAAAGTACGTTGAAAATCGACGGGAAAACCATCGGATCGTGTGAGTCGCTTTCTACTCCGCATACGTTTGTGGTGAGTAACTTGTCGGAAGGCGAGCATCTTGTCGAGGTAACGGTCGATAATACGATGATACACCGCATAGGCGAAAAAGGACATGCCTACGGTGAACACATGCAGACCATCTGGAATGGAATTCTTGGTAAAATGTTGATGCAAAAAATAGATGCTCCGGTTTTGAAAAATGTTCGAATAAATGCACCTTTTGAGCGAAACAGGTTGGAGTTGTTTTTTGATTGCGATATGTTGCTCTCGAATCTGACTTTGCAACTTAGCGATAAGAATACGGGGAAAGTTTTGCTTGATAAAAGTGTAGAAATTGTAAAAAACGGAGAAAGAAGTGTGGTCTCTGTTGCTTTACAGCCTGATGATTTTGTGGCTTGGAGCGAGTTTTCGCCTCAACTTTATACGCTTGAATTGCGAAACGGAAAACAAACAATACTTAAGAGAAATATCGGATTCCGTTCGTTTAAACGCGAAGGTAATCAACTGTTTGTCAATGGCGAACCGCTGTTTTTAAGAGGGAATCTTGATAACTGTCATTTCCCTCTGACGGGTTATCCGAGTACGAAAAAGGAGGATTGGCTGCGTATTTTATCTGTTCAAAAATCGTATGGATGTAACAATATTCGTTTTCATTCGTACTGTCCGCCCGAAGCGGCATTTGAGGCGGCCGACGAGTTGGGGCTTTATCTTGCACCCGAGGTCGGCGTTTGGATTGATGGTTGGATGCCGGGGCAAATCACTGCTTTGGGAATGGACAATTACGATTTGAATGCCTATATCAAAAGCGAGTTGAGGAGAATTTGCGATACTTATGGCTCGCATGCCAGCTTTGCTATGCTCGGTATTGGCAACGAATTGGGCAGTAGCAATTTCGATAGTCTTCAGCTGTGGGTTGACGAGGTGAAGAGAGCGGAATCGTTTGAAAACAATGCCGGCTGGCAATCGCGTTTGTACACCATTTCTACCGCACGCACACTCACTCCGGTAGATGATTATTTTGTAACGCATTATTATCCGAATATTGGTGGCGTTCGTCAATGGATGTTTCCGCACACCGATTGGAGCTATGAGGAGCTTTATGGTAGAACGACAACGCCTACCGTGGCACACGAAATAGGTCAATGGCCTGTTTATCCCGATTGGAACGAAATATCGAAATATACGGGTGTGTTGGCTCCTCGCAATTTGCAGGCGTTGAAACAACATGCTGCAGAGAATGGCGTTTTACGCTTTAATAAGCAATTCCATTTTGCTTCGGGTATGCAAAGTCGCTTGATGTATAAAGACGAAATCGAGAGTTTTATGCGTACTCCTTCGTGTCGAGGCATTCATTTGCTTGGAATGCAGGATTATTCGGGGCAGGGCGAAGCCTTAATCGGATTTTTGGATAGCTTTTACGAGCCAAAAGGTTTTTGGTCGACTCAAGAGGTGAAAGGCTGTTTTGCACCGGTTGTAACATTGGCGGAGTTTGAAAAATATGGTTGGAAATCGACCGAAACATTTACTGCTGAATTGTTGGTTCGTAATCAGCAGTGCGACTTTGAACAAGCCAACGTCTTGTATCAATTTTTTGATGAAAATGGGAAACTGATAAAAGAGGGGACAACGGATGCTAAAAAAATAAAAAATGGTGAATTGGCTGATTTCGGACAGGTTGCTCTTGATTTGAAGCCTCTTGCGGGCAATAAAATTACATTGGTAACAACGTTGGTGGCCGACAACGGCTTCCGTTCGGATAAAAACAGTTGGAGTGTGTGGGTTTTTCCCGAACAAGAAGTGGTACCAACGGCTACCGTTTTACTAACAGCAAATCTGGATACAGCTCTTTATGCCTTGGAGCATGGACAAAACGTGCTTCTTGACGCCTCGCAGTTGGGTAACGAAGGGCGTTACCTGAAAGGCGATTGGGGGTCGGTCTATTGGTCAACAACGTGGTTCCCCGGGCAACAGATGCAAACGCTCGGCGTTTGGTTTGACAAGCAGCATCCGGTGTTTGAGGCATTTCACAGCGAGGGCTTTGCCGACTGGATTTGGTGGAAGATATTTGAACACGGGCGTTGTTTCAATTTGAAAGGTTTGAGCGGAAGTTATTGTCCGATGGCAATGCCCGTCCCCGATTTTCATAACAATCAACTGCTTGGAAGCATCTTTGAGTTGAGGGTCGGCAATGCCAATTTGTTGGTTAGCGGTTACTCGTTGCAGGGTGATGCTATCGAACAGATTGTTTTCAGAAACGAACTTGTACGTTATGCAGAGAGTAGCAAGTTTGCCCCAAAGGAGTCAGTTTCGGTACAATGGTTGAACGAGTTGTTGAATCCGAATGCTGCGATGACAGGTTGTGATTTACCCGAAGAATTTAAAGGTGCGTTGTTATATGTCGAGTGTGGGGCAAGAGCGGCGGCAGCTTCAAAGTGGGAGAAAAATTCAGACCGTTGTGTGATGGCAGACAACGTGGATTATAACATTGAAGGTTTTGCAATTTCCAAAAGAAACGACCGCTTTGTTTGGACAACCGATGCCGCCAATAAGATTGAAATCAGTACTCCTGCCGGAGAGTTGGGAATGCTACATGTTGAGTTTGTAGAAAACGGTGTGACGGGTGAAGTCGAGGGAAGACGTTTTGATACGAAAGATGCTGATTCGGCGGTTTTGCCGATAGACCGAGAGGATTGCCTGGACGGAAAATTGGTGTTGCGATTAGATGCCGCAAAACGTGCTGTTTCGGTAAAACGTTTGGTATTTGTACCTATCAAAAAATAATTTCTGTTTGAAAACAAAAAAAAGGTGTGAATTTTTTCACACCTTTTTTTGCCTGCCTCCGATGTTATCGGATGAGTTCAAGGCTTCGTTTGATGAATTTGTCGAGTGATTCGCCTTTCAGCATGTTGTTGGAGAGCAAAGCCAAGTCGATAAGTTGCGAGATGATGTCGTTGTTTGCTGCAAATTGTTCGAGTACGGCACGTTTCTCTTTGTTCTGCTCAATGAGTTGCGATTCGATTTTCTCCAAATCCTCATTTTCGACACTTGGAATATCCTCTTTCTTAACATCCTTATGAGCAGTATTCCAATCGCTTTTCTCTTTTTCGAGTTCGGCTATTTTTTCGGCAAATGGCTTTAACAGGTTATCGCAATTTTCAGATTTTGCATTGATAATGTTTCTTATTAGCGGATGTGTGGCATTTACCACCAAATTGAAACTGTCGGGCATTTCGCCGTAAAAATTCATCATTCCGCCACCTTGTACGGCACTCATGTCTTTCATGCGTCGCATAAATTCGTTTTGAGTGATGACGATAGGGCGAGCATTTTCTCCCAAATTTTCGAAAGAAACGATAAATTCCGTTTTTTCCAGTTTTGGTATTTGTGAAGAAAAAATCGTTGACAAATCGTTGCGTTCGTTGTCGGTCAGATTGAGTTTTTCCACTTCGTTTTTTACAATCAATTTTTCCACAATGTCGCTATCGACACGCACAAAACGCGTTTTCTCGAGTTTCTGTTCCAACTGATTGATGAAGTGTACGTCGAGTTGTCCGTCGAGTATCAACACATCGTAGCCTTTCTCCTTGGCAGCTTGTATGTAGGTATGTTGAGCTTCGGCATTGTTGGCATATAGGTAAATCAACGTATTGTCTTTGTCCGTTTGGTTGGCTTCGATGAGTTTTTTGTATTCTTCGAGTGTAAAATACTGATTTTCGGAGTTTTTCAACAGAACAAAATCTTTTGCTTTCTCGTAGAATTTTTCATCGGTAAGCATTCCGTACACGATAAAGAGCTGCAAACTATCCCATTTTTCCTCAAATTGTTTGCGGTCGTTTTTGAAAATATCTTGCAAGCGTTCGGCCACTTTCTTTGTAATGTGCGACGATATTTTCTTGACATTTTGGTCGCTTTGCAAGTAGCTTCGCGATACATTCAGCGGAATGTCGGGCGAGTCGATTACGCCATGCAACAAAGTCAGAAAATCGGGCACGATGCCTTCTACCGAATCGGTAACAAACACCTGATTGCAATAGAGCTGTATTTTGTTGCGTTGCAGGTCGAGGTTGCTTTTTACTTTCGGAAAGTAGAGAATACCCGTCAGGTTGAACGGATAGTCCACATTCAAATGAATGTGGAAAAGCGGTTCGGTGGAATAAGGGTATAACTCGTTGTAGAAGTTTTTGTAATCCTCGTCGGTCAAATCGCTCGGCTTTTTTGTCCATGCCGGCGTAGTGTTGTTTACGATGTTGTCTTCGTCGGTTTCAACCTCTTTGCCCTCTTTCCACTCTTTCTTTTTGCCGAAAGCAATAGCCACGGGCAAAAATTTACAATACTTCTTGAGCAACTCCTCTATTTTGGCATTCTCCAAAAAGTCTTTGTTTTCGTCGTCGATATGGAGTATGATGTCGGTTCCTCGGTCGTTTTTTTCACACGCTTCTAGTTGATATTCGGGGTTGCCGTCGCAAACCCAATGCATCGCTACGGCATTTTCTTTATACGATTTTGTAACTATTTCCACCTTTTTTGATACCATAAATGCCGAATAAAAGCCCAATCCGAAATGACCGATAATGGCATTTGCGTCGTTTTTGTACTTCTCCAAAAACTCTTCGGCTCCCGAAAATGCAATCTGATTGATGTATTTGTCAATTTCCTCTTCGGTCATACCGATACCTTTGTCGGAGATGGTGAGTGTGCCTGCCTTTTTGTCAATGGCAATGCGTATGGTGGTGTCTCCGAGCTCGCCTTTGAACTCGCCCACCGACGACAACGTTTTCAACTTCTGTGTGGCATCAACTGCATTCGATACCAATTCGCGAAGAAAAATCTCGTGGTCGCTGTACAAAAATTTCTTGATAACAGGGAATATGTTCTCTGTTGTTACACCTATGTTACCTTTCTGTTTCATATTATTTGTGATTTAATGTTTTTTATCTGTGTACTACTTTTCAAAAAAAATGCCACGACTGAAAACGTGCCAATCTGTCAGTCGTTGCAGAATGATTCATCGCTAATTTATGCATACGGCATAAGAGAAAAAAGGTGTATCGTTGTGAAAAACGAGTATATTTGCATTATTAAAATGGCAGGCAATATCAGTTAGAAGATGCTGCTTGCAGGACATACAACATAGCATTTGCTATTTATTCAGGACTATCTTGGAACGTGAGAAATTTTAAGAAAGTATGCCTATAAATAAGTAAATGCTCATGCGGTTGCATGGGCTTAACTTATCTATGGCATAGGGTAATTCTCACGACCTCAAGATAGTGGATAATGTTAAGTCCACTTTTTTTGTGTCGTATGGAACATATAGGTAGAGAGATACAGCGAGAATTGCGCCGCCAAGAACGTACCGTAACTTGGCTTGCCCGACAACTGCATTGCGACCGTACGAATGTGTACGATATTTTCAAACGCAACAATATCGACGTGCAACTGCTTATTCGAATTTCTCAAATTCTTCACCGCAATTTTCTTCGCGATTTGTCTGAAACCATTGACGAAAGTGTAGAATGATTTTCTACATAGTTGTTGAAATACCTGCTATATATCATCTCCGAAGTCGTTTCCGTTATGCAGTACCTGTGCAAAGGTAATAATCGAAAAAAGAGAGATGTATGAGAATGATGCGAACATTCCATCCTGTCGGGCAAGGCGGTTTTTGTACCGAACAATGGCAATTGGATGATAAAAATCTTACTATCGCTTACGATTGCGGAAGTGAAAGTAAGGATTGTTTGTATAACGAAATAGATGCCTTTGTCAATACAAAACAGCCTATAGATGTGTTGGTACTTTCGCATTTGCACAATGACCACATGAATGGCGTGCAATATCTGATAGAAAGACAATGTGTCAAATGTATTTTATTACCTGTTATCAGTGTGGCAAATGAAGGAGAATTACTGCTCTCAAATTTTTTAAGAGATTCATTTTCAGTGAATGAAGTTGATTTATATCAAAAGTTGCTTCACGATGAAACAATACAAGAAGTAAAGATTAAACGTATTTCATATACAGAAGATAACGTTTCTGACGAAACCCCATCAGAAATATTGTCAAATGCACCTAGTCTTCATTATCAATTTGTAACGCATTTAATGGAACAGGTAAAAATGGGCGTATTTTTACTAGCGATTTAAATGGAATGTCTATATTTCTCCCAGCTGAAGGGTTTAGTAATAATGGGTCTCAAGAAGTAAATAGAACAGGATATTATTGGACAAATGAAGCAAGTTATTTTTTGAAATTTAGTAGTAGTAATAGTTATGAGTTTATTAGAGGTTATGGTACAGCTTTAGGAAATATCTATAGAGTTCGTGGTGTGTGTAAGTAAAAATCAGTGTGTATGAAGAATAAATTGAAAACAGGAAGTATTTCTATAGAAGAGTTTATAGATAAGTTCGGTTTACTGAATAAGACGGATTATGAGGTGCTGGTGTTCAGGGAGTTGTTAAAAGACAATCCTAACACCACGAATTATGAGTTTAGTCGTCAGCTGAAGTTGCCTGTTAGTAAAATAAAACGCTTGAGAGAAGAAGTCGTGTTGCGTTATGAGGAACGCAATGAGCAGTTTTATCAATCTCAGTTTGTATCATTGTTGAAAACGAAATCGGATTTTAATGGGAAAGATGAGGTGCGCATTCAGGTAGAAGATGCAGATATGCGTAACTACTTGTTGGCTATTCTTTCCGAGAAAAATATTATAAGCGATACATCGTTCAGTAGAGATATTTTAAGAATCAAGAAAAACGACTTTTTTACTTTGATTACAGATGTTTTTAAAGAAGATGCTTCAACACTTGGCATTTCTACTACGAGGGGTAAGGACGATGAGTGGAAACATCTTTTGGTAAATGCGATCATTGAGGTTGCTATAAAGAAAATTACAAATAGCGATTCTGCAGTACAATTAACTAAAATTGGATATAAAAAACTTGTAGATTGGATAAAATCGACTTTCGGATAAAAAAGCAAGTTGGGTAACGAATAAAAAATAAATGCAAGAGATTTGTTGCATTGAGTGAAAAGTGTTATCTTTGCAACCGGTTTTGGGTCCCATAGCTCAGTTGGTTAGTAGCACCTGACTCATAATCAGGGGGTCATAGGTTCAAGCCCTATTGGGACCACAATCTGAAAATCAAGCACTTACAAAAAAGTAAGTGCTTTTTTGATGTATGTTGGTGGCGGGTGAACTTAAGAAAAACGGGTTATATCTTTAAAATATAACCCGTTAAAAAACGTAATTGCTATAAATAGTTATTCACACTCTTTGATATGAATGCAATGTTGGTTGTGCTATCAATCGTTGAGGTAATAGTCCACATAGGTTACAATGCGTACTTGTTTCATGTAAGGAGTGTTGCTGTCCCTTTCGCTGATGCTGAAAGTACCTTGTGAGGCGGATTTAATTTTCCCCAATTTGCTGCCCGAATCTTCAGCAAATTTCAATGCAACGGCTCTTGCGTTTTTTGTGGCAGTTTCAATCATTTCGGGCTTGATGTCATTCAACCCGTTAAACGTAAAACTGGGTTGCGAATAATAGTTGTTTACAATGGTGATACCTTTGTTAAGCAGATCGAGTTGTTTGAGCATAAGCTCGCATACAAGGTCTATTTTGTTAGATGACACAGTGATTACGGAAGTTACCGTATATCTTACGGTCGGGTTGTAAGAATATCGGTCGGTAATGCCGTCGTATACATTTGGCGAAGAGATGGATATTTCGTCTTTGTCGATGCCTTTCGAGATGAGATAATCGACAACTTCTTGATTTTTAACGGTTACAGCTTGTAACAATACGTTGAGTTTGTCGCCTTTTTCTTCAAATTGTATAGGCCATATCACATGATCGGCTTTTACCTCTTTTTCGCAAAGACCTTTGACCGATACAACACGGTCTTTTTGCACAAATGCCTTGATACCTGAATTTAAGCAAACTCCAAGCACGATAATTCCCAAACTGATGAGAGCTCCCATCCAAACAAATTGATTTTTCATAATTATTAAAGATTAAAATTGAAACATGAATACAAATATACTAAAATCTATCTGTTGTGTCAGTTTCTGAACATAAAATAAACGGCTCCGAGCAGACAAATCATTGCCCAAACGTAATCCCACTTAAAAGGTTGATGCATGAAAAAAATGGAGAACGGAATGAATACGGACAAAGTGATGACTTCTTGAATGATTTTGAGTTGAGGTAACGTGTAAACTGTAAATCCGATACGATTGGCAGGTACCATTATCAGGTATTCGAGCAGGGCGATTCCCCAACTTACAAGAGCCGCTATCCACCACGATTTGTTGGTCATATTGCGTAAGTGTCCGTACCACGCAAAAGTCATGAATACATTAGAACAAATCAGCATCAAAACCGTGATGGTGTAGGGATTGAAAATATTTTTTAGCATGGCTTAAATAAATAAATGTTCGGGGTAAACAACGTTTGTAAGAAACAAGCCTTTTGCAGGAGCCGAAGCCGAAGCTGCACAACGGTTTTTCTTTTCGATTATTTCGCAAAAATCTTTTTCGGATAATGATTTGCGTCCCACCTCAAGCAATGTGCCGACAATGGCACGAACCATGTTCCGCAAAAAACGGTTTGCTTCGATAGTAAAAACCCATTCCTCTCCTTGCTGTTGCCATTCGGCACGCGTAATGGTACATAGATTGTTTTTTACATCGGTATGCAGTTTGCTGAAACTTGTGAAATCCGAATACGTTAACAAATGCTTTGCTGCTGCATTCATTGCATCGAAGTCGGTATTCGGGATTATGCGATGAGCAAATTGTTCAAGAAAGGGATTTTTCTCCGTATAGACATGGTATTCGTATTGTCGCTTTAAAGCATCGAAGCGGGCATGAGCTTGCGGAATTGTTTTCCGGATGTTGAAAACGACGATGTCGTTAGGCAAAATACCGTTTAGTTTTTTTATAAAGGAATCGTCGCAGTTTGTTTCCGCATCGAAATGAGCAACCATTAGTTTCGCATGAACGCCGGCATCTGTACGTCCGGCTCCTACAACAGCTGTTTCCGTTTTTAGCAAGGTACTCAATGCTCGAATGAGTGTGGCTTGAACGGAATCGCCGTTTGGCTGCTTCTGCCAACCATGGTAATTCGCTCCGTTATAGGCAAGATAGAGAAAATAACGTTGCATTTTAAATTAAAAAAAGAACCGAATGTTGTTCGGCTCTTCTGCTTTTGTTGCGGGAGTAGGATTCGAACCTACGACCCCCGGGTTATGAGCCCGATGAGCTACCACTGCTCCATCCCGCGATGTTTATGAGTGCAAAGATAGTATGTTTTTTTCGTATTTCCAAATTTTTCGGGAATTTATTTTTTCCTTTTACTTAAAGCAGCTTGGTATTTACGGGCGTTTCTGGCATGTTCGGAGTAGGTGGAGGCAAAATTGTGCTCTCCGTTGAAAGTCTCTTTTGCACACATATACAAGTAGTTGCTCTTTTGGTAGTTGAGCACGGCATCAATGCTCTCTACCGATGGAGCTCTTATCGGTCCCGGAGGTAATCCAATGTTTTTATATGTGTTGTACGGAGAATCTATTTGCGTATGTTCGTATAAAATGCGTCGCAAAGAGAAATCGCCTGCCGCATATTTTGCTGTGGGACAAGCCTGAAGAGGCATGTTTATACGCAAACGGTTTAGATAAAGCCCCGCAATGATGGGTTTGTCTTTGGCCAAGTTAGTCTCTTCTTCGACGATAGAGGCAAGCGTGATAACCTCGATGGGAGACAAATGTATGGAATCGGCTTGCGACAAGCGTTTTTCGTTCCAAAATCTTTTGAACTCGAAGTGCATTCTTTTTAACAAATCATGAGGTTTTATGTCCCAATAAACTTCGTAGGTATTTGGTATGAAGAATACAATCACCTCTTCTTTTTTGACGTTGTATTCCAACAATACGTTGTTATCGTTAAGCATCGTTATGAAATCAATTGAATCGGCCATGAGTTGTTTCCCCAGTTTTTGGCATAGCTGCTCTTTTGTTCTTATGTTGTTGATTTTTAATTTAACAGGAGCCTGAATTTTTCGGGATAGGTTGCCAATCAAATCTTTGTTGCTCATTTTGTCTTTTACTTCGTATCGCCCTGTTTTTATGTTTTGCGGATATTTTTTGATTTTAGCCCAGCGTTTGAAAGAATTGCAGTTTTTGACGAGCTTTTTCTCTTGCAATTGGGTCACAATCTTGTCGAAAGTAGCTTCCTCGTCAATGTAGATATAGGCCGATTTCCCTGGTTCGGTTTTAAAATTGGGTAAATAATAAGTGTAGAATTGGTAACCGATAAATAAGGTAATGAGTACTAAAACTGCAATTGTTATGAAAGCTATTTTACGTTTTCCGTTCGTTTTAGATGTTTTATTGGAACGATGTTTGTAATTGTTGTTTTTCATTATGATACATATTTTAAAGGGAACAAAATTAAAACTAATTTTTTTCATAAAAACCTGTTTTTTGTTTGAGAATATCATAAACTTGTTTATTTTTGCACCGTTTTTAAAGGTTTATACTAAGGAACGGAAGTGTGGGTGAGTGGCTGAAACCACCAGTTTGCTAAACTGACGTGCGGGTAACCGTACCGGGGGTTCGAATCCCCCCGCTTCCGCAAAAGAGGAAGATTTATCTTCCTTTTTTGTTGTCTTTTAGAATGAAAAGGGCTATTTTTGCACCGTTTTTAAATATTTGTATATGAAAAGGTTTACTATTGTTTCAGTTGTTGTAATTTCTTTATTGATTTCGGTAGGATGTGCATCGAAAAAGGGTGCTTATTACCCTGTTCCGGCTCCTCGTGTGATAGAAAAGGTTGTTGTGAAAACGGATACCGTGTACATTATCAAACATGATACTTTGGTGTTGAGAGATACGGTTATGTTGCGAGATACAATCCGCATTGAAACTGAAAAAATACAACCTGTTGTGCAAGAAGAACCAAAAATTAGGGTTGCCGAAGAAAAAATCAGTCTTGTGGAAGGTGAAGCCAATACAAAGTTGATGACAATGAAATACCATGTCGTAGTAGGAAGTTTTAAAAATAAAGACAACGCCAAAAAACGTCAACAAGAGTTTACCCCTGCATACTCTCCTACATTGGTAATAAACGAACAAGGAATGTATCGGGTCATATTGCTTTCGTTTGATGAATATGAGTCGGCAAAACTTGCTATCAAAGATTTGTCGGGAACTCTTCCTAAAGACACTTGGGTATTACGTCAAAAGCAATAAGAATTTTTGAATCCTATATACTTAAAAATATTGGGATCAGGCTCTGCCTTGCCTGACAAAGAAAGGTTCCATTCGTCGCAGTTGCTCGAAGTTGCCGGAAAATACTATATGATTGATTGTGGCGAAGGGGCTCAAATTCGCTTGTGGCAATATGTCGGAAAAACTTCACGATTACATCAAATTTTCATTTCGCATTTGCATGGTGACCATTGTTTGGGCTTGATAGGATTGATATCTTCTTTTGCTATGCTGGGGCGAAATAATAATATCGAAATTTTTTCGCCTCCGGGATTGGAGTCGATATTGCGACCACAAATAGATTTTTTTTGTAAAGACCGAGATTTTGAGGTCGTTTTTAATGAATTTTCTTCCTATCGCCACGAAACAATTTATCAAGATAAAAACTTGACCGTAACTACATTGCCGTTGAAGCACAGGGTTCCGACTTGCGGATTTGTTTTTCAAGAGAAAGAGAAAGAATTGCATCTGAATCGGGCAATGTTAGATGCGTTTTCAGTACCTGTGTCGGCCATGAAGTCGATAAAGGCGGGTGCAGATTTTGTCGATGAAAGGGGTGTTGTGGTGCCAAATGCAAAACTGACCTTCCCTGCCGATAAATCGCGTAAATATGTCTATTGTTCGGATACGGTTTGTTTGGAAAAAATAATTCCTTTGATAGAAAATGCCGATTGCTTGTATCACGAAGCTACTTTCTTGGAAAAAGACCTTTTGCGAGCGAAAGAAACATTCCATTCAACGGCATTGCAGGCTGCAAAAATAGCGAGAGATGCCCATGTCGGGAAATTGATTTTGGGGCATTTTTCCAGCCGTTACAAAACAACAAAAGAGTTACTTGCCGAGGCTCAATCGGTTTTTAAAGAGTCGTATGTGGCTGCCGATGGGGCAACATTTACTTTTTAGGGTTTTCATTCCATAAAAAGTTCAACCAATCGCTTAATTTTTTTTCTTGAGGGCTTCCTTGCGGTATCCAAAATGTTTTGTCGGTTAATTCTTCGGGAAGAAAATTCTGCTTGACAAAGTGATTTTTATAGTCGTGTGCATATTTGTAGTCCTTGCCGTAACCGAGATCTTGCATCAATTTTGTAGGAGCATTCCGTAAGTGTAGAGGTACAGGGAAGTTGCCTGTTTTCTTTACCGTATCAATTGCATTGTCTATTGCCAAATAAGCCGAATTGCTTTTTTGGGAGGACGCTAAATAAATGGTTACTTCGGCAAGAATGATTCGTCCCTCGGGCCAACCTATCTTTTGTAATGCGTCGAAGCAGGCGTTTGCTATCAACAGCGCATTCGGGTTGGCTAATCCGATGTCTTCTGCTGCGGATATAACCAATCGTCGAGCAATAAATTTGGGGTCTTCGCCTCCTTCAATCATTCGTGCAAGCCAATAGATGGCAGCGTTAGGGTCGCTTCCCCGTATCGATTTGATGAACGCGGAAATGATGTCGTAGTGCATTTCTCCGTTTTTATCGTAGTCGGAAAAATTGCGTTGCAGGCGGTTGGTTACAAGCTCGTTGGTAATCTGTATATCACGACTCTCGTCCGAGCAGATAATTTCCAATATGTTGAGCAGTTTGCGGGCATCGCCACTTGAATATCGTAATAGCGCTTCGTTTTCGACAATTGCGATATTCTTCTTTTTCAATTCGATGTCGGTTGCGATTGCTCTTGTTGCAAGTTTTAATAAATCCTCTTTTTCAAGCGGTTTTAGGACATATATTTGGCATCTTGATAATAGCGGAGTTATTATTTCAAATGAAGGATTTTCGGTGGTAGCTCCTATCAGAATAAAAGTCCCTTTTTCGATGGCATTTAACAAAGAATCTTGCTGCGATTTGTTAAATCGATGAATTTCATCGATGAAAAGAATCGGTGATAACGAGTTGAAAAATTGAGTTTTCTCGGCTTTTTCAATTACTTCTCGTACATCTTTTACTCCTGCCGTAACTGCACTAAGGGTAAAAAACGGACGATCTTGACTGCGAGCTATTATTTTTGCCAAGGTGGTTTTGCCTACCCCGGGAGGTCCCCATAAAATAAAGGAATGGAGATTATTGCTTTCGATAATATTCCGTAAAATTGCATTTTTACCGACAAGATGTTCTTGACCGACATACTCGTCAATATTCTGTGGACGTAAACGATCGGCTAAAGGTTGCATAAAATCTTTTTTTACAAAAGTAGGCTTATTATCATAATTCCGCCAAAAAAAATATAAATATTGATAAAGATTTGTATCGTTTTAAAATTTATTTTTTACTTTTGCTTCGTTTAAATAAAATTATAAAAAATGAAAAAGGCTTATTTAATTTCTATTGCGGTGTTATCGGTGTTTGTGTTATTCTCTTGTAAAGAACAAAAGTTAATAAATGCCCCGATTGAAAGCATCGATTTTGGATGGGTTCCTGAAGACGAGGCTATTCGTACAAAGTATGGAATAGGTACAGACGGAGTCTTTGTCGGAGTAAATAACACCAAAGTAACATCGGTAATTCAAAACCCTATATCGGCAACATGGTCGTTTGTGAATTATTCTACGAGCGATTCTGCTGTTGTTACCATATCGGCTGATGGTGTATTGACCGGTGTGGGGAAAGGCGTGGCAGAGGTTTATGCTCAAATCGGCTCGGAGGAGAATGATGACCTTAAAACAGCTACTTTGAAAGTTTATGTAGATACCATACAAGTTACAAGCATATCGATAGAGGCTATAGCTAATTCGTTTAAAGGTTATAGCAAGATAGGTCCGCTAAAAGATATCAATGGTAATGATTCTCTTGGTTCAGATGGAAATGTTGTTACAGGAAGTATCACTAATTTAGATACATTGTTTTTGAACGATGTTGCTGTAATGAATGCAACGCTCGAACCACTTGATGCGTCGTTTACAGAAATGTCGTGGACAACAGATAATCCGAGTGTATTTGAGATAAAAGGCGATACAATTATAGCCAAATCAGAAGGGAATGGCAAGATATATGGTCGTATGAAACAAAACCACAACGAAGAACTTACCATAGAATACGATTGGAAAGTGGTGGAAGCTGGGTTGGAACGTATAGTCTGGGCAACAGGTTCGCACAAAATGTATGGAAACACAAGCGAAGATGTGTATAAACTGATAGTATATGTACCGACTTATGCATCTAACAAGACAGTAACATTCTCTTCGTCGAATCCGGAATTGTTCGGAGTTGCCAATGGAAAAGTTTATTGTTACTCCGATAGAGTGGGTGAACAAGCCGTTTTAACAGTATATGCACCGCAAGCTACCAAAGGAAAGAGTGATGATTGTACCTTTAAAATTAAGTAAACGAGAAGATATATTAAATACTTCAAATGAATAGAAAGGCAGTACTTGAAGTATTGCCTTTTTCATTTAGAAAAAAAAGAATGATATGAGAAGAATTTCAGAATCGGAACTTATTGTTAATAAAGATGGCAGTATTTTCCACTTGCATTTAAAGCCGGAGCAACTTGCCGGTAAGGTGATATTGGTAGGCGACCCTGCCCGGGTTACCATGGTGGCATCGCATTTCGATAGTCAGGAGTGTGAGGTTCAAAATCGTGAGTTTCATACTATTACAGGTACCTATAAGGGGAAGCGTATTACCTGTGTTTCGCATGGTATCGGTACGGATAATATAGATATCGTCCTTACAGAGTTAGATGCACTTGTGAATGTCGATTTGGTAAATAGAACTGAAAAAACAGAATTGAAATCATTGGATTTGGTGCGAATAGGAACTTCGGGCGGATTACAAGAGATATGCCCTATCGGCAGTTACGTTGTCGCTCAACGTTCGATAGGCTTCGATGGTTTGTTGAATTACTATGATGTTCCCGAAACGTTGTTTGACATGGATTTTGAAAATGCATTTTGTCGTCATACGCAATGGATGGCACGTTTGGCAAAACCTTATGTGGTTAGTGCCGATGAAGAATTGGTTGCACGTATCGGGTATGATATGGTAAAGGGTGTTACCATTTCGGCTCCGGGTTTTTATGGTCCGCAGGGGCGTTATGTGCGTTTGAAACCGAAAGATATGGAGTTAAATGAAAAGATACGCTCCTTCCGTTACGGGAACGAAATGATAACGAATTTCGAGATGGAAAGTTCTGCATTGGCAGGATTGGGCAAGGCTCTTGGACACAAGGCAATGACCGTTTGTGCAATTATAGCCGGTCGTGTCCATAAAAATATGAATACGGAATACAAAGGTTCAATAGAAGAATTGGTAAAAATTGTCTTGGAAAGAATTTGAGTGCAACTGTACTATATGCGTATAGGAATATTGTGTTGCAATAGGAATCTCTTAAGTTGGGGGATTCCTATTTCTTTGTAATGAAAGATGCTTGCAGCAAGTGCAGCATCGGCCTTCCCTTGAATAAAAACCTCTGAAAAATGTTCCATTGTGCCGGCACCACCGCTCGCAATGACGGGAATGGATACGTTCTCGGATATTTTCCGCGTAATATCGATGGCAAATCCTTGTTTCGTGCCATCGTTGTTCATCGAGGTTAGAAGAATCTCGCCTGCACCTCTGGAGGTTGCTTCTTTTGCCCAATCGTAGGCTTTTATGTCTGTTTTTATTTGTCCGCCATTGAGATAGACGTACCAATCGCCCTCGTAAAATTTTGTGTCAATGGCAAGCACAATACATTGTGAACCGAAACGATTGGCAAGCTCGGTTATCAGTTGCGGGTTGCGTACGGCTGCCGAGTTGATTGATATTTTGTCGGCACCGCATTGTAGTAATAGTGAAACATCTTCGACAGAGGAAATACCACCTCCTACCGTAAAAGGAATGTTGATGTTTTTTGCAATTTTTTTGACCAGCGACGAAAGAGTTTTCCGTTTTTCGTGAGTGGCGGTAATATCAAGAAATACCAACTCGTCGGCACCAACTTCTGCGTAAAATTTCCCTAATTCGACAGGGTCGCCTACGTCTTTGATGTTCTCAAAATTGATACCTTTGACCGTTTTGCCGTCTTTTACATCTAAACAGGGAATGATTCGTTTGGTAAGCATTTTACAGATTGATGAAATTTTCAATGATTTTAGCTCCTACGATGCCCGATTTTTCGGGGTGAAATTGAGTGGCATAAAAGTTATTTTTATGTAGCGCAGAACTATAGGTGATGCCATAATCGGTTGTCGCAATCGTATTTTTACCGATTTCGGCATAATAACTGTGTACAAAATAGACATATTCATCGTTTTCGATGCCTTTAAATAGTTCGGACGAGAGGTTGTCTATGGAGTTCCACCCTATTTGAGGAATTTTCAGCGGAGAAGAAAATTTTTTGACGTTTAAATCGAATATCCCCAAACAATCGGTATTATTTTCTTCCGAAAAACGACACAAAAGTTGCATTCCCAAACAAATTCCCAAAAGCGGCTGTTTGAGGTCTCTGATTAAATTGTCCAAGTGATGCGCTTTGAGGTATTGCATAGCCGACGAAGCTTCGCCGACACCGGGGAATATTATTTTATCGGCGGTTGATAGATACTCCGCATTGTCGGTTATGACAGGCTCTATACCGAGCCGATTTAGTGCATTGGTAATGGAACATACATTCCCTGCGTTATATTTTACGATTGCGATGTTCATCTGTTAAAAATTCTTCGCAAAGATAAGAATTTGTGATAAAAAACGGCGTCTAATGGCTGTTAGGAATAGTAGCAGAAAAGTATTTTGTCAAAAATTACTATTTTTGCCCTACATTTGTTTAATATATTAAAATTATGAGTATCGAAACATTACAACCAACATCGTTGTGGGGTAATTTTTACAAATTGACGCAAATACCTCATCCCTCCGGATACTTGACTGAAATGTCTGAGTTCTTGAAATCTTTTGCCAAACAGCATCAACTTCAAGTAGAAACCGACAAAGTAGGAAATATTTTGATTAAAAAACCTGCCACACATGGTTTTGAGGACAGACAGACCGTTGTCTTGCAGGCACACATGGATATGGTACCTCAAAAAGATGGTACAACAGAGCATGATTTTCAAAAAGATGCCTTGAAACCTGTGGTTGATGGGGAGTGGGTTCGTGCTTCGGGTACGACCCTTGGCGCAGATAATGGTATCGGTTTGGCAGCGGCTTTGGCAGTGTTGGAGTCGCAAGATTTGCAGCACGGACCTATTGAGGCGTTTTTTACGGTAGATGAAGAAACCGGTATGATAGGGGCAAATGGTTTAACTGATAATTTCTTAAGTGGCGATATACTTTTGAATATGGATTCGGAGGACGAAGGTGAGTTGTACGTCGGATGTGCCGGTGGTGTTGATGCTACGATGACGTTCCGATACAAGGAAGTGTCTGTTCCCGAAGGCGATGTGGCAGTTAAGGTTTGCTTGTCGGGATTGCGTGGCGGTCATTCGGGGTTGGAAATCAACGAAGGGCGTGCCAATGCCAATAAGTTGTTGTTCCGTTTTTTGAAAGAGGCTATCATGTTGTATGAAGCACGTCTTTCGAGTGTAGAAGGAGGAAATATGCGAAACGCTATACCTCGTGAGGCTTGTGCCGTGCTTACGATACCTGCCGATACGTACGACGAACTTGAAATCTTGGTACAAGAGTATGAGGATTTGTTTAATGAAGAATATCGTACGATAGAAAATGAGATTGTTTTTACGATAAGCGAAGTGGAATTGCCGTCGGGCTTGATACCGGAAGAGGTGCAAGACGATTTGGTGAATGCCGTTACAGCGTGTCCGAACGGGGTGTTCCGTTTTATTCCCGAAATTCCCGATACGGTAGAAACCTCTACCAATCTCTCTATTGTCAAGTCTTCGCACAATTCGGTTGAGGTTGCATGTTTGTTGCGTAGTTCGGTCGATAGTAAGAAAGATGAGTTGGCTTCGATGATAGAAAGCGTATTTGCATTGGCAGGTGCTAAAGTTGAATTTTCGGGTAGTTACTCAGGTTGGAATCCGAATATGAATTCGGCTATTTTACATACAATGCAAAATGTTTATGAAAAAGAGTTTGGCGAAAAACCTGCTGTGAAGGTTGTTCATGCAGGGTTGGAATGCGGCATCATAGGTCCGAAAGTGCCTAATATGGATATGATTTCATTTGGCCCGACCATTCGTCATCCTCATACTCCGAATGAGAAGGTTAATATAGCAAGTGTGGAAAAATTTTGGAAATTCCTGACTGCAACATTAGTTAATATTCCTACAAAAAAATAAGGCGATGGCAGACGAGAAAAAAACAAACGGATTACCGGAAAATGCCACCAGAGAGTTGAAAGAGGGTGAAAAATACAGTCCTGTATTGCCGTCGGATAGAAATGTGCCGGAGGTTAGTTTTTATTCGGTAACATGCGGTATTGTTATGGCAATATTATTTTCGGCGGCAGCCGCTTATCTCGGACTGAAAGTCGGTCAAGTGTTTGAGGCGGCAATCCCGATAGCTATCATTGCCGTGGGGCTTTCGAGTGCTACGCGTCGTAAAAATGCACTCGGAGAGAATGTTATTATCCAATCAATCGGGGCGAGCTCGGGAGTGATTGTGGCAGGGGCGATTTTTACATTACCTGCACTTTATATCTTACAAGCAAAATATCCTGAAATCACGGTTAGTTTTATGCAGGTTTTTTTGAGTTCGTTGCTTGGCGGTATTTTAGGTATATTATTTTTAATCCCGTTTCGGAAATATTTTGTCAGCGATATGCACGGTAAATATCCGTTTCCGGAGGCTACCGCGACAACTCAAGTGCTTGTTTCTGGAGAAAAAGGAGGATCTCAGGCCAAACCTCTTATTTGGGCAGCAACCATAGGCGGATTGTACGATTTTGCAGTCGCTACGTTTGGGGCATGGAGCGAAACGCTTTCCTCGCGAATGATGCCATTGGGAGAGGCTATCGCTCAAAAAACAAAAATGCTGTTTTCTGTCAATACGTCGGCAGCAGTGCTTGGACTCGGGTATATCGTTGGTTTGAAATATAGTGTTATTATTTGTGCAGGTTCGCTGTTTGTATGGTGGTTTATTGTTCCTCTTTTGGGAATGACCACGCAAGACTCTGTGATGTTGAGTCAGATGGACCCTGAATGGATTTTTGCCCATTATGCTCGTTATATCGGTATCGGTGCAATTGCCATGGCGGGGGTGATTGGCATTGTAAAATCGTGGGGAGTAATAAAAGGGGCTGTCGGTTTGGCAAGCAAAGAGTTGAGCAATAAGGGGAAAAACGTTATGCAGGCTGTTCCGCGTACCGAACGCGATTTGTCGATGAAATTTGTCATTATTGCCATCGTTTCTGCACTTGTGATTACATTTTTGTTTTTCTATTTGGGAGTAATTCACAATTTGTTTCAATCGCTCATAGCATTTGTCGTTGTGGCAGTTATTGCATTCTTGTTTACAACGGTTGCGGCCAATGCAATTGCCATTGTAGGCTCAAATCCTGTATCGGGAATGACATTGATGACGTTAATCATTGCTTCTGTTATTTTGGTGGCAGTTGGCTTGAAGGGTACGAGCGGTATGGTAGCGGCAATGGTTATCGGAGGTGTTGTTTGTACAGCATTGTCCATGGCAGGTGGATTTGTTACCGATTTGAAAATAGGTTATTGGATTGGTAATACACCGGCAAAACAAGAAACATGGAAATTTCTGGGAACTCTTGTTTCGGCTGCGACAGTTGGTGGTGTGATTATTATATTGAATAAAACGTACGGATTTACGGGCGAAAATGCGTTGGTAGCCCCACAAGCTAATGCCATGGCTGCCGTTATCGAACCGTTGATGATGGGACAAGGTGCTCCGTGGTTGCTCTATGGGGTGGGAGCTGTTTTGGCATTGTTGCTCAATTTGTTAGGTGTTCCGGTGTTGGCTTTTGCTCTCGGTATGTTTATTCCGTTACCATTAAATACCCCTTTGGTAATAGGCGGTTTGATTAGTTGGTTTGTGTCGTCGCGTTCCAAAGATGCCGAACTCAATCACGCTCGTCAGGAGAAAGGTACTCTTATCGCATCAGGATTGATAGCTGGTGGTGCATTGATGGGAGTGGTAAGTGCAGCACTTAAATTCGCTGATGTTGATTTGTATATGGCACAATGGGCTGCATGTGATGGTGCCGCAGTTTGTGGCGTACTTGCTTATTTGTTGTTGATTGGCTACTTTGTCGTTGCAAGTATGCGTGTGAAAAAATAAAATATTGATTTGATATTCAGTTTTAAAGTATCAGAATTCTGATACTTTTTTTTGTTGAAAACAATTTGTGTAAGAGGAGAACTCTCTGATAATAGAACTATCTTTTTGCTTATAGAAAAAATGCCATAGTATAAAAAACGGTAATCTTGAAACTTTTCCTATTTTTGCAAGTTATAAAAGGTATATATTTAAAATTATGAAAGGGAAAATAAATAGTATTGTCGATAGCATTAGAGGTTGGAGGTATCTTCCTCGATGGGGAGTGTTGATTATAGATTTGTTTATTACTTTGTTTTCATTCTTTTTGGTTTATTATCTGTGCCTGAAACCATTTGCAATGAATTTGACGAATCTGTTCTCGCTCCAATACCAATCAATAGGCCTATTCCCTGATTTGTTAATCGTATTGTTGGTACAGATAATAAGTTTTATATGTTTTCATACTTATTCGGGTATTTTACGTTATTCGGCTTATATTGATGCTTTGAAATTGCTCCTTTCGGTGGCATTTACAATGGCTGCTTTATTTATCATACACGGTATATCAGTTATTTATAACGATTTTAACCCGAATTTTCCTCCGTTGTTCATAACACTGGAAATTCTGCTTTTTTCATTGTTGAATTTTGTATTGCTGTTTTCGGTACGTTTGGTGGTTAAATTACTTTTTGAACGTTTGGAGTTGGAGTCAGGTCCGTATCAGAACGTAATGATTTATGGAGCAAAGCAGGCAGGAGTCGCAATTGCCAAGTCGTTGAAGATGACGCCAAGTAAATACAATTTGGTGGGATTTATCGATGAAAACGCAAGCAATCACATGCAATTGATGGGTGTGAAAGTTTATTCGTTTGATAAATTGGAGTCGGCATTGTTGCATAAAAAAGTAAAAGCAGTGATTGTTTCTCCATTAAAGATGCAGGAACCAAAAGTGGCAGAACGTTTGGAGTTTTTGTTGGAGCATGGAGTACAAGTGCTAACAACCTCTATTTTGACGGAATACAATCAAGGTGCGAGTGTCGATGTTAAGTCCATAAAAAACATTCAGATAGAAGATTTGTTGGAACGTAAAGAGATTAAAATTGATAAGCAGGAAATTTCTGCTCAATTGAAAGACAAAACCATCTTGATAACGGGTTCGGCAGGGTCGATAGGTAGCGAGATAGTACGTCAGGTAGCTCATTTTTCACCGAAATTGATAATTGTACTCGACCAATCAGAAACGGCGTTGTTCGATATAAAAAACGAAATACGTCAGTCGTTTGAGGATATTCACTTTGTCCCTTTTTTGGCAGATGTACGTAATTTAGAGAGAATGGATTACGTAATGAAAACATATCGCCCTGATATTATTTATCATGCAGCAGCCTATAAACATGTCCCAATGTTGGAAGATAATCCGGTGGAGGCCATACAAACCAATGTGCTTGGAACTAAAAATATGGCAGATTTGGCTGTGAAGTACAATGTGTCGAAGTTTGTAATGATTTCGACGGATAAAGCTGTAAATCCGGCGAATGTGATGGGAGCGTCAAAACGCGTTGCGGAAATTTATGTGCAATCCTATTTCAAAAAATTGCAGAAAGAGGGTAGGGCAACAACCAATTTTATCACAACACGATTTGGCAATGTACTCGGATCAAATGGTTCGGTAATACCGATTTTTAAACGTCAAATAGAAAATGGAGGACCAGTAAAGGTAACGCACCCCGATATCATTCGCTATTTTATGACGATCCCTGAAGCGTGTAATTTGGTTTTGGAGGCAAGTACGCTCGGTAAAGGTGGCGAGATATTTATTTTCGATATGGGAACTCCGGTGAAAATAGACGATTTGGCAAAAAAAATGATACGTTTAGCCGGATATACTCCAAATGTTGACATTAAGGTTGAATATACGGGATTGCGCCCGGGTGAGAAATTGTACGAGGAGTTGCTGAATGTGAAAGAAATAACAAAGGAAACTTCTCATGAGAAGATTATGATTGCGAATGTTCAGGAGTACGATTATGATGAGGTCTCAAAGGAAATTGATGAGTTGATAGAATTGAGTCGATCGTTTAATGATTTCTCGATAGTGGCTAAAATGAAAGAAATTGTACCTGAATTTAGAAGTAAGAATTCGATTTACGAGAGTTTAGATAAGTAAACAGAATAGAAAAATGAAAGAAAATTGTTGTGAAAATACAGAACCTAAAAAAAGTCTGAACTTTATAGAGCAGATAGTTGAAAATGATTTGAAAGAGGGTTTGAACGGAGGGCGTATTCAAACGCGTTTTCCGCCGGAGCCTAACGGTTATTTGCATATAGGACATGCCAAAGCCATTTGTATGGATTTCGGTATTGCAGAAAAATACAATGGCGTTTGCAATTTGCGTTTTGATGATACAAATCCCGTGAAAGAAGATGTAGAATACGTCGATTCTATTCAGGAAGATATCCAATGGCTTGGTTTTCATTGGCATAAATTGTTTTATGCTTCAGACTATTTTCAACAACTGCACGATTTGGCTATTCGTTTCATAAAGGAAGGCAAGGCGTATGTTGACGAGCAGTCGGCCGAGGTCATCGCCCAACAAAAAGGAACTCCTACTCAGGCAGGAATCGAAAGCCCCTATCGCAATCGTCCGATAGAAGAGAATCTGGAACTTTTTGAGCAAATGAGTAAAGGATTGATTCCTGATGGGAAGATGGTGTTGCGTGCAAAAATCGATATGGGACATAGCAATATGCATTTTCGCGACCCTATTATGTATCGTATAATCACAACACATCCTCATCATCGTACGGGTACGCAATGGAAAGTATATCCGATGTATGATTTTGCACATGGTCAAAGTGATTATTTTGAGGGAGTTACGCATTCTATTTGTACGCTTGAGTTTGAGGTGCATAGGCCTCTTTACGATTGGTATTTGGATCAGTTTGCAGGTGCGGATTATCGTCCGAAGCAGAGAGAATTTAATCGCTTGAACTTGAATTATACAGTAATGAGCAAGCGAAAAATGTTGCAATTGGTGCAAGAAGGTTTGGTTGCAGGATGGGACGACCCTCGTATGCCGACCATTTGTGGACTTCGTCGTAGAGGTTATACTCCGGAATCTATTCGCAGTTTTATCGACAAAATTGGTTATACGAAAGTAGAAGGTACGATTGATGTGTCGCTTTTGGAGCATTCTATTCGTGAGGATTTGAAGCCAAAAGCTGCTCGCGTGTGTGCCATTCTTGACCCCATTAAGTTGATTATTACGAATTATGAAGAAGGGAAAAAAGAAATTTTGGTTTCTGAAAATAACCCTGAAAATGAAGAACTCGGCACACGAGAAATGATTTTCGGAAGAGAATTGTATATCGAACGTGCCGATTTTATGGAAAATGCACCAAAGGATTTCTTCCGTTTGTCGCCAATGGGGCGCGAAGTGCGTTTAAAGAGTGCTTATATTGTACAAGCTACGGGTTGCAAGAAAGATGAATATGGAAATATAGTTGAAGTTTATTGCACATACGATGTAAATACCAAAAGCGGAACCGAAGGTGGCAATCGAAAAGTGAAGAGTACGATAAATTGGGTGGAAGTAGATAGTGCAGTTAATGCTGAAGTCAGACTTTATGATCGCCTATTTTCGGTAGAAGACCCCTCGTCGAGCGAAGAAGATTTCCGAACTTTGTTAAATCCGGATTCTTTAAAAGTGCTTAACGATTGCAAAGTTGAGGCATGGTTGAAAGATGCAAAACCTTTAGCACATTTTCAATTTCTAAAAGTGGGTTATTTTACTGTCGATCAGGATTCTACTCCTAACCACTTGGTGTTCAATCGTACTGTTTCGTTGAAAGATACTTGGGCAAAAAAAGTTTAAAAAGATATGTATAAAAGAATTTTACTGAAACTCAGCGGAGAATCGCTGATGGGAGAAAAAAAATACGGAATAGACGAACAACGCTTATCCGACTATGCAATGCAAATAGCCGAAATGGCAAAGGCAGGTGTTCAAATCGGTATTGTAATTGGGGGAGGGAATATATTTCGTGGATTGAGCGGTGCAAATAAAGGCTTCGATAGAATTAAAGGCGACCAAATGGGTATGTTGGCAACGGTTATCAATAGTTTGGCTTTAAGTTCCGCATTGAGTAGCGTTGGAATAAAAAACCGTGTGCTGACTGCAGTTCGGATGGAACCGATAGGAGAATTTTTTAGTCGTGATAAGGCTGTGGAACTTTTGGAGAATGGTTATGTGGTGATATTTTCGGCAGGGACAGGCAACCCATTTTTTACAACAGATACAGGAGCTTCGTTGCGTGCTATTGAGATTGAAGCGGACGTTATGCTGAAAGGAACCCGTGTTGATGGAATTTATACTGCAGACCCAGAAAAAGATGCTTCGGCTACGAAATTTGCCGAAATTACTTTTGATGAAATCTATAATAAAGGTTTGAAAGTGATGGACCTGACAGCTACAACCATGTGCAAAGAGAATAATCTTCCGATTATTGTGTTCGATATGGATACGGTGGGGAATTTACGTCGGGTGTTAAATGGAGAAGCTATTGGAACATTGGTGCATAATTGATGAAATTTATACATTTGTAGAAACAAAAAGATAGAAAATATGGATGAAACTGTAAAATTGTATTTGGATATGGCGGAGGAGAGTATGACCAACTCCATTCATTTTTTGGACGAAGCCTTGGCACATATTCGTGCCGGAAAAGCAAATGTTCGAATTTTAGATGGTGTTCGGGTCGATTATTATGGAGCAATGTCTCCGCTGTCGAGTGTGGCTACGGTAACTACTCCTGATGCAAAAACGATTCTAATTCAACCTTGGGAAAAATCCATGTTGAGCGTGATAGAAAAAGCAATTCTGGATTCTTCGGTGGGAATTACGCCTGCAAATAATGGAGAATCGATACGTTTGTGTATGCCGCCTGTAACGGAAGAACGTCGCCGAGCATTGGTAAAAAATGCAAATCAAGCAGGCGAAGAGGCAAAAATCGGTGTGCGTACGGCACGTCGAGATGCTATTGATTCTTTGAAAAAAGAATTGAAAAACGGTATGCCGGAGGATTTGGAAAAAGATGGTGAAAACGAAGTGCAAAAATTACACGATAGATTTATTTCCAAAATAGAAGCCATGTTGGTCGAAAAAGAAAAGGAAATAATGACGGTATAATTTTTATTTGTAACAATAAGCGCAGACCTTTCCTTTAATCCGTTGATGAAGGGGAGGTTTTTATTTTTTTTAGGTTGAAAGATTTACTTGTTTTTCTGTTACTTTGCTTGTCTTTGACTGCATTTGCCAAAGACAAATCAGCTGCAACTTTGGATACACTTCCAAGGCAGAAACATACGTTTTATGTTGTTCCAACTGTGGAATATTCGCCGGAGGCGAATTGGGCGTTTGGAGTGGCAGGAGCAAACTATTTTGCATTTACCGATATTCGAAAAGTGAGTAGTCTTTCGTATGGATTTAGTTATTCATTGTTGAACCATTTTTCGGTGGATATTTATCCGAAAATCTATTTTGGTCGATGGTATCTTTATGCAAATGTATCGTATAAACACAAAACGGATGTTTTTTATGGCATAGGTAATCGTACCTTGGACACCGAGAAGGCAGTCCCTTATTTTTCAGATGTCTTTTCGATGAATATTCAACCGCAATACTTTTTTAGTAAACATTGGAGCGTCGGTGCGGCATTGTCGGTGCGGTACGAAAAAATGAGACAAACTCCTATGGTTGACTCGTTAGGTGTGGCGGGAATTTCTCCCTATTTTGCATGGAGTATAGGTGCAGTAGTGAGTTACGATTCGCGCGACAATCTGTTTTATCCTCGACAAGGAATGTTTTTTAAGGCTTTGCTGAGTTATTCGGAACCCTATCTCGGTAGTGTGGCGCGGATGGGTAGATTGACTGCCGAATTTCGTCATTTTGTTCCGATTCGTGGGGAATTTATTTTTGCGTGGCAGGCTTCAGCCGATATGCTTTGGGGTGGAAAATCGACTCCTTTTCAGCTGTTACCTACATTTGGAGGTTGTGATTTGATGCGAGGGTTTAGGCGTGGATATTGGCGCGATGATGTGGCATTGGCTTTGCAAGCCGAGTTCCGGATGCCTATCTATTGGCGACTGAAAGCCGCTGTTTTTGGAAGCATTGGCGATGTTTATAATTGGAGTGATTGGCGTTTTGTTATGCCTAAATGCGCTTATGGAGTTGGATTGCGATTGCGTTTCAACAAAGCAAAGGTAAATCTCCGTTTTGATGTGGCGCGTACCAATTATGGCAATTGGCGAAATTTTAAGGATAATTGGAATTTCTATTTTACGGCTTCCGAAGCGTTCTAAAAACGTAAAAATTCTGTTAAAAACTGAATTTAAATCCTTGCTTTTGGAGCGTTTTGAGTAACATCTCGGTAATAGCTTCGTTATCTTTTTTTGTGTATCGAATGTCTGTAAATATTTGAGCAAGAGAATCTTTCTTGTTTTCTAATACAAACTTTTTGTTCTCTTCTAACGATTCCTTGTAAGCATAGTATTTGTCAATATCGGCTTTATTGTAATCGTGATAAACCTCATGGTGAAGAATGGCATCAACAGGTAAACGATCTGATTTGGGAGGTATTATTTCGGGGTATCCTACCGTTATGGTTGTAATAGGAACGACGAATTTGGGTAATTCGAGTATATCTATAATTTGTTCGGCATTGTAGGTGGTTGTGCCTAAATAGCAAATGCCTAAACCTCTGCTTTCGGCTGCAATACAAAAATTTTGGGCGACAAGCAGCGTGTCGATTGTCGCGGTCAGAAACGAATGAAAATTGTCGTAGCCTGGAGTGGCATTGCGTTGCTCACACCATTTGCAAAAACGGTTGTAGTCGGCACAAAAGGTGAGCACAAGTGGGGCTTCCGTTATCATCGGTTGATTGAAATGACAAGGCGCAAGTTGCTTTTTTGTTTTCTCCTCCTCGGTAGCTATGATGCTGTACAATTGCATATTACCCGTTGTGGAAGCACATGTGGCGGCTTTTATGAGTTCTTCTATTAGCGAAGAGGCTATCCTTTCGCTTGTATATTTTCGTATCGAACGATGATTGGTTAGTATGTTTTCCATCTCTTTTTGTTTTGTGCAAAAATAAAAAAACAAGCTAACTTCACAGCCGGCTTGTTTCAAAAAACTTTTTAACCAAAACAATTTTCATATTAAAATAAAGCTATCTTGAAATATGCAAAATGCGTGCCAATAAGTATTGAGAGATGCTAATTTTATATAAAATTCTAGGCGATGATTCGTGATAATATATCTATTTTTGTACTCAAAATTCAATATAACAATAAATATGAAAAATAAAGAAACTATTTGCGTGCAAAGCGGTTGGCAGCCTAAAAAAGGAGAGCCTCGTGTTTTACCCATTTATCAAAGTACTACGTTTAAGTACGATACGAGTGAACAGATGGCTGATTTGTTCGATTTAAAGGCTTCGGGCTATTTTTATACCCGCTTGCAAAATCCTACTAACGATGCTGTAGCAGCAAAAATCACAGAGTTGGAGGGTGGTGTTGCGGGTATGCTTACTTCGTCGGGGCAGGCAGCTTCGTTTTATGCGATTTTTAATATTTGTGAAGCAGGTGATCATTTTGTGAGTGCTGCTTCTATTTATGGAGGTACATACAACTTGTTTGCCGTGACGTTTAAAAAACTTGGCATTGATGTTACTTTTGTTGATGCCGATGCTTCGGAAGATGAAATCGCAAAAGCGTTTCGCCCGAATACGAAAGCCCTGTTTGGCGAGGTTATTGCCAATCCGGTGTTGAGTGTGCTCGACATCGAAAAGTTTGCTCGTGTAGCACATGCTCACGGAGTTCCGTTGATTGTAGATAATACGTTCCCAACACCAATCAATTGTCGTCCGATAGATTTTGGTGCCGATATTGTAACGCATTCCACTACGAAATACATGGATGGACATGCTACGAGTGTGGGCGGTTGTATTGTCGATAGCGGAAATTTTGAGTGGGAAGCTTATGCCGAACGTTTCAATGGGTTAACCCAACCCGACCCGTCTTATCATGGTTTGTCATATACAAAATCCTTTGGCAAAGGAGCTTATATTACAAAGGCTACGGTGCAATTGATGCGTGATTTGGGCGCTATACAATCGCCTCAAAATGCATTTCTTTTGAATCTTGGGTTGGAAACATTGCATTTGCGTGTGCCTCGGCATTGCGAAAATGCTTTGCGTGTAGCGGAGTATCTCGAAAAAAATCCGCAGGTGGCTTGGGTCAATTATAGTGGATTGAAGTCGAGTCGTTACTACGAATTGGCACAAAAGCAATTTACTGCTGGACAGTCGTGTGGGGTAGTAACCTTTGGATTGAAAGGTGGTCGCGATGTGGCTATACGATTTATGGACAATTTAAAATTAGCAGCTATTGTAACGCATGTGGCTGATGCTCGTACTTGTGTATTGCATCCTGCAAGTCATACACATCGCCAACTCTCCGATGAACAACTGCTCGAAGCTGGTGTTCAGCCCGATTTGATACGCTTTTCGGTAGGGCTTGAAAATGCTGATGACATTATAGCAGATATTGAGCAGGCTCTGAAAGTTAAATAAGATTTAGTTTCTGTAATCTTATAAAAGGCAAACAGCGTTTCATCAATTGATGAAACGCTGTTTGTTGAAAACAAATGAAGTGTGAGAAAATTATTTTTCTTTATTATTTAGCAATTCAAGTATGCTGTTCGATATATCGTATCCGTCAACCGAAAACAAAACATTTTCTTGCATAGCACTTGTGGTAAGAATCAGATGATAACGCCCGTCGCTATTGAATGTTCTGATAGCGTTGTTGATGTCTTCACGCAATTGGGCATTTATCTTTTGAGTTTCGTCCATCAATTCTTGTGTAAGTTTTTGCTCCAACGCTTGTAAGTCGCTCTCTTTCTTTTGCAAACGTTGAGCTTCCTGCTCTGCGCGTTCACGACTTAAGAATGCGTTGTTTTCAAGTTTGCGGTTAAATTCTGCAACTTCAGCTTGCCATTTTTGAGCCTTTTCGTTAATGTTCAAACGAACTTCTTCCTGTTTTTTTATCAATTGTTCGTTAGCCTCTTTTGCTACGGTATAATTGGACAAAATGGTGTCTAAATTGACAAAAGCGATAGGAAGTTTGCTCTCGGGTGTCGTACATTCGGGTACGGCTAAAACCTCGTTTTGTACTGTTTGTTTTTTGTCGCATGCTGCAAAAAGTATTGCCAGCAATAATGTCGTCGAAAATAGTGTAATTTTTCTCATTATAATATTGATTATTGTTAGTTATTATTGTTTCTTTTGAGCTTCTCTATCCTGCGAAGCATAACATCCGATACCTCGATCACGCATAGCCTTATTGCTTCCGATATGAATGTTAGGAAATCCTTTTTTCGTAAAAAAAATACGAATGCCGAGCAGAATTACTGCAACACCGACAATAAAAGTAATTATCAAAAATTGTTCTAACATCATATCGTTTAAAGATTTGCAAATGTAGTATATTTTATGAAAGAGAAATGTTTATAAAACTTAAAAAAAAACTATTTGTTTTCGTTTGGATATCTGAAACTTACGATTAAATCAATGATGACGGCTATGAGTAACGTTAGTATCCAACCCGAGAGTTGCATATACATCAGCACACAAGAAATAACAAAAAGCACGGTGCTGAACGCTTCCATGGCATTGAGTCTTTTTATTCGATAGTTGCCCGACGTAAGCGTACAAATGCGGTAAATACACAACAAAACAACACCGGAAGTAAAAACATAGAATGCATACATTCTCTCGGCAAGGCAGGCAACCGCTCCGAAAATAATGGCAAGGTAACCGATGAAAAATACAGATGTAATTAAAAGTTTTTTCATTCTTCGTCAATAATAAAAATATCTTCGTTCTCTTTTTTCATTAGAAATTGCTCACGGGCGAACTTCTCAAGGTTGCGGTCGTCGGATTGCAACTCGTGAATGCGCTGTTTGTCGTTTTCAATAAGGTCGTTGTAATACTCTATCTCTTTTTCGAGTTGATGTATTTTTTGAGTGTTCTTCACTCTGTCGATGATATTGAACGTGTCAAAAAACAACATATAAACAAAAAACGCCAATAAAATAATCAGGCTGATAAGTACTTTCTTGTTTTTTATTTTCGAAAAAAGATGATTTAGAGCGTTTTGCATATCAATCTGAATAAAATCATACAAAGATAATCCTTTTTTGTGAAATTGGCATGTGGGAAAAAATCAGTGATTTTGTTGTATCTTTGCAGATTAAACAAATGCTTATGGAAAATTATATTGTTTCGGCACGAAAATATCGCCCTGCAACGTTTCGATCGGTTGTGGGGCAATCGGTGTTGACTACCACTTTGAAAAATGCCATTGCTACAAATCATTTGGCACATGCTTATTTGTTTTGTGGTCCGCGGGGAGTGGGTAAAACCACTTGTGCACGAATTTTTGCCAAAACAATCAATTGCTTCCATCCTACCGAGTCGGGTGAAGCGTGCAACGAATGCGATTCGTGTCGAGGTTTTAACGAACAACGCTCGTTTAATATTCATGAATTGGATGCGGCATCGAACAATTCGGTGGAGGAAATTCGCAGTTTGATAGAAAAAGTACGTATTCCGCCGCAAGTGGGGCGTTACAGCGTGTACATTATTGACGAGGTTCACATGCTTTCGTCGGCAGCGTTCAATGCTTTTTTGAAGACGTTGGAAGAGCCGCCCGCTCATGCCATTTTTATATTGGCAACAACGGAGAAACATCGTGTGATTCCGACTATTCTCTCGCGTTGTCAGATTTACGATTTTAATCGTATTACCGTGCCCGATATGGTGGAACATTTGCAGTATGTGGCACAGCAAGAGGGCATCAATGCCGAAGCGGAAGCATTGGGAGTGATTGCCCAAAAAGCCGATGGAGGAATGCGCGATGCCTTATCGATATTCGACCAAGTGGTAAGTTTTTGCGGTACGACAATTACCTATCAAGCCGTTGTCAATAACTTAAATGTACTCGACTATGAATATTATTTCAAGTTGATAACGTTGTTTCTGAAAAATGATGTGGCAAACTCGTTACTTGTGTTTGACGAAATACTGAATAAAGGATTTGACGCACAGAATTTTGTACAAGGATTGGCTATGCATTTCCGTAATTTGCTCACGGCAACCGACGATTGTACGGTACGTCTGATGGAAGTATCTTCGGAAGTGCAAAAACGCTATGTTGAGCAATCGAAGTTGGCACAAGTGAGATTCCTTTATCAAGGATTGCTTTTGGTGAACGAATGCGATTTGAATTTCAAGCAAAGTAAAAATAAACGTTTGCTTGTGGAGATTCTTTTGATGCGCCTTTGCCAACTGACCAAACAAGAAAAACCGATAGACGAAAAAAAAAACGTTGAACTCGCTCCTGTCGAAGCCGTAGTTGGGAAAAACGCCGTCGGTGAGCAACGTCCTTCATCGGCAACACGTCAAGCGGAGCCGGTCAATGAAGCAACAAAAAAACAGCCGATAGTCGCTCAACCTTTTGCTACGGGAACAGTTTCAATATCGGGACCATCTGTTGCCAATACGAAACAAACGACGCCATCTGCGACGGAACCGAAAGAAGTAGTGCCGTTGCAGAATGGGCAGCGGAATACCTCGTTTAGCGATGAACAATTTCAAAAATGTTGGATAACTTTTGCTACTTCGGTCGAAAAAAATGCAAAGCTAACAAATACGTTGATGAATTTTGTGCCTCAACGTATATCGGAAACGCATTTCAAATTGCAGCTGGCAAATCCGGGACAACAAAAGGATGTACGGGAAATTTTGCCTGCAATTAAACAATTTATGGCAGAAAAGTTAAACAACGACTTTCTGGAGTTTGATATTGTTGTTTCTGATGAAATTTCTGAAAATGTTGCATTTACGCCTGAAGATAGGTGGAATCTGATGTGTAAAAATAATGCTTCGTTGAAAGATTTAAAACAGAACCTTTCGTTAGAAATTATGTAAAAATGGCTGACCTTCATGCTTTAGGTACGGCAAACGTTCGAAAATTGTTGTGGGAGTATTCGCTTCCTGCCATAGTGGCGATGTTGGCTTCGTCCCTCTACAATATTGTCGATAGCATTTTTATCGGACACGGAGTGGGGGCTCTTGCTATATCGGGATTGGCTATCACTTTTCCCCTGATGAATTTGTCGGCTGCTTTTGGCTCTTTGATTGGTGCTGGAGGCGCCACCTTGCTTTCTATAAAAATGGGACAGCACGATGTAGAGAGTGCCGAGCGTGTTTTAGGTAATATTGTTTCCCTCAATTTGCTGCTTGGTACGCTGTTTATGCTGTTCGGATTACTTTTTTTAGAACCGATTTTGTTGTTCTTCGGTGCAAGTTCCGAAACGCTTCCTTATGCCTACGATTACATGTTTGTGTTGCTGATAGGTAATCTCGTAACACATTTGTATTTGGGTTTGAATAGTGCTATGCGATCAACGGGAGCGCCTCGAAAGGCGATGCTGACAACACTGATGACCGTATTTATAAATTGCGTGCTTGACCCCTTGTTTATTTTTGTGTTTGATTGGGGAATCCGTGGTGCTGCTCTTGCAACGGTTGTGGCTCAACTTGCGGCATTGATTTATACATTGGTGCATTTTCTGAATCCTCGACAAGAGTTGCATTTCAAGCGTGATATATTTACTTTGCGTCGCCGAGTGGCCGTAAGTATTTTTTCTATTGGAATGGCACCTTTTGTATTGAATGCGTGTTCGTGTTTGGTTGTTGTTGTCATCAATCAATCGTTGCTCAAATACGGCAGCGATTTGGCAGTAGGTGCTTATGGCATAGTTAATCGGATAATGATGTTATTCGGAATGCTGGTGTTGGGTTTCAATCAAGGAATGCAACCGATAGCAGGTTACAACTATGGAGCCTTGAAAATGGATAGAGTGAAATCTGTTTTAAAGCAAACCATACTTTATGCTTCGCTGGTGATGACTACGGGATTCCTTGTCGTGGAGTTGTTCCCCGAACTTGTGGCAAGAATGTTCACTACCGATGCCGAACTTTTAAGCATTTCGGAGACGGGGTTGCGTATCGTTTTTGCAATGGCTCCTGTGGTAGGTTTTCAGATGGTGGTATCAAATTTCTTTCAATCCATAGGACACGCATCGAAAGCGGTATTCCTCTCTTCGACAAGACAACTTTTGTTTTTGGTCCCGCTTTTGGTAATATTGCCACATTTTTTCGGTGTAATAGGTGTTTGGCTCAGTTTGCCGATTTCTGATGTGTTGTCGTCGGCATTGGCAGCCGTGGTGTTATTTAGAGATAAAATGTTTAATTCAAAATAGCGTATGGACTCCAAACATGTAATTATCAGTATCGGACGTGAATTTGGTAGCGGAGGTCGAGCCGTCGGTAAAAAACTTGCCGATAGACTTGGTATTGATTATTATGACAAAGAGTTGATGACCTTGGCAGCCAAAGAATCGGGGTTTGCTCAAGAAATATTTGAACGTGCCGATGAAAAACATCCCTCTTTTGCAGGCGTCATGCAATGGTTGAATGAGGTGTTTACAAGTGCCGTATGTGCGGATAATTATATGTCAAACGATGCCATTTTTAAGATGCAGTCGGAGGTGATTCTACGTTTGGCACATCGCAATTCGTGTGTGATAGTAGGCAGGTGCTCCGATTATATTTTGCGTAACGAGCCTTTTTGCTTGAGTGTGTTTTTGCATGCTTCGATGACAGACCGTATAGTACGGGTGGCTCAACGGATGAATGTGTCGGAAGAAAAGGCATGTGCGTTGATAGAAACGAAAGACAAGCATCGTGCCGAGTATTATAATTTTTATTCAAGCAAGACGTGGGGCAAAGCATCAAGTTATGACCTTTGTTTGAATGTCTCCCTGCTTGGCGAAGATGGTGTTGTGAGTTTGATAGAGTCAGTTGTCAGAGAACGCTTTGGATAATTAGCGTATTTTACTGAAACAATGTCGGCAGATAGGTTCGTATTCGTTTTTCTCTCCTAATAAAACCTGCTTTTCGCCTGCAACCAATCGATGCGAAACGTAGGCAGGTGCACCGCATTGCACACAAATGGCATGCACCTTTTGCACGTCGTCGGCAATCGCCATCAGAGCAGGCATCGGCCCAAAAGGAACGCCTTTGAAATCCATATCCAACCCTGCTACTATTACTCTGAATCCTTGGTTTGCAAGTGTGTTGCATACATCAATAATGCCTTCGTCGAAAAATTGCGCTTCGTCAATGCCGATTACATCAACATCCCCCGTCATCAGCAATATATTTTGCGAAGAACTGACAGGTGTAGAGGCAATACTATTGGCATCGTGCGATACGACTTCCGTATCTGAATAACGAGTGTCGATAGCGGGTTTGAAAATCTCAACGCGCTGTTTTGCAATTTTTGCACGTTTTAGCCGTCTTATCAACTCTTCAGTTTTGCCTGAAAACATCGAACCGCATATTACCTCAATACTTCCTCTCCGCTCGTCGGAATGTACGTTTGATTCAAAGAAATTCATTGTGTTAAAGTGGTTTAGTGTGTTAAATCTGTTGCCAAAAACGTATTTTTAACTACTTTTGCAAAAGTAATAAAAGCATTGTTAGAAACGTAAATAAAAGAATAGGAAATGAATAAGGAATTGTTAATCGCACTGATGCAAAAAGATTTGTCGGAATTGAATGTAATGCTTGATGGCGTTGCCGAATGGGAGCATGTGCCGACTGCCATTTCGCGCTTGGCTCTTTCTAAAGCTGAAAATATTGTGGCTTCGTTGAAAGAATTGTCATCGGCATTGGCTCAACAAAATAGAGAGAATGAGGAAAAACTTTCTGATGATACCCCGCTAATAAACAATTATTCCGACTCCGAACAGGCGTTTCCAGCTACAGAACCTGCTGTCCCCGACGATGAGCGACCTCGTGAAATGGTTGAGGAAATACTTCCTGAACCCGAAAATGATGAGGTGGTTTCGGAAAATAACGAAGAGCAGGAGAAAACTTCGGTTGCAACCGTTGCGGATATGGTTGATGTGCAGCCCTCGTTGAACGAAATGCAACAACGCGAAGTTTCGGTAGCCGACAGTGTAATGGATAAAAACAAGGTGACGGATTTGATACAATCAATAAGCCTTGGCGACAGATTCCGTTTCCAGCGGGAGTTGTTTTCAAATAACGGAGAAGAAATGATGCAGGTGTTTCACGATTTGAATGCAATGAAATCACTTGACGAAGCACACACTTATTTGCAGAAAAATTTTCGATGGGATAAGGATAATGAGAGTGTGAAAGATTTTTATGCATTGTTGAATAGAAAGTTCTAAAAGAGTGGCAAAATTGTATTTGATACCGACTCCTGTCGGGAACCTGGAAGATATAACACTCAGGGCCTTGCGTCTTCTCAAAGAAGTTGATTTGGTGTTAGCAGAAGATACGCGAACAACCGGCTTCTTGTTTAAGCATTTCGATATAAAAACGCCAATGCTCTCTCACCATAAATTTAATGAGCATAAAACGGTGGAAGTTCTTGCTGAGCGAATCGCTTCGGGTGAAGAAGTGGCTCTCGTTTCTGATGCGGGAACTCCCGGAATATCCGATCCCGGTTTTTTGTTGGTGCGTACTTGTGTCAATGCCGGTATTGAAGTGGAGTGTCTTCCCGGAGCGACAGCATTTGTTCCTGCTTTGATTGATTCAGGATTCCCCTGCGACAGATTCTGTTTTGAGGGATTTTTGCCCCAGAAAAAAGGTCGTCAAACAAGAATAAATGCGTTAAGAGAAGAAGAACGTACAATGATTTTTTACGAATCGCCGTTTCGTTTGGTAAAAACATTGACACAATTTGCCGAAATATTTGGAGAGGAACGTTTGGCTTCTGTTTCACGAGAGATTTCAAAACTCCATGAACAAACCGTTCGTGGAACGTTGACATATTTGATAACATTTTTTGAACAAACACCTCCAAAAGGGGAAATTGTGATTGTCTTGTCTGGTAATGGTAAAAAGTGAAATAAAAAAGATGTTATTCTTTTGGGAGTTCGAATAAAAATATCTAATTTTGCAGTCCGAATATTATCCAAGGGATTTAGAACGTTCTGAATCAGTAGATTGCTACTTTTAGATGAATTAGCCCGTTTAATAGTAGTTCTGTTGACAAAGAATTTTAAAGAAACAATTAAAAAAAGAATAACGTGGATACTTTAAGTTATAAAACTATTTCCGCAAACAAGGCCACTGCAAAAAAAGAGTGGGTTGTTGTTGACGCTACAGACATGGTGCTTGGGCGTATGAGTTCGAAAGTGGCAAAACTTTTGAGAGGCAAATACAAACCAAGTTATACTCCTCATGTCGATTGTGGCGATAATGTTATCGTTATCAACGCCGATAAAGTGAAATTGACAGGTAACAAATGGACAGACCGTATTTATTATACATATACGGGTTATGCAGGAGGTCAAAGAGAAACTACTCCTGCAAAATTGATGGCTCAGAGTCCAGAAAAACTGATAAAAAGAGTTGTGAAAGGAATGTTGCCGAAGAATAAACTTGGAAGCAAGTTGTTAGGTAATTTGTATGTTTATGCAGGAACAGAACATCCACACGAAGCTCAACAACCCAAACAGATAGATTTAAACTTACTTAAATAATTGATATGGAAATTACAAATGCTATAGGAAGAAGAAAATCGGCGATTGCACGTGTTTTCGTAAGTAAAGGAGCTGGTAATATCACCATCAATAAACGTGAACTTGCAGTTTATTTTCCATCGGGTATACTTCAATATATTGTGAAACAACCATTGAATACTTTGAATGTTGCAGAACAATATGATATTAAAGTTAACTTGCAAGGTGGTGGTTTTAAAGGTCAAGCAGAGGCTTTGCGTTTGGCAATAGCTCGTGCTTTGGTCAAAATAGATCCTAATGATAAATCGGCATTGAAAAAAGCAGGTTTCTTGACTCGCGATGCTCGTGAGGTTGAACGTAAGAAACCGGGTCGTCCGAAAGCACGTAAGAGATTCCAATTCTCGAAACGTTAAGATTATGATAATAAAGGTTGTTCCCTCGAATTGCAGGAGCAACTTTTATTTCTGTTTAGTATCTAAATCATTTAGACTTATCTGTTGGTGGATAACTACTTGATGATTGCTTAACAAAGTAAAAAAGAAAGTAAACAATTTTAAATTTTAAAAAAATGTCAAGAGTAAATTTTCAAGAATTATTAGAGGCCGGAGCACATTTCGGTCACTTAAAACGCAAATGGAATCCTGCAATGGCTCCTTATATTTTTATGGAGCGTAACGGAATTCATATCTTTGATCTTCACAAAACAGTTGCAAAGTTGGACGAAGCTGCCGAAGCTGCAAAGCAGATTGTGAAATCGGGAAGAAAAATCCTTTTTGTTGCAACAAAAAAACAAATTAAACAAGTGGTTGCCGATAAGGCTTCTTCGGTAGGTATGCCTTATATTTCAGAACGATGGGCAGGTGGTATGTTGACAAACTTCCCTACAATCAGAAAAGCTGTTAAAAAAATGGCTGCTATTGACAAAATGACAACCGACGGAACATTCGATAACTTGTCGAAACGTGAGAAGTTGCAAATTACTCGTCAACGTGCAAAATTGGAGAAAAACCTTGGCTCTATTGCAGATTTGAATCGTCTTCCGGCTGCACTTTTCGTAGTTGATGTTATGAAAGAAAACATTGCCGTACGCGAAGCAAATCGTTTGGGAATACCCGTGTTTGGTATTGTTGATACCAATTCGGACCCTTCAAATATTGATTTTGTTATTCCTGCAAACGATGATGCTACCAAGTCGGTAGAAGTGATAATGAATGCAATTGTTGCAGCAATGGTAGAAGGTGCTCAAGAGAGAAAACTTGAAAAACAAGAAAGTGAGGAAGCTGAAGATCCTGTTGCTGTTGAAAAGAAAGTAAGAAAAACTCGTGCTCAAAAAAGTGAGGAAGTTGCTTCTGAAGTAGCAGAGCAAACGGAAGAATAATAAATATAAAAGATGTTACAGCACGAGTGTGATAGGTGTGTTGTAACATTTTTTTTGTAGAATCTTATAAAATACAGAAATTATGGCAGTAACTATGGCGGAAATACAGAAACTCCGCACAATGACAGGTGCAGGTATGATGGACTGCAAAAATGCTTTAACTGAATCGAATGGCGATATAGAGAAAGCAATTGAATTGATTAGAAAAAGAGGGCAGGCGATTGCAGCAAAACGTAGCGACCGTGAGGCTTCGGAAGGATGTGTTTTGGCAGCAGCAAATAAAGATTTTGCAGCAATAGTCGCTTTAAAATGTGAAACCGATTTTGTTGCTAAAAATGCTGATTTTATAGCATTGACCCAACAAATTCTTGACAATGCGATGGCTTCACAACCTAAATCAATCGACTATTTGTTGACTATTTCGGTAGATGGTCGCTCCATAAAAGACTTGATAACCGACAAAAGTGGTGTTACAGGAGAAAAAATGGAACTCGGTTTTTATGAGTTTGTAAAAGGAGAAAGTGTTGCTTTCTATGTTCATCCGGGTAATAAACTTGCTACGATACTTGCTTTTGCCGAAGCAGATGTGAATACACATGTGGCTCACGAAATAGCAATGCAGGTAGCAGCAATGAATCCGATTGCATTGGATAGAAATTCTGTCCCTGCCGATGTAGTGGAAAAAGAGTTGGAAATCGGTCGGGAGAAGGCACGTCAAGAGGGTAAACCGGAAGCGATTCTTGAGAAAATTGCTCAAGGACGCTTGAATAAATTCTATCAAGAGTCAACTTTGTTGGAACAAGAATTTATCATGGATAACAAACAAACGGTTGGACAATATGCAAAAGCCAATAAAGTAACCCCTGTTTTATTCAAACGTGTTACATTAAATGAAGAATAAAAAGGAGTCCTTTTGGGGAAAACAAAGAGGTTGAATATTTATTCAACCTCTTTTTATTTTTAAATCACTATATTTTCTCTTTTTTAGTATGTAATAGTCGAAAATAGCAGAGTGTGGATAAATTGTTGTAATTTTGTTTGATACGCAGTTTTTTACATACGATTTTTTCAATTTGTGATAATCGTAACGTGCTCTAATAATGGCATTTGCATTGCTGATACGCCCACAAAGCAGATTTTGAAAAAATGCGGCATAATCCAACCAAAAGCGGATAAATAGTACCCAAGAGAGTTTTTTTGTCGGCAAGTTTTTGTAAAGCATTAAAAGATTGTTGCGGAAATTTAAGTAGGTTTTAAGCGGATGCTCTTTGTTGAGGGTTTTGGCTCCTATATGATACACTACGCTTTGCGGAAAACATGCTATACGTTTCCCCTTTAGTTGCAATCGCCAACAAAGATCGATTTCTTCCATGTGAGCAAAGAATGTTTTGTCGAATCCTCCAAAATCCTTGAAGTCTTTGGCTCTGATGGCAAAGCACGCTCCGGTTGCCCAAAAAACGTCGGTTATAGAGTCGTATTGACCATTGTCTTTCTCTATATGTTCAAAAAAACGCCCTCGGCAAAACGGATACCCGTATTTGTCTATAAATCCTCCACATGCTCCTGCATGTTCAAATAAATCTTTATGATACCACGATTTTATTTTCGGTTGGCAGGCGCATATGTCGGGATTCTCATCTAAAAAGTCGATTAACGAAAGCCAGCCCTCTGAGACTTCTACATCAGAATTTAAAAGAATGTAGTATTCCGCTTCTATTTGTGATAAAGCACGATTGTATCCTTCGGCAAACCCATAATTTTTATCTAACCGAATCGTCCTGATATTTGGGTAGTTAAGACTGATAAATGTTATAGAATCGTCATTTGAATTGTTGTCTGCAACAATAATTTCGGCGTCTTTATGTTGTGAATGCAGAATCAGTTTCGGCAGGAACTGTTGCAATAGTTCTACACCATTGTAATTGAGAATGACGATTGCAGTTTTCATTGACATGTTTCTTGTCTGATAATCATTTCTCGTAAATGCCGATGCTTAATCCGTATTCATATTCTCCGTCGAGAATAGTTTCAAGTGTCGATTCTTCCATCGAAAATATATTCTCTTTTTGCATAACGGCATTGATGTAGTTTATCATGTCCGATTCTTCTATTTGTGCTTCTTCGCTTTTTATTTCCGACAAGAGATCGCATTTCTCGTAATATTCATAGATTAAATCCAGAATATACTGAATTTTATCGTCGCATACGTTTTCGATACCTTGCTGTTTAAGGTAATTAAGGATGAATCTGATAGCATCAGAATCGTCGTATTCAAGTAAATCTTTGCTCATGTGTTTCTGTTTAAAAAAGCCGCCCTAATATAATTAGGATGCGGCTTATAAATAATATTTTTATCTGTGTTTATAGTTTTACTTTAACAACCTTTTGATTGGCTTTTACAATAAGAATTTGACCGGTTTTTAATCCGGATATTTTTGTTTCGTTAGATTGTGCAGTAGTTGATATGAGTTTCTGCCCTAAAATGTTGTACACCTCAATCTGTGAGCCTATTTCTGTGTTGACATGAAGTGTTCCTGCAGCGGTAAATATGGTATTACGAGTAAGGGTAGTTGGTGTCTGCAACCCTGTTTCTAACTGCTTCTCTTTGTAGATTTGAACAGCCTTTTGGGTGTTTTTGTAGGAAGAAAATATTCCTGAAGTATTATTATACATTATGTAATAATCAGTAGTAGTACTATTATTTTTAATAGTTGTCGCTCCAGCACTAATTGTGATTGTCCAATAAGATGCTGCGTTTGCCTCTTCAATGGTTCTTAAGTAATTTGATCCACTAACAGCATATAAATATCCGTTAGTAACGTGCAATGTCCAATTGTCTTTTTCTCCCTCTAAGGTAATGACAGCTACGTCTTCATTGGAGATAGAGATTGTATTTCCATCTTTCACAATAGCCGTCTGGCTACGGTTGTTAGAGTTTTGCGTACTACCTAATGCAAAAGCGTAATCGGCTGCTACAATGAGTATTTTATCTCCGGCTTGTAGTGCATTTCCGTCTGTAACCAGTTCGTAAGTTGTGGAAGGAAGTGGAGCGGTTACGATAACCGTACATGTTGCTGTTTTATTTCCATCTTCGGTGGTTGCAGTAATGATAGCAGTGCCTTCGGAAATACCTGTTACCACACCATCTGTTACGGTAGCGATATCAGGTCTGTCGCTCCCCCATGTGATAGCCGTATTAGTTGCATTTGCAGGCTCTATGGTTGCGGTAAGCGTTATTGTCTTGTTGATAGATATTGTAGCTGTTTCAGACGAAAGTGTTATTCCCGTAACAGAAATTTCTCCTCCTAATTTATAAAGCACCAAATTCTTTTGAGTACCACCGTAAACTGCAAAACGAGGAGAACTTGTATTATATTGCAACGTTTTATAAGTGGCGTTTGCTTTAATTGTAAACGTAACCACATCGTTACTCCCTATTGTAGGTGTAAATGCGGTTGTTGCGGCTTCAGAGTCATACAATTTACAGCTATTTTTTGCGTTTTCATTTCCAATATAAGATGCTCCTACCATGAGGTTCACGGCTCCATTTACCACACTGCTTGGTGTGATTTGTATTTCGTAATCAGTAGTTTCGGCAATACTATTCATATCAATGGTTGTTTTTTCTGAACTTCCTGCAGTAGTACCTGAATTCATATAATTACCGCTATTAAGTTCGGCACGCATAGGCACCAATACGCCTGAATTGGCAGTGGCTTCGTAGCCAATAATGAAAGTACCTCCGCTTGTGATTTCTTCAACGGAAATTACGCGATTCCATGTCGCATTTGCACTGATAACTGTAGTGCATAAAATAATAAAAAAGGATAATAGTTTTCTCATAGGCTAAAAATTTAAAAGTTATTACAAGTACAAATATACGAAAAATACCAAGTGCGATACGCTATTAAAATAAACGTTTGGACTAGATTATGGTTCTTTTGTAATTGCTGGTAAAAAATCGTATTATATCGTTAAAAAATGGCAATTCGTCTATCTTGTTAAGTAAGATTAAATAAGTTTTGTTCCTTTGTGAAACATTTTTCATAATACAATGCGGTTGCGACTGCAAGGATGGAGTGAACCATCTTAAAAAAACACTTTCATAATTATTTTTTGGAGGCCGGACTTTTTAATAGTCCGGTTTTTTGTTACTATTTATACTTTTTTGCCAACTCAACAGCGAACTTGATAGTTTGAACATTAGTCGTATCTATAAGTTCGGGTGATAATTTTGGAATTTTTACTTTTGTTCCCATAAGAATGTTATTGGGGTCATCGATAACCTCTTTGTTAGCTTCGTAGATATAAACCCAAAAATCGGGGTGTCCGTAGTATTGCTTTGCAAAGAAAGCCAATCGTGTACCTTTTCTGATTACCTCGGTAGCAATACACTCCGAGTAGTTGATAGGTTGTGAAAAAATATCTTTTTCCGTTTTTTCTGTAGTTCTTATTGGCTCCTCTTTTACTTCGACAACAATCGGCTGTTCGCTTGTGAACAAACTATTTATTTCATCGGAATAGAGATAGTATAAGAATCCTGACAACATTAGCAATAAACATCCTAAAGTAGTCCCAATTAGCCAAGCATAACTTTTCTTGTTAGTAGTTTTTGGGGGAGTTGATTGAATGGGTTTTACAACTTTTTTCTCCGGTTCCGTATTGTCTGTTGTTTTAGCAATGGGTTTTGATTCTTCAGTGTTGACGACTTCCGTTTCGTTTTTCAATGAACCTATTTTCGTAGAATCATCATCTTTTGCATTAGGTTTAGCGAAATCTTTAAGGATATCGTTAATCTCATTGGCTTGTTCAGCCATTCGTTTTAGCGGATCGGTTATTTCTGCAGATGCAGGATTGTTGAGAGCCTCTTTTATCGAATTATCAGTTACGAAAGACAGCTTGTAATGTGCCGGAATCACAATGGATTCGCCGGTTTGAATATTTACACTTTTTCTTTCGGCAATAAGGATTAACTTGAAAGTGCCTAATCCACTGATTTTTACTATCTTATCTTTTTCGAGTCCATCAATGATGGTGTTCTGAAATTCTTTGATAAAATTATTTACCGATTTTTTGTCTAATCCGTATCTATCAACAAGAGTTTCGGCTAAATCAGAAATATTTATTTTGTTATTCATGGCTTAATACGATTTAACTTTTCTTTGTAAGAGGCAGATGTTTTGAATGATAATACTGTTTTTGCGGGAGTTGTTATCTCTTCCTGCGCATTTGGTAAGCGTGTGGTACGTGCTGCTTTTTTATGTGGTGCTATCGTTCCCAATTTGGCGAAAGTAATGGCATTTCCGTTGACGAAACACTCTGTCATGCAATCGGTTAGATGCGCTAAATAGTTATTTGCTTCTTTTTGCGTGATGGAAAGACGTTGAGCCAATTCTTTCAGAAAATCTTTGTTATTCATATCTTTTTATATTAGTTCACCATATAAATCAAAATCCATGGCATCAGTAATTTTTATGTTGTAAAAGTTGCCGATGGAAAGATGTTTGTTTCCTTTTTTGATAAGTACTTCGCAATCAACTTCGGGAGAATCATATTCGGTACGCCCGATATAAAATTCGTCGCTTTTGCGGTCGATTATCACTTTAAAGGTTTTCCCTATTTTATTGTTATTCAAACGATTTGAAATGATTTGCTGCTCTGCCATCAGTTTGTTTAGGCGTATCTCTTTTGTTTCAAACGGGATATTGTCGATGTAATGTTTGTAGGCGAAAGTGCCTTCTTCGTGCGAATAGGTGAATGCCCCCATGCGTTCGAATTGATATTCTTTGACAAAATCAAGCAATTCATTGAAATCATCTTCTGTTTCGTCGGGGTGCCCGACAAGCAATGTAGTGCGAAGATGAATATCGGGAACTTCTTCCCTGATTCTAAGTAAAAGTTGTCTGGTTTCTTCTGCCGTGATGCTTCTTCGCATAAGTTTTAGAATGTGATTGCTGATATGTTGTAGCGCGATGTCGAGATAGTTACAAATATTTGCTCTTTCGCGCATTACAGGCAGAATGTCGAAAGGGAATTGGGTAGGGTAGGTATAGTGAAGTCGCAACCATTCTACACCCTTAATGTCGGAAATGCGTTTTATGAGTTCTGCCAATTTCGATTGATGGTAAAGGTCGTAACCATAGAAAGATAAGTCTTGGGCAATGAGTTGAATCTCTTTTACACCTTTTTCCGTCAGTTGCTCCACCTCCGAAATGATGTCTTCCATCGTGCGTGATTTGTGTTTCCCCGTAATGATGGGGATTGCACAATACGAACACGTGCGATTGCAACCTTCGGCAATTTTTACATAAGCGTAGTGTTTAGTGGTAACAGCACGTTCTAAACGTAAGTCGGGAATGTATTTCTTGCCCAAATCTTTTAATAAGTTGTTAAAGTCGAACTTCCCATAAAATTTATCTACCTCAGGAATTTCCGCTTTTAACTCATTCCTATAACGTTGACTGAGGCAACCCATGACAAAAAGTTGGTCGATTTTTTTTTCTCTCTTCCTTTTAGCAAAAAAAAGAATTGTATTGATCGATTCCTCTTTTGCGTCTCCGATAAATCCGCAAGTGTTGATAATGATAATCTTTCCGCAAGGTCTTGTTGCGTCGTGATACACTTCATATCCCTGATGTTCCAATTGTTTGGATAGAAATTCGGAATCAACAAGGTTCTTAGAACATCCTAATGTGATAAAATCAATACGCATGTTTTAAGCAAATAGAGAGTTTACAAACTCTTGTTTGTTAAATATTTTGAGGTCGTCAATACCTTCACCGATACCGATGTATTTTACAGGTATTTGAAACTGATCTGAAATGCCTAATACGACACCGCCTTTGGCTGTTCCGTCTAATTTCGTAATAGCCAAAGAGGTGATGTCGGTTGCTTTCGTAAATTGTTTGGCTTGTATAAAAGCATTTTGACCGGTAGAACCATCTAATACCAAAAGTATGTCGTGGGGAGCATTTGGTATGAGTTTTTTCATGACGTTTTTTATTTTGGTTAGTTCGTTCATCAAATTGACTTTGTTGTGCAATCTCCCTGCCGTGTCAATAATGACAATATCAGCATTGTTAGCAATCGCCGATTTCAATGTGTCGAAAGCAACAGAAGCGGGGTCTGCTCCCATATGTTGTTTTATAACGGGAACATTCGTTCGCTCGCCCCAAATGCTTAACTGCTCTACAGCAGCAGCTCGAAAAGTGTCGGCGGCTCCAAGATAGACTTTCTTGCCTGCCTTTGAAAATTGATAAGCCAATTTGCCGATAGTAGTGGTTTTCCCCACACCATTGACACCTACAACCATTATAACGTAAGGTTTCTCTGTTGCAATGTCATCGAAAGATGATAAGGAATCCGTTCCGTTTTCTGCAAGTAGATTCGCAATTTCACTTTTTAATATGTTATTGAGTTCGCTCGTATTAACATATTTCTCTTTTGCAACACGTTTTTCTATACGTTCTATAATTTTTAATGTGGTTTCGACACCTACATCCGAAGACAAAAGCGTTTCTTCAAGCGAGTCTAATACGTCGGTATCGACTTTTGATTTTCCGGTGATGGCTCGTGCTATTTTAGAAAATAAGGAGTTTTTTGTTTTCTCCAAACCCTCGGAAAGTGCATCTTGTGTTATCTTTTTTGTACTAAATAATCCCATAATTCATCTGTTTATGCAAAAGTAAGAAAATAATCCGTAACGTCTTTGCGTGGTATATGGTTGAAAACAAAAAATCCTCTCATCAATGAGAGGATTTTAATTTAAAATTATTTTTTTTACTTATTCAGCAAAAAATTTCTTTACATCTTCGTTTAATACCATTTCTTCTTTGAAGAAATAAGCACCCGTTTTGGGAGATTTAACCATTTTAATGACTTTTGCATATCCACGTCCTTCACCTTTTTGTAAGGTTGCTACTACTTTCTTTGCCATATCTTAATTATTTTATTTCCTTGTGAATGGTTACACGTTTAAGGATAGGGTTATATTTTTTTAACTCTAAACGTTCTGGAGTATTTTTTCTGTTCTTTGTGGTAACGTAACGCGATGTACCTGGCATTCCGCTTTCTTTATGTTCGGTGCATTCCAAAATAACCTGCACTCTGTTTTCTTTTCCTTTCTTTGCCATTTTGATATATTTTAAGCGTTTAAATAACCTTTTTCAGCAGCTTGTTTGATGGCTGCATCTAACCCTATTTTGTTGATGATGCGAAGACCTGCGGCTGAAATTCTTAAGTTAATCCAGCAATCTTCCTCTACCCAATAAAATTTTTTTGTGAATAGATTTACATCAAACGTTCTTTTTGTTCTGCGTTTTGAGTGAGAAACGTTATTCCCATTCATCGCCTTTTTTCCTGTAATTTGACAAATCTTTGACATTGTATTTTATATCTTTATATATTTCTTAAAATTGGATTGCAAAGGTATATTATTCTTTTATACAAAACAAATTTTATTTCTTTTTTTTGTTGGAAACATTGTGGTCATTTTCAAAATAATCACTTGTATGATAGTAATGATTATCCTGTTTATAGCCGTATTGATGCCTATTTTCTTTTACTCCGTTTAAAATGGCGTAAATGTTTGGTATTTTATCTTTGTGCAACAAATTGGCAATATTTTTAAGATTTGTTTTATCTGTTTTCCCGTATAGAGAAATGAATAATACAATATCTGATAGTCGTGTAATTGGGTAGGCATCGGATACAAGACCAATCGGACTCGTATCTATAATGATGTATTCGTATTTTTTCTTCAAGGTATCTAATAACTTGGTTGCATGTTCCGAAGCCAAAAGTTCTCCCGGATTAGGAGGTATTGTCCCGGCCGGCAAAATGTCAAATTTGTATTCATCCCTATTGCTGATAATGGCTTCTTCTATTGTACAATCTCCAATCAGAATGTTGCTGACGCCTTTTCCGCTCTTTATGTTTAGATTCTTTTCAATGCTCGGTTTTCTTAAATCCATGTCAATCAGAAGGGTATTTTTCCCGGAATGGGAGTAAATGCCTGCCAGATTGATAGAGAAATAACTCTTCCCGTCCCCCGATTCGGGAGAAGTCGTGCAAATCGTAATGAAATCCTTCTTTTGTGTAATAAATTCCACTCTTGTTTTGATAATTCTAAAATATTCTGTGAAAGAGGATTTTAAGTAGTGTATTGTCAGTATTTTTTCGCTCATTGAAAGAAACGGTATTGTGCCTAAAACGGAGAATTTAGTCGCTTTCTCAAGCTCATTGACACTTTTTACCGTATTGTTCAGTAATTCTTTTAACACAATTAGCAGAATTGCGATGATTATACCGATTGCTAAAAATTTGATGTAGGTGTTTTTCTTAACATTCTGATTGACAAGCGATATTACTTTTGCTTTTTGAAGAATTGTGATGTCAGAAATATTAGAAGCCTTTCTTATTTGCGCCTCCGACCTTTTTTGAAGAAGATAGGTGTAATAATTATTATTTATTTGGTGTTGTCGCTCAACATCAAGAATTTCCGATTCTTTTTCAGAAAGTGATTCGATTTCTTTTAAAACATCGGCATATTGCTTTTCAATGTTGTTTCTATCCATTTGATAGATATTCCTAATATTTTTCAGAACCTCGAAAAGGGTCGCTTTCAGTGTGTTTAACTCTTGTGTATATTTTTCATAAAAAGGATTTTGTGTACCGATGGTTGCTCGCTTTAGTTGCAAGTCATTTATTTTGTTTACTAAATCCAATAATACAGGGTCTGAAATGCCAAGGGTCGAAGGTGCCAATATTTGCTCGTTTTCGGCATTCTTGCGAAGATATGAGTCTAAATAGTTGAAATAGGCCTCTTTGAGGTTCAACTCAATGTCTTTCGATTTAAAATCAGACGATTGGCTCAATAATCCGCTCATATAACTATCCAAATTGACTATTTGATTGGTCTTTCTGAATTTGTGAATTTTTTCGTTACTCGATGCCAACGAGTCTGACATTAAAATAAGTTGACTGTCGATAAAATCGATAGTTCGATTGGCTTCTTCGTTTTTACGCTCTAAATTGTCTATCAAAAACTCCTCACAAATACCATTGATAAAATCTTTGTCTCTTTGGGTCTGCTCTCCTATTAGGGAAACGGACGCAACCGATGTCCCCTCTAATAACGAAAAAGATAATCTGCTGGTAAATTCCTCTTGCAAAGATTCCCTGCTTCTGAAACGAATGAATAACCTTTCGACTATGTACGAGGTGTTTTTCTGAATAATACCCGAAAAATAATTGGTTGTAAAGATTTCTCCAATTTTGGTTTGGGTAGAAAATATGGTGTTGCCGTCGCTGTCTTCAACCGACAAGATAAAAGTGCTGTCTTTTTGCTCCTGAAACAAGAAATCTATTCCAAACGCTTCCGGTTTGACATCAAAGGCTGTAAGCGTGATAGGAGAGAGGTCTTTGTAAAAATAGTTGCGTTTGAATCGCCCTTGTGAAAAATACTCTATTTGTAGAGGTAGTTTCTCTATTGTTCTGATTATCAATTCGTCGCGTCCAAATAAAATCAGTTGGTCGTTGTTGTTGTTGAAAGCGTCGGAATTGAATCCCTGCATAAATGCGTACGAAGAACCTTGTGTTGCTTTCCCTCCCAATATCACTTGAGCCTGAACTTGGTATAAAGGTTTCCATTTTCGGTTGGATAAATATGCCAAAGCACCAGCTATGACAATGGCAATCAAAATAACATACCAATGACGAAGTATTTTCAATCCCCATTCTTTGTAATCGAATGATGATTCTTCTTCAAAATCAAAATCATTATTATTTCTTTCCATAAGGTCAATAATATAACAACACTTCTATTTTTTTAGCATATTTCCGTAACTAAGAACTAAATTCCATATCGTTAGCGAGAATGTTATTACGGAACTTATTACTCCCAATACGCTTGAGTAAGATTGTACTTTAAAGAAACTGCTTTTTTTCTTGTCAATATAAATTATGTCGTTGGGTTGTATATAATAGAATTCCGAGTCGATAATATCTTTTGAACGAATATCGAATGTAAAAATTTTTGGACCCTCTGCGGTTTCTCTTATCAAATGTACATTCTTATGGTCTCCTGTTATTTTGATATTTCCTGCCATTGCCAATGCTTCGAATATCGTAATCTTGTCCTTATCAATGTTAAAAACTCCTCGGCTTGATTCTCCAATAATGGTGAAACTATTGTTTACAAACGCAAGTCGGACGTCTAATTCCCCAAAAGAGGATAGTTCTTCTTTGATTCTTTGTTGAGCCTGACGGAGCGTAAGTCCGGCAACTTTTATTCTGTTTGCAAAAGGAATATCTATTGTGCTATCTTGAAATACGCGATAAACATTGCCGTTTTGTTGACTGTTGTTTGTATTCGAACCGAATAGTTGAGAAACATCCTCCTCAATAGATATTATTCGCATGGTTAGTTCGTCATTCACCTGAATTGTATAGGCTTCGTAATTTACTTTCTCATATTCGGGGACACGTTTTTCTAATAGAAGTGTGTTCTCCCTTTTTGTGTAGCAAGATTGCAGAATGATTGTTATTGCAAATATGGTGATGATATGTTTTGATAACTTGTTCATGAAATTATTGGTTCTTTATAAGAATCCCTAAATTTATAATTGTTGCAATTAACGAAATTGTTGAAAGCGTTGTTGATAATATTCCCGTGAAATGCATAATACCGAAAGATTTTTCGGTTAAATAAGGAACATAGATGACATCATTAGGCTGAATGTAGTAAAATTCGGAGTTAATGATATTTTTGTTTCGTACGTCTATATTATGAATTTTCGTTTCTCCGTTTTCTGTTTGTCGTATGATTTTGATATGTTTTCTGTCGGCATACGTTGTAAGGTCGCCCGATAGGGCAAGTGCCTGAAATATATTGATTTTCTCTTTGGGCATATTATAGCGCCCACACCCCGACTCTCCGACAATAGAAAATGTCTTGTTGATAATGGAGATATTCACGGAAATAGTGGGAACTAGTTCTTTCAACTTGTCTTCGACAATTGTTTTTGTTTCTCTCAATGTTTTTCCTTGAACAGAAACGGAGCCTATGAAAGGAACATCTATTGTGCCGTCTTCGTAAACGGTATAGGAATACAGCGACCCTGATTGTGAAGACGACCCTGTTGTGTTAAAAATCTTATTTGCTGTTTCGTCGGGAGAAAATGTTTGAATGTAAAGCATATCTCCACGCTGAATTTTATAATCTTGATTTACCAAAGTGTCTTTTGGAGGTATGTTTTTTGACAAATCCTGCATATAATTGATTTGTTTGCTTGTAACGCAGGACGAAAACAAACAAATACAAATGCCGATTATCCAATATTTCTGATAAAAAATATGTTGCATTTTATTTGTCATAATTGCTTACAAAGATAGAAATATAATTTAAAACAATGAGTGTTAGCGGTGTCGTGTTTTTACCTTAAAAAAATGAGAAATAATAGTCTGTGATGTTAGAATAAGAAATATTTACTTTGTATCTTTGCACAACCAAAGAAAAATCATAAAAATGAGCCACACACTACCTTTTAAAGTCTTTTCAGGTACGAAAAGTCTTTATCTCGCAAAAAAAATCTGTGAAAGTTCGGGATGCCAATTGGGCGAAATGAATGTTCAGCATTTTGCTGATGGTGAGTTTGCTGTATCGTACGAGGAGACCGTTCGTGGTCGGTACGTTTATTTGATACAATCGACATTCCCGACATCGGACAATTTGATGGAATTACTGCTTATGATAGATGCTGCCAAAAGGGCATCTGCTTATAAAATCATTGCAGTGATACCCTATTTTGGTTGGGCACGTCAGGATAGGAAAGACAAACCTCGTGTGTCTATCGGAGCAAAATTGATAGCTGACCTTTTGAGTGCAGCCGGTGTTGACAGAATAATAACTATGGATTTGCATGCCGATCAGATACAGGGATTTTTTAATGTTCCCGTCGACCATTTGTTTGCTTCGTCCATTTATATTCCGTTCATAAAAAGTCTGAAACTGAAAAATTTGGTGATTGCTTCTCCCGACGTGGGAGGTTCAAAACGAGCAAACTCTTATGCAAAACATTTAGACGTTCCATTGGTTTTGTGCCATAAAACGCGTGAGAAAGCCAATGTCGTGAGTCAGATGCGTATTATTGGAGACGTAGAGGGGAAAGATGTGATTATTGTTGACGATATGGTCGATACGGCAAATACCTTGTGTAAAGCTGCCGATTTGATGATAGACAATGGCGCTTTGAGTGTTCGTGCAATTGTTACTCATCCGATAATGTCGGGTAATGCTTCCGATAAAATAATGAACTCAAAAATGGAAGAGATAATTTTTACGGATTCGATACCTTTTGATAAAAGCCGTTGTCCGAAAGTTCATATTCTTTCAATTGCCGATATGTTTGCCGATACGATTCGTCGAGTTTACGATAATGAATCAATAAGTTCGCAATATTTGTTATAAATTTTTTATGGAGATGAAAAAGAAGGATGACTGGAAAGTTATCCTTCTTTTCTTGTGCTTTATGGTCGCAAAAAAAAATCACTGCAAGCTTGCAGTGATTTTTGTATATAGGCTCTTATATATTAAAGAGCTTTTCCGTCGCTACCCAAAACGTTTATGATTTTGTGTTTGTACAATTTTTCCATATTGTCGCGGGCAGGACCCAAATATTTGCGAGGGTCGAATTCTGCCGGTTTTTCGGCAAATGTTTGACGAATAGCAGCAGTCATTGCCAATCGAGAATCGGAGTCGATATTGATTTTGCAAACAGCACTTTTTGCAGCTTCACGCAACCACTCTTCGGGAATACCGATAGCTGCTTTCAAAGCACCTCCGAACTTGTTGATGGTCTCAACTTCGTCTTGAGGAACAGATGACGAACCATGCAAAACGATTGGGAATCCCGGTAGTTTTGCTTCGACAGCTTTCAATACATCGAATGCCAATGGAGGGGGAACCATGCGACCTGTTTTTGAGTCGATAGTGCATTGCTCGGGTGTAAATTTGTATGCTCCATGAGATGTGCCAATTGAGATGGCCAACGAGTCGCAACCTGTACGAGTTGCAAAGTCGACAACCTCTTCGGGGTCGGTGTAGGTGTGGTGTTCGGCAGAAACTTCGTCTTCAACACCGGCCAATACGCCAAGTTCTCCTTCTACGGTAACATCAAATTGATGTGCATATTCAACAACCTTTTTTGTTAATGCCACATTTTCTTCGTAAGGAAGATGTGAACCATCAATCATTACAGAAGAGAATCCCATATCAACACACGATTTGCAAAGTTCAAAACTATCACCGTGGTCAAGGTGCAAAACGATTTGAGGCTTTTCCCAACCCAATTCTTTTGCATACTCAACAGCACCTTCTGCCATGTAACGGAGTAATGTTTGATTCGCATAGTTACGAGCACCTTTTGACACCTGAAGAATCACAGGCGACTTTGTTTCAGCACTTGCTTTGATAATGGCTTGCAATTGTTCCATATTGTTGAAATTGAAAGCAGGAATTGCATAGCCTCCTTTGATTGCTTTAGCAAACATATCACGCGTGTTTACTAATCCTAATTCTTTGTAACTTACCATTTTAATTATATTTTTATGTGTAAAAAATCTTTTGCAAAGATAAACTATTTTTCAAGGAAATATACTATTTGGAGTATGTTTTGTCTTTTGATTTTTTCAAGTTGAAAGTGTAACCTACGCAAAAAGAGAAAACACCATGCTGATAGGTCTGTTTAATGCCGGATCCAATCTCTTCTATGCCGTAGGGTGTAGCTGCGTTTTGCGTTATGTTGTTAAGTCCTTGCATGTAACTCGCTTTGAACAAAATGTTTTTATATTCGACGGCAATTCCCATGTCGATGCCAATCTCGAAACGTTTGTAGGTTTTTTCTTCTCCGAATAGTTCTGTTTGATCTTTTTCCGAATCGAAAATTGGCTTCTCGAATTCGGTTTGCTCTTTTGCATAATTCGACCCATCTAATCCGATATTGAACGATGGACCTACAAAAATCGTCAGCGAGGTGTTTTTTATGACCTGTTTGTAATAAGCATGAAGCGGAATGTCCAAATAATAAAGATTTTGTTTGAATATCGTGGGCGTATTTTCTTTGTAAGAAACCACGAAATCGGCATTTCGCATGTTTGCCATAACGGCAATGTCGGCACCGAAATGTTTATGAAAGTCCCATGAAAACAACGGCCCAACAGTAAATCCTGATACGGGAGTCCTTTTTATGCTGCATTGCGAATGGTCGATGTTAGCAAAAGTATTGGTTAGAGAATAACCCGCCTGAATGCCTAATTTTTGTCCAAAAAAAGGTATTGAAAAGCCGATAAACAAAACGACAAAAAGTGTTTTCCTCATAAATATCAAAATTCTACTGACGGTGCATTTTCAGCATTTGGATCTGAAGTAAATGTCGATTTTGCATCGAAGTTGAACATTCCTGCAACAATATTGGTCGGAAACCGACGAATGTGAATGTTGTAGGATTTTACCGTTTCGTTGAATTTTTGCCGTTCTACCTGAATTCTGTTTTCAGTTCCTTCCAGTTGCTCTTGTAACTGCATGAAATTTTGATTGGCTTTCAAGTCGGGGTAACTCTCACGAATGGCGATAAGTCTTCCTAAAGCATTCCCTAATTCGTTTTGTGCAGCTTGAAACTTTTGGATATTCTCTTGCGACAAGTCGTCCGATATGTTCGTCTGTATTGCTTTTGCACGTGCAGAAATTACAGCGTCAAGCGTTTCTTGCTCGTGTGAAGCATATCCTTTGACTGTATTTACAAGATTGGGGATTAGGTCTGCACGACGTTGATACTGCGATTCTACATTTGACCAAGCCGTGGTAACGCTTTCTTCGGCAACAACCAAATTGTTGTATTCTTTGATTCCCCAAACGGCAATAATGGCTGCAATAGCCAAACATGTGATTAAAATTACTGTTCCTTTTTTCATGATTCTTTGGTTTTAATTAAATAATGTTGATTTCTTTTTGTTTGATTAAAAACGTCCTCCGGCACCACCACCTCCGCTGAAGCCTCCGCCCCAACTCCCTCCACTACTGCCGAAAGAACCTCCACCGCCACCAATTATGACGCCTCCGCTTGCCGGTCTTTTGGGTATGACAAACAACTTTGAATGCTGTTGTTTGCATGCTTCGCAATAATAAACTCTTTCTCCTGTTCCTGTAGCAACGGTAGTCGGATATTTTAAAATTCTTTCTTCTTTTTGTATGTAAGCCTTCGATTTGCAACTCGGACATTGAGTATAAGGCGAAAGTGTATTTTTATAAGAAAAAATATCGTAATGAGAGCAATTTGAACACAACCAAACATCGTAATCTATCGATTTAATTCGTTCTTCCTGTGTTTGATATTCGTTAAGATAAGAATCTTCGGTGTCTTCCGAAAGTAAATCCATTGCAGTATTGCATTTTGGACAAATGCAAGGTGTATATCGAACGGACTTTCTTTTTTTTGAGACCCATTTTGTCAGAAGAATTAAATGTAACGGGAAAAAGATGGAAACAAAAATCAAGATTTGTTTCAGATATTTAAGCCTTAAATAAATCACATTTCTTGCTTCTTTTGAATTGGTTAGACAAAACGTAATCCAACAAAAAACAATTAACAAGAAAAAACCTGAAATAAGGTAGTACGACAAGTAGTTTGTCCCCTTGACGCTTGGCGAGTTTTGTCGCAATAGTAACTCTTCTTTAGCTTCGGTGCTGGTAAGAGTGCTTTGAATGGTACCGATGGCTTGTAAAAAGCCCGTTTCGTATTCGCCGTTTCTGAAAGCGGGAAAAATGTCGTTGTTGAGAATGTCGCTGCATTTGGCATCAGGCAATAATCCCTCAACACCGACACCTGTTTCTATTTTTACGGCACGAATGTTTTTTACAAATAGAATCAGTATGCCGCTGTTATTTTCTTTATTCCCGATTCTCCAATAGTTGAAAAGCTCGTAGGCGAAACTATTTTCATCATTGTTTTCTATTTCGTTCAATACTACGATTGCCAATTCAACTCCTGTGGTTTCGTAAAGTTGTTTCAAATGATTATTGATGTTTTGTGCGGCATCTGTAGATAAAATGCCGTCGGGATTAGCTAAAAAATTCTCTGCATCGTATTTTTTAGGATTGGGTACGTTCTCTATGGTATAAGGCTCCGCTTTTGCATCGGAAATGACGAAAAGAAGACTTAATATGCAGTAGAATAGTTTCGAACGCATGCTAATCAGTAATTTATAACCTCCTTGAGTTCAATGGTTTTAATAAATAAGGTAGAGTAGGGAGGAATGATGTAATTGCCGTAAGTGTTTTTCGTTCCCGATACGCCATACGCTAAATCGTAGGGAATGCAAAGTTGCCAAATCGATTCCCGATTCATCTGCTTGAGTGCCTGTTGTATGCCTATTGGATAATTGTAAACATAGTCGATGGTATCTAAACTTGAACAAATAGTACCATCACACAAGAAGGCGGAATAACTGATTTTTACTCGCGAATTTTGCTTTGGTATGGCACCTTTACCTTGAGCTATGATTTTAAACCTCAAACCGGTATTCGATGTTCGTAATTTTTGTTCTTGTGTTTTTTCTGTTAAGTAGTTGTCGTTGTAATCTTTCCAAACCTCAAAATTTTCTTTACAACCAAATAAAAACAGAATAGATAATATGAAAAGAATGCTTTTAAACTTCATCTGTAGTTCGATAAATAACAAGTACAAAAATATAGGATTTTCTTTGTTTTTACAAGTTAATTATTCTCAATAAATAAGGAGTGGACACAATAAAAACGAGAGGATTCCTCTCAATAAGCTCATTCACCATAGTTGCTGTTTTGTCAGATGTGTTATTTGTGAAAATAAATATTTAAAAAATTGATTTGTTTGTTTTCTTTATTAACTTTGCAAGTCTAATTTTAATAAATAGAATAATGAAAAAAGCTATTAGAATTTTAATCAGAACGTTGTTGTTGGTATCCATTGTTTTTTTGGGATATTTATGTGTGATGAGTATTGTTACTCCTATTCAGTTTGAAGAACAAAAAACGGCAAGAGAGAAATTGGTTATAAAACGCTTGATTGATATCCGAAAGGTGGAAATTGAGTTTAAAAATCAGAATAATCGTTATACGGCAAGTGTTGATACTTTAATGTCTTTTATAAGAGAAGGGAAAGTGGCAGTGGTAATGAAAGAGGGTACTTTGACCGATGAACAATTGAACGATGGTTTGACAGAAGCAAAGGCTACCGCTATTGTACGAAAAGGGAATGCCAAAGAAATTGCAGAGTATGGGTTGCAAAATTTCCGTCGAGACACGACTTATGTAAGTGTTTATGAAAGCCTTTTCAAAAACGATTATACATTGCAGAATGTAGCCGATATATTTACAATTCCTTATTCCGAAGGTCAAAAATTTGAGATAAATACTACAACGTTTGTCAATGCATCAGGAATCCCAATGTCGTTGTTTGAAGCAAAGGCAGATTATAAGTCTTATTTAGGAGACTTGAATCGTCAGGAGTTGGCAAATTTGATTGATTCGAAAAACAAAATAGATAAATACGCAGGTTTGCAGGTGGGGTCTGTTTCCGAGCCTAACAATAATGCGGGAAACTGGGAGTAAACAATGTTTTTATAAAAGAGAGGTTGTTCTTTTTCGGAGCAACCTTTTTTAGTATATGAAATTATGCGTATCATAAACGGCAAGTTCAAGGGGCGTCGGTTTTCGCCTCCAACCAATATAACGGCTCGACCGACAACCGATTTTGCAAAAGAGGGCATCTTTAATCTGCTTGCAAATAATTATTTGGATATTGAGGAAAAAGAAGTGCTTGATTTGTTTGCCGGAACCGGTAGTATTAGTTTTGAATTCGTATCAAGGGGCTGTGCTTCGGTTACGTCAATAGAGATGAGCGAGCGTCAGCTCGGCTTTATTCATAAAACGGCAGCAACTCTGAAAATTACAAATATGCAGATTCTCCGTACCGATGTGTTTCGCTATATAAAATCTTGTGCAAAAAAATACGATGTGATTTTTGCTGACCCTCCTTATCAGTTGTCGGAGTTAGCAGAAATTCCTGACCTGATTTTCCAGTATGAAATGCTGAAAGAGGACGGGATTCTAATTTTGGAACATGGCTCTCAAAATAGTTTTACAACGCATGCCCATTTTGCAGAACATCGTGTTTATGGTAATGTGAATTTTACGATTTTTCGATAATATCAAATCTCACCAATTAAGGTTGCCGAGGTGGCGTCGGTAATTTTTGCATTTGCATAAGTACCTATTTGTAATCCCTTGCGTGGTACGATAACTACTTTGTTTTGAGAAGTTCGTCCGTAGAAATGTTCTTTTGAACGTTTGGAAAATCCTTCAATAAGAATTTCGAATGTTTTGCCGATGTCGAGTTTGTTGCGTATCAGCGAACATTCTCCTTGAACAGCCATGATTTCATTTAATCTTTTCAATTTGGTTTCTTCTGAAATGTTGTCAGGGAGATTGCGTGCGGCAAATGTTCCCGGTCGCTCGGAGTACTTAAACATAAAGGCTGAATCGAAACAAACTTCTTTCATGAGGCTTAATGTTTCGTTGTGGTCATCGTCTGTTTCCGAATGGAATCCGCAGAAAACATCGGTGGATATGCTACATTCGGGGATAATTCGTCGAATGGCAGCAATTCTGTCAAGGTACCATTCTCTCGTGTATTTGCGATTCATCAAATGTAGGATTCTGTTGCTTCCTGATTGAACGGGCAGATGAATGCTTTTGCAAATATTTTTGTATTGAGCAATGACGTTTAACGTTTTGTCGGACATATCTTTTGGGTGCGACGTCGTAAAACGAATTCTTATATCGGGCACTTCGGTAGCTACAATTTGTAGTAAATCGGCAAAATCAATTATTTTGTCATTTTGATTAAATCTGTAAGAATTGACGTTTTGCCCTAAAAGGGTGATTTCCTTAAATCCTTTTGTTTTTAAATCATTTACCTCGTTCAGAATGCTGTTGATGTCGCGACTGCGTTCACGTCCGCGCGTATATGGTACGATGCAGTACGAGCAGAAGTTGTTGCAACCGCGCATAATGGAAACAAAGCCACTGATAGGGTTCCCCATACGCAAGGGGATAATTTCTTTATAGGTTTCGGTAGATGACAATTCTACGTTAATAGCCTTTTCGCCTTGTTCGACGGCACCTATCAGGTTGGGTATATCCAAATAAGCATCGGGACCGACAACGATATCGACTCCGTGTTTTTTTATCATTTCGGTTTGAACTCTTTCGGCCATGCAACCGATGACTCCGATAATCAGATTCGGTCTTTTTTTCCGCAAAGAGTTGAAGTATTGTAAACGGGATAAAACTTTTTGTTCCGCATTGTCTCTTATTGAACATGTGTTGATGAGTATAAGGTCGGAGTTTGTGGCGTCGGACGATAATTCAAATCCGTCCATCTTAAGGATAGAACCAACCACTTCGCTATCGGCCACGTTCATCTGACAACCATAAGTTTCTATGTAAAAAGTTTTCATTGTTAGTTTCGTTTACCGGTAATAATTTTTTTAATTTCATTCAGTTTGTTCAGAGCTTCAATAGGTGTCAAATTGTCAATATCGGCATTTTTTATTTCATCTCTGATTTGCTCAAGTACGGGGTCGTCCAACTGAAAGAAACTCAATTGAACTCCGTTTTTATGATTGATAATATCGTTGATAGGTTTTGTGATATTTTCTTTGTTTTGAGCTTTTTCCAATTGGAATAGAATTTCTTCCGAACGTTTTACAACGCTTGGAGGCATACCCGCCATTTTCGCTACATGAATACCGAAACTATGTTCGCTGCCACCTTTTACGAGTTTTCTTAAAAAAATGACTTTTTTGTCAATTTCTTTTACCGATACATTATAGTTTTTTATTCGAGGGAATGTGCGTTCCATCTCGTTTAGTTCGTGATAGTGAGTTGCAAACAGGGTTTTTGCTTTGGCAGTAGGGTGTTCGTGAATGTATTCCACAATTGCCCATGCAATAGAGATGCCATCGTAAGTGCTTGTGCCTCTTCCTAATTCATCGAAAAGCACCAAACTTTTGTCTGAGAGATTGTTTAGAATACTTGCCGCTTCGCTCATTTCAACCATAAAAGTTGATTCGCCTGCCGAAATATTGTCACTTGCCCCTACACGGGTAAATATTTTATCAACAAGCCCGATGGTTGCCGATTCTGCCGGCACAAAACTTCCTATTTGGGCAAGTAGTACAATCAATGCAGTTTGTCGGAGCAACGCCGATTTTCCCGCCATATTAGGTCCCGTAATGATGATTATTTGTTGTCGCTTATCGTCAAGATACACATCATTGGGTATGTATTCTTCGCCGGCCGGCATTCTTTGCTCAATAACCGGATGTCGCCCATTCTTGATGTCAAGCACGTTGTCGTGGGTAATAATCGGGCGAATGTAATTGTTGGCTTCTGCTACTTTTGCAAATGAAAATAGGCAGTCGATTTGCGCAATGATGTTGCAGTTGGTTTGTAACGTAGATGTAAATTCGGCAATGAAATTGATGAGCTTATTAAAAATTTCGGTTTCCAAAATACCGATACGTTCTTCGGCTCCGAGTATTTTTTCTTCGTACTCTTTCAACTCTTGAGTGATATAACGTTCGGCATTGACTAGAGTCTGTTTGCGAATCCAATCCGTGGGGACTTTGTCTTTGTAAGTGTTCCGTACCTCTATGAAGTATCCGAATACGTTGTTGTAACTTACTTTAAGGCTTGGAATGCCGGTTCTTTCACTTTCGCGTTGTTGAATTTTTAATAAGAAATCCTTGCCGGAGGTTGAAATATCGCGCAGTTCGTCTAACTCGTCGTTGACTCCATAACGGATTATATTTCCTTTGGTTAAGAGCATCGGAGGATTTTCGTTCAGTTCTTTTTCTATTTTTGTTCGAATTGTATGACAATCCGATATTTGTTCTCCTAACGCTCTGATAAGTTCATGTTCCGATTCACTGCACATCTGTTTTATGGGTGCTATCACGCAAAGTGCATTACGCAGTTGCCATACATCTCTTGGCGAGACTCTTCCAACGGCAATTTTTGAAACAATTCTTTCCAAATCGCCAATGGACGAAAGATTCTCGTTGAGTATTTCTTTTGTGTCGGAATGTTTGAAAAAGTATTCTACTATATGGTGTCGATTGATTATTTGGTTTTCATCTTTTAGGGGAAAAGAAAGCCATCTTTTCAGCAAACGACCTCCCATTGGTGTGTTTGTCCTGTCAATGACGTCGATAAGAGATTTCCCCGATTCGTCGTTACCGGAGTAAAGTTCAAGATTCCGAATGGTAAACTTATCCAGCCAAACGAATTTCTCTTTTTCCACTCTCGAGATGGTTGTAATATGTTTCAACTGCTCATGATGAGTGCTATCCATGTAGTAGAGAATGGCTCCTGCAGCAATGATTGCATTCGTTAGGTTTGAAACGCCAAATCCTTTGAGGTTTTTCGTTTCAAATTGTTTTAATAATCGGTTATTAGCGGCATCTTCGGTATAAATCCAGTCTTCTTGTTCGAAAGTAAGATGTTTGCTGCCGAAAATATCAGTGAACAACGTTCTGTTTGTCCGTTCGTATAAAATTTCTTTAGGGTCAAAATTGTTGATTAGTTTTTCAATGTAATCAAAAGTCCCTTCTGCCACTAAAAACTCACCGGTGGAAATATCTAGAAAAGCTACTCCGGCAATGGTTTTGTTGAAATGAACTGCGGCCAGAAAGTTGTTTTCTTTGTTAAGAAGAAGGTTGTCGTTGATGGAAACTCCCGGAGTTACTACTTCGGTAATTCCTCTCTTTACAAGTTTTTTGGTAGTTTTAGGGTCCTCCAGCTGGTCGCAAATGGCTACTCGTAATCCTGCTCTGACAAGTTTTGGTAGATAGGTGTCCAAAGCATGATGAGGGAATCCCGCCATATCAATAGCATTCTCCGTGTTTTTCGATTTCATTGTCAGAGCAATGCCTAATATCTCGGAACCTTTTACGGCATCACTGCCATACATCTCATAAAAATCACCAACCCGAAACAATAACAATGCTTCGGGATGTTGTTTTTTTATTTCATGGAATTGACCCATGAGTGGAGTATGTTTTTCTTTTGTATTCACCACTTTATTCGTGTAAATCTATTTCTTCTTTTGTCGCAGAAAGGAATCTGTATTGCAGAAAACCAAAACTTTGCATAGGTTGTACTTTCAGATGTATTTTGTACTTAAATCTCCATTTCAGACACAACGATGGAAATCCTTTTTTTAAATATGCCTCAATGTAGGGATGTACTTGGAGAATAACTTTTTTGTGTTTGTAATTCTTCTCTGTTGCTAAAAAATCGAGTTGATCTTCCAGTTGGTCGGTAAATAAAATAGAGGGAGTTGTTTTCCCTTTTCCGAAGCACGTTGGGCATGTCTCTTCTACATCAACAGCAATGGCCGGTCGAACGCGATGTCGTGTGATTTGCATTAAACAGAATTTGCTTAATGGCAAAATGTTGTGGCGAGCTCTGTCCTCTGACATTAGTTGTGTCATGTAGTCAAACAATATCTGCCTATTGTCAGAATCGGCAAGATCGATAAAATCAATAACGATGATTCCGCCTATGTCGCGAAGCCTTATTTGATGAGCAATTTCTTCGGCAGCAGCCAAATTAACTTCCAAAGCATTCTCTTCTTGCCCTTTAGATGAACGAGTCCTGTTACCGCTGTTCACATCAATTACCGTTAATGCTTCAGTGTGCTCTATAATGAGATAAGCGCCACGTTTAAATGACACGGTGCGACCGAACAACGACTTGACTTGCTTGGTGATGGCAAAGTGATCAAAAATCGGTGTGTCGTCGTTGTAAAATTTGACAATGCTTTTGCATTCGGGAGCGATGAGTGCCACATAATCGCAAATTTCTTTATAAACATCTTTGTCGTTTATATAAATATTTTCAAAATTTGGATTAAACACATCTCTTAATAGCGTTTCTGTGCGATTGATTTCTTCCAAAATGAGTTCGTTCCCTCTCGATTTCCGTATTGATTGAATTGCATTTTCCCAACGTTTGGTCAGAAGTTTTAATTCATTATCCAATTCTGTGGCTTTTTTCCCCTCTGCTACGGTTCTGATGATAATACCGTAATCTTCGGCTTTTAAAGCATTGACAATGTTGCGCAGGCGATTACGCTCCTCTTTTGATGATATTTTTTGAGAAACAGTCGTTTTGTTTTGAAAGGGTAGCATTACGACGTTTCTGCCGGCAAGAGAAATTTCGCCTGTCAAACGAGCCCCTTTTGTGGAAATAGGTTCTTTTATGATTTGTACTAAAATCTTTTGACCTGTGGTAAGAATATTCGCAATATTCCCTTCTTTATCCAATTCTTCAGACGCTTCCACTTTTTTCGCCTCGGGCATCCTTTTTCGGTCGGCAAGTACGTTTTTTATAAAATCGTTGGTGGCCGAAAAGGATTTCCCCAAATCTAAATAATGTAAAAAACCTTCCTTTTCTTGACCTATGTCAACGAAAGCAGCGTTTAGTCCGGGCATGATTTTTTTGACGGTACCGATAAAAATATTGCCCACCAAACAGACACTTTTATGATCCTCTTTAATGAACTCAACAACACGGTCGTCTTTCAACAGTGCAACCGAAATGGCTTCTTGTTGTACATCGATAATTATTTCATTTCCCATTCTGTTTCGAATCTTTATAAAAAAAACAAACTAAAAGACTCAAAATGTTCTTAAAGTTTGTTTCTTTTAGACCAATTATTTTTTCTTTTTATGTCGGTCTTTTCTTAATCTTTTTTTACGCTTATGCGTAGACATCTTGTGTCCTTTTCTTTTTTTACCGCTTGGCATATTCTTTAGTTTTAAAAATTCAAAATCTTATTTTTTAACAACACTAACAAACGTTTTTGCAGGTTTAAATGCAGGAATGTTGTGTGCAGGAATAATGATTGTAGTTTCTTTTGAAATGTTACGTGCTGTTTTTTGAGCTCTTTCTTTTACAATAAAACTACCAAACCCACGAAGATAAACATTTTCATTATTCGCCAATGAATTTTTAACAACATCCATGAACGATTCAACTGTTTGAAGAACGGTAAGTTTGTCTATACCCGTGTTCTTTGAAATTTCGTTTACAATATCAGCTTTAGTCATCTTTATTATTATTTATTTAATTTAATTACGATTAAGTCGTCCTTTTTAGGTTTGCAAAAATAGAACTAAAAAAGTAAAAACTGAAACTTTTTAAACATTTTTTTCATTTTCTTTTTTTTATCCTTGCTTTAATACTCATCTTTGCAGTGAAAACAAAAGTCTTATGAATCCTACGAAACCTTGTTTGACAGAAGAGAATATAACTGTTTTTCAAAGAAAGTTGCATGAGTGGTACGAGCGGCATCATCGAGTTTTACCTTGGAGAGAGGTTAAAGATCCGTATCTGATATGGATTTCGGAAGTTATCCTGCAACAAACAAGGGTAGAACAAGCGTTGAGTTATTATCGGAATTTTATTGTGAATTTTCCAACTGTTGAACATTTGGCGGCTGCTGATGAAAACAGTGTGTTGAAATGTTGGCAAGGATTGGGTTATTACTCGCGAGCAAGAAATTTGCATGCTTCAGCAAAAGTAATAGTGGAAAAATTTCATGGACACTTTCCGAAGTCGTATGACGAAGTGAAAAGTTTAAAAGGGATAGGTGATTATACGGCAGCGGCAATCTGCTCGTTTGCTTACGATTTGCCTTATGCGGTATTAGATGGCAATGTGTACCGATTCTTGTCGCGGTATTTTGCGATGGAAACACCTATTGATACCATGCAGGGAAGAAAACAATTTATGGAAACGGCCGATATGCTGCTTGACAGAAAAAAGGCGGCACTTCACAATCAAGCAATGATGGAAATGGGTGCAATTCAATGCACGATTCTCTCGCCCGATTGTGATTCGTGTCCGCTAAAGCATAATTGTATGGCATTCAAATATGATATGGTGGAACTTTTACCTATAAAATCGAAAAAAACAAAGGTACGCAATCGTTATTTCTATTATTTTTTTATAAAATACCAAAATGGTTTTTTCTTACGCAAACGAGAAAAAGCCGATGTTTGGAGAAATTTGTATGAGTTCCCGTTGTTGGAATATGAAAACAAATTACCGATAGAAGAAGTGTTGGCTCAAGAAGAGAGCGTGAAATATTTTTTAAATGCGGGTGTTATCAAACAAATATCGGAGGAAAAGAAACATGTTTTGAGTCATCAACATATCTATTCACGTTGCGTTTATGTGGAGATTCAAGAGAAAAATGAATATCTGACAAAGCATTATGATTATGTAAAAATTGAGGAATCGGATAAGTACCCTGTTTCTCGTTTAGTAGAAATATTTCTGAATGAATATTTGGAAATATAAAAATGTTTTTTTTTCTTTACCAACGATTTTCTAATAAATAATACATTAAATTATGTCAATGAACAAGGTTATTTTAATTGGTAACGTGGGGAAAGACCCTGAAGTTAAGTATTTTGATTCCGGCAGTGCTCAGGCAACTTTCCCTTTGGCAACCTCCGAACGTGGTTATAAGTTGCAGAATGGGACTGAAGTTCCGGAAAGAACAGAGTGGCACAATATTGTAATTCGTAAAGATTCTGTCCCGTTTGTCGAGAAATATGTCAAAAAAGGTTCTCAAGTTTACGTAGAAGGTAAAATTCGTTATCGCTCGTATGATGATGCAACGGGTGCAAAACGTTATGTTACAGAGATTTTGTGTGATAAGATAGAGTTCTTTGGCTCGCGTAGGTCAGAACGTCCTGCTGAACAACCGCAAGCACCGGCTCCGGCAGTGTCGAATGCGGAAACTTTTGATGCAAACTCACCTGCTGCTGATGGTGCAGATGATTTGCCATTTTAATTGAAGTCTGCGAAAAAAGTTTTAATTTTGCAAGGATGGTTTTGCCATCCTTGTTTTGTTTAATTAAAAAAGTTTGGTTTTGATTACGCTTGTAATTTCTCAAAATCCGTTAACTCCCGGCTTGATTGTCGTATTGGTGGTTTGTCTTTTGTTATTGTTGCTTTCGGCTTTGGTTTCTGCTTCCGAGGTCGCTTTTTTTTCGCTTTCTCCGCAGCATCTTGCAGAACTAAAGGGGAGCGCGTCGGAAAAAGACAAACGAATTTTAAGTCAACTGAAAGATTCCGAACGCTTACTTGCTACAATATTGATAGCCAATAATTTCGTAAATATCTTTTTGGTTGTCCTATCGGCATATTTTATCTCTTCTTGGCTTGATTTTTCACAAGACCCTTTGTGGGGTTTTCTAATAGAAACGGTGATAATAACTTTTTTGTTGCTATTTTTCGGTGAAATATTGCCTAAGGTTTATGCTTCGCAGAATGCACTTTTGTTTTCTCGTTTTATTGTGGATTTTATTCTGTTTTTAAGAAAAACATTAAGCCCTTTTTCAAAAATATTGGTTGGCTCGACAAAAATTCTGAACAAGCGTCTTCAAAAGAACAAACAAGAAAATTTGTCAATGGACGAAATTTCTCAAGCATTGGAACTGACGACAAATGTGGAAGACGAGGAAAAAGACATTTTGCAGGGTATCGTACATTTTGGTAATACGTTGGTGGAAGGAGCGATGACCTCACGTATCGACATGGAGGTTTTGGATATAAAAACCCCATTCAATAAAGTCATAGAAAAAATTGTGGAATGCGGGTATTCCAGAATACCCGTTTTCTCGGGTTCTTACGACGATATAAGGGGAATTTTGTATATCAAAGATTTGATTCCACACATTGGTGTGGCGGCAAATTTTAAATGGCAGTCGTTGATACGCCCTGCTTTTTTTGTGCCAGAGACCAAGAAAATAGACGATTTGTTAAGCGACTTCCAAAAAAATAAAATACACATGGCCATTGTGGTTGATGAATTTGGAGGAACATCGGGATTGATAACCATGGAAGATATTTTGGAAGAAATCATGGGTGAAATCGAAGATGAGTATGACGAAGATGAAACGTTATACACTCAAATAGATGATGTTACCTATATTTTTGAAGCAAAAATATTGCTGAATGATTTTTATAGGGTAACGGATATTCCAGAATCGGAATTTGAGGAAGTCGCTGTTGATGTCGATTCGTTGGCAGGGTTGATATTGGAGTTGAAAGGAGAGATTCCAAATAAAAACGAAAAAATAACCTACAAGAAATATACATTTGAAATATTGTCGTCGGACAACCGTCGAATAAAAAAGGTGAAACTTTGTATTGGAGAATGAAAAAATATTGGTTTGTAATTGCAATATTGTTCCTTTTTGCTTGTAAAAAAGAGATTGCACCGCGTCCGTATGGCTACTTTCGTGTCGATTTGCCGACACACGATTATGTCGTGTACGATTCGATGGCAACTTATGGATTTGACATTTCGAGATTTGCTTGTGTCGAAAAAAAACGGACTTCACAAAATATTGATATTCATTATCCTGCTATCGATGGTACTATTTATTGTACCTACGAAACCTTTGAAAAAGGTGATTTCTATAAGGTGTCGGAGGAGTCGCGTACATTGGCTTACAAACATGTGATTCGTGCAGAAGCAATAACTGAAAGGGTTTTTGTGAATGAGGAGGAGAAAGTTTATGGTATTTTGTACGATTTCAAAGGGAATGCGGCTTCGCCTGTACAATTTTTTTTGACGGATAGTTTACATCAGTATTTTCGCGGTTCGCTTTATTTTAATGCCCGTCCGAATGCCGACTCCATTGCTCCGATGATGACTTTTGTGCGCGAAGATATTGTTCGTTTGATAGAGTCGTTTAAGTGGAAATAAGATGCTTTTTCTAACCCGAAATTCTTCTGGCGGTATAGTTGCCGTTTCGCGAATGGACGAGTCAATTGCCGAAATGACTTGTTTATACCGAGGAGATGTAACAGAGTTCGACGGAATGTGCGAACGTGCAAAACGGGAAAAATTGGCGGTTCGAATTTTGTTGCAAGAGTTGTGTGGCGTAACAGCTTTGTGTTATGATGGAAACGGGAAACCTTATCTGTCCGACAATTCACAGCATATCAGCATTTCGCATACGAAAAATTTTGTGGCGGTATTTTTACACCCTTCCTATCCGGTAGGCATTGATATTGAGTATCGTTCTTCGCGTGCTTCAAGGCTCAAGGAACGTTTTCTCGCTGCCGACGAAATGTGTTTGAAATCAGCTGATTGTGAATCATATAGTGAATTGTGTTGGTGTGCAAAAGAGGTTGCTTATAAAATGCTTTCCGACAAATCGGTCGATATGTTCCGAGAATTGAAAGTGAAACCTTTTGACGTGTCGTGCGAGGGATGCTTTTGTGTAGAATATACCCGACGAAAGCAGTATTTTGAAATGCAATATATTCAAAACGAATTGTTTACGTTGGTTTGGTGTGCGCAAGAATAATGACTTATTATCAACACATACTGAAATCGGCGAGAGAGAAACATAAACTTTTTGCCGTGCTTATTGACCCGGAGAAGTGTGATTCGCAAAAATTGCAGCAATATGTTGTGGCAATAAATGCTTATCATCCTGATTTTGTTTTTGTGGGAGGTAGCCAAATGCGGCATTCGGCAGCGGACGTGGTAGCCACTCTACGAAACAAAACGAATGTTCCGATAGTGCTTTTTCCCGGGAATGCTTCACAATTTGCCGATAATGCGGATGCGATATTGTTACTTTCGCTTATATCGGGTAGGAATGCCGAGTTTTTGATAGGACAACATGTGCAAGCGGCAAAAGCGTTAAAAGCGTCGTCGATGGAGATACTACCGACAGGTTATATCTTGATTGATGGCGGATGCGAATGTGCCACAGCCAAAGTTTCACACACGGAGCCTTTGTCTGCAACGAATCCTGATTTGATTGTTTCTACGGCATTGGCGGGAGTACAACTTGGCTTGCAGTTGATTTATTTGGAGGCAGGCAGCGGAGCCGAATGCCCCGTGTCGAAAGATGTAATTGCGGCTGTGCGTAACGAGATTGCAGTCCCTTTGATTGTGGGTGGTGGAATAAAATCGCATAGCGAAATGCGTGCGGCTTACGAAGCGGGTGCCGATATTGTGGTGGTAGGCAATGCACTCGAAGATAATCCCGAAAAATTGGCGGAGTTCTTGTTTTATGATTGAGAGGTCAAAGAACCTTTCTTTTTTTTGTAATTTTAAAATGCAAAGTTACTACAAAAAAGTGAAATGCGGAAAGATATAGTGATAGAATTGAGTTACAAGGGTTTTGGTTGAAGTGGCGATAATCCGTGAAGCCATTACAATCCCTGCCGAAGCCAAATCCTGACGCCGCTACGTTACTTGTTCGTAACCATGCCCGAAAATGCGACAAACGGGTACGAATAGCGAAACAAGGCTCTAAGGAATAGTGAGTTATCCATAACTCATGCGAAAAATCAGGTTACGGAAAAAGATTGCGCCGTTCCTCCCCGTTTTGCGTACCAACACCGGACTCTTCACCAACTAATTTTGAAACCCAAAAATTAAGGACAATGAAGAGTACATTTTCAGTAATCTACTACCTCAAGCGTCAGGTAGTGAAAAAGGACGGGACAGTTCCCGTCATGGGACGCATCACGGTGGACGGCAGCCAGACACAGTTCAGCTGCAAACTGACTGTCGATCCGAAACTGTGGGACACCAAAGGTGGACGTGTCACGGGCAGAAGCACGGCGGCACTCGAAACGAACCGTATGCTTGACAAGATGCGGGTACGCATCAACAGGCATTATCAGGAAATCATGGAGCGTGACAACTTCGTCACGGCGGAGAAGGTGAAGAACGCCTTTCTCGGACTGGAACACCGCTACCACACGCTGATGCAGGTGTTCCGCCAGCACAACGAGGACTACGAGAAGCAGGTGGAGGCAGGCATGAAAGCCAAAGGCACGCTGCTGAAGTACCGCACCGTTTACAAGCACATGCAAGAGTTCCTCGACATCCGCTACCATGTGAAGGACATCGCCCTAAAAGAGCTTACCCCGGCTTTCATCTCCGACTTCGAGATGTTCCTGCGCACGGACAAGCACTGCTGCACCAATACCGTGTGGCTGTACGTCTGCCCGTTACGGACGATGGTATTCATCGCCATCAACAACGAGTGGCTGACGCGCGACCCGTTCCGCGAGTATGAAATCAAGAAGGAGGAAACAACACGCAGTTTCCTGACCAAAGATGAGATCCGCCTGCTGATGGAGGGGAAACTGAAAAACGCCAAACAGGAATTGTACCGCGACCTCTACCTGTTCTGCGCCTTCACGGGGCTGTCGTTCGCGGATATGCGCAACCTTACGGAAGAGAATATCCGCACCTACTTCGACGAACACGAGTGGATAAACATCAACCGCCAGAAAACGGGCGTGGTGTCCAACATCCGCCTGCTCGACATCGCCAACCGCATAATCGGCAAATACCGGGGACTGTGCGGGGACGGCAGGATATTTCCCGTTCCGCATTATAACACGTGCCTTGCCGGTATCCGTGCCGTCGCCAAGCGTTGCGGCATCACCAAGCATATCACGTGGCATCAGAGCCGCCACACGGCAGCCACGACGATATTCCTCTCCAACGGTGTTCCCATCGAAACGGTCAGCTCCATGCTCGGACACAAGAGCATAAAGACGACGCAGATTTACGCAA
>JAFTIM010000008.1 GCA_017456885.1 Paludibacteraceae bacterium
ACGAGGGTTGTCCGTATTCTCGTCGCTCCACTTCACAAACGCATACCCATCACTCGTAGGTGTAGCCGTAAGGGTTACTTCCGTGCCTTCTTCGTACGAGCCACCACCGGTTACCGTACCCATTTCCTCGTTCGACGAAAGCACCGTAAGCGTATAAACCAAAGGTATGTCGGTCGGGTCTTTCGGGTCGTCGGTTTTTTCCTTTTTGCACGAAGCAAATATCATACTCATTGCGACAAACATCATGGTCGCCATCAAAAAACAATTCTTTCTCATAGTTGTTTAATTTAAGGTTTTTATACTATTTGTAACGATCAAAAGTAAATATATTTTAAATATATCATTGTTCGTTTTCAAAAAAACGAAACAAAATCTTACATTTGTCCAATCAAAAAAACACACATCTTTTCAATGGCTAAAACCAAAGACTTACTTATCAACGTAGCACGTCGTCTCTTTGCCGAAAAAGGCATGGAAAATACGACAATGAACGACATTGCCACCGAGTCGGGCAAAGGTCGTCGCACGCTTTATACCTATTTCAACAGCAAAGAAGACATCTACTTGGCCATTGTTGAAAAAGAGTTGCAATTTCTTTACGAAAAACTTTACGAGATAGAGAAAATGGACATTGCTCCCGACGAGAAACTCAAATCGTACATTTTCATTCGTCTTGATACGTTCAAAGAGATTATTTCGAGAAACGGCACCATACAAGCCTCGTTTTTTCAAAACGTACACGAGGTGGAGAAAGTGCGTCGGTCGATAGAAAGAAAAGAGATTCGTATTTTGAAAAACATATTTTCCGACGGCATCGAACAAGGCATTTTTCGTCTTGGGAATGCCCAATGGGCAGCCGAAATCACACTGAATATGCTCAAAGGATTGGAAAAACCCTACTATCGAAAACCCTTTTATCAGAAAATGCAACAACGAAAAGAGTTGTTCATTGATGCCCTATTCAACGGGTTCGTAATCAAAAAAGATTAAAAAGTTCGTGTGCCGACATAATCGGTAAAGTCGAACAATGCCATTTTACACTCCGAGTCAGGAAATTCATTCAACAGGCTCCGAATGCGTTCTTGGTAAAGTTCTATTTCGTGCAAAGCCGCCTCGATACCCCGATGTTCTTGCACGAAACGGGCTAAAAAGGAGAGGTTTTCGTCCGAAAAGTCTTTCCTACGGACAAAATCGCACACCGATTCTAGCTCCGCAACCGAAGCGTTTTGCAAGGCATTGATAAGCGGAAGCGTGATTTTCCCCTCTCGAATATCGTGCAACGAGGGTTTCCCTATGTGCAGTTCGGGCGAGTAGTCGAACACATCGTCGCGAATTTGGAAACAGATACCCAAATACTCACCCAACGTGGCCATTTTGTCAATTGTGGCATCATCGGCATTAACCGACACGGCACCCATCTTTGTACAAGCGGAAAAGAGTGCCGCGGTTTTCTTTTTGATGATTTGAAAATAATGCTCCCTATCCCACAACAAATGTTCGGCACTATATAACTGCAAAAGTTCACCACTCGACAACTCACCCACCAAGTTCGACAAAACGAGCTGTCCGCGGGCATTTGTCGCCAATTTTTCAAAACAGATATTCATGCAACACGAGAGCAGATAATCGCCCGAAAGCACCGCCACCTGATTTCCAAATTGTGCGTTTAAACTTTTTTTACCGCGTCGTTGCAAAGCTTCGTCCACCACATCGTCGTGTATCAAACTCACCGTATGCAGCAACTCAAGTATTACTGCCGAATAAATGGTTTGTTCGGAAGGAGTGCCACACAACTTTGCCGCCAGCAGCAACAATACGGGACGGAGTTGTTTCCCTTTTACCGAAAGCACTTGTTCGTAAACGGCCGAAAGGACAGGGTTGTCCGATTCAAAAACGCAATCGTAACATTGTTGAAACGAAATAAATTCGTCGGCTATAGGTTTCTTTATATTTTCAACAGAAAACATCTATCAAAATTAAAGACGCAAAAATACAAAATAAAATCGGTGCTTTTCGGCACCGATTCAGATTTTTATTTTAACACTATGACCAAATAACGCGTTTGTTTCCAAAAAGCATTCGGGTCTTTGATTTTTAATGTCCTGCTTCCGAATTTATTTACCTCTATCGTATAACTGTTTTCGGGATGCAACGACGCCAATTTTACATTCTTTGTCGTTTTCAAATCAAGTTCCTTATTTTTACGAATGTCAATCTTGGTGAATTTTCTTGCATCGACTTTCGGATTCACTTTCTTTTTAACCAAAATGCCCGATTTTTTCAATTCGGATTGCGTACCTAACACATAATATCCGGCATTGATGGTGGCATCTTGCTCGTCTATCACGTCTTGCTTTGCTTCCATCTGGACATTGATTTCATCTATTTGTTGCAAAAGCGAGTCGTTGGCCAACTCCAAATCGACCACACGCGCACGAATTGAATCCAAAACAGACGCCTGCATACCAAGTTCGTAAGAGAGTTCTTCTATTGCCAACTCTTTTTCCTCTAAAGATTTTTTCAAACTATTGATAGTAGCACGAAATTGTGCCGGTTGCAATTTCAGTTTCTTCTCCAAATTGGCAATCTGCTGTTTGTAACGCTCAATAGATAACACAATCGTTTTCAGATTTTCGGCGGCCTGCACTTTAGCCTCGGCATCAACGGCTATTTCTGCCGATTGCAAAGCCAAAGTTCGCTCTTCGTCTTTGATGTTGTCAAGTCCGGCAACCACATCGTCTATCGTTTTGCAAATATCCACCAAATCGGCATTTCGCATTTCCGCCTCAACAGCCAACGAATCTGCTTCGGCTCTCAAATTTTTGTACAAACTCGACTTTTCGGCAATCTTATTACAACTTGCCGAAAGAAATAATACGCCTGCGATAAGCGATAATGTTAAAAAACGGTTTTTCATAATTATTATTTTTTACTGATTCGGGCATTTCTTTTGGCAAGATTCGGATTTTGGACACCCTTGGTTTTCTGTTGAGCAACAAGCCGGTTTGTCGCAAGCGGTTTTACAAGAATCCGATTTTACACATGGCTTCTCACCTTTGCAACAACCTTTTGCAGGAGCTGCATGGCAAGGGCGTTTTGAGTGGCAATCTTTTGAAACGGCTTTAAATGCTTCAAATTTTTCGGCACCAAGTATTTTCTCCATTTCGTCGAAAAATGCTTTTCGCTCACGAGCCTCTGTTTCAAACCTGTTTATCATCAACTTTTCAACCGATTCGGCTTGCTCGGCAGTCAATTCCAAGCGTTCGGTAAGCATCTCGGTACAATGTTTTGCTCTTTTCTTCGAGCATTCTGAGGCCTCTTTGTCACAACATTTGTTGCAGTCGGAGCAACACGCACTAAAGCATAATGCTACAAGTGCCAACATCGAAATAAAAAAATTCTTTCTCATAATCACAACTAATTTAGTTAATCATTATTCTTTTAATAATACATCTTTTATCGCTTTCAACAGCACCTCTTTCGGCATAGCCCCTTGTGCTATTTGTGGTTGCGCTCCCACAGGGCAAAGCAAGAATGTGGGAATGCTGCGGATGCCGAAAACTGCAGACAACTCTTTTTCCGCATCGACATCAATTTTATAAACATCAATTTTCCCTTCGTAGAGCTTGGCGACCTCTTCCAACAACGGAGCCATTGTTTTGCAAGGACCGCACCATGTGGCATAAAAATCTATCAAACACGGTCGTTTTGCCTGAAATTTCCATTCCGAAGGATATTTCTCGTAATTATATACTTTTTCAAGAAACTCTTGTTTATTTAAATGTTTTATTTCCGCAAAAGAGAGCATAACTGCATTTAAACATAACGATAATATAACAATTCGCCGAATCATAAAGTTTTAATTTTGACAAAAATAAATGTTTTTTTTAAAACATACTCATTAACAATTCATTGTTTCACAATTTTTATAGAACCGACAAAATAAGGTAGCGAATAAATCACTATTTTTGTGTGGTGAATTCAAATTAAGCAAAACAAAATGCAGATTTACAATCTTTCGGAACAAAATTCCGTTTTAAATAATTTCTTAAAAGAAATTCGAGACACGAATATCCAAAAAGACGCTATGCGTTTTAGGAGAAATATGGAGCGAATCGCTTACGTTATGGCTTACGAGATCAGCAAAAAGTTGAGCTATCAGCAAGAGAAGATCCAAACTCCATTGGCAGAAACCACCGTAAATGCACTTTCCGAAAAAATGGTGGTGGCGTCTATTTTGCGTGCAGGCATACCATTCCACAACGGTATGTTAGGCTTCTTCGACAAGGCCGAAAGTGCTTTTATTTCCGCTTACAGAAAGTATAATGCCGCGCACACCGATTTCGAGATATTTGTAGAATACATCGCATCGCCTTCGCTGACCGACAAAACGCTGATTCTTTGCGACCCGATGTTGGCAACCGGCGGTTCGATGGAGTTGGCCTACGAAGCATTGTCGAGCAAAGGGACTCCCAAACACATACACATTGCAAGTGTGATTGCAAGTAAACAAGCAATTGATTTCATACAACAAAAATTACCAAAAAACACTACCGTTTGGGTTGCGGCCATTGACCCCGTGTTAAATAATCAGGCTTACATCGTGCCGGGGCTTGGCGATGCAGGCGATTTGGCATTCGGAGAAAAATTGTAAAGAATTATGTCTGCTACGATTGTGTTATCTTCGGCTTATCTAGGACCGGTGGAATATTATAGCAAAATATTTCACTACAAGACGGTTGTCGAACAATTTGAGCATTACACCAAACAATCATACTTCAACCGTTGCTATATAGCAACCCCCAAAGGGGTATTAGCCTTAAGCATCCCCGTTGTAAAAGAATCGGGGAAAACGCCGATTCGCGACATTAAAATATCGGAACACGCTCCATGGCAACGCACCCATTGGCGCGCGATAAAATCGGCATACAGCACAACTCCTTTTTTTGAGTATTATGCCGACGATCTGATACCTTTTTTCGAAAAACGATGGGATTTCCTTCTCGATTTTAACATGAGTATTCAAACAACGATTTTAGAACTTTTGGGCTTGGATATATCCATAAATCTAACCGACAATTACGAAACTGATTTTGACGACAAGAAAGATTGGAGAAATAAAATTCATCCAAAAAACAATTACAACATCGAAAACGGTTTTATAATAAACCACTATTATCAGGTATTTATGGACAAAACAGGATTTATTCCTAACTTAAGTATCATCGATTTACTTTTTAATATGGGCAACGAAGCCCGAATTATTTTAAAAAATTCTGAAAAATTAAACTAATATGGAAACTTTAGATTGGTCAAATTTAGGATTCGGATACAGAAAAACCGACTACAACGTACGAATCTATTATCGTAACGGCAAATGGGGAGAATTGGAAACATGTAGCGAAGAAACAATCCCCATGCACATGGCTGCCACTTGCCTGCACTACGGTCAGGAATGTTTCGAAGGACTTAAAGCCTTTCGCGGGAAAGACGGGAAAATCAGAATTTTCAGAGTTGACGAGAACGCAAAACGAATGCAAAGCACTTGTCGCGGCATTTTGATGGCGGAACTCCCTACCGAAAAATTCCAGGAAGCCATTTGTAAAGTGGTGAAACTCAACGAACGGTTTGTACCACCCTACGAAAGCGGTGCTTCGCTTTACATACGCCCGTTGCTGATAGGTACAGGCGCCCAAGTAGGCGTTCACCCTGCCAACGAATATCTGTTCATTGTTTTTGTTACCCCCGTGGGTCCTTATTTCAAAGGCGGTTTTGCAACCAATCCGTATGTTATCATTCGCGAATACGACCGTGCAGCGCCTCTTGGAACGGGCTGTTTTAAAGTAGGCGGCAACTATGCAGCCAGCCTGCGTGCCAACCAAAAAGCACACGATTTGGGTTATAGTTGTGAGTTTTATCTCGACTCCAAAGAGAAAAAATACATCGACGAAGCAGGTGCAGCCAATTTCTTTGGTATCAAAAACAACACTTACATCACACCAAAATCGACCTCTATTTTGCCATCAATTACAAACAAAAGTTTGATGCAATTGGCAAAAGACATGGGAATAGCCGTGGAATGCAGACAAATACCCGAAGAAGAGTTATCGACATTTGAAGAGGCAGGTGCTTGCGGAACGGCAGCCGTTATCAGCCCGATAGAACGCATCGACGATGTGGAAAACAACAAATCGTACGTCATTGCCAAAGACGGCAAACCGGGACCCGTTTGTACAAAATTGTACAACAAACTGCGAGCTATTCAATATGGCGATGAGCCCGATGTACACAATTGGATTACAATCGTAGAATAAATGAAACGTATTCTTATCACTCTCACCTTTTTCACTTTTAGCCTTGCTGCCATTTCGTTAAATGCAGAAACGGCTATCAAATTGAATGCGGTGTATGCCATTGGCGGAGTGGTAAGCCCTTCGATAGAGGTAGGCGTTGCAAAGCATTTCACCATTCAGTTAGATGTTGTGGCTTCGTTTTACCAATCCATCTCGATTGGGAAAATAAAAAATATGCCCTTGCTTCTTGGATTGGGATTTATTGATATGCACTGGTTCCCCAAAGAGCGATTTAAGGGATTTTACGTTGGTCCGACTATCGGCTACGGAGCCTTTAAAATGCAGAAATGGAATTATTGGAACACCACTAAAGCTCAATATGGAACAGCGGTGTGTCTTGGAGCCGTAATAGGATATCAATGGCAGGTAAAGAAGTGGACTTTCGATTTGTTTTTAGGAGGCGGATGGATTCACAGCATTTACGACGGATACGATACAGTAACCGGTGAACGATACGATTTGGGAGAATTCCCCGGCAAATACAACAAAAGTGCCGAATGGCTTCCTTTTAAAGGCGGATTAAACATTGGATACAGATTTTAAATATGACTATTTTTTCGGAAAACATAAACAGCGATTTACAACAATGCATCAGTAAAATCAATGCAGATAACATCTATTTGCTCACTGATAGCACTACAAAAAACGATTGCCTTCCTTTACTGACCAGCATCGAGGCGATAAAAAATGCCCACAACATTACCATCAATTCGGGCGACGACAACAAAAATCTGACCTCGCTTGCATCGGTATGGGAGTTTTTAAGCAAAAATCACGCCTCACGCAAGAGTTTGCTTATCAACCTCGGAGGAGGAATGATTACGGATTTAGGCGGATTTGCAGCCTCCACGTTCAAACGCGGGATTCGTTACATCAACATTCCCACCACGCTTTTAGCAGCCATCGACGCCGCTACCGGAGGCAAAACAGGCATCAATTTCTGCGGATTGAAAAACGAAATCGGCGTTATCAATCCTGCCGAATATGTCATTATCAACGTCGATTTTTTCCGTACATTGGACCAAGAAAACCTCTTGTCGGGATATGCCGAAATGATGAAACATGCACTTATCTCAAATAAAGAACATTGGAGAAACATTCTGCATTTCGATTTGGAGGCATTCCGTCTTGAGTGCCTAAAACCTTTGTTAAAAGATTCGTTACACGTAAAAGAAGCGATTGTTGCAAAAGACCCAAAAGAAGAAAACATACGCAAAGCACTCAATTTCGGACATACGTTCGGGCATGCTTTCGAGAGTCTTTCGCACAAACAAGGAAAGCCTGCGCTACATGGTTATGCCGTAGCATGGGGCATTTTATGCGAACTATATCTATCGCATATAAAACTGAATCTGCCCAAAGACATTTTATCTGTTTATAGGCAGATATTGAAAGAACATTACGGATTTTACACCATCAATTGTAAAGATTACGAACCGATTTTTGAACTTATGACTCATGACAAGAAAAACGAATCATCAAAAATCAATTTCACGTTACTATCGAATATCGGAGAAATAAAAATAAACCAATCTGCCACCAAAGAGGAAATTTTCGAGACACTTGATTTCTATCGTGAAGTGGCACCATAAAATACATTTATCATTATGAAAATAGCACTTATAGGTTATGGCAAAATGGGGAAAACCATTGAACGAATAGCCATTGAACGGGGACACGAGGTTGTTTGCAAAATAGATGTTGATAATCAGTCTGATTTTGAATCGGAGGCTTTTGCATCGGCAGATGTCGCTATCGAATTTACAGCTCCAAGCGTAGCCGTTTCAAACTATCGAAAAGCATGGAAAGCCGGTGTAGCTGTAGTTTCGGGGACAACAGGGTGGAATGCACAACTGCCTGAAATAAAAGCTGAAATCGAAGCAAATGATTACACGCTGTTTTGGACATCGAATTTCAGTCTTGGCGTCAATATCTTTTTTGAACTGAATAAATATCTGGCAAAAATAATGAACCGGTTTCCTAATTACAATGTGGAAATAAGCGAAACACATCACATTCACAAATTAGATGCTCCAAGCGGCACCGCAATTACTTTGGCCGAAGGAATTTTGGAGCATCTTGACCGCAAAAACGAGTGGGTACTCGGCAAAAAAGCTACCGAAAAACAAATTGCCATAGAAGCTATTCGGGAAGGAGAAGTAGCCGGTATTCACACCATTAAATACGGGAGTGATGCCGATTCTATCGAGATTACTCATCATTCTTACAACCGCGAAGGATTGGCATTAGGAGCTGTTCTCGCAGCAGAATTCACTTATGGCAAAAAAGGCTTCCTCAACATGCAGGATATGCTCAAATTTTAATAAAACAGTTATGAACTCCATTATCGACAAAATCAAGAACGCACCTTTGAAGCAATGGATAAAAGCCTCTTTATGGTGTCTTGTATATATTCTTTTCATTGTTTGGGTAGGAAACTCTTGGTGGTTGTTTTTACTTCCTTTCTTTTTCGATGCGTTCATCACGAAAATTATCCCTTGGAATTTTTGGGAGAAGTTTCAAAACAAAACACTTTATACCATTTTTAGTTGGATTGACGCCATTATTTTTGCATTGGTAGTGGTTTATTTCGTACACAACTACCTTTTTCAGAACTACAAAATACCTACCTCGTCGCTTGAAAAAACACTTTTAGTGGGCGATCATTTATTTGTCAGCAAGGCATCTTACGGACCAAGAATCCCGAATACGCCTCTTTCGATGCCACTTATGCAACACACAATTCCCGGCACAAACCTTAAATCGTACATCGAAAAACCGCAATGGGAATACCGTCGTTTAAAAGGACTCGCAACCATTCAACGCAACGATATTGTGGTATTTAACTTTCCTGCCGGCGATACGGTTGCCATCAATATGCCAAACCCCGATTTCTACACACTTTGTCATATTTATGGCAGAAACAGGGTAACAAACGACAAACAAAACTTTGGAAACATCGTTTACCGCCCTGTCGATCACAGAGAATGTTATGTTAAACGTTGCGTTGCTATTGCCGGCGACACACTACAGATAATTGACAATCAACTATTTGTAAATTCCGAAAAAGCTAAAAACTTTGACGGCATTCAACACAATTATTTCATACAAACCACCGGTCAAAGACTCACAGGTGATTTTTTCGATAAGTACAACATCAGCAAAAACGATAGGGTTTTTCTTCATAAAAATTCTATGCAAAACATAGCAGGATTAGGATTGGATATAAATCTGCCAACCTATCATGCTCCTATGACACAAGCTGTTGCCGATGAAATCAGGTCGCTCCCTTACATAAAAACGCTATTGATTGAATCGGATATTTTTGGAGGCGATGTTTATCCGCTTGGCAATACATTTGGCTGGACTCGCGACAACTTCGGCCCCATATTCATACCAAAAAAAGGGGCAACTATTACGCTTAACGACAGTACACTATCCATCTATCGACGCGCTATCGAAAACTATGAAAAGAACAAGGTCGCGGTTGAGAATGGTACCATTTTCATCAACGGAGTTGCTTGTCAGGAATACACTTTCAAGATGGATTATTATTGGATGATGGGTGACAACAGACACAAATCGTCTGATTCGCGCTATTGGGGATTCGTACCCGAAGACCACATCATCGGTCGTCCTGTATTCATTTGGCTCTCTTTGGATAAGGACAAAGGATGGTTCGATGGGAAAATCCGTTGGGATAGATTTTTCAAATGGGCGGAACGTTAATCGTTTCGTTCACTTGCGACAAGTCATTGCTTTGGCATAAACTTCTTCTACGGAAACATCAGCTTCGTCTGTTTCAAAATAGAGTTTATCGTCAGGTAACATTTTTATGGTTTCGACATTAAAATTCCACCCTATCGAAAAATAAAATCCATCGGACAGAAGTTGCTGTGCCAAAATGCGATTACCACGAAATCCATGAAGAATCCAATGCTGTGTAGGTTGCAACCTACGCTTTAACAACTGTAATTCGTTATATGCCGCCACACAATGCAAAATAAGCGGTTTTGCATTGTTTTCGGACAATTCGACATGCGTTTCCAACGATTTCATTTGCAAATCGAGCGATACACCGCAATGTTTGTCCAATCCTGTTTCGCCAACAGCAAATACCTGTTTGTGAGCTACAATATCCGACAACAACGACAACTCCTCTTTCAAATACTTTTGCTGAATATGCCAAGGATGAATCCCAACCGAAAAACGTTGTTGAGGATAGCGTTCGTAAAAAGAATTCCACTCCTTTGGCGAAATATTGTGAATTACCTCCTCGCCAAAGTGCTTATGTGAATGTATATCAAGCATCGCTATCGGCTAAAAGGCAAAGACAACGCCTGTCATCACAGAGCCAAGTACATCGTAGCCATACCAATTCTGATAACGAACCTGCGGTATCATTCCCAACAAATTATCCACTTTCAGGAATGCGGTCAACCAATTATTGTAGGTATAAGACGCTGAAATGTTCAAATCGTGTATATCGCGTAAGCGAACGCTTCCCGTTGGCAACGAAGCCATACGGCGAGCTGCCAAATAATAATTGACCGAAAGCCGAACATCTTTTGTAATGTTTACATTGCCACCTACCGAAATTTCGCAAGCCGGACGATACCATGCCTCTTTCGTCTCGGTATTTTTCATTTTATACCAACCATTGTATTGCCCTCTGAAAAACACATCAAAACGGTCATTGTAATTATAACTCAAATGAACACCCGCATTCAGTGCCTGCCAATTGGCATCAATTATGGCAAACGTATTTGAATAAGAGAGAGCCGATGTACCCGATTCTTCATAAGTTTGGTTTACAAAGAAATGCTGCCCAATCAGAATTTTATAACGTACAAAAGCGTCGATAAACAAATGGCTCACGGGCTTTATTTTGAAACCGAAATAGGCATCAAGCGGCGTATATGTGTCCATTTTGTTTTTATTCATATTCAAATACCAATTTTCGGCATACAAAGCACGCAACGAGTTCAATTCATAATCGCCCGTCACTCCCAAATAAAACGAAACTACTTTCGGGTTGATAAAATACTCTATTTCGACATCGGGAGCCACATTTACCAAACGTCCTCTGTTTATCGCAAAAAAAGATTTCAGCCCGATACGCAAACGATACAGCTCCCGTTCGATTCTAAAATTAGGCGAAAATTCTATTACAGAGGAAACCTCCTGCAACGAATCCTGATACTCCTTTGCCTTGGAATACAGCAAGTTTTCCACTCCCAACTTAAACGACAAGTTGTTTTTCGCTATCGGAATGTCGAAATCCGTTTCTATATCTATCTGATGTTCAGAAAATTGCGAAGGAATATTGAACAAATGATAAGCCGCTTGCACATCATAATAAAAATTGGTGCCCGGCAACGATTTATAACCAATGTTGAAATCGACATTATTAAATCGCTCATAACGTTTTGCCAACGAATCGGCAGGCAATACACGAACGCCATTCTTCAGCATTTTAGACCCAAAAACCTCCGTTTCCCCATAGTAATTAAAGGCACGATTACGATAGGCAAAGTTGGCATACAACTCCGACGACGAAAAGTCTTTCTGAAAATTCAAGTTTGCTTTGGTGTCAAAATGCTGTTGATGTTGCCATGTACGAGCCGTTTCGGTAAAAGTGAAACTTTTTTTCTTCCCATTCCACCACAAACCTTCGTGGTCGAGGCTAAAGTTCAACTTGCAATCAGAAGTATTGATAAGCGGATAAGCAAAATCAACTTCCCAGTTCAGCGGTACGGCTATCGCCAACTTGGCATAACCGTTTTTGTAATTGGCACGATTCATCACCGTCAAAGGTGCTTGTGGAATTGTTACCGAAGGCGATTTCAAACACAAAGGTGTATCGTAGTGAGAATAGACGACCTCTTTTTTATCGAATTCAGGTTCTGCAATCACCAAATTCTGATTCACCTTTTTTGCATCCATTATTACGGGATTGTATGTCCGTTCGATTGTAACATCGCGCATAACTTTTGTCGTATCCGTTTGCGTTTGAGCAAAAAGAAATGACGAAATCAACAAAGAAACATTTAAAAGAATTACTTTTTTCATCACTTGTAGTTTTTATTCTTCCGTTTGAGTTTTTTCACGTGCCAAGATTTTATCCAATCGCTCCTTGATCAAATCCTGTATGGAGTCCTGTGCCGTATAATTGTCTCGTAAACTTATCAAATATTGTTTTGCCTGGAAGTCGTCTTCTTGTGCCACATAAATGTCCGACAACAACACAAATCCCTTTGCCAACCAATACTGATAAGGAGTGTTTTTACTTATAAAATCGAATATTTCTTCTTCCGATTTTTTGTAATCGCCTTGTAAATAAAAATACTCTGCATACAAATATTTCGCTTCGGCACCGGTTTCCTGCAACAAATCTTTCGACAACAACTCCAAATCGGGTTGTGCTTCATCTCTACGATTCAAGGCTATCAAAACCTTTGCACGATTGTAGCGGGCTTCTCGTTCCAACTCCGAATCGGCCAAATCGGTTTTTAATATTTCGTTGGCTACACTCAAGGTCGTTTCGTGTTCTTTCAACAAGAAACTGCAACGCAAAACGCCTAAACGTGCCATATTGCGATTTCCGGCGTTGCTTGCCGCCAACTGCAACTGTTTAAAATACTTCAACGACGAATCGTATTTCTGCTCGTTATATGTAATTTCCGCCGCACGAATCAAGGCTTGCTCCATGTATTTATTTCCATCCAACTGTACCAATGCTTCGTATTCGTTCAAAGCAGCACCATATTGCTGTGTTTGATAATAACTATCGGCCAAATAGTAACGAGCCGCAATGCAATTACCCATGTTTTCGGTCAAGCAATATTGTTTCAGATATTGCTGCAATCCCGGAATCGCTTCCTTATAATCCCCTTTAATATAAATGCGTTCTGCAGCCACAAAACTCAACGAATCACTTCGCTTGTCAGGCATTACAGCCACATAATTTTTACCCAAGGTTTTGCAATAATCAAGAAACGCCTGCACATCGTTCGTTTCCACATGCAACGATTCCAAACTTTCAAACGCCATTCGAGCCTCATCACTTCCTTTGTAACGTTCAATTACATTGCGATAAGCCATTTTAGCCTGATCATAATTTGCCATATTAAAATAAAGCATTCCTATTTCAAGAGCGGCTTTTCGCGCCAATGGACTTTTCGGATATTTTTTCAATACATCATCGTAAACAGTTATCGCTTTTTCGTTCTTTTCATGCATAACATACGAACGACCTATTTCATAAAGAGCGTTGCTGCTATAATCGGAATTCGGCATTGTGTTCAACATCTTTTCGAGCAAAGCAATTTTATCCGTATATTTTTTTTGCAATCCCAATATAAAGGCATTTTGGAACAGTGCATAATCAGCACCTTTGGCATTGTTGTCTATCACTTTTGAGTAATAAGTGCGTGCCACCGAAAAGTTGCGTACATAAAAGTTGCAATCGCCCAAACGATTCAGCGCATCCCAATATGCTGTGTTTGAAACCTCGGGAGAGGTCTTTTTCACGAATTTTTCGAACCACGGCAATGCCTCTTTATATTTTTTCTCGGAAAAGTAGGTGTATGCTACTCCGTAATAAGCATCTGACAATAGTTTTGCGTCTTTCTTTTGCGATTTTTCGATAAATTTCTGATAATCGGCACGGGCTTCTTCATATTTCTTGATACGATAATTGGATTCGCCACGCCACAAATAAGCCTGCGACGAGAAAGATTTAGGTGTTGCTTCTTCTATCGACGCAGTAAACATTTTTACTGCATTTTTAAAATCGGACTTGGCAAACGCTTGTGTTCCGAGCTGAAACAAAACATACTCTTTCACCTCCTTCATTCGAGGGGTGAGTACTTTCATTTTCAAAATAGATTGATATGCCGAAGCATAATTCTTGTTTGTCAGAAATACCGCCACTACATGGTCGTATATTGTATCAATATATTTTGATTGAGGAAATTCATTGACAAATCGTTCCAAAGCCGATAATGCCTCGCCGAAAGCCGCAGCCGTTTCATACGAAGCAAGGGCATAGTTGTAAAGCGATTCTTCTTTTATCACAACGTCAAAATCCATTTTCGAGGCAGACTCAAATGCCAATTTCGCTTTACTTTTCTGATTAAGTTTTAAGTAAGAATAGCCTAAATACAGATAAGCATTTTGAGCGATAGAGTCGGTTTGCGACGTTACTTTCGTCAAATAAGCCTCCGCCGATTTATAATCTTCGGTCTTGAAATAAGATACTCCCAACATATAACTTGCATTGCGTTGAATTTTTTTGGCAATACTTTCATGCTTTTTCAAATAATTAACCGCTTCGGAATACTTTTCGCCACGGTAGGCACATTCGCCCATGATTTTGTAAATCTCCGAATTATTCGGATTGTTCGGATTTTTATCCAACGCAATTCTACCATGCTCCAAGGCTTTTTCATATTGACAATCGTCGTAATAAATCTGCACAATGTAGTAAGGCACCACATCGGCATATTCATCCAACTGCTCTAAAGCAAGAAAACCTTGTAATGCCACGTCGTTGTTTTTCTGCAAGTATTCGATATAGGAATAATAGTATAATGCCGTCTGACTAAACTCGTTTTTTTCATTCGACAAGGCTTTAAAAATCGACTTTGCCTCGTCATATTTTTTCATCTCAAGCAGACAATAGGCTTTTGTGAATTTATATTCACGGCATTCGCTTTCGCCTAACTCTTTTTCATTGACATTCTGATAATAACGCAACGCATACTTGTATTTCTTCTCCTCGTAACGCAATCGTCCCAACATAAAATTTGCACGACTCAAATAAGGCGAATTGGGATATTCTTCCACATAATTTTCCAATAACAAAAACGCACGTTCCTGCTTCAACGTATAAGCGATAGCAGCAACATAAAATTCTGCATCTTGCTGCATTCCTCGTTGGAGTGTATGCGTGTTTGTTGCCAAAAAACGCTCAAAACAACTCTGCGAGGCAGCGTACTTCCGTTGCGAATACAAATCGTAAGCCTCATGATAAAGTTCGTCCGCAGACTCTGCAAAAGAAACTTGAGAAACAAACATCGGGACAAACAGACATAACGATAAAATCAATTTTCTCATTACTGCTTATTTTTATTTTTCTGTGCAATATAAAAACTCACTGCATTCCGTATGGATTGCAATCCTATTTCTTCCAAACGAATATCTTCCAACTTATAGAATTTTGCCGATGCCACATCATCGGCTACTTTGATAGACAAAATGTTTTCTATTTCACATTCAAAAAACATATCTAAAGTAGGAATATCCAACTCCGAATAACGATATGTATTAGGAAACGAAAACAGATACTTCACTTTTTGCACAACGACATTCAACTCTTCTTTCAACTCTCGTATCAATGCTTCTTCGAGCGTTTCTCCCATATCGACAAATCCCCCTGGCAAATCCAAAGTTCCTTGTTGTGGAGCTCTTGCTCGCCTGCAAAGCAGCAGATTTCCCTCTTCGTCACGGATAAAAGCAGCAACTGCCGCTGCCGGATTCATAAAATAGACAAAACCGCAGGCGTTGCACACATTGGATTTCTCGGTATGCCTAACAAATTGATTAGAACCACATTTAGGACAATATCGAAACGTGTTCAACCCCAAAACATCATCTTTCTCCATTACGGACAAAGGTATAAAAAATCATCTATCGGCTTATCTAAATTCTTTTGTTAAATCCTTTTTTTAACTACATTTGTACCGTATAAACCTTTTCTTTAACAGAGATGAATAGTTTTTTACAATCTATTTCAGAACATTTCTCAACTATTCCATTTCAAGATCCTGTATTGGTTTTTCTATTGGTATTATCCATTATTTTGTTCACACCTTTATTATTCCGAAAGATAAAAATACCTTACATCATTGGGTTGATATTGGCGGGTGTGTTGTTTGGACCACACGGGCTTAATTTGCTCGCCAACGACAAAAGTTTTGAACTGCTCGGTAAAGTCGGAATTCTTTACATTATGTTTTTGGCAGGGTTGGATTTGGATTTAAAGGAATTTAAAGAGAATAAATACAAAAGCATAATTTTTGGATTTTTTACATTTATATTCCCACTATCCATCGGATTTCCCATCTGTCATTATGTTTTAGGATTCAGCGTGCAAACAAGTCTGCTGACTGCCGCCATGTTTTCGACCCACACGCTGGTTTCTTACCCGATTGTCAGCAACATGCATCTTTCGCGGAACAAAGCCGTAACAACCACTATTGGCGGTACCATATTCACCGATACTGCCGTTCTGCTTATTTTGGCGTTTGTTCTCGACCAAAATAGTGGTAGCGGACATACGGCATGGGCATGGATGCTTCTTTCGTTAGTGCTTTTTTTGGCAATTATGTTCTTCGTTATTCCAAAAATTTCGGCATGGTTTTTCAAAAAATTTGAGAACGAAAAACAATCGCATTTCATTTACGCACTATCCATTATGTTTTTTGCCGCATTCATTGCCGAACTTGCAGGTTTAGAGGCGATTATAGGTGCTTTTTTAGCAGGATTGGTCATGAACCGTTTTATTCCGCACTCATCAGCACTAATGAACCGAATAGAATTTATAGGAAATTCGTTATTCATTCCGTTCTTTCTTATCTCCGTAGGAATGATGGTGAATCTATCGATATTGCTACAAGGCTTTAACACCATAATAGTCGCCCTTACCCTATCGGTCGTTGCAATTGTCGGAAAATGGCTTGCGGCATTCGTTACCCAAAAAACGTTCCGATTCTCAAAAGCACAGCGAAATGTTATTTTAGGATTGAGCAGCTCGCATGCAGCTGCTACGCTTGCTATTATTTTGGCAGGTTTTCAAGCCGGCATTATTGATGAAACCATATTGAACGGAACAATTATTCTGATTCTCATTACTTGCATTTTTTCTTCGTTTGTTACTCAAAAAGCCGCATCAAAACTTGTAAAAGAAGATAACAATTTACAGGAAGATAAAAAAGAACAAGAAACGCGTATTCTGATTCCGATTGCCAACCCACAAACAAGTCAGAACCTTATCGAAACGGCTTTATTGATGAAAAATCAGAACAAAAGAGAATCGTTCTACGCATTAAGCATCATAGACGATCCGGAGGCGACACTTCCCCAACGGCAAAAAGGGCAGCAATTGCTCGAAGAATCAGCCAAAATAGCTGCGGCAAGCGACAACTTGTTGCACACCATCACCCGATACGACATCAATGTCGGATCAGGTATTATTCACACCATAAAAGAAAACCATATCACCGATGTCTTTCTTGGAACTTCGCCTGAAACCACGTCAATCACCTTATTGGAGAAAACATCTGATCGTATCCCGCAACAATTCGAGCAAAATGTTTTTGTATTAAGAAACCGACAACCCGTCAATACCTTAAAACGAATCGTTGTAGCCATTCCTCCACGGTTAGAAACGGAACCTGGATTTTTGAACTGTTTTAAACGAATCCGAAACCTTTCATTGCAACTCAACACAAAAATCGTATTCTTTTCTACAGAAGAAACAGCTGCCTATTTAAAAGTCGTTTGCAAAGATAAAAACACAAAACTTGCTGCCGATTTCAGAGATTTACCAAGTTGGGAAGATTTTCTCATTATAAAAAAGATTATCAAAGAAAATGATTTGTTGGTTGTTTTTATGGCACGAAAAAATTCAAAAACACACAACAATCTTTTCGGGAAAATACCTTATTATTTGACAAAATTTTTCCAAGAGTTTGACACGATGCTTATTTTCCCAAAACAGGATAATTCGGAATCCGGAAAAAAGAAATTTTTCTAAAGCGCATTATTTCAAAATCACTCTGCCCAAAACAGGGTCGTGATCAGATAAATTGATATGGAAAATTTCGCAATCAACCGGCAAAAATTCTGCCGAAGCAAAAATATAATCAATGCGCAGAAACATTGCCATATCGTGATAAGTATAATTAAAACCACAAGCCGTGGAAACATACAAATCTTGTAGATTGCCTTTTATTTTCTGATATGTGTAGGAAATCGGCATATCATTAAAATCGCCACAAACAATGGTTTTATAAGGCGACTGCCTAACGGCATAAGCCACTTCGTCGGCTTGTTTGGCTCTAACCTTAAAGGCCGAACCCAACTTACGCAACAACGATTCGGTTAACATTAACGTTTCTTGTGTCAATATCTCTTCCGAATGTAAATCGTTGACTTCTTTCTTTTCTTTCGACGAAATTTTTACCGATTCCAAATGGTTATTGAACACACGAATCGTATCCTTGCCCACAACAATATCCGAAAAAATAGAAATATTGTATTTCGAATCATAAAAAATCTTTTGCTTCTTTATAATCGGATATTTTGAAAAAGTAACTACTCCGTAATCTTTGCTTTTAAACTGATTTTTGTACCAAACATGTTGATACGGATAATACTTTTTAAATTGCCGGAAAACTTTATCTCGTTCTCTGTCAAGATTTGAATTTTTATAAAAGCCGAACTCTTGTAAACAAACGATGTCAGGATTTTTGCGTTCAATAAAAGAGAAGATGGAGTCAAACTGCTTTCCTCCTCTAAATATGGCGACATTATAACTTAAAATAGAGAGTTGCCGCTCTCCGTCCGACACCGTAGGAGTCGGTTTCAACGACAGCGGAAAAACGTTTCTTGTATATACCGTACACAATAATAAAGCTGATAAGGAAATAATAAAAAACCATTTTCTTGCACATATCCAAAACAGACAAAAAACAACATTCAGAATCAAAAAAAATGGGTACAACAAGCCAAAATAAGGCAACAAAGCATTTTGTTCCGGACTTATTTTAGTACATAATACGCCTAATGCCAAACATAAAATCAGCGTTAAGTTTAACACCAACAATGTATATTTGAACACTTTACGCATAAAACAATTATAACTTTTGACTTTTGTCGAACAACCTACGTTTTTCGTCTTCCGTAAGCGAAGTATAGCCCGATTTTTTAACTTTATCTAAAATTTCATCCAACTCCCGCATATCGTTTGCTCGTTGCTGGTTGTAATCGGCATCGGACGGTGGTCGATAATTATGCTTTTGATACTTTATTTTAGGTTTCGGTTTAAACAAATTTACCACTGCATCTATCAAGCGGTTAAAAGGTCGAACAATATCTTTCCCTCGTTTCAGAAACAAAATATATAATGCTCCGATTACGGCTCCACCTATATGGGCAAACTCTCCTCCCGCATTCGTCGATGTAATGCCAAACATACTCAACAAGACCATTGCACCGGCCACCCATTTCAGTTTCAAACGTCCAATTAAGAACAAATTTATTTCGTAATCGGGCACGTACATCGCCACTGCCAGCACAATAGCCATGAGCGAACCCGACGCTCCAACCAGCATCGAAAAATTTACTTGTTCCGAAAAATATGGGAAAAGATTATATGCTCCTATATAAGTCAAACCGGCACCGACTCCTCCCAACAGATAAAGACCTAAAAGCTGCCGCTGACTGAAATACTCTAAAAATATCCGACCAAACCACAACAAACAAAGCATGTTGAAAAACAGATGAAAGAAGTTGGCATGCATAAACATATAAGTAACCAATGTCCATGGTTTATACATCAATGCAGACAACGACGAAGGCAACATCAAATAGGATAACGCCAAATTGGCATCAACCTTGAACAAGGTCAATATCAATCCTAAAAATTTAACTATCAGAAAAGCAATTACATTGATATACAATAGTATTTGCAAGGTATTTTTCTGCTTCAAAAACGACTTCCAATACAACATCATCAACTATAAAGTTTACCTTTTTTCTTCCAATACAAAATAAGTATCGCACCAAATATCATTCCTCCAAGATGTGCAAAGTGAGCCACATTGTCGGCAGAAAAATTAGCGACCCCTAAAAACAACTCTGCCACTGCATACAACACTACAAAAACACGCGCCTTAATCGGTATCGGGAAAAACAACATCATCAATTTTGCATCGGGGAATAGCCAACCAAATGCCAGCAAAATACCAAAAACAGCCCCTGATGCTCCTACCGTTAGGGGTACATCAGCCATTTGTCGTGCCATTTCTATCATATTCAACGATGTCAGACCTGCAACATTGTCGAAACGAAACCACTTTCGTAAAGCCGGCTCTATCGCATTCAAAGCATCTACGTTGCCACTATTCAACACCGACAACAGTGGTTGATATTCCCATGTCCAAACGGCTTGCTGTATAAGTCCCGCTCCAACGCCTGTTACCATATAGAATAGCAGAAACTTACGACTCCCCCACACTCTCTCTATCACAACGCCAAACATATATACCGCAAACATGTTAAAAAACAGATGGCTGAATCCACCATGCATAAACATATATGTAATCAACTGAACAAGATTGAAGTGCTCCGATGCCCAGTAGTGCATACCCAGATAAGAAGTATATTGTGGAAATGCCAACGAACCCAACCACATCAACACATTGATAATTATCAGGTTGTTAACCACCGGTGTCCCATTCTCTTTAAAGGATTGAGTTATATTCATATAATACTCTATTTTAAACAAAAGTACGAAACATCTTAGTTAAAAAATTTGCTTTTAAGTTTTTTTTAATTCTATAACAAAAAAATTGCTTTTTCCTTTGGTAGTAAAAAAAATCATTTATACATTTGTCCCAATGTCATTTTATTAATCTTAATAATTGAAAATTATGAACAAAGGAGATTTGATTGATGTAATTGCTGTAGAAGCAGGTATCAGCAAAGCAAGTGCAAAAAAAGCCTTGGAAGCTACTCTTGATGCAGTTAAAGGTGCTCTTGCAAAAGGCGACAAAGTTAGTTTGATTGGATTCGGAACTTTCTCTGTAGCAGAACGTGCAGCTCGCACAGGTGTTAACTTGCAAACAAAACAAGCTATCACTATTCCTGCTAAAAAAGTTGCTAAATTCAAAGCCGGTGCAGAATTGGCTGATGCTGTTAAATAAATTTAGCAGTTCTACAAAATTTAAAGGGAAGCCGTTTAGCTTCCCTTTTTTGTTCCCGAATGAGAAGAATTTTATTGATTTACAGTTTTTGACGCACAATAAGTATTATATGTTGGTAAAATCTTCATTGATTTTGTCATAGAAACAGCAAGCAATATTAAACTCACAGGTGGTAATAAAATAGTACTCGCTGATGCTATCAGATAAGCATTGGACTGCTTTTCATATTTATATGATTGAGGACAATGTATCGTTAAAAAATTAACAAATTCTGTTCCTGTCAAAACCATATTACCTCCACAATAACGATAACGTTTTTTCATATTACGTTTTCCTTTGACCCAAACACGTTCACAAGTAAAAGGAGGTAAAAAATCATCCTTAAAATCTATAGAATTATAAATGGCATTTGTTTTAAAAGCCTTATAATCTATTCTTCTTATATCTATGATAGGGATACTTAATACTACATTAGGATTATCAATTCTTCTATACTTAACAACAGTAGTTGTTTCTTCTTCAATAAAGACAGCGATTTTCTTACCTTTTTTAGTTATTAAAATATCTGCCATTTCTGACTTTTCAGTATCAGATTTTACGGGTGTTATCTCAACAACATTTTCTTTTTTATCTTTTGCATCTTCTTTTACATCAAATAATTGAACATCTCCATTGTTATAAATAATAGTTTGTAAGTCAGAGGTATAAAAAATAAAGGTTGGACCATCTAAGTTGTTTGTTTTTTTATACTTGACTTCTGTTGGCGAAACTTCTATTATCTTTGCCTCAATCTTTTCTGCATTTTTCGTAATAATTACATCTTGTGCATTCAATAGTGATACACATAATACACTTAGGAGTGTAATACAATACTTTTTCATTTTTAAAAAAATTAAATAAAACGATTAGGCACAAAAAAAGCGTGAAACTTAACGTATCCCGCTTGCTGAGGTGTTTGGCATAACCTTGTAGTACGAAAATAAGTAAGCCCACGCCAAACGTGAGCATTTAACACTTATTCTTTCACTACTTTTTAGTCGCCAAACTTTCAGCAAGAAAGAAAAAGCTAAAACGCTTTTAATATGTCACTTTGCATTTTGCAAAGCGATGCAAATATACGACTCTTTTTTACTAAATAAAAAAGAGATTGATTATTTTCAATCTCCTTTATTTCTTTTAAAAACTTTGCATATCGCACAACCGCTTATAAAAACCGTTCAAGGCAATCAGTTCATCGTGACGACCGCGTTCTACAATGCGCCCTTCGTGCAATACGCATATTTCGTCAGCCCGTTTGATAGTGGACAAGCGGTGTGCAACAATCAGCGTCGTACGATTCTCCATCAACTTTTCAAGGGCTTCCTGTACCAGTTTTTCGGATTCCGTATCGAGGGCGGAAGTTGCTTCGTCAAGAATCAAGATTGGCGGATTTTTAAGTATTGCACGAGCAATGCTCAAACGTTGGCGTTGCCCTCCCGACAATTTATTTCCTCTATCGCCAATTGTCGTTTGATAACCGGCACGAGTAGAAGAGATGAAATCATGTGCATTAGCTATTTTTGCCGCCGCTATTACATCTTCTTTCTGCACATCGTCCACCCCAAACGCTATATTATTGAAAAACGTATCATTAAATAAAATCGCTTCTTGATTTACATTACCCATCAAGGCACGCAAATCGTGCAACGACATCTCTTTCACATTGACTCCGTCGATAAGAATTTCTCCTTTTTGAACATCGTAAAAACGCGGTAACAAATCGACCAATGTCGATTTACCCGAACCAGATTGCCCTACAAAAGCTATTGTTTTACCCTTTTCCACCGTCAGATTCACATCGTTCAAAACCCAACGATCGGAATAACGGAATGAAACATTTTTATACTCAATCTTATGTTCAAAACTTTTAACCGGAATGGGATTGACAGGATTCGGAATAGTATCTTTTGCATCTAAAATTTTGTCTATACGCTCCAGTGATGCCAATCCTTTCTGAATGCTGTAACTTGCTTTGGTCAAATCTTTAGCAGGATTTATAATACTATAAAAAATAACCAGATAGTAAATGAACGAAGGTGCCGAAATGCTACTCGAGTTGTTTAAAATCAAAGACCCTCCATACATTAAAACAATGGCAATTACCACCGTACCCAAAAATTCGCTTACCGGATGCGCCAATGCATGCCGACGGTTGATACGATTAAACGTTACCCTTATTTTTTCGTTCAGTTTTGAAAAACGTTTTCTTACCTTTTCCTCTGCATTAAATGCTTTAATGATACGCAAACCGCCCAACGTTTCTTCTATTTGCGAAAGCATTTCTCCCGTCTGTGCTTGTCCCAGAGTAGATTTTCGTTTCAACGATTTTCCTATCTGACCTATCAAAAAGCCGCTGAGTGGCAATATGATTAGAACAAAAATTGTCAGTTGCCAACTCATTGCAAACATTGTGGTCAGATAAATAATAATCATTATCGGATTTTTAAAAATCATATCCAACGAACTCATTATCGACACTTCAACCTCATTTACATCTCCTGTCATTCGCGACATAATATCTCCTTTGTGTTCATCGGAGAAAAAGCTCAATGGCAAACTAACGGCTTTATTGTAAATCTGATTACGCAAATCGCGCAAAACTCCGGTGCGAATCGGTATCATAAAGTATGAACCAAGAAACGATGTTGATGTCTTTAAAAATGTCATGAAAATAAGAAATATGCTCAAAAACGCCAACGCCCAACCTGCTCCTATATTATTGATAATCTGCTCAATAAAATAAAAAGCATTGTTCTTGAATGCCATTACTAAATGAGAAATACTGTCGCTCCATGCCCATTCAATATATTCTGTGTTTTGAGACTTCATACCGAAAAGGATTTGAAGAATCGGAATAATTGATGCAAAGGAAAATAGCGTGAATATGGTTGAGATAAAATGGAAAAATACATTTAAAACAACATATTTTTTATAAGGAAAGACAAAACGTCCTAACAATTTGAAAAACTTAAACATGACAATCCGTTTTTTTACTCATTCACAAAGATAAAAAGAATATAAAATAATCTCTCTCCAATTGCCGAATAATATGGGGAGCCGCATAAAAATCTTAACTTTGCTTACTAAAAAATATGCCGAAAACATGAAAAAACTATTTCTTCTTGATGCTTATGCACTGATATACAGAGCCTATTATGCTTTTCTCAAAATTGCTCGCAAGAACTCAAAGGGGCTTAACACTTCTACTATTTACGGTTTTTTAAATACCCTTCAAGACATTATCAATCGTGAAAAACCAACACACATGGCCGTAGTGTTCGACCCTTCGGGTCCGACATTCCGACACAAAGCCTATGAGCAATACAAAGCCCAACGTCAGGAAACGCCGGAAGACATTCGCATGGCAGTGCCTATTATCAAAGAGTTGGTCAATGCGTATCGGATTCCCGTGATACAGGTAGAGGGTTTCGAGGCCGACGATGTAATTGGCACGCTTGCTCAAAAAGCCGAAACATTCGGATTCGACGTGTTTATGATGACTCCCGACAAAGACTACGGACAGTTGGTGTCGGAACATCGTTTTATATACAAACCACGATTCGGAGGAAACGGATACGACATACTCGGTATCAACGAAGTGAATGCAAAATTCGATTTGGACAATCCCAAGCAAGTTATCGACCTATTAGGATTGATGGGTGATGCATCGGACAATATTCCCGGATGTCCCGGCATCGGCGAAAAAACAGCCATAAAACTTCTGAAAGAATTTGGAAGCATCGACAACCTGCTACAATGTACCAATCAACTTAAAGGAGCCGTCAAAACAAAAATCGAAGCCGGAAAAGAGATGATTGAATTTTCACGCTTTTTGGCGACAATCAAAACTGATGTCCCTATAGATTTTGACGAGAACCTCTTTTTGATGAAAGAACCTGACAACGAAGCGCTTATAAAACTATTCACCGAACTTGAGTTCAGAACTCATTTAAACAAACTATTAGGCAAGGGCGTCGATAGTAAAAATTCATCTTCAATAGCACAACAACAGAGCTCACTTTTTGACGATGGAAATTTTACTGAAACTTCCGTCCCAAACAATTCCAATCCTTCGTTTGCAAATATTTCAACCACTCAACATGAATATGTTGCCATAAAAAGCGAGGAACAAATCGAACAACTCATTGCATTGCTCTCTTCGGTCAAAGAATTTTGTTTCGATACGGAAACCACATCGGTGGACTCTATCAGTGCCGAATTGGTAGGCATTTCGTTTGCTATAGAACCACACAAAGCCTTTTACGTCCCATTCCCCGACAACAAAAAAGCAGCGCAATGTTTGGCACAAAAATTCAAGCCTGTTTTTGAAAACAAACATATCAGAAAAATAGGGCAAAACATCAAGTTTGACTTGATAGTTCTGAAAAACTACGACATAACCCTTGCCGGCGATTTGTTTGATACCATGATAGCCCATTATTTAATCAATCCCGAACTCCGACACGGAATGGACTATATGGCGGAGGTGATGCTCCAATATCAAACGATTCATATCGAAGAGTTGATTGGGCAAAAAGGGAAAAATCAACTTTCGATGCAGCAAGTCCCTATCGACAAAATCACGGAATACGCCTGCGAAGATGCCGATATTACACTTCAGTTGAAAAATCGTCTTGAGCCACAAATCGAGGGAAACAAAATGGAAAAGCTTTTCTACGAAATAGAAATGCCTCTTGTAAACGTGCTGGCGCAAATGGAGATAAACGGCGTTATGATTGACGATTTTGCTTTGGCACAATCTTCACAAACAATGACCAACGAACTGCTGAAAATAGAACACGAAATAAAAAAACTTGCCGGCAAAGAGCTCAACATCAACTCACCGAAACAGATAGGAGAACTTTTGTTCGAGAACCTCAAAATTGCAGAAAAGGCAAAAAAAACAAAAACAGGACAATACGTTACCGATGAGGAAACACTTGAAAAAATGAGAGGGAAGCATCCCGTCATCGAAAAAATTTTAGAATATCGAGGATTAAAAAAATTGCTCAGCACCTATATTGATGCACTTCCTGCACTAATAAACAAAAGCACAAACAAAATACATACCTCGTTCAACCAAACGGTTACCGCAACAGGTCGGCTCAGTTCGAGCAATCCTAACCTGCAAAACATACCTATTCGCGACGAAAAAGGCAAAGAAATACGCAAAGCCTTCATTGCTTCGGAAAACTGTGTTTTTCTCAGTGCCGACTATTCGCAAGTAGAACTACGCATTATGGCTCATTTAAGCAAAGATGCAAACATGATAAAGGCATTCCAAACAAATCACGATATTCACGCAGCAACAGCTGCCAATATCTACAAAATACCTATCGAACAAGTTACATCGGACATGCGTCGTAAGGCAAAAACCGCAAACTTCGGCATCATTTACGGGATTTCCGTATTCGGATTGGCAGAACGCCTAAACATTCCAAGAAGCGAAGCAAAAGAGTTAATCGACGGTTATTTTGAGACATTCCCAATGGTAAAAACCTACATGGACAAGTGTATTGAAAATGCTCGAGAAAAAGGTTTTGTAGAAACTATTTTTGGAAGAAAGCGTTATCTGCCCGACATAAATTCGCACAATGCCAATGTACGAGGATTTGCCGAGCGCAACGCCATTAACGCACCTATTCAAGGGTCGGCGGCAGACATTATAAAAATTGCAATGGTACGCATCAGCAAGAGAATTGCAGAAGAGAACTTGAAATCGCAAATGATTTTACAAGTACACGATGAACTGAATTTTAATGTTCCCGTTGATGAGATAGAAACCCTTAAACTATTGGTCAAAGAAGAAATGGAGCAGGCTTGTTCGTTGCAAGTCCCTTTAAAGGTAGATATCGGCATTGGCAACAATTGGCTCGAAGCCCACTGACACTACCTCAACCAACTTGCGTAAAACAACTCATATTCGGGAAGCACTTCGGGATGGAGTATTTTTATCAAATCCGAAAGAATCAACTCGGGATGAGCTACACCACTTTCCCAAAAGTCGTTTGCACCTGAACGTTTTCGGGCATTAAAGTTATATACCCGATTGTTTTTTATAGGAGAAAACATCGCATAACGCTCATCTATCCGTACCAACTCCGACAAACTATCGGCAGGCGCTCCAATCCACACGTCGGACGTAGAAAACTTATGCAATACCTGTTCAAAACTCAATGGCAAACTATCGTACGTCGTATCGTTCTTATACACATAATCGGCACCGGCATCTTGCAGCAGATGGCTCATAAAACTTCGCCCCGAAGGCACATACCAAGTTCCTTTAAAACCTCCGCCGAGCATTACACGAGGTTTTTCGAGCGAAAGCGTATCCATCATTCGACACAATGCCGTGTAATCGGATTCGATTTTGGAGAAAAACGTTTCGGCAACCAATTCTTTATCGAAAAACAATGCCATAAATTTTATCCATTCCGCACGTCCGAGCAAGGTGTTTTCTTTCCATTCGTTGTTGGCAACAACAGGAACCCCCGTTTGCACAATTCGCTTGTTGCCATCTTGATGACCGGAATCGAAACCACTTACAAAAATCGCATCAGGACGTAAAAATATCAACCGTTCCAAATTTAAAGAATATGCATCGCCCAAGTTGGCAATTTTACCGGCGTTATATTTCGACACAACGGAATCGTTGTAAATCAAATGCGGAGAACAAACTCCCGCAATAGCCTCCAACTCTCCTATTACCGACAAAAACTCCAAATGAGTATTCGACGTTACCGCTATCTTACGCAAGGGTATCACAAGCTTTTGCCCATCGTCGGGCACAACGGTTTGTTCTTGCCTAACCAAATAGTAGCGTTCGACAACTGTCCCGTTCTGGTTGTGCAACAATTCCACCTTCTTGTAGTTCGGTGTATAAGTTACCCTAAAGCCCTTGGCATAATGCAAATTCCATACGGAATCGACTTTATTTTCATGATAACTTTCAGTTTTATTCCCGACACAAGAATAACAAAACAACGGGAATACGAGGAAAAAGAAGATTTTTGATTTCATTTTAAAAGCGAACGTCTTGTAGCAAAGATATTTCTATTTTTTTGCACCAAAAAATAAATGCTTATTTTTGCAAAATTTTTAACACGAAAAACCACAAAGTATGAAAAAATTAACTTTTATCAGTTTTATGATCATTGCGTGCGTAACCTCTATCTACGCACAAGAAACAACCACAGAACAACCGGCAGAACCAAAGCCAAAATATTGGCATTGCAATGGTATTCTTTCTTTGAATGCAAGTGCCACCACAATGTGGAATTGGGCAGCAGGAGGCAACAATAATGCAACGGCATTGGCGTCGGCCAATGTAACTTTGCTCTACAAAAAAGATGCAATTGCTTGGGAGAGCAATCTTGACACAGAAATCGGGGTTACCTATTTGGACACCGAGTTTAAACCTTGGCGTAAATCGAACGACAAGTTCAATTTCAACACCAAATTCGGTTGGGAGTTCCACAATCAATTATTTTTAACTGCTTCGGCAGGTTTCAAATCGCAGTATGCCAGAGGTTATTCCTACGGCGACGACTCAATGACCCCCGTATCGGCATGGCTTTCGCCCTCATACACAGATATATCGGTAGGTCTTGACTACAAACCAAATGAGATTTTTTCTCTCTATTTTTCGCCCGTAGCAGGCAAAATTTCTACTTGTACGCAAGACAGCCTACCCAACGCCGGCTCGCTGAAAGGCACGAAAAATGCACTCCGCCCTATCTACGGCATTGACGAGGACAAAACCTTCAGAGCAGAGCTTGGTCTTTCGGCTAAATTTGGCATTAACTTCTATCGCGTAAAAAACCTCAAAATCATCTCTACAGTAGGCATCTTTACACCTTATACATGGAATGCGCAAAAAGACGATGAAGGTAACGTTTTAATGAAAGATGGCAAAAAAGTACTCGAGCCTCGCCATTTTGGGAACTTCGATGTAGATTGGGACTTTTCCATCTCATATCAATTTCTTAAAGTGCTGAATGTATCGCTCAACACATCGCTCAAATACTATCCGGGCATACTCATTGCCGACAAAAACGACATTATGAAAGAACGCGTTCAGTTCAAGTCGATTCTTGGTTTAGGTATCGGTTATAGTTTTTAAAACAAATCAACCCACATAAAAGCACCTTACTAGTAAGGTGCTTTTTTATTGCTCGAAATCTCAAATATTGTTAATTTAATACCAAAACAGATATAAAAGCACCTCATTTTGTTAATTTAAATAAACAACTCCATCTCGTTTAAAAAAAATTGCCGTTATTTGTAAAAAATATAACCGAATGAAAAGGACTTTCAGTTTATTATTTATCATAATCGGCGCCATCTTTTTCGGTTTTTTATTGCATCTGCAATATAAAAATTTCAAACACGCGACACTTGTGTACGAACAGCTTTACGAGCAAAAAGTACAAAATGCGTTAACCTCTTTTACAAAAGAATTAGAACGAGAGGAAATTTCTGTGTATATGGATCTCGCTTTTCAGGAATTGATAACGACACAAGAAAAAAAAGAAGACCCTTTGACGGTAAAAAATCATTTCCTTCAGCTTAAAATCGATTCTGTAAAAACAACCGACAAAATATTACGAAAAGAAAAAAAAGATCTCATATCCGAAACCACACTGAAATTGCGGCAAGAAAAATACACCCAAATACTGCACACAAAAGATATTATCGAACAAATATTATCCACATGGGTTACCGATATTCACAACAAAAATATCCGCGAGCGTGTCAACTTCGACAACTTTTATCCATTATTGACCGAATACCTTGCCGAAAACGACATTAACGATAATTTTTCTTTTTTCATTACCGACAAAAACGGTCATTTGGTTTACGGTAAACGTCCCGACTCCGACAAGTCGAAAATTTACTCACAGAAACTTTTCCCCAACGAAATATCCAATCCGTTTTTTATAAACATTTTCTTTCCCGAAAGAAACCTATACAATTTTGATGTGGCATACATGCTGATACCTTCAACATGCATCACGATTCTACTGTTTTTCTCGTTTGTTTGTGTCAGCATCGCTTTAATCTACCAGAAAAGATTGAGCAAAACGAAGAACGATTTTATCAACAACCTTACACATGAGTTAAAAACGCCCATATCTTCCATCTCGTTGGCAGCACAACTGATGCGTGACGACGCTTTTGGCAAAACTCCGCAAATGCTCCAAAGAATTTCAAACATTTTAACCGAAGAAACAAAACGTTTGGAGATGCAGGTAGAAAAAGTGTTGCAACTATCGGCTTTGGACAAAGAGAAACTGCCCATCAATTTTAAACCTCTCGACATAAATCCCATCATAAAAACAGTTGTGGAGAGTTTCTCGTTGAGAGTTGAAAATTATCATGGCAAAATCATTACCCAACTTGATGCCGAAAATTCGTTTGCAATGATTGACGAACTGCATTTCACAAATGCGATATACAACCTTATTGACAATGCCTTAAAGTACAGAAACAGCAATCGTACCTTAATTGTAAAAGTGAAAACATGGAACAAAGGAAAGTTGTTATATATAAGTGTGGAAGATAACGGCATCGGCATAAAGAAAAGCGATTTAAAACTCATATTCGATCGCTTTTATCGGGCTACAACAGGCAATCGACACGATATAAAAGGATTTGGATTGGGACTTTCTTATGTAAAAAAAATCGTAACCATACACAAAGGGACAATTTCTGCCGAAAGCGAATTTGGCATCGGAACAAAATTTACAATTACAATACCAAACAAATAAAAACTGAATAAAATGGAACAAAAAACAAAAATTCTTCTTTGCGAAGACGACGAGAGTTTAGGAATGCTTCTGAAAGAGTATCTCCAAGTAAAAAACTACGATGCAGACTTATTCCCCGACGGTGAATTAGGCTACAAAGCCTTTGTCAAAGGGAAATACGACTTATGTATTTTTGATGTAATGATGCCCAAAAAAGACGGCTTTTCATTGGCACAAGACATCAGAGTGGTGGACAAAAAAGTGCCTATCATCTTTTTAAGCGCAAAAACGCTAAAAGAAGATATCTTGGAAGGATTTAAAATCGGTGCCGACGATTATATAACAAAACCTTTCAGCATGGAAGAGTTGATTTTCAGAATCGAAGCCATACTTCGCCGCATCAATAGTGCAAAAGAGAAAAACCAAACATTCTTCAAACTCGGTGAGTTTACTTTCGATGCACAAAAGAAAGTATTGAAGATAGGAGACAAAGAAACCCGTTTGACCACAAAAGAAAACGAATTGCTTCATTTGCTTGCACAAAACGGGAACAACATTCTCGAACGCAACTATACGCTGAAAACAATATGGGTGGACGACAACTACTTCAACGCAAGAAGCATGGACGTTTACATTACAAAACTGCGTAAACTGCTGAAAGACGACCCCAATGTCGGCATTCTGAACGTTCACGGGAAAGGCTATAAACTGATTTTCCCCGAAGTTGCCGAGGAAGAATAAAATTGCATCATCTCACAAAGGCCGGATTACGATTGTAACCGGCTTTTTTTATAAACAAAAATTTGCCACTATCTTTGCATGATTTTTTAACAATGCAAAAACAAAACAAAGGAGAACATATCGAGATTGTAGGCGCAAGGGTACACAACCTGCAAAACATCAACGTATCCATTCCTCGGAATCGGTTGACAGTTGTTACCGGACTTAGCGGAAGCGGGAAGTCGTCGCTTGCTTTCGATACGATTTGTGCCGAAGGACAACGTCGGTATATCGAGACGTTTTCATCGTATGCACGCAATTTTCTTGGCAATATGGAGCGTCCCGATGTAGATAAAATTGAAGGACTGAGTCCCGTTATTTCCATTGAACAAAAAACGACCAACAAAAATCCCCGTTCCACGGTAGGCACCACAACCGAAATTTACGATTTTCTGCGTTTGCTGTTTGCCCGTGTCGGCGAGGCGTATTCCTACGTTACCGGCGAAAAAATGGTGAAATACACCGAAGAAAAAATCGTAAACCTGATTTTGGAACATTACGAAGGAAAACAAACTTACATTCTGTCTCCTTTGGTCAAAGGGCGAAAAGGGCACTACAAAGAGTTGTTCGAAAAGGTTTCAAAAAAAGGATTTCTGAACGTCCGCATCGATGGCGAAATAACGGAAATTGTACGCGGATTGAAACTCGACAGATACAAAACACACGACATCGAATTGGTGATTGACAAACTCATTGTAAGAAAATCGGACGAACAACGACTGAAAAAAAGCGTAGCTCTTGCAATGAATCAAGGGAACGGCATTATTATGCTGCTCGAAAAAGGAACTGATAAAATACGCTTTTTCAGCAAACACTTGATGTGTCCCACATCGGGCATCTCTTATGCGGAACCTGCTCCGCACAATTTCTCGTTCAATACCCCGAAAGGTGCCTGCCCCGTATGCAACGGCATTGGCGAAATCAACCAAATAGACATCGACAAGATTGTCCCAAACAAAGATTTGAGCATTGCTCAAGGCGGAATTGCCGTTCTTGGGAAACAGAAAAACTCCCTTGTTTTTTGGCAAATAGAAGCTATCTGCGAAAAATATGGCGCCTCTATCAAAACTCCCATCAAGCAATTACCCGAAGAGGCTTTAAACGAAATTCTGAATGGGACAAGCGACCATATTCACATTAAAAACGAGTCGCTTGGCACTTCAAACTATTATGTCCCTTATTACGGCATTGTCAAATATATCGAAACCGAACAAGAAAACAGCAGCTCGGCCACCGAACAAAAGTGGGCAAACCAATTTTACAAAACCATTGTATGCCCCGAATGCCATGGGTGGCGATTGAACAAAGAGGCCTTGCATTTCAAAATTGATGGTAAAAACATTGCACAACTCGCCGAAATGGACATCAGCCAATTGCATCGGTGGTGTTACGACATCGAGAAAACACTCTCGAAACGCCAACTGCTTATCGCTTCCGAAATTCTGAAAGAGATACGCTCGCGCTTACAGTTTTTACTCGATGTCGGGTTAGGCTATTTGTCGTTGAACAGAGCCTCGGCTACGCTTTCGGGAGGCGAGAGCCAACGCATTCGTCTGGCTACGCAAATAGGCTCGCAGTTGGTCAATGTGCTTTATATACTCGACGAACCGAGCATCGGACTCCACCAACGCGACAACGAAAAACTTATCCATTCGTTGAAAAAACTGCGCGACATGGGCAACTCCGTCATCGTGGTGGAACACGACAAAGAGATGATGTTACAAGCCGACTACATTGTAGATATCGGTCCCTTGGCAGGCAGGCAAGGCGGAAATGTCGTTTTTTCGGGAACACCCGCAGAAATGCTGAAAACGCAAACACTCACCGCACAATATCTGAACGGCGTAAAAAAAATTGAAATACCCGCACAACGTCGCAAAGGAAACGGTAAATCCATTTTTTTGAAAGGCGCCTGCGGCAACAACCTGAAAAACGTCGATGCAGAGTTCCCCTTGGGCAAACTTATTTGCATAACAGGCGTTTCGGGCAGCGGCAAGTCGTCGCTTATCAACGGGACACTCTATCCCATCATCAGCCAGCGATTTTATCACTCGCTGCAAGACCCCTTGCCCTACAAAGAGATTGAAGGCATTGAGCATATCGATAAAATCATTGTGGTTGACCAATCGCCCATAGGACGAACGCCACGCTCCAATCCCGCCACCTATATAGGCATTTTCAGCGATATTCGTAACCTTTTCGTTACATTGCCCGAAGCCAAAATAAGAGGCTACAAGCCCGGACGTTTCTCGTTTAACACCAATGGCGGACGATGCGAAGCATGCCAAGGAAACGGATACAAAACCATCGACATGAATTTTCTGCCCGATGTGTTTGTTCCCTGTCCTGTCTGTCAAGGAAAACGATACAATCGCGAAACGTTGGAGGTGCGCTTCAAAGGGAAATCGATTGCCGACGTTCTGGATATGACTTTCAACCAAGCGGTCGATTTTTTTGAAAACATACCTTCGCTTGTAAAAAAACTGAAAGTAATACAAGACATCGGACTCGGGTACATTAAACTCGGACAAGCCTCGAACACCCTTTCGGGAGGCGAATGCCAACGCATCAAATTAGCATCCGAACTATCAAAAAAAGATACGGGGAAAACCCTCTACATTCTCGACGAACCCACCACAGGTTTGCATTTCGAAGATATTCGCATTCTGCTTTCCGTCATCGACAGACTCGTCGAAAAAGGGAATACCGTCATTGTCATCGAACATAATCTTGACATAATCAAGGTGGCCGACCACATTATCGAAATGGGCGAAGAAGGCGGTGCCGGTGGCGGAAAAATCATCTTTGCAGGCACGCCCGAACAGCTTTGCGCTTTTGGCAAAGGTGCCACTGCTCCTTTTCTGAAAACTGAACTCCTCGGATAATCTGCTTCTCGACTTTTCGTTTTCTGCTCCTTACTGATAAAAAAAGAGAGGAGAACCTCTTTTCTTGAGATTCTCCCCTCTCCTACTATGAAAAAAACGATTTTATTTTTTCTCTATCTTAACCGATTGCAGCAAAGTATCGTTTTTCGAACGAATTTGCAAAACATACAATCCCGACTCACCGTTTATCTTCAAATCCACAACCTCGCCTGCTGTTACCACTTTCGATTGGTTGGCAATACATTTACCTTCCATATTCATTATCAAGAACGAATACTCACCCTCTTGCGGGAACAGCATCGAAACGTGTTCTACAAACGGATTCGGATAAACCATCATGTTTTTCGGAGCGGCGGCTTTGTCCAAACCTACCGTCCAATCGGGTATGATAATGTCCACATATTTCTCTTCGGAAGCACCCCACGAGTTTTCCAACTTCAGATATACTCTGAACGGATTTGCCTCGAGTGCATTGCTTACCGTTGCACTACCCGAAGTAGCATTGTAGCTGTTTGGCGTGATGGTGCCTTCGCCACCTACACAACGCCATGTGGGAGTGGTTACCACATCGTACGAACCGGGGATGATCGGGCAACCTGCTGCAGGTTGATCGCCCATAAATTTCTCGTAAAGATCGTCTGCAGTAGCAGTTGGATTATCGTTGATGGCAGGAGTGGTTGAGTAGTAACCGACTGCCTCTGCCGTACCGTTACCCCAGTTGGGGAATACAACGCGTGCCGTATCGCGGATAGTTTTTTCCACGGTTTCTTCAAACGTCCAATAACCTTTCAAATTGGCAGGAGCGGAACCCTTGTCGTAACCGCGCATAGCCTCACGTACCTCGTCGGTGGTCAGCACTTTGTCCCAGCATTGAACCTCGTCGATGATACCGTTGAATCCGGCTTTGTAAACACCACTTGCACCTACATACAAACGGGTAAACATACGATTGAATGCACCCGAATTGGTATTCGAAGAAGATTGGCAACCATAGTCAAACACCGAACTATCATACGAATAAGCCACTTGACGACCGTTAATCCACATGGTTTCGTATTTATCGGTGTTCAAAGCAACTGCCAAGTGATACCATACGCCCGGCTGCAAAGCCTCACCATTGGTCATTCCGGTGCGTGCGTTGTCGTGAGCCGACCATCCGCAAACGTTGAATGAAAGTTCATTTTCGACGCAAGTACCTGAAGGTGATTTTGCGGCACCCGCCGGACGAATCTGACACCAGAACTCACCCCAGTTGTTTTGAGGCCAGTCGCAGGTATAGTCCGTTTTGTAAAGCAGGTTGATACCTTGCGTACTATGAATCAAATCCGTAATCTTGAACCACATACAGTAGGTGTAAGGAGCACGTTTTGCAAATTCGGTTGTCGAAGTGTTTGCAGGGTCGTTAACGCGAGCTACGAATGCGTAGGGGTCGCCCACACGCAAACCTTTGGATACCGACCCGTCGGCGTCACGGCTGGTGTAAGACACGGTAGCCGTTTCCAAATTGCCTCCTTTCATCTCACTCTTATCGGAAACAAGCGTGTAAATTTGCGGCATTGCACCTGTTTCTGCCGGAGAGATTTGGATAAGACCCGGCGTTTTTACTCCGTTTACGGTAACGTCGTACGAACCTACTTCCGACAATCCATCGGCAAATTCCACCAATTTACCGTTTGCCACGGTTGCAACCACCTCGCCTGTTGCAGAGTTTGCAATTTGCCAACTTGCTTCGGCATGATTCGGATCTTCAAACGCAACATAGAAATCCTCGTTCGGTTTAATCACCGGCTTGCTGATAACGATGTTATTCAAAACCGTAATATTGGAAGCGTCCATGTAGTCAGACCAAACGATATCCGATTTGGTTACACCATCGGGAGCTACGGCGCGTACACCTGCACGCACTTCCAAAGTGCCGTTCAAGTTGAAAGGCATTTCTACCACATAACCTGCCCAAGTGGTGGTAGTGGTGAGCAATTGCGGCTCGGCTCCATTCTGTTGTCCCCAGATTTCGAAATACCAAGTGTCCACCTCATCGTTATAAACAGACTTCCAAGCATCAGCCGAAACAGAAGTCGATGCGCTTACTTCGCCGTATTCATATACATAGAATTCGAATATTTGTTGCCAGTTATTTGTTGAAGCAGTATGACGTAAGCGAACGTATTGAGCAGTTTTTCCTTCTGCATCTACTGTTATTGTACCTTGACTTGAGAAAGTGCCTCCAATTTGAGTCCAAGTTGAATTATTAGATGAAATTTCAATAACAGCACCTGCAGGGCAGTCGACTGCATCCATAACAATATTTATTTCACTTATCTGTTTTTGAGATCCCAAATTAACTGTAAAGTAATCACCAGCAGAAGGACCTGCACTTGACCAGAATTTAGTAGATTCACTACCATCAATAGCATTGCTTTCGTAATAATAAGTCCACCCCTCTCTATAATAACCTATCGAAGAAGATGCTGTTCCGCTAGTTGCAAGGTTTACGCCTGTATTTCCATAAATAGGACCACTAGGTTCTTCATCGCTATCATCTACAGGGCAATTCCAAATCACTTTGAAATCGACACCCTTGTGGGTTGTTTTCAGTATTTTTGTTTTAGCCGCATCGATAACAGGAACTACAGGGTTGTAAGTAACGCCGTTTTTCACCAAAGCAATCTCACCAATCAAAATCTCGGTGCCTGCCGCTATCTTGTTGAAACGCATACCCAACTGTGCCATTGTGGAGCCCACGATGTTGGTAGGAACAGCCTTTTCGATCACCTGCCATTCGCCTGTGCCGGCTTCCATTGTTCCCATCGCTTGAGTTAT
>JAFTIM010000019.1 GCA_017456885.1 Paludibacteraceae bacterium
CAGCAACAGCAACAAGAACAACAAGAACGACAAGAGCAACAAAATCAGCAACAACAAGAAGGCATGTCGAAAGAAAATGCCGAACAAATATTGAATGCCCTTTTGCAAGATGAGAAAGATGTGCAGGATAAAGTAAAACAGCAACAAACACAACAAAACAAACGTTATCGTGTAACAAAAGATTGGTGATGATTATGAAAAAAATTTTGTTTTTCTCTCTACTATTATTTGCCACAGCAGTAACAAAAGCCGAAGACGTTAGTTTTACGGCATCGGCACCGGAGGCAGTCCCCAACGGACAAACATTCCAATTAGTGTATTCGATAAACGCTACAGCCAAGGAATTAAGAATACCGGAAATATTTGATTTTGAAATTGTTGCAGGCCCTTTCCAATCAAAAAACTCATCTACCCAGATAATAAACGGAAGCATCACGCATTCCACTTCACTGCGTTTTACCTATACGCTTATTCCGAAAAAAGAGGGAACATTTACGATTCCTGCAGCAACAATCATGGTCGATAAGCAGAAATATTCATCAAACACACTGACCATTAAAGTACTCCCTGCCGACGAAGAAGTTGCACCGTCGAACAACAGCAGCAATACAGCACCGAAAACACAAGCCGTTACAAACGACAATTTGTTTATTCGCACAATTGTTTCTCATAAAAATGTGTACGAACAAGAGTATATTCTCGTTACGTACAAAATTTATACACGCGTCGATTTAGTCAATATCGACAAAGTAAAATTCCCCGATTTCAAGGACTTTTTAATGCAGGAAATCGATCTTCCAAAAGACAAACAATTTGCATTGGAAAACTATAACGGAAAAAATTACAATACCATAACGCTACGACAAGTGCTGCTCTACCCGCAACGTTCAGGTACGTTGGAAATTGAAAAAATGACTTGTGATGCCATCGTTCGGGTACGCAACAACAGACCTTCACGGAGCATTTTCGACGATTTTTTCGATACCTATCAGGAAATTGTAAAACCGATAGCCTCTAACACCGAAAAAATAGAGGTCAAAGCGCTACCTTCAGATAAACCGGCAGGATTTAGCGGAGCTACAGGCACATTTACCCTGTCGTCATCTATCAACAAAACGGAACTGACAACCAACGAATCGGTAACCATAAAACTCAAAATATCAGGCAACGGAAATATAAAACTCATAAAAAATCCGGAGATAAAATTCCCTGCCGACTTTGAGGTGTACGACCCGAAAGTTGAAAACAACTTTACAAATACCACTGCGGGAGTGTCAGGTACAAAAACGATAGAATATTTGGCTATTCCTCGCCATAGCGGGACATTTACGATTCCACCCATCGAATTTTCATATTTCGATACCAAAAGCAAAACTTATAAGACACTGCAATCAGAATCGTTCACACTAAATGTAGCCAAAGGGGCTGTCGGCGAAGAAGATGGAAACGCTCCTATGGTAAACAACTTTACAAACAAAGAGTCGGTCAAGATGTTGGGAAGCGACATACGCCATATTTCAATGAATGATTTTCAGTTGCACAAACCGACGCCTTTCTTTTTCGGCACGTGGGGCTTTGCATTTGCATACATCTTTCCGTTGGTTATAGTGATGCTCGTGTTCTGGTTTTTCAGGAAACAAGCAAAAGAGAATGCCGACATTATAAAAGTACGCAATCGGAAAGCCAACAAAATAGCACAAAAACGACTCCGCACTGCAGAAAAATACTTAAAAGAACAGAAAAAAGAGGAATTTTACAGCGAATTGCTAAAAGCTATTTGGGGTTATTTATGCGACAAACTGTCGATACCGCAAGCTCAACTCAACAAAGACAATGTGGAAACCGAACTGCGAAAACACAATTTGGAAGAGGATTCCATTCAAGACTTTATGCAAGTGCTTAACAATTGTGAATTTGCGCAATACGCTCCGGGAGAAAACATCGAAGCCCGTGATCATTTGTATGCCGACACAATTCGCATCATCACATTATTAGAAGAACGAATAAAAAAATAGAATGAATATGAAGTGGGTTAGATATTTACTCGTATTATGCTTTTTACCGGCAACGATGGCATTTGCCGCCTCCGACAATCTGCACCAACAAGCAAGAGATGCTTACAGCAACGGAGATTATGTGCAAGCCATCTCTATTTACGAAACGATGGCTCAAGAAGGGGAATCGGACGAACTTTATTATAACTTGGGGAATGCCTACTACAAAAATAATCAGATAGGGGAAGCCATTCTCAATTACGAAAGAGCTTTGCGTTTAAATCCATCGTACGACGATGCTGCGTTCAATCTGCAATTAGCCAATGAAAAGATTCAGGACAAAATAGAACCCATCGAACGCTTTTTCATGAGCCAATGGATTGATAGCCTTCGTGCTTTGCTATCGTCAAACACTTGGGCTTGGATTAGCATCATCATGTTCTCACTCACACTTTTAGCGGTACTCGGATACGCTCTGGGACTTTATAAATGGATTCGGAAAACCTCATTTTTCCTAATGTTGTTTTTTCTGATGTTCACCATCACAACATTTGTTTTTGCTCGACAACAAAAAAGCTACATGGAAAAACGTGCCGATGCAATTGTAATGGAAGGGTCGGTTACCGTAAAAAGTTCGCCCGACGAAAGCGGTACGGAGTTATTTATCATTCACGAAGGCACTAAAGTATTCATCAAAAGCGGATTAAACCAATGGGTTGAGATTTCGCTTTTAGACGGAAATGTAGGCTGGGTAAGAAAATCACAAATCGAGCAAATATGATGGAGCAACTTATCGAACTCGACAAACAGTTGTTACTGTTTTTCAATGGTTCCCATACGCCTTTTTGGGACAACTTTTTTACACATTTTTCAGGTACGGCAATTTGGATTCCGATAGCAGTTCTTATCCTCGGAGTCATTGTCAAAACAAAAAAGAAAAAGGCACTTTGGATTTTATTGTTTCTTGCTGTTACGCTTGTTTTGTCCGACCAAATATCGACTCTGATAAAAAACCTTGTTGAACGCCCCCGACCATCGAGAGAGGTCTCGCTCCAAGATTTAGTGCAAACGGTAAACGGATACAGAGGCGGAGCTTATGGTTTTATATCCTCTCACGCTGCCAACTCGTTTGCATTTGCAATTTTTTCCACTTTATTGTTCCGTCACTCTATTTACGGCATCACCATCTTTGTTTGGGCAACAATCAACTCTTATTCACGCATGTACTTGGGTGTTCATTACCCGGGCGATATTCTTGGCGGCATTGTTTTAGGCTTGCTTTTAGGAGGATTGATGTTTTGGAGTATGAAAAAAATCTGTCCCAAGACACTCGAGCAAAAGCAAACCTGCCACTATACCCAAACAGGATTCTCTTTTATCTCCATTTACGGAATTTTGGCAGGAATATTCCTTACAATACTTGCAATTTCTCTTACAAGTTTTCAGGCCTCACCCGTACCGAAAGAGATGGGAGGAATGTTCGTTTTTTGATCTAAACGAATCGTTCCGAATTGCGATTCATATTTCACGACATTATCCTGCAACGCACCCAAAAGTCGTTTGGCATGCTCCGGAGTCAATACGATACGCGACTGAACGGTAGGATTCGGTATTCCAGGTAACATCAATGCGAAATCGACAATAAACTCCGATGCCGAATGAGAGATGATTGCCAAATTGGAATAAGTACCTTTTGCAACTCCCTCCGGAAGCGTTATGTTTGGCATTCCGTTATGTTTCTTTTCTTCCATGATTTTTCTATTTTCTGCGAAGATACAAAGATTTTCCGCTTACAACGAGAATTTGATGCCAAAGAAATAACTGCGTGGAAGAGATGGTCCGTAGATATAACCGCCATCGCGTTCACTGCCTTTATCAAAATCCTTTTGAAAACTATTTAAAATATTTTGAATGCCTGCATTTACCTGCAAAACGGCATTACTCCCAAGACGAATATCGTAAGCTATCTTGAAGTTCATATCAAAAAACATCGGGGTACGCACCTCCTCGTCGTGCTCGATGTAACCGGCACAATGTTGCACCCACATGCGTCCGGTGTAAGTGGTCGAAGTGGAAAGACTTAACCCTCTGACGGGCAGATAACTTAACGTAAAATAGCCATACGAGTTGGGGGTACGAAACATTTCGCGCCCCGTTTTTCGACGCCGAACCATGCTCTCGTCCTCGCTCCACCCCCATTCGGCTTTGTCGTAAAGACTTTGCTGTATGGTAGCGCCCAATTGTATGTTCCACTTGGGTGTTGGCACCACACGAGCCTCGAGGCTGATACCCATTACCATAGCCCCAACTCCGTTGCGGCGTTCGTAAAGCAACGTGGTGGCATCGCCTGCTATTTGCTCGAGTATAAACACATCTTGCAGTTTCGTAAAAAATCCGTCTATCAGAAAATTGGTTTGAACCTTGCCAAACTTCTTATAAAAATCGGCAGACAGATTCACACTATGCGAAGTTTCGGGCTTCAAATTCGAAGCATTAATTATAAACGAACTTTTCCCGCCAACTGCCGTTATATGCAAATCCTCGTCGAATATTTGGGGTGCACGAAAACCCATGGCATAGCCTGTGCGCAGCGAAACCCATTCAGCTGGATTGTAACGCAAATTGACACGGGGACTGAAAACCGGAATTTTTATCAAACTATGTTTATCCATACGCAAGCCGAGAAGAAAAGTCCATTGGGCATTTTTCCACTCATTTTGAGCAAAAGCACTATAAGTAAACACGTTTTGTTTCAGGTCGTGATTATGATTGATGGTCTCTTCGTGCAAAGTGTTGTAGTTTACTTCGGCACCTACGGTTAAATCGGCAGGCAAAAACCAGCATTTTTTCATGCTATACACATACTGCATACCGCCAACCACCGTCAGGTCAGTTGTTTCGCCATAAGCATTCGGGTCTTGGTGCGTGCCGTAATAACTATCGCGATGCACATGTTGCGCCGAGGCATAAACGGCTATACGATGTTTGTAGTCGGGTGTAAACCAATCGAACTTCAGCCCGCCCGTATTGATAAAATGCTCTGTTTGCTCTGCCACGTTTGCCCTGTCGGGTGGCAAAGCAAGACTATCGCCACCACGTCTGAACTCATGCGAGTTGTGATATTCCAACGACAATTTGGATTGCAACGAGGTTTTAAAAAAAGCATTCACACCAAGATTGTGGCTATTGAGTTTCCCTATTTCCGTAAAACCGTCTTTGTCGTAATCAAACCCTTGTCGCTGCTTGGCACTGCCGTAAAAACTTGCTCCGTATCGTCCGTCACTCGATAGCAAAACCGCATTCACGCCCGTTGTTACATCGGCTTTCGTACCGCCTATCAGCGTAGTGTTGTTGCTTACGCTCACGCTGTTGTTCAACGGCTCTTTGGTGATGATGTTGATGGTGCCGGCAATGGCATTTGCACCAAAGAGAGCCGAGCCTCCGCCTCGCACCACCTCTACCCTTTCGATCATATTCGTAGGTATCTGCTCCAAACCATAAACACCTGCCAATGCACTAAAAATAGGACGCGAATTGATGAGTATCTGCGTATAAGGTCCGTCCATTCCGTTGATGCGCACCTGCATAAAGCCACAATTCTGGCAATTGTTTTCCACACGCACACCGGGCTGAAAATTCAAGCCTTGTGCCAAACACGAGGCATTATTCAACTCAAACGTTTTCGGTGTCAGCACATTGACTATATTCACCGCCTCGCGACGCTTCGTTTCGCCACGATTGGTGCTAACCACCACATTGTCGAGCAAAATGGCGTCTTCTTCCATCTCAAAATCGACTTCCTGCGTCGTATTCTTCATCACCGACACCCGTTTTGTAATGGTTGCATATCCGATGGAGCTGACCACCAACGTAAAATCACCCTCGGGCAGGTTTTTCAAAAAATAATGTCCCGAAGCATCGGTGGTTGTGCCTATCGTCGTACCCTCAATGGCTATATTCACAAATGCCAAATGCTCTTTCGTGCTTTTATCTACCACATGACCGACCAGATTGGCATCGGTTTGCTTTTTTTCGGAAGCAAAAACCAAACAATCAAAAACAACTAAAAACAACAATGATAAAACATAAACTTTTTTCATAAACCATCTTTTTTTCTTTGATAAAACAAACTGTGCAAAAGTACCCGAATCCGACTCCACCGGCAATCCCCTTTAAAAGGGATTTTTCATGTATCAAACTCACAAGTAATGATTATTTGCTCCGCCTATTCGGCACGTTTTTCGTACCTTTGCAACTCAATTTTCATCAATCAAAATGATTTCTGTAGAACAATTATGTGTAGAATTTAGCGGGACAACGCTATTTGATGGTGTTTCGTTTTTGGTAAACGACAAAGACAAAATCGCTTTGGTCGGCAAAAACGGTGCCGGCAAGAGTACGCTTTTAAAAATTCTTGCAGGAAAACAGCAACCCACCAAGGGCGTTATTTCCATGCCAAAGGATTTAACCATCGGATATTTACCCCAAAACATGGTTTTTCAGACCGATACGACGGTGGTGCAAGAGGCTGAAAAGGCATTTTCCGAAATCAAAAAAACAGAAGAACGCATTGCCCGACTCTCGCAAGAGTTGTCGGACAGAACCGACTACGAATCGGCTGAATACGCCGCACTCATCGAGCAACTGACACAAGCCGACGAGCATTTGCAGATAATGAACGGAGGCAACTTTCATGCCGAAATCGAGAAAGTGCTGTTAGGATTAGGCTTTGCACGAACCGACTTCGAACGCCAATGCAACGAATTCAGCGGCGGATGGCGCATGCGCATCGAGCTGGCAAAAATTCTGCTCCGACGTCCCGATACGCTTCTGCTCGACGAGCCGACCAACCACCTCGACATCGAATCCATTCAGTGGCTCGAGGCTTTTCTTGCACAATACAGCGGTGCCGTGATTTTGGTGTCGCACGACCGTGCTTTTCTTGACAACGTAACGAAACGAACCATCGAAATTTCGTTGGGAAAAATCTACGACTACAATGCTTCGTATTCAAAATACGTGCAACTGCGCCAAGAGCGTCGCGAGCAACAAACACGCGCCTACGAGAATCAGCAGAAAATGATTCAGGACACGGAGGAGTTTATCGAACGCTTTCGCTACAAAGCCACCAAGTCCGTACAGGTACAAAGCCGCATCAAACAGCTGAACAAACTCGAACGCATCGAGGTCGATTTGGAAGACAACGCACAGCTGCGGCTCAAATTTCCACCCGCACCGCGTTCGGGCAGTTTTCCCGTCAGCATCGAGGGATTGGCAAAGTCGTATGGCGAACATACGGTTATTTCGAATGTTAATCTTTCGATAAAACGCGGCGAAAAAGTGGCTTTCGTAGGTAAAAACGGTGAGGGGAAATCCACCCTTGTCAAGTGCATTATGCAGCAACTCCCCTACGAGGGGAAAATCGCCATCGGGCATAACGTAAAAATCGGCTATTTCGCACAAAACCAAGCCGCCATGCTCGACGAAAACCTCACGGTGTTCGACACCATCGACCATGTGGCCGTTGGCGACATTCGCCTGAAAATACGCGATATTTTAGGCGCTTTTATGTTCGGAGGCGAGGCCTCGGACAAAAAGGTAAAAGTGCTTTCGGGCGGCGAACGAAGCCGCTTGGCCATGATTCGCCTGCTGCTTGAGCCGGTCAATCTGCTGATACTCGACGAGCCGACCAACCACCTCGACATGCGGTCGAAAGATGTGCTGAAAGAGGCTCTGCAGGCTTTCGACGGCACGGCCATCATCGTGTCGCACGACCGCGAATTTCTCGACGGGCTGGTCGATAAGGTGTACGAATTCGGTGGCGGACACGTGCGTGAACACCTTGGCGGCATTTACGACTTTTTGCAGAAAAAGCAAATAGAAAACCTCCAAGAGTTGGAAAAGAAAACGCCTGCCGAGGCTTCCAACTCCGCCCAAGAGACGCTCTCCGCCTCCAAACTCAGTTACGAAGCCGCCAAGGAGCAAAACCGAAAAATACGCAGACAGGAACGACTTGTAGCCGAAACCGAAACCGTGATTGCCGACCTCGAAGCCGAGATTGCCGACTTGGAAAGAAAACTACAAAACCCCGACTTTGCAGCCGACAATGCCAACTTTGCCCTCTACGAAAAGAAAAAACACCTGCTTGAGCAGAAAATGTACGAATGGCATCTCCTTGCCGAAGAGCTGGAACAAATGCGCACCATGCTCTGATTCGTTTTTCTTGGGGACGGACGCACGCAATGCGTTTGTGTCCGGATTTTTCATGTTTATTTTATAAAAACGATAGGGACGCCGCACGCGACGTCCCTACGGTTTCAGACGCACGCAGTGCGTCCACACCCCCCCCCTTAGGGGGTCGGGGGGCTTTAAAGAACAGGGCGGACGGACTGACCGTAGTAGCGGTAGTAGCTGTTACTGCCCACGTGGTCCGAGAAGAAGCGCACGTACCACGCGCCGACCGGGTAGTCCGTGAGGAGCGAACTCGACCAATAGTAGCCTTCGAAGTCCGCGTTGTCCCAGAGAGTGCGGTAGCGATAGCCCGCCGCAGGGAGAAAAATAGAGTTGCCGTTGGTACCTTTCACTTCGTAGCCGTTTACACTATTCTTGGTAGTCCACGTCCAAGTGCAGTTTGTGCGCAATTCCGTCCATTCGGCATCGGTAGGCATGCGCCATTGGCCGCCCCAGTTGGCACGGGCAGCATCGTCGGCGAGTTCAAGCACGGTTTTGTCATCCACAGTGCCGTAATCGCTACTTGTGCAGTACTTGGTTTGGGTATTATCACTACCG
>JAFTIM010000020.1 GCA_017456885.1 Paludibacteraceae bacterium
ATTGCCTCAAGTCGCATGGTGGGGTAAGGGGATTTAATGCGTCTTTGTGGCGATTTTTGCTGCGTTGCACCCTCTTTTGCCACAGTGTCGCTACCTTTTTGACCTCTGTGTCATCTTATGAGGGCGGTTGCGGATTTGAGGATAAGATAAAATATTAATGATTAAACTCTATGTAATGTATCAAAGGTTGTGAAAGATGTATAGACGACAAGTCGTAGTATTTACTTGATAACCAACAACGTTGCTCTACATCAAGAAAAAACAACTCACGCGTTTCGTAGTCGAATACAAAACACTTACAGTCGGGAAAACGTGTTTGCAGCTTTTCGCATTTCCGCATTATTTTGCGACACTCGCGGTGTGTCGTAATCTCTAAAAACATCAGCGGCACATCGTTCCGGTTGTAAATAATCACATCTGGTGCTTTGTCGTCCCAATTATCGGTTACCGTTGATTCGGTACGAACAATCATACCATTCGCAAAGACCTCATCGTACATGGCATGTGCCGTATGAAGCATATAATCTTGGTGCAGAAATTTCGGGCGCGGGCTCATGCCTATGCCCGTATAGTTATCTAAAAGTCCCATGTTTTTTTCTTTAAAATTTTATACAGCAAAATTATAGCTCGTCAATGATACGAAAAAGCATTCTGATAGATTTAGGGTTACCAAAAAAGATGCTTTAAGGTTACTGAAATGCTGCCACATTGCAAAAAGGAAATAACTTTGCATTATGATGAATCAAGATCCTAAAATGATTGCTCTCATTACCTTTGAACAAGCAATTTGTGGCATAGGTGATGTGCTTGTAAATAAACATGCAAAAAAAGTGAATATTGAGTTGGGTAATGAGATTCTACGAATGATAGAGCATGCCGAACGAGAAGAAAATGTTGAAATTGTGTTTCTCGATGATGTCTGCAGAATAATCAATAGACTCAAACGAAAAGGTCTTGGTGCATTGCGTGTTGATAAAAATTTTAGAATAATTGTTGATTATAATGATGTCGAAATAAAATTGTCGCCACTTTGTAAAGCCATTTATGTCCTTTATATGCGACATCCGGAAGGATTGGGCAGAAAACAAATTGCTGATAAGAACATCATGGAAGAATTGTGCCAAATATATGCAGTTTTGGCTCCTCATAAAACTTCTGTACAAATACGAACCACGATTGATAATTTGGTGGATTTCTCTAAAAAGAACCTTGATAAGCAGATGTCGCTTATAAATCGAAAAATACGAGCAGCGCTTGGCGATAAAGCAGAACATTACTTACCAAAAAGCAGTAAGAGAAATGAAAAGCGAATGCTCGATTTTGAAAATGTAGCGTTTTGCTTGCCACAATCGCTTAACGAGTTAGAAATACAAAAATAGTTTAAACAAAAGCCCCGCACTTTGCGAGGCTTTTGTATTTGCTGGGACGACAGCAGAAAAATTAATCAGTAATCTATTGATTCTAATTCAAAACTTTTGATGAATAAATTAGATACATAGTATTCCTTGTCGTTATAGAATTCAATACGATAGGTTTGGGCTTGTCCTTTTGTCTCAAAATAAAAATCTTGACCTCCAGTATTAGCCGAAAGCTCGTATTTCTCATTGCGTGGTAAATAGCAAGTAAATGTACGTTCTTTGTCATTATAGAATGTGAATTCCGCAGACCTTTCATAATATTCGTATTTTTTATTCCATCTAGATACCCAAAATCCCATATCTCCTAACCAAGGAGTAACAGAATCAATAGCATAAAAAGTTACTTTAGTTTCTAAATCCATATTTTCCACATAGACAGTATCGTTTTTGATGTAAATGGAATCATTTGAAATGTAAACGTCTTGTGGTTCATTAGTTTCACAACTTGTTAATAATATGCATATTACAGTAAATGCAAGAAAGATGATTTTTTTCATGTTTGTTATTTTTTTAGTTTCTCATACGATTGAATTAATAGACTCTTTGGCTCATTGCAACGTTCATCGGTGGTTTTAAGCCCATAGTGTTTGCAAATTATTTTAGCCAAATTGGGATTTGCAGGAAAACGACTACCTGCATTGGCAAGCATGTCCAAGTACTCACGCATCAAATTCCTGTCGTGTTGAATAAACAAAAAAACGGCATCAATAATTTGCTCGTCAAATTGTTTGAGTACTTTTTCAAAAAAATCATTCATATTTTTTGTTTTTGTGTGCCTCGCCATCTCCGAGTTCGGCGGTTTATAAAATAAAAAAAGCGTGGAGATGTCAGTTTATCTTAACCGAGGCATCGCCAAACGCCCACTCAACATATAAACAACACACCACGCCCGACCTTCTCGCAAAAAACAAGAAATGCCAAAACGTAGTCGTCCGATTGTTACTGTTGAGCTTTGAAAATTTGGCGATTTTCGGTCAAAGTAAAACTAAACGCTTCTACAAATATGTCTTGCCGAGCATAACTGCTTGGCAATGCAAAAGTAGTAAGATTTCCTGTAATGGGAATTTAAAATTTTGCTTTTTGAAGTTTATGGTTTTTAATCGCGAAAAATGCGTAAGAAGATTGCTGCCGGGCAACTATTTTTTTAATTGTCTCGGCGAAAAACACTACCTTTGCAGAGTTATTTAAATTCGTTAGAAATGAAACATCAATTACGCAGTTCGGCTTGTACCGAAGGTCGCCGTATGGCAGGAGCACGTGCTTTGTGGGTAGCCAACGGAATGAAACGCGAACAGTTTGGGAAACCCATTATCGCCATCGTCAATTCGTTTACGCAGTTTGTGCCGGGGCACACGCATCTGCACGAAATAGGTCAGATAGTAAAAACGGAAATAGAGAAGCTCGGTTGCTATGCGGCGGAGTTTAATACCATTGCCATCGACGACGGCATCGCCATGGGGCACGACGGTATGCTTTACTCGTTGCCCAGCCGCGATATTATAGCCGATTCGGTGGAATACATGGTCAATGCCCATAAGGCAGATGCAATGGTGTGCATTTCGAATTGCGATAAGATTACGCCCGGAATGCTTATGGCAAGTATGCGGTTGAATATTCCGACCGTTTTCGTTTCGGGAGGTCCGATGGAGTCGCATAAAATAGACGGAGAGAATGCCGATTTGATAACGGCAATGGTGAAAGCCGCCGATGCCACGGTGAGCGATAAACAGATGGAAACGATAGAGGCATGTGCCTGCCCGGGTTGCGGCAGCTGTTCGGGTATGTTTACTGCCAATTCGATGAATAGCCTGACCGAGGCAATCGGACTTTCGTTGCCCGGCAACGGTACGATATTGGCAACGCATACCAATCGCGTACAGTTGTTTAAAGATGCTGCGGCGTTGATTGTAAAAAATGCGTTGAAATACTACGAGGAGGGCGACGATAGCGTTCTTCCGCGAAGCATTGCCACGCGTGCTGCATTTCTGAATGCAATGACGTTGGATATAGCGATGGGTGGTTCGTCGAATACGATTTTGCACCTTTTGGCGGTGGCCAACGAGGCTGAGGTCGATTTTAAGATGACGGATATCGATGCGTTGAGCCGCAGGGTGCCATGCTTGTGCAAGTTGTCGCCAAACACACAGAAATACTCGATGCAGGAGTGCAACCGAGCAGGCGGCATTCTCAATATTTTGGCGGAATTGGCCAAGGCGGATTTGCTCGACCTTTCGTGCCGTCGCGTCAATGGAAATACTTTGCAGCAGGATTTGGCTATTTATGATATTACAAAAGCCTCGGTAAGCGTAGAGGCTAAACGCATTTATTCGAGTGCTCCTGCGGGTGTTTTTAGCAACAAAATGGGTTCGCAGAGTGCCGTTTACGAGTCGCTCGATACGGACAGAGCAACGGGCTGCATTCGCGACGTGAAACATGCGTATAGCAAAGATGGCGGTTTGGCTGTACTTTTTGGAAATATAGCTCAAGATGGTTGTGTGGTAAAAACAGCCGGAGTTGACGAGAGTATTTGGCATTTTAAAGGCACTGCCAAGGTGTTCGATTCGCAGGAGTCGGCGTGTGAAGGCATTTTGAACGGTACGGTTCAAAGTGGCGATGTGGTGGTGATTACGCACGAAGGGCCGAAAGGCGGTCCCGGTATGCAGGAGATGCTGTATCCTACCTCGTATCTCAAAAGCCGTCATTTGGGCAAAGAGTGTGCGTTGATTACCGACGGACGTTTTTCGGGCGGTACGTCGGGGTTGAGCATCGGTCATATCTCTCCCGAGGCCGCAGCAGGTGGCAATATCGGTAAAATTGTGGACGGCGATGTGATTGAAATTGACATTCCGAACCGAAGTATCAATGTGTTGTTGAGTGACGAAGAGCTTGCCGCACGTGCATATCGTCCGATGACCCGCCAACGCGTGGTGTCGAAAGCATTGCGCGCATACGCTTCGATGGTCAGCTCTGCCGACAAAGGTGGCATTCGTATAGTGGAATAGGGGATTTACATGTTTGAAAAAATAGTCGCTCAAAAAAACGTACTTATCCAATCGGCAATCGTGCTGCTTGGATTAGTGCTTTTTTTGCCGGGGTTGGGCAGCGTGCATTTGTTCGATTGGGACGAAATCAATTTTGCTGAATCGGCACGCGAAATGCTTGTTACGGGCGACTATTTGAATGTTCAAATCAATTTTGAATCTTTTTGGGAAAAACCGCCGCTGTTTATTTGGATGCAGGCGCTTTCGATGAAAATGTTCGGCGTAGGCGAGTTTGCAGCCCGTTTCCCTAATGCCGTTTGCGGAATAATCACGATGCTCTTGCTGTTTCGCATAGGCACACAACTGCGCAACGAACGCTTCGGCGTACTTTGGGTGTTGGTTTATGTGGCTTCGTTCACGCCGTTTTTTTATTTCAAATCGGGCATTATCGACCCGTGGTTCAATCTGTTTATTTTCCTTGGGACATATTTTTTTATACGTTTTACATCGCCGAATAAATCGCAAAACGGCTATTTGTCGCTTGCCTGTTCGGGCTTGTTTTTGGGATTGGCGGTGCTGACAAAAGGACCGGTCGGTTTCCTTATTTTTCTTTTGACGTTTGCCTGCTATTTGGTTTTGAACCGATTCCGATTGGCATTTAAGTGGGGGCAAGTGTTTTTGTTTTTCGGTGTTTTCGCGTTTGTTGGCGGTTTTTGGTTCTTGTTACAGATGTTAAATGGTAATTGGTCTGTTATTCAGGATTTTATCGTTTATCAAATACGTCTGTTTGAAACAAAAGATGCCGGACATGGCGGTTTCTTCTTATATCATTTCGTGGTGTTGCTTGTAGGGGTTTTCCCTGCTTCGATGTTTGCTTTGTTTACGTTTCGACGAGGCGTTTTGTCGAAAGAACAAGATGCAAACATGGCGCATTTTTTCCGTTGGATGCAGTTGCTGTTTTGGGTGGTGTTGATTTTGTTTACGATTGTTCGTACAAAAATCATTCACTATTCGTCGATGTGTTATTTCCCGCTGACGTTTTTTGCGGCGTGGTATATCGAACAAGTGATTTCGGGAGAAGAGAAATTACCTTTGTCGGCAAAATTGTTGGTAGCGATATTTTCATTTGTTTTTGCCTTGGCGGTAACGATTATCCCTTTTATCGACAGTTACAAACATTTGCTTTACCCTTTTGTTGACGAGTTTACGCGCGGCAATTTGGAGGCTACCTCGCAGTGGTATGGCTTTGAGTGGATTGTGGGGCTTGTGTTGGCAGCGGGTGTGATTGGCTTTCTGCTATTTGCCGATACAAAACCGAAAAGGGCAGTGCTTGTGTTGTTTGCCTCTTCGCTGCTATTTGTTTTTTCGACCATGCTGCTTGTGGTTCCGCAAGTGGAGAAATATACGCAGGGAGCGGCGATTGAGTTTTATGAGAGCAAACTGGCTGAAGATTGTTATATACTATCGATGCACAAAAGTTATGCGCCCTATTTTTATTCGTTGCGCCAACCGCAAAACAACTGCTTCGATGTGCCGTATTTGTGTCGTGGATCGATAGACAAACCCTGCTATTTTGTGCTTCGGAATACGCAACGTGCGGTGAGTGCGTTTGAACAGGAAACAGAGTCGGCCGAATTTTTGTACACGAAAAACGGATTTGCATTTTATGTGCGTTATCCGAAATCCGAATTAAGATGAAAAAAGCGTTGTGGTTTTACATATTGTACGGAGTGTTTCTCGTGGCATTGGGTGCGGTCATATTGCTCAACGAGAAAGGTGAATTGCATGAGTTGCTGACCATCGATTGGATAGCAAAAAGCAATGCCACGTTGGTTTTGTGTTGCGATTATTTTTTCAAATACATCACCGAAATCGGGTCGTCGATTCCTTTTGTGGTGGCAGGAATATATTTGTTTGTGAACTTTGGCGATGCGCTGTTTTTGCTGCTTTCGCAGCTGGCGGTAACGCTCGTGGTGCAACCTATAAAGCACTATATGAATATGCCTCGCCCGAAAACTTTCTTTTCCGAAACGGCTCCCGATGTGGTTTTGCATCAGGTCGAAGGGGTGGATATGCATGCCATGCTGAGTTTCCCGAGTGGACATACGGCATCGGCTTTCGCATTTTTGTTGGCAATGGCATTGATTTGCAAACGGACGTGGCTTTCGGTGTTGTTTCTCTTGTTGGCAGTGCTGACGGGTTATTCTCGCATCTATCTTTCGCAACATTTTGCCGAAGATGTGTTTGCAGGCTCCCTTGTGGGCGTTTTGACAACAACCTTGCTCTATTGGCTTTATATTCAGAAGTCTTATAAATGGCAAGAGTATTCTCTTTGTACGATTTTTAAAAGAAAAAACAGATGATAAACGGTAAAAAAATTGTAGTGGTAATGCCGGCATACAATGCCGAAAAAACCTTGGAACAAACTTATGCGGAAATACCGATGGATATTGTCGATGAGGTAATTCTCACCGACGATTGCAGTAAAGACAATACGGTGGAAAAAGCCAAAGCCTTGGGCATAAAAGAGGTGCTTGTGCATGAAAAAAACAAAGGCTATGGGGGTAACCAAAAAACCTGTTACAACCGAGCGCTCGAAATCGGTGCCGACATTGTGATAATGGTGCACCCCGACTATCAGTACACGCCCAAATTGGTGCATTCGATGGCGTATATGATAGCCAATGAGGTTTATCCCGTATGCTTGGCGTCGCGCATTTTGGGTAAAGGGGCTTTAAAAGGTGGTATGCCTATCGTAAAATATATTGCAAATCGTTGCTTGACCCTTGGACAGAATCTTTTATTGAATCAAAAATTGTCGGAATACCATACAGGTTATCGGGCTTTTTCGGCCGATGTGCTGCGTGCAATCGACTACAATGTCTGCTCCGACGATTTTATTTTCGACAACGAGATGTTGGCGCAAATTTTTTACAAAGGTTACGAGATAGGCGAGGTAACCTGTCCTACAAAATACTTTGACGAGGCCTCGTCAATCAATTTCCGCCGAAGCAGCATTTACGGGCTGGGAGTCATTCGCGTGTCGTTTGTCTATCGCTTGTGTAAATGGCATTTAATGAAATCAAAACTGTTTGGAAAATGAAGCGAAGTTTGTTGATTGCAGGTGGCGTGTTGGCAGTGGTGTTTGCCCTTGTTTACGCTTATGTGTTCGATGTGAAGCTGGATTTGAACGGCGACAATGTGCATTATCTCAATTTGGCTAAAAACCTATCGGAAGGGCATGGCTATAGCACGTTGATGGTAGGTCAAGGGTTTAAGCCGGCAAGCCATTTCCCTCCGGGGTATCCGTTCATATTGTCCGTCTTTATGTTTGCGGGGATTCATAGTCTTTTGTTTTTCAAAATTTTGAACGGCATTTTTTTGCTTGCCTCGTTGTTGTTTTTGGCGTATCTTGTGTGGCGTCTGACAAACAATGCTTCATTGGGGTGTGTGGTGGCACTTTTGCCGATGTTCTCGCCTCATTTGCAGCATTTTGCAAATATTGTGATGAGTGAAATGTCGTATTTGTTTTTTACCGTTTTATGCGTTTTCTCGCTTTTCAAATACGATTTGCAAGCCCAAAAGACAACCTCTTTTTGGCGGAATGCGTGGCTCTATGTGGCAATAGTGGCGGCAGTGGCAACCTACTATATACGCACGGTAGGCGCTTCGTGTCTGTTTGCCGTGATTGTGTTTTTTGCTTTTCGCAAAGAGTGGAAGCAGATGCTTGTTTCGATGGCAGGCATTGTGCTGTTGCTCTTGCCGTGGGTTGTCCGTAACAAGATGCACGGCATCGAGTCGCGCTATTTCGGCACCATCATGACGGTGAACCCTTGGCGACCCGAAGAGGGTACCATCTCTTCCGTAGGTGAGATGTGGGACAAAATGCTGAAGAATTTCGACGAAACGGTTATCAAAGGTTTTACCGAGGCGTTGTTCCCGTTTGTGCAACCCGATTATGGAGTAACCTCCACTTTTGGTGAAATTTTGGTAGGAATTGCAATTGTGGCTGTCGTGTTTTTCGGAGCATGGTATTTGAAAAAGATGCGCTGGTTTTTGTTCGCTTTTTTGGTGGGCAACGTCGGCTTGTTTATGCTTTGGCATGGCGGCAACGGCTTGCGTTATGTGGTACCCATATTCCCCATCATTTACCTCTGTTTTTACACGGGAGTGTATGCCTTATTGACCTTGTTGGCAGAACGTCTGAAAATGGAAAAAGCACTGCGATGGATTCCGTGTGCATTTCTTTTGATGATTTTCTCCATGTTCCCTTCGGTAAAAATGCAGGCGCAAATATCGAAAATGCCTTATCCGCCGGCTTATAAAAACTATTTTGCAATAGCCGAAAAAATCAACGACGACACGCAATACCGAGGCTCGGTTGTGTGCTGTCGTAAGCCCGAATTGTTCGAGTTTTACGCTCCGAATGTGTACACCACCAACTATCTTTATTCGAAAAACACCGAGGAGGTCATTCTCGATTTGGTAAAAAAACGTGTCGATTATGTGGTGTTGGAGCAACTCGGCTACAGCTCTACGGGTTTGTATTTGTATCCTGCGATAATGAATCATGCCGAGTTGTTTTTTGTAATTTTGCAATATGGCAACCCCGACACTTATCTGCTTTATTTTGACAGGTCGAGTGCCGAAAAAAAACTGAAAGACTATGAATGGCAACTTGCTGAATAAAATGTTTCGAGGGAATACGAGCCTTGTGGTGGTGCAGTTTTTTCGCTATTTCTGTTCGGGTGGGTTGGCCTTTTTGGTTGATAAAACCTTGTTCGTCGTAACGCATTATTACACGTTGCATTTAAATAACTATTGGGCAACGAGCATCGGTTTTGTGGCAGGTATCATTATCACTTACTTGTTGAGCATTTTTTGGGTGTTCGACGAGCGACGGCTGAAAAATACATTTCTTGAAATACTGATATTTGTCGTTATCGGAGTTGTGGGGTTGGGGTTGATGAATCTGTTTATGTGGATTTTTGCGGAGGTACTGACAATCCCCGACGATTTTGTTTGTAATTTACTTTCTACGGCATTGGTTACGCTGTGGAATTTTGTGGCTAAAAAATATATATTATTTACGAAAGATACGAAACTATGAAAAAAATGAAAGGTTCAGAAGCCCTCTTGGAAGCATTGATAAACGAGGGTGTAGATACGATTTTCGGTTATCCGGGCGGTCAAATAATACCCGTATATGATGCGCTTTACAACTATACGGAAGGTAAAAACAGACGACTCCGACACGTATTGGTGCGTCACGAGCAAGCAGCCACGCATGCTGCCGAAGGCTATTCGCGGGTGTCGGGCAAGGTGGGTGTCTGTCTTGTAACAAGCGGTCCGGGTGCAACCAACACGATTACCGGCATTGGCGATGCCATGATAGACAGCACGCCGATTGTAGTTATTACGGGGCAGGTTGTTTCCTCGTTGCTCGGTACCGATGCGTTTCAGGAGATAGACGTGGTGGGCATTACGCAACCAATTACCAAGTGGGCGTACCAGATTCGTCGTCCCGAGGATATTGCTTGGGCGGTGGCAAGGGCTTTTTATATAGCCAGCAGCGGGCGTCCGGGTCCCGTCGTACTCGATTTTACCAAAGACGCACAAGTGGCGATGGTCGATTACGAACCCGTGAAGTGCGACTTTATTCGCAGTTATATTCCTGCCTCGAAGCCCGAAGATGATGCCGTGTGCAAGGCAGCAGAGTTAATCGGTTCTGCCCAAAAACCTTTTGCATTGGTAGGGCAGGGCGTTATTCTCGGCAATGCCGAAAAAGAGTTGATGGCGTTTCTCGAAAAAGCCGATATTCCTGCCGGTTATACGCTTTTGGGAGAGTCCGCCATGCCTACCGACTTCCGTTTGAACAAGGGATTTTTGGGTATGCACGGCAACATCGGACCGAATATGAAAACCAACGAGTGCGATGTGCTGATTGCCATCGGTATGCGTTTCGACGACAGGGTAACCAGCAACTTGAATACCTATGCCAAGCAGGCAAAAATTGTGCATTTAGACATCGATGCTTCGGAGTTGGGCAAAAATGTGCCGATCGATGTGCCGGTGTTGGGCGATGTAAAACATTCGCTGCCTGCAATCACCGAAAAACTGCAACCCGCCAAGCACACCGAGTGGATTCGTTCGTTTGACGAACACGACAAACGTGAGTACGACGAGGTGATTGCTCCCGAGGTGTTCCCGCAGAGCGGTTATCTGAAAATGGGCGAAGTGGTGAATTGTGTCTCCGAGGCGGTGAATCACGATGCCGTGTTGGTAACCGATGTGGGGCAAAATCAGATGATGGCGGCACGTTATTTCAAATTCAAACGCTCGCGCAGTGTGGTTACTTCGGGCGGACTCGGCACCATGGGCTATGGTTTGCCGGCTGCCATCGGTGCAAAAATAGCCTGTCCCGAACGTACGGTTTGCTTTTTTACGGGCGATGGCGGCATTCAAATGACGGTGCAGGAGTTAGGCACCATTTTACAAGAGCGAACCGGTGTGAAAATCATTTTGCTGAACAACAATTGGCTTGGCATGGTGCGGCAGTGGCAGGAGTTGTTTTACGACGAATGCTACTCGCAAACGCGTATGATAAATCCCGATTTTATGCAGTTGGCACAATCCTACGGCATTGCTTCGCGCCTTGTGAGTGAACGCAGCGAACTGAAAGACGCTGTGGCGGATATGCTGAAAGACGACAAACCCTACCTTTTGGTAGTGAATGTGGAGGAAGAAAATATGGTGTTCCCTATGGTGCCTCCGGGACATACGATAACCGATATAACAACAAAAAAATAACAGAAACGACCATGGAAAAAAGACTTTATACAGTAACCATTTTCTCGGAAAATACGGTGGGTTTGCTCAACCAAATCACCATTATTTTTACACGCCGACAACTCAACATCGAAACGCTTTCGGTGTCGCCGTCGGCTTTGAAAGGCATTCATAAATTCACCATTACATCGTATGCTTCGCACGATATTATCGACAAGGTGGTGAAGCAGATAGACAAACGGGTGGACATCATCAAAGCCTATTACAACACCGACGACGAACTCGTTTCACAAGAGATAGCCTTGTACAAGGTGGCTACCGACAAACTTCTGGAGTTGGGAAGCATCGAGGCGTTGATTCGTAATTATGGCATTCGGGTTTTGGAAATGACAAAAACATGTGTCGTGTTCGAAAAAACGGGTGCTTACGAAGAAACCCAAAAACTCTTCGACGAACTCAGCCAAAGCATTGGCGTATTGCAGTTTATCCGCTCGGGACGCGTGGCAATCACAAAGTCGAAAGTGGAACGCTTGAGCGATATGTTGGCTTCTATCGAAAAACAGGTGGCACGCAAGCAATGATGACCAAGTCTGAGTGTCGGAAACTTATGAAGCAGCTTGTGCAAGAGCATGCCGAGTGTTTGCCCCGTTTGTCGCAAAAGGCCTTGACGGCTTTGCAACGGAATGCACACTTCGAGGCGGCACGCACGGTGTTGCTTTTTCATTCGTTGAACGACGAGGTGGACACGCACGCCTTTTTGTGCGAGGTGGCACGCCGCAAGCGCGTTTTTTTGCCGGTGGTGCGTGGCGAGGCGATGTTTATGGCGGAGTTTTTGCCCGATGAGCCTGCCTGTCGTGGACGCTTTGGCATAGAGGAGCCACAGACGCCTCTCTACCACGGTGCGATAGATGTGGCGGTGGTGCCGGGAGTGGCATTCTCTGCCGCGGGGCATCGTTTGGGGCGCGGACGTGGCTACTACGACCGCTTTCTTGCCCAATGCGCGTGCTACAAGATAGGGCTCTGCTTTTCGTTTCAATGCCTCGATGCAATACCTGCCGAGCCGCACGACATAATGATGGACGAAGTGATTACCGATTGACTTTTTTTATATATTTACCCCGAAAATTATAAAACATAAAAACATTTTGCCTATGGGAAAATAACACTTGCAAAAAAAGTGTGTACATCTTGAAATATTGAAAAAAGCGTTATAAGCAAACTTGATTTTCTGAAACTTCGACACTTTTAGAAATTAATGTTCAAGTGAAAGCCTAAATGACGCTCACGCTTACCGCGTGGGCTTTTGTGCAATTTGAACATTAAAGGTAGTCGAAGACCTCAGAGAATCAAATAAAAAGCAAAGCACCACGCTCTTTTTATGTACATACTCGAACTCGTTGAGGTGCTACGGAGAATGCCGATAGCCGAAAGAAGTGGAGGCAATGAAAAAAGTATTAAAAAATGAAAAAATTTAAATTTTTAGCAGCCGTGTGCTGCATGGCAGCAGTGTTTACTGCAATGAGC
>JAFTIM010000021.1 GCA_017456885.1 Paludibacteraceae bacterium
AGTTCGGTCCCTATCTGTTGTGGGCGCAGGAGATTTGAGGAGATCCGACACTAGTACGAGAGGACCGTGTTGGACGTACCGCTGGTTCATCAGTTGTATCGCCAGGTGCATAGCTGAGTAGCCAAGTGCGGAACGGATAAGTGCTGAAAGCATCTAAGCACGAAGCCGACTTCAAGATTAGATCTCCATTGAGGGTCGTTGAAGACGACAACGTTGATAGGAGGCAGGTGTAAAGTCAGCAATGGCAAAGCCGAGCCTTACTAATTGCCCGAAATTTTTTTCTTGAAGGGTTTGTGCATGGGCGATTTTCAGGGATTGTTCATCTGAATTCTGTGTTGAATATGTTAAGCTATTTAGGTGGTTATAGCGTCGGGGTTCCACCCCTTCCCATTCCGAACAGGGAAGTTAAGCCCGATTGCGTCGATGGTACTGCAGTAAAATGTGGGAGAGCAGGTAGCCGCCGACTTTTTCAAGAGGGATACTCAAAAATGAGTAGCCCTCTTTTTTTTGTTTCTCTTGTGAATGGATAAAAACGCTATCTTTGCTGTATGGATATAGTTGAATTTAGAGCGTATTGTCTCTCTCTGCCGGAGGTGGAGGAAAGTTTACCGTTTGATGATACGACATTGGTATTCAAGGTTGGCGGTAAGATGTTTGCACTGATTGATATGGACGAGCCCGACCACTTTGTTGTGAAATGCGACCCCGAGCGGGCTGTTGATTTGCGAGAGCGTTATGATTTTATTACTGCGGCTTGGCATTTCAACAAAAAACACTGGAACAGTATCATGTTGGATGGTGCGAACGACGACTTTATGCAGCACGAAATACATCATTCCTATATGCTTGTCGTGATGCACAATGTTACTCCGAAAGCATTGCGGGAACGGATTTTACTATTGAATCGGAGAGAACATTTGCATGTTGGCAAATAAAGCATTGATGTATGGTGTCCGAAGTAGGGACGCGGCGCGCCACGTCCCTACAATTAACCATTTGATAATTAACATTTAAAAATTAAAAACAATGAAACACTTGAAACTTTTTGCAACCTTGTGTTGTGCCGTCCTGCTTTTTGCAGGTGCTAAAGGCAACGAAAATGGCCACGAGTGGGTGGATCTCGGCTTACCGAGCGGCACCAAATGGGCTGCCTGCAACGTAGGTGCCACCTCGCCCGAGGAGTACGGTAACTACTATGCTTGGGGCGAAACCGAACCAAAAACGATTTACGATTGGAGTACCTACAAGTGGTGCAACGGAAGTAATACTACTCTTACCAAATACAACACAGATAGCGATTACGGCACTGTGGATGACAAAACCGTGCTTGACCCCGAGGACGATGCTGCCGCTGTAAACTGGGGCGGTGAATGGCGTATGCCTACCGATGCCGAATGGACGGAATTGCGCACAAACTGCACTTGGACATGGACAACCCTGAATGGTATAAACGGCTACGAAGTGAAAGGTACCAACGACAACTCCATTTTTCTCCCTGCGGCGGGCTATCGCGTCGGCGATGACTTGTACTACGCGGGCTACTACGGCCGCTATTGGTCGAGTTCGCTCAGCACGGGCAGCCCGTACAACGCGTGGTACGTGTACTTCTACTCGGGCTACGTGAGCAGGAGCAACTACTACCGCTGCTACGGTCAATCCGTCCGCCCTGTTCTTTAAAGCCCCCCAACCCCCTGAAGGGGGTGTGGACGCACTGCGTGCGTCTGAAATGGTAGGGACGTGCCGCGCCGCGTCCGCCAAGAAATATCGTAAAGACGCACCCAAATACGTCCGAAATAAAAACCCCGTAAGGTGTACCGCTCCCTACGGGGTTTTATTTATTCTTATCGGGCGTTTTTGCACGAAGGACAAATCCCCTTTATCATATAATTTACCGACAATTGCTTGAAACCATCGGGAATGGAGATACCGGGCGGCGATACGTTTTCAAAACAGAACGTTTTTTTACATATTATGCAATGAAAATGAATGTGTTGGTCGGTGTCGTGTTCTTTGGTGGACGATTTGCAAAGTTCGTATTCGGTGCATTCGTTTCCGTTTTCTACAACGTGCAACATACCTTGTTCGCGAAACAGGGTTAAGGTGCGCGAAACCACCGATTTGTCAACGGTTTCGAGTCTGTCGCAAATTTCGTTCATCGACAAAGGATGCTTGCTTTTTAACAACGTACGCAGTATGGTGATACGGTTTGCCGTTGCCTTTATATGGTGTTGTTGTAAAATAAGTTCTTCTACCATCGTTTTTTTGTTTTTGCAAAAATATCATTTTTTAATTGCAACAAGGTTGCAAGAACAAAATCGCATCTTTGCCGTTGTAAAAATTGAAGATTATGAAAGCACATCGTACGGCTATGGAGAAAAATCCCTCGATAAGGAAAACGCTGATTGTATGTTCGTCAATCAATATGATTTACGTAGTGATAGAGGCTGTTGTGGGCTTCAGGAGTGGTGCGGTCGGGCTTATAAGCGATGCGGGACACAACCTTAGCGATGTGGTTACGCTGTTGCTTTCGCTTTGGGCAATATACAATCCGAAAAAATCGGATAAAATATTTGTGATAAATGCACTGCTATTGATTGTTGCCGTATTGGTTATTCTTGTCGAGAGCGTCGCCAAGCTGGCGAATCCTGCCACCGTCAGTGGTGAAACGATTTTTATCACTGCCGGAGTTGGAATCGTAGTAAACGGCATTACCGCATTCATACTTATGAAAAACTCCGCCGAAAACAGAAACATCAAGGTTTCGTTTCTCCACATGATAGCCGATACGTTTGTGTCGTTAGGGGTTGTGTTGTCGGGCATTGTGATAAAATATACGGGTATTTATCTGATCGATCCCATTGTGAGCATACTGATTTCTGTCGTGATATTGATTTCTGCGGTTAAACTTTTTTCAAAAAGTTAAATGTCGTATCTTTGTCGCTATTGATAACCAATTACAGAATTACTATGTTGAAAGATCAACCAAAAGGACTGATTCCGGCGGCATTGGCCAATATGGGCGAGCGTTTCGGATTTTACACGATGATGGCGATACTGACCTTGTTTTTAATGTCGAAATTCGGACTCGACGGAGAAGAGGCAGGACATCTTTATTCCATTTTCTACGGAGCAATTTATATTTTGGCATTGGTGGGCGGTTTGATAGCCGATGTTACCAAAAACTATAAAGGAACCATCATTGCGGGGTTGGTGGTGATGTCGCTGGGCTACTTGTTGCTGGCAATGCCTGCGCTTATCGTTTCAAAATACATCGCTCTCGGGGCATTGCTGGTGATAGCGTTCGGCAATGGACTTTTTAAGGGAAACTTGCAAGCGCTTGTAGGGCAACTTTATGATAATGAACAATATAAATCGAAACGCGATTCGGGGTTTCAAATTTTTTATATGTTTATCAATATAGGAGCCTGCATCGCACCGTTTACGGCGGTTTGGGTACGAAACAAATTCGTCGAAATGCAGGGCTTTGCCTATAATGCCGATTTGCCGGGGTTGTGTCATCAACTGTTAAACAGGGCAATGTCGGAGGAGGTTTTTAGCGGACGTTTCTCCGATTTGGCAACGAAAGTGTCGGGTGGCGTTTTGCCGACAGACCTTGAACAATTCGCCGAAGAATATCTGAATGCCTTCAATACGGGATTTCATTACGCCTTTTCGGTGGCAATTGCGGCTATGCTGATTTCGCTTATCATATTTTTGGCATACAAACGAATTTTGCCCGACCCGAAAACAAAAAAAGAGGAGGCGAAAACGATAGATAAAGCAGAGGTAAAACAAGATGCCAAGGAGATAAAACAGCGCTTGTATGCACTTTTTGCCGTGTTTGCCGTCGTTATATTCTTTTGGTTTTCGTTCCATCAAAATGGTTTGACGCTGACCATGTTTGCCAAAGACTATACACGTTTGAGTTTGTTCGGATGGAATTTTTCGGCAGAAATTTTTCAGTCGGTCAATCCGTTTATTGTGGTGTTTTTCACCCCGATAGTGATGATGTTGTTTTCCGCTTTAGCCAAACGGGGCAAAGAGCCTTCCACTCCTCGAAAGATAGGTATCGGAATGGGGTTGGCTGCACTTGGCTTTTTGGTGATGGCTATCGGCTCGTTGGGCTTGCCAAAGCTTGCGGAAGTCCACGCAATGGGAGGTTTGCCCGATGAGGTGCGTGTAACGCCATGGCTGTTGTTTGCAACCTACTTTATTCTGACCATCGCCGAGTTGTTTATCTCTCCGCTTGGGCTTTCTTTCGTGTCGAAAGTGGCTCCTGCACATTTACAAGGGCTTATGCAGGGTTGTTGGTTGGGAGCAACGGCAATAGGCAATTTTTCGTTATTCCTTGGTGCTATGATGTACGAAAACATTTCCATTTCTGTTACATGGACGGTATTTGTGGTTGTTTGTGCCATTTCGATGGTAGCCATGTTTGCTATGGTAAAATGGCTTGAGCGGGTAGCGAAATAAACATAGGCAGATGAGAAAATTATCCCTCATAGCATTATCGGTGGCGTTATTCGTGATTTCTTGTAAAGAAAAAGACGAGGTTTATTATCTGAAATACAAAGATCAATCATTTGAAATAACCTCGGCAAGGGTGTTGCGTGACGGACGGCTTGAAGGTACCGATTTGCAAACCATAAAACTTTATCTTTACACCGAAAAAATCTCTTTTGACGTTACCGAAGAAAAAGGTTCCGGTGCTTCGTTAAAAATGGAATTGTGCTTGGATACAAGCGACATAAAAGCCGGTGTTTACGATGTGATAAATCAAAATGTTAATTTTGCAATGCTACCCGGCGAAAAAAACGATGAGGGAAAATATCTTGGATCCTATTTTAAGCAAATGTATTCAAGTCAGATAAAAAAGGATACAAGTGTCGTTTGTATAAAGTCGGGCTATTTGACTATCGGTGAAACCGACGATGAAAACCGAAATGAGTTTGTGGTTCGTTTGCTTACCGAACGAGGCGATTCGCTTTCAGGCACTTTCAAGGGTGTGCATTCATACATAAATAATGTTGATGGGCGAAAGGTTGGAGAGGTCAGCATAGGCGATTCGATATTTGCTCTTCAGCGTGGCGATATGATGTTGTGGGGCGATAAATTTGCGGAAGGGATAAACTATTACGAACTCTTTTTTTACTCGACGAATATGCGGACAACAGAGTCGGGTAAAATCCAAAAAGGTTTGGTGCTTGTGTTGGGACTAAATTCTAAAAATACCGATGAACCTGCCGACGGAACCTATCCGCTCTCTCGCGGCATTGCCGATCAAACGGCATGGACGGGACGTAAGGATAATAATATCGATTGGGGTTGTTATTGGTACAACTACATTACGGGGACGACGGTTACAAAAGCCTTTATAAATAAGAATAGTATTTCGTTGAAGAAAAATGCGAACAAGTACGATATTACATTTCAGTGCGTCGATCAGCTCGGCGACACTATCAAAGGTTATTATTCCTCTGATTTTAAACGAATTGATTTGAGAGAATAAAACTTAAGTTTACTTGTTTTTGATAAGGTTGATAAATTCCTCTCTTGTTTTTTCGGCTTCAAATGCCCCCGTGAAATCGGAGGTTGTGGTAATGGAGTGTTGTTTTTGAACGCCACGCATTTGCATACACATGTGTTGAGCTTCGACAACAACCATCACCCCTAACGGGTTTAAGGTGTTTTGAATGCACTCTTTTATTTGTGTCGTAAATCGTTCCTGTATTTGCAATCGTCGGGCAAAAACATCGACCACACGTGCTATTTTGCTCAATCCGGTAATGTGCTTTCGTGGAATGTAGGCAACATGGGCTTTTCCGAAAAAAGGCAACATGTGGTGTTCGCACATGGAGTAAAAATCGATGTCTTTAACAATCACCATTTGGTGGTATTCCTCATGAAACATTGCCGATTTGATGATGGCTTCAGGGTCTTCTTTGTAACCCGAAGTCATAAATTGCATTGCTTTTGCCACTCTCATCGGAGTTTTCAGCAATCCTTCGCGATTGGTGTCTTCACCCAAAAGTTCGATGATATTTCTGTAATAATTGGCTAATAATTCGGTATCGTTGTCGCCTTTATTAGGCGAAAAATCGTTGTTGTTCATTATTTTATGTTTATTTGGTCGGGAACGATATAAATCTCGGCTTGTAAGTCGGGAAACTCTTTTACTAAAAACTGACGAAGTTTTTCGGCTGCCGGCTTGGTGATACAATCGCCGACACGCACTTTCCAAAACGGGGCAATATAAGAAACGTAAATAGCCCAATCGGGATGTTTTTGGAGAATCCTTTTTTCGATAGCGAAAGCTCTCTCTTTGGCAGTTTTGGCTGTGTTGCTCGAAAAAATCTGTACTCTGAATCCTTTGTGTACGTTCCCTTTACTTGTTCGCGGGGTATTGATAAGCATTTCCAACAACGAATCTTGGTGCATAATAACAAATGCACCTGTCAAAGAATCTTTCGTAAGAAGGTCTTTCATAAACGAAATATCTTCCAACCGTGGAATTTCGATGTAATCACTAACTGTTTCAGTTGCCGATAAAGAATCTATCCCGACAAGGAAACTGCAAAATAAAAATAGTCTAAAAATGTTCTTTCTCATGTTTGCAAAGGTAAAAAAAATAAAAACTCAATATCGTAACATTGCATTAAAAATCAAATGTTTCTACCTTTGTTGTAAAATATCCTTTTTACTATGAAAAAGCAAGTGATAGTGGTGGCAGGAGGCAGTGGCAGACGTATGGGGCTTGAAACTCCCAAACAATTTGTTGAAATAGCGGGGAAACCGATTTTGCTTAGAACGCTGGAAAATTTTCATTCGTTTGATCCCGAATTGGATATTGTGTTGGTATTGCCTAAAAAAGAGATTGAACGCTGGAAACATCTCTGTCGTTTATTTGATTGCGAAATACAGCATCGCATTGTAGAAGGTGGAGCAACGCGCTTTGAGTCGGTAAAAAATGGTTTGACCTTGGCGTTGCCGAATGCAGTTGTTGCTATTCACGACGGAGTTCGTCCGTTTGTTTCTCACAATACGCTTATGCGATGTTTCGACGCTGCAATGCAATTCGGTACTGCTGTTCCTTGTGTGGATATAATAGATTCGCTCAGGAAGTTGACCGATGGCGGGAACGAGGCTTGCGACCGTTCGATGTTTAAAGCGGTACAAACACCTCAAGTGTTTAAAAGTGAGCTTTTGATGGCAGCCTACAATCAACCGTTTAACTCATCGTTTACCGACGATGCCAGTGTGGTAGAAACGCTCTCGCCGATACATTTGGTCGAAGGGGATACGGACAATATCAAAATAACGACTCCTTTCGATTTGCAGATGGCGGAACTTATTCTTAAAAGTCGCGAAAAGCAATAATATCTTTGTCCAAAAACTTATCTTTGCATAAAAGAATTTGTTTTATGCACAAAACATCGCAGATATATATAAAAAATCGTCGGGCATCGTTCGATTACGAACTGCTTGATAAGTTTACGGCAGGAATTGTGTTACTTGGCACGGAAATAAAATCGGTGCGAGAGAGTAAGGTCAATCTTTCCGACTCCTATTGCTTAATGGATAATAGTGAACTTTGGGTGAAAGGAATGCACATTGCCGAATACAAACTGGGAAACTTTTATAATCATTCGGCTCTTCGCGATCGCAAACTCCTTTTGACACGAAAAGAGCTGAAAAAAATTGAGCGTGTGGAGAAAGAGAGCGGACTTACTATTGTGCCAACAGCTCTTTATATCAACGAAAAGGGGCTTGCCAAATTGAATATTTCGATAGCAAGAGGTAAAAAAAGTTACGACAAACGTCAATCGCTAAAAGAGAAAGAAGACAAACGACAAATAGATAGGGCATTTAAAGTATGACGAGAATAGGTGTTTTGTCTGATACGCACAATTATCTTGATGAAAGAATATTTTCACATTTTTCGGATTGTGATGAAATTTGGCATGCAGGCGATATTGGTACGACTGCGGTTACCGATCGATTGAAAACATTTAAATCCTTACATGCGGTTTATGGTAATATAGATGGGTATGAATTACGAAAGGAGTTCCCCCAGTTTGATAGTTTTAAATGCGAAGATGTGTCCGTTTTGTTGACACATATAGGCGGATACCCCGGTAAATATGCGAAAGAGGTTATGCCAAAAATTCTCAGTAACCCTCCGAAACTGTTTGTGTGCGGTCATTCTCATATTCTAAAAGTGCAATATGATAAGCATCTTGATATGCTGTGCATAAACCCCGGTGCAGCCGGATTGTATGGCTTTCATTCGGTGCGAACGCTTTTGAAGTTTGAAATAGATGGCTCTATGATACAAAATATGCAGGTGATAGAACTTGCTCCTGTTTCGATAAAATAAATAAGAAAATGAAAAAATACTTTTTAAGAGCGATTCTCTTTGCTGTTCCAACGGCGTTGTTGGTCTTTTTGTTGCATTCGTGTGCTAATCGTGGTGCCGGACCGCAAGGAGGACCGAAAGACACGATACCTCCGCATATCGTAAAATCGGTACCGGAAAACGGAACACTGAATTTTAGCAAACAAAAGATTGAGATTGCGATGAACGAGATTGTTTTGTTGGAAAAAATGCAAGAGAAAGTCATCGTGTCGCCTCCTCAAAAAACAAATGCCACCATAAAAGCCTATGGAAAAAAAGTAGTGGTGCAATTCAACGATTCCATTAAACCGGGGACAACTTATGTGGTTGATTTTGCCGATGCAATAGTTGATAATAACGAAAAGAATCCGTTAAAGAATTACGCATTTACATTTTCGTCAGGTCCCCTCATTGATACATTGCGCATATCGGGACATGTAATTGATGCAGAGACATTGAATCCTTGTGCTGCTGTATTGGTCGGTGCGCATTCCGATTTGAACGATTCGGCATTTACCACAAAACCATTCGATATTGTAGCAAAGACAGATGAAAATGGCTATTTCTGTATAAAAAATGCGCGCGAGGATACTCGTTATCATCTTTATGCTTTGAAAGATATAAACGGGAATTACCTTTTCGATATGAAAGAAGAATTACTTGCATTCCAAGATACGGTATATACTCCTGTTTATTGGACAGAGGAGCGAAACGATACTATTATGGCCGATTCGCTTACAATAGATACTATTTATAGTTATCGTATTCCGATGTATAGACCTAATGATATTGTCTTGAAAATGTTTAAGGAATACGCACCTGTGCAGAAATTTATCAAAGCAGAAAGAAAACTGCCGCATAAATTCGATTTGTTTTTTAATGCGCCTCTGGATACGATGCCTCTTATAAAACCTTTAAATTTTACGCTTTTTGGCAGTCATGTTTTACAAAAAAGTAGAAATGCGGATACGTTGTCTTTTTGGCTTACCGATTCGTTGGATTGGCGTATCGATACGCTTGCTTTTGAATTGTATCACCCGAGAACCGATTTGTTGGGTCTGATTGAAATAAAAATGGATACGATAAAGTTGCCTATAAAGGCTGACATCAAGAAAAATACGGAATCGACATCGAAAAGCAGTAAGCGTGGAAGCAAAAAGGGCAATACGGAGGAAAAACCGTGTATCGAGTTTTTGCAGATGAAAACCAACTTGAAGAGTTATTTTGATGTTTATCTGCCAATACAATTTTCATTTGATACTCCAATAAAACATTTTTATGCTTCGTTGGTACATCTCGAGATGAAAAAAGATACGATTTGGAAGCCGATAGCAATAAGTATAGAACCCGATAGCGTAAGAATGAATTTTACGATAGCCAACGAGTGGATTCCCGAAAAAGAGTATTCGTTGACGGTTGATTCTGCTGCGTTTTATGAATATTATGGAAAGCATACCAATAAGTTTAATATGAAATTCAGGACACGTTCTTTGGAGGATTATGCTAATCTGTTTATTGTTCTGACACATTTTACGGGAAAAGAACATATTTTGTTGCTGAACAAGAAAGAAGAAGTCGTAAGGGAGAAAAGGGCGGAGAAAGAAACTGCCTTTGAGTATCTCGAACCGGGAGAATATTACATGAAGCTTTATATTGATGAAAATGAAAACGGTCGGTGGGACGTAGGGGAATACGAAAGTTTACAACAAGCGGAAACGGTATATTTCTTCCCGTCTAAAATCGTTTTAAGGGCGTTTTGGGATGTCGAAGAGGAATGGGATTATATCTATCGTCCGTTGTTGAAACAGAAACCGGTAGAGTTGATAAAAAGCAACACTAAGAAATAGGATTGGATTATGGCAAAAATTTTGATTGTTGATGACGAACGAAGTATTCGCAATACTCTGAAAGATATTTTAGAAGTCGAATCGTATCAGGTTGATGTGGTAGAAAGCGGAATTGAGGCTTTGGAGTTGATAAAAGAGAATAATTACGATGTTGTCTTTTCCGACATAAAAATGCCACAAATGGATGGTGTGGAATTGTTGCAAAAAATAAAAGTGAACAATCCGGAGGCGCCTATTATCATGATTTCTGGGCATGGTACGATTGAAACTGCCGTCGATTGCATAAAAAAAGGTGCATACGATTTCATCGAAAAACCGATTGACTTGAACCGTTTGCTGATTGTGGTCAGAAATGCCTTGGATAGGACAAAGCAGGCTTCGGAAATAATGATTTTGAAACGGAAAATCGATCAGCGTTACGAGATGATAGGTTGCTCACCATCGGTAGAGCGGTTGCGTAAGATGATAGCAACGATAGCCCCAACTGATGCCCGAGTGTTGATTACCGGTGATAACGGGACGGGGAAAGAAGTGGTCGCTCGTCAAATCTATTTACAAAGTAACCGCGCAAATAAACCTTTTGTTGAGGTCAATTGTGCGGCAATACCGTCAGAATTGATAGAGAGTGAACTTTTCGGACATGAAAAAGGTGCGTTTACTTCGGCCATCAAGCAGCGGATAGGAAAGTTTGAACAGGCAGATGGTGGAACTATTTTTCTTGACGAAATAGGAGATATGGCTCTTTCGGCTCAAGCAAAAGTTTTGCGTTGTTTGCAGGAGAACGTTGTGTCGCCGGTAGGGAGCGACAAACTAATAAAAATTGACGTGCGTGTTATTGCTGCAACCAATAAGGATTTGAAAGAGGAAATTAAAAAAGGCAATTTCAGAGAAGACCTGTTTCATCGTTTAAATGTAATACCGTTACATGTATCTAAGCTGGCAGATAGGCGAGAGGATATTCCGTTGCTTGTTGAGCATTTCTTGCAGGTGATTTGTACGGAGCAGGGTGTTGCTCCCAAAAAGTTTGATGAAACGGCCATCGAATTGTTGAAAAGTTATCCTTGGCCGGGTAATATCCGCGAATTACGGAATATTGTGGAGCGGTTGATAATTCTTTGTGGCACTGTAATAACGGCCGATGATGTCAATATGTACATGTAGTTATACGCAAAGAATCGTTTTGACCGAACCGGCTTGCATTTTTATAGAAAGTCGATTGCTGTTTATATTTATGGGATTTCCGTCAATGTGCAAGTAACTGTGTTCGGGAATGCTTAATTCGCAATCTCCACAATTAAAACTAATTACAAATTTATTTGTCGGCATTTTCCTGAGAAACAGACTATAAGCCATATAAGGAATGTGATACCATTTAAACGGTTTTATAATGGTTACGGTAAACAACCTGTCGGTTAAGTCTGCTTTTGGTGCTATATAAGCATGGTTGCCGAATTGTTTGTTGTTGGCTATATTTATTAAAAAGGCCTTATAGATTAAGCGGTTGCCTTGAGTACATATTGTGTACTCTTGGCTTTTGTACGAACAAAAGGCCTGCAAACATAATCTTACATAGGTATAAAATCCTCGTACTTTGTTTTTGGCAAAAAGATGTCCGATAAAAGCATCGAATCCCACTCCGAAAGTACAGAAAAAGTTATTTCCATTAACATTGCCTGAATCAATACGATAAGTTTGATTCAACTCAATTTTTTTATAATCTGTTGAATAGACAAACCATACATATTTAAATCTCGTGCTAAACCATTGCCACTCCCTATCGGAATGATAAAGAGCGAGGTTTTGCTGTTTACGAGTGCTTGTGTTACTTCGATTACGGTTCCGTCTCCGCCTATTGCTACCAGTGTGTCGGTGTGTTGTGCAACGGCTTGTTTTGCAAGGATAAAGGCGTGTCCAGCATATTCTGTATAAGTCGTTTTTGTTTGAAAATGTTTCTCTAACGATTCTATAAAGATTTTGGCTTTTCTTTGAGTTCTTTTTGTGCCTGCAATCGGGTTTGCTATAATTTCAACATGTATCATCGTTTTGGAAAATATACAAAGATAAGAAAACTAAAAGGGAGAATATGCTTTTAAATGGTAAAGGTTTGGGCTGGTGGCTATCCTTGATAGACAATCATCATCGCTGATTTGTTCACCCTGCAAAAACTAATAAAAGGATTAAAAAGGTATAAAAAAAGCACTTACTTTTTTGTAAATGCTTGATTTTCAGTGAGCGGTGCGGACGGGACTCGAACCCGCGACCCCATGCGTGACAGGCATGTATTCTAACCAGCTGAACTACCGCACCAATATGTTTTGCACTTTTCTCAAATGCGATGCAAAGATAATCTTCAGTTTTCGATTATGCAACTTTTTTTGCAATTATTTAAAAATTATTTCTGCCGAGGGAATATCAATATCGGTGTCCCGTGAAAATCCCATTTCTCTCTTAATTTGTTTTCTAAAAATCGCAAATAAGGAGTTTTGATGTACTGAGGTAGATTGGCGAACAATACAAATGTGGGAATTTGAGTGTTTGGCAACTGCGATACATACTTGATTTTTATATATTTACCTTTGTAGGCGGGTGGCGGATAATTTTCGATTAAAGGCAAGAAAAACTCATTTAGCTTTGCAGTAGGTATTCTTCGAGTTTTGTTTTCGTAAACGTCAACGGCCGTTTGTATAACTTTGTAGATGTGGTGTTTGGTAAGTGCCGAAGAGAAAATAATGGGAAAGTCGGTAAATGGAGCTAACCGTTCACGAATAGATTGCTCTATTTTTTTTATGTCTTGTGCCGATTTTTCGGTTATTAAATCCCATTTATTGACACAAACGACCAATCCTTTTTTATTTTTTTGAATTAGTGAAAAAATGTTCAAGTCTTGGCTTTCGATGCCCCTTGTTGCGTCAATCATTAAAATACAGACATCGGAATTTTCGATAGCCCGAATAGCCCGAATAATAGAGTAGTATTCGATGTCTTCGTTAATTTTCGCTTTTTTGCGGATACCGGCCGTATCAACCAAATAAAAATTAAATCCGAATTGGTTGTATTTGGTGTATATGGAATCACGCGTAGTGCCGGCAATGTCAGTTACAATGTGCCGTTCTTCGCCGATAAATGCGTTTACTAACGAAGATTTTCCGGCATTAGGACGCCCTACCACTGCAAAACGAGGTAAATCTTCCTGTTTCTCATCTTCTTTTGATTTGAAGTTGGAAACAATCTCGTCAAGCAACTCGCCACCTCCAAGTCCGTTTACGGCAGAAAATATAAACGGATCTCCCAACCCCAACTTATAAAATTCCGCAGATTGATATTGTAAATCGAACGTATCGACTTTGTTGGCAACAACAATTACTTTTTTAGGACACTTACGAAGAATTTGAGCTACAAAAATATCTAAATCAGCAATGCCTGTTAAAACATCAACTACAAATAGAATAACGTCGGCTTCATCTATTGCAATGGAAACTTGTCGGTTGATTTCCTCTTCAAAAATATCATCGGAATTGACAACCCAACCTCCGGTGTCAATTACCGAAAAATCGTGTCCGCACCATTCCACACGCCCATATTGGCGGTCGCGAGTGGTGCCGGCTTCTTCGTTTACAATTGCTTGACGTGATTGTGTTAATCGATTGAATAAGGTTGATTTCCCGACATTGGGACGCCCAACGATAGCAACAATGTTTCCCATCTCTTTCTGTTTTTGTGTGTAACAATTAAATACCTTATTGTTTTCTCAAACAACTCCGTTACCTTGATTATTAGGCGGACAAGTATTTATAATAATTTTTGCAAATGTACAAAAAATGATAGAGCATTCAAGAATGCTGAAAAACTAAAAGACTCCATACACAATAAATCCTGCAATACCTGCAAAGACTATAATTAAAATAGGATGTACTTTACAGTATTTGTTTAGCAGAAATGCTCCTGCAAAAAATATCCAGCTTAAATAATCTACAAAATTTTCTTCGTTTATAAGTAATAAGGCAGCTGCGGCAATTAGTCCGATTACTGCGGGACGAAGCCCTTGCATAATGTGCTGAACATCGGTGTTTTTTTTGAATTTTGAGAAGAAATGGCAGATAGTCAGTATTATTATAAAAGAGGGAAGGATAACCGCAAATGTCGCAATGCAAGAGCCTAATACGCTGTTGGTGGCGGTGTAGCCGATGTATGTGGCACTATTGATACCAATTGGACCGGGTGTCATTTGAGAAATGGCAACGATGTCTGTAAATTCGGATGCCGAAATCCAACCGTTACGTTCTACAACTTCGTTTTGAATAAGCGATAGCATTCCGTAGCCGCCTCCGAAGCCAAAAAGTCCGATTTTGAAAAATGTGAGAAAAAGTTGCAGATAAATACTCATCTATTCTCTGTTTTATTGGTGATACGACCATAAATAAAGCCGCCTAATCCTGCCAATATAATTATCCAAATGGGCGATACACCAAACAACCATATCAGCAACGCCGATACGATGGGGATAAAAATGTTGCGATAGGTAATTTTAGCCGTTTTTGCCATCTTAAATACGGGCACGGCTATGAGTGCTACAACTGCAGGGCGAATCCCTTTGAATACATGCTGAATAATGGCGTTGTCTTTGAAATTTTGGAAAAACAACGCAATCGTAAGAATGATGACAAACGAGGGCAATGCAGTCCCTAATGCGGTTGTAATACTGCCTCGTATGCCTTTTAGGCGATAACCGATAAATATGGCTACATTGATAGCCAAAATACCGGGTGCGGATTGAGCCAAAGCTAAAATATCAATAAAATCATTTTTGGAAATCCATTTTTTTCTCTCCACAAACTCTTCTTCAATCAAAGGTATCATAGCATAACCGCCTCCGATGGTGAAACATCCGATTTTGAAGCAAGAGAGAAACGCTTCCCAATAGATATTCATATTCCAAACAATTACATTCGCTCGGGAACTTTTATCCCTAACAGATTCATGCCTAACTTTATGATTTTTGCAATGTTTTTTGATAATAATAGTCGGAAAGAACGCAATGATTCGTTCTCCTCTTTTAGAATTGAAAAGTCGTGATAGAATTGATTGTATTCTTTGCCTAAATCGTAAATGTAATTGGCAATGACCGACGGGCTGTATTCGTTACCTGCTTGTCTGACAATTTCGGGGAAAAGCGTCATTTGCTGGATCAAGTATGCTTCTTTTTCCGAAACAGCATCGGGTTTTGGCATTGTATCTTCAAAATTGATGCCTTGTTCAGCAGCTTTGCGTAAAACCGATTTGATACGGGCATGCGTGTATTGGATAAATGGTCCCGTATTGCCGTTGAAATCAATCGACTCTTTTGGGTCGAAGAGCATATTTTTTCTCGGATCGACTTTCAAAATGAAGTATTTTAAAGCTCCAAGCCCTACAGTTGTAGCGATTTCATCGGATTCAGCTTCATTTTGGCTGTTTTGTTTCCCCAATTCTTGAGATGTTTCTTTTGCAGTGTTTATCATCTCGTCCATCAGGTCGTCGGCATCGACAACGGTTCCTTCGCGACTTTTCATTTTTCCCTCGGGTAGTTCTACCATTCCGTACGAAAAGTGTACAAGATCTTTTCCCCACGAAAATCCCAATTTGTCCAAAAGGATGGAAAGTACCTGAAAATGATAGTTTTGCTCATTTCCAACAACGTAAATCATTTTGTCGATAGGGAAGTCCTCGAATCGGAGCTTTGCCGTCCCGATGTCTTGTGTCATATACACAGAAGTTCCATCGGCACGAAGTAACAACTTCTCGTCCAACCCTTCAGCGGTAAGGTTTGCCCATACCGAGCCGTCCGCTTTTTTGTGGAAAATGCCCTTGGCGAGTCCTTCTTCTACTTTCGATTTTCCCTCAAGATAGGTCTGCGATTCATAGTAAATTTTGTCGAAATCGATGCCCAACCGTTTGTAGGTTTCATCGAAGCCTGCATATACCCACGAGTTCATTTCATTCCACAAACTTCTCACGTTGGCGTCGCCGGCTTCCCATTTTCGAAGCATTTCTTGAGCTTCAATCATAAGAGGAGCGTTGCGTTTTGCATCTTCCTCCGATTGTCCTTGGGCTTTGAGTTCGTCAATTTGTTTTTTGTATTCCTTGTCAAATTTTACATAAAAATCGCCTACCAAATGGTCGCCTTTTTTGCCAGTAGATTGTGGTGTGGCACCATTTCCGAATTTTTGCCAAGCAAGCATCGATTTGCAAATGTGTATTCCTCGGTCGTTTACGATGTTCGTTTTTACCACTTTGTAGCCGTTTGCTTTCAATATTTCACTTAAGCTATAACCCAACAAGTTGTTGCGAATATGCCCCAAGTGTAATGGTTTGTTGGTGTTTGGGGAGGAATATTCCACCATTACCAAAGGTGAATCGTCGGTGGCTGTTTTGTAACCGAAGGTGTCGTTTTTGTTGATTTCGCTCAGTTCGTCTATCCAATGTTTTTTACTGATGCAAAGATTTAAAAATCCTTTAATCACATTGAAATTCTCAACCAAGGATTCGTGTTCGCAAATAAAATTTCCTAATTCATTACCAATAACATCGGGTGATTTGCGCACCGTTTTTACGAAGGGGAAAATGACGATAGTTAAATCGCCTTCAAAATCCTTTTTTGTTTTTTGTAATTGAATATCAGAGCATTTCACATCAATGCCATAAAGGCTTTTTAAAGCATTGGCTGTAATTTCGGCAATTTTTAATTCTAATTTCATTCTGTCTTATTTTTTTATACCATCGCGAATCATCAGAGCGTCGATTGTAGGCTCTTGACCACGAAAACGTTTGTAAAGTGTCATTGCGGGTTCGCTTCCTCCTCGTTCAAGAATGTTTTTACGGAACGAATCGGCTACTTTTTTGTTGAAAATACCTTCTTTTTTGAATACCGAAAAAGCGTCGGCATCAAGAACTTCCGACCATTTATAACTATAATAACCGGCGGCATAGCCTCCTGAAAAAATGTGTGTAAATGCGGTTTCCATTTGTGTGTTTGGAACTACGGGGAGCACCTTTACTTGCTCCATGGCTTTGTTCCCGAAATCAATTACATCGCCCTCGAAAGGTTCCGTCAGCGTGTGCCAAGCCATGTCAAGATAACCAAAACTCAATTGGCGAGTGCAAGCATAGGCTACATGATAATTGCGTGAAGCTTTTATTTTATCAATTAAGTCCAGAGGCATAGGCTCTCCCGTCTGATAGTGTTTTGCAAAGGTGTCGAGAAATTCTTTTTCGCCTAAAAAGTTTTCATTGAATTGCGAAGGAAGCTCTACGAAATCGCGAGGAACATTCGTGCCCGATAATGCCGAGTACTGACAACGGGTGAGCATTCCGTGCAGTCCATGCCCAAATTCATGCAGAAAAGTTTCTACTTCGCTGTATGTCAGTAGTGCTGGTTTGTCGTCGGTGGCTCGTGTGAAATTCATTACATTCACAATATGTGGCCGCGAATCCTTTTTCCCCTCACGCCATTGAGGCTTGAAGTCGTTCATCCAAGCACCACCGCGTTTGCCTTCCCGCGGGTGGAAATCGCAATAATAAACAGCCACAAACTTTCCGTTTTTATCGAAAACCTCATAGGCATCAACTTCCGAATGATAAACTTGTATGTTTTCGTTTCTGACAAATTTTAGCCCATATAGTTTTTCCGCTAATCCAAATACACCTTTTTTGACATTTTCGAGTTCAAAATAAGGGCGGAGAATGTCGTCGGAAATAGCATATTTCTCCTCTTGCAATTTCTTGCTGTAATAACTCCAATCCCAAGCCTGAATCTTGCCCGAAAATCCGAGTGATTCGGCAAATTTTTGCAACTCTTCGTATTCGGTAATAGCAACGGGCATATAGGCATCGCGCAGTTGGTCTAACAAATTGTAAACGTTTTCTTTCGTTTCGGCCATTGTCTTGTACAACGACTTGTCGGCATAACACGCTTTCCCGAAAAGTTGAGCCATTGCAAGACGCGTGTTGACAATCTCTTTGATAATTTCTGTGTTATCAAATTCTCCGCCAATGCAACGTGTGTTGTAAGCCATGTACAGCTCTTGACGAATTTCACGATTATTGCAATCCTGCATCACGGGAATGTATGTCGTTGGTTTTAAATTCAACATGAAGCCGTCTTCGTTTTTTGCTTTCGCATTATCGCGAAGCATCTTTTTTGTGTCTTCGTTCAAGCCATCTAACAACGATTCGTCTTCGATGAGTTTTGTCCAAGCATTAGTGGCTTTAAGTACGTTTTGCCCATAGGTCAGGGTGAGTTTCGATAATTTTTTCGATAAATCCTTGTACGTCGATTTGTCTGCTTCCGACAAGTTGGCTCCGTTGTTGGCAAAACTTTCGTAAATGTCATCAAGCAGTTTTGATTGCTCTGCCGACAACTTTAGCGTGTTTTTTGTGTCGTAAACCGCTTTAATTCTTGCAAATAGTTTCTCGTTAAGTAAAATAGAAGAGCTGTATTCGCTCATTTTTGGCGATAATTCCAACTCGATTTTTTGAAGTTCATCGTTGGTTTCTGCACTTGCCAGATTGTAGAAACAACTTGCTACCACCGAGAGCATTTTTCCCGACTTTTCGTATGCCTCTATCGTATTGGCAAAAGTGGGTGCTTCGGGATTGTTTACAATGTCGTCAATGTCTTTCAACCCTTGAGCGAAAGCCTCTTCGAAGGCAGGCATATAATGTTCGGGTTTGATTTCATTGAACGGGTAGGTTCCGTGCGGTGTACTCCAAGTTTGATAAGAGAAAAACGGATTTTGTGCAGTCATAGACAAATAACTTAATAATACAAAAGTGATAATCAAAAAACGTGTTTTCATATTCTAAAATATTTTTCGTGCAAAGATAGTGAATTACTTGCAAACAGCGTGGCAATTCGCTCTTTTTTGAATCCTTGTCGAGGATTGTTTTTTTGCATCAAAAAAATTTGCATTATCTTTGCTTCTGCAAAAGATGAATGTGTGTGCCACATATTGTTTAGCGACGAAAACGCTGCGCACACACACACACAGAAAATAGGGTGTTTCGAGCGTTTTTGCCTATCCGCAAACTATACATAAGAGCTCTTTTTATGACTTCAAAACGGAATCTTTTTCGTGTCTGTTTCTTTGAAAATATCAATGGCTATAGTGAGCCGTGTTTTTACAGCATTAAACTGTGTTACCGATTGCACTTTAAAATACTACTCCCATGAAACATCTGAAATTTTATATGGTCCTATGTTGTTTTTCGATAGTGTTTGCGGCATGCGTAAAACAATACAATCCGAACAATGAAACGAAAGACCATAGTGCAAAGCAGAATAATACAGAGCTGCAGGGCACTACCGGTATCGAAAACGGACACGCGTGGGTGGATTTAGGCTTGCCCAATGGCTTGAAATGGGCAACTTGCAACGTAGGTGCCGACAAACCGGAAGCTCATGGCGACTATTTTGCGTGGGGCGAAGTAGCCACCAAAACTATTTACAATTGGAGCAACTACAAGCACGGATTTGATTGTAATAAACTTACAACGTATTGCATTGATGCCGAATATGGTGTTGTGGACAATAAAATCATACTCAACCCCGAAGACGATGTCGCTTGTGTCCGTTGGGGAGACGCTTGGCGTATGCCTACCAACGAAGAATGGGCAGAATTACGTAAAAATTGTACATGGACTTGGCTCACTCGAAATAAAGTTGAAGGCTACGAAGTGAAAGGTCCTAACGGTAATTGTATTTTTCTTCCGGCGGCAGGTTCCCGTTACGACGATTATTTGCACTATGCAGGTAACAATGGTTACTATTGGGCGAGTTCGCTTGATTCGGACTATCCGGATGATGCGTGGTATGTGTATTTTTGTTCGGATTGGGTGCTTGGAGGCAGCGGCTATCGCTATTATGGTTTGTCTGTGCGTCCTGTTTTGAAAAAATAAATCGTGAAAACTCGGTCGTTTCTGTAAAATATTTCTTTAATGAAAGTGTCCTATTTTGAACCATTTAAGTAGAACTAATGGATAAAGAGAAATGGGGATAGTCTATTTTATCGGGGGAAAAGGTCTGTAATTACAATATAAGCTATAATTTTACATACTTTTTTGTTTTAAGTATGAAACGAATAGCGGGATTTTTCAAATCGATATATTTACACTTGAGGTTGTGGTTGCAGCCTTTATTCGGGTTTATATATTCCGTATTGAGAATCTTAAACGGCTTGCTGTCGTTTGGTGTAGTCGGTATGCTGGTGTATGGTTTCGGATTTAATCCCGACTTGGATTATTCGCAGATATCGCCTTATGTGTACTACTTTTTTATATTGTTTTTGGCGGAATTTATTATCGCTTTTGTTGAAGAATTGCTTGACAAAAAACTGCAAAAAACGTGGTATTTAAAAATCGTTGCATGTGTTTGTTTGCTGTTTGTACTTGTCGTAAATTCTTTGCCGGAAACCATTTTGTCGAAGTATCGTTTGTTGCATTGGTTTTCAAATAATTATATTCTTTTCTCTATTGTAGTTCTACAATCGCTTGTCAGTATTTCTACGCTGATTACAAGGTCGTTAAACAAACGTCTTAATCCGAATGTCATTTTTGTCGGGAGTTTTCTGATTTTAGTTTTTGCAGGGACGGGGTTGCTATTACTCCCCAAAGCCACTTACCAACCGATTTCGTTTGTTGATGCTTTGTTTACGGCAGTTAGTGCTGTTTGTGTAACAGGTCTGACCAGTGTTGACGTTGCAACAATGTTTACACCTCTTGGAAAAACTATCATTGCCTTGCTTATTCAACTCGGAGGAATTGGTATAATGACTTTTACCAGCTTTTTCGGATTGTTTTTTGCAGGCAAATATATCGGACAAAATAAATTGTTTATCAAAGATCTGATAGATCCGGAAAAGGGTAGTAGTCAGATATTTAAAACACTTTGGTATATTATATTGGTTACGCTGTTTTTCGAGTTGTTAGGAGCCTATTTTATATTTTTAAGTATCAATGGACATACGTTGAATGATGTGGCATTTTCGCTTTTTCACTCTATTTCGGCCTTTTGTAATGCGGGCTTCTCTTCTGTTAGAAACGGGCTTATGAACGAGTTGTATGTCGGGAATTATTTGTTGCATTTCATAATTTCGATATTGGTAATTGTCGGAGGATTAGGTTTCCCCATTATTTTCAATTTGATAAGAATTTCGTTTCATGTGTTTCGTAATTTTCTTCGAAAAATATTCGGTTTGCAGAAATCATATAATCACATTCCTCATCTGATGGCATCAAACACATTGATAGTGTTGGTTGTTACAACTATTTTGCTGATAGGGGGCACTCTGTTTTTTTATGTTTCGGAGTACGATAATTTATTGTCCGACCATTCAGAAATAGGAAAAGTTGTTACGGCATTTTTTATGGCAGTTACACCGCGAACAGCCGGTTTCTCAACGTTTGATGTTGCCCGGTTGATGCCGGTTTCTTTGTTTCTTATGATAATTTTAATATGGATTGGGGCTTCGCCTATGTCAACCGGAGGCGGTGTGAAAACCACAACAATAGGAGTCGCTTTTTTGAACGTGTTTAATACTTTGCGAGGACGTAATCATATAGAAATAAGAAACCGTCGAATTTCGGAAATGACTGTAAACAAAGCATTTATTATCATCTTTATGTCGTTGCTTGTTTCGACGGTTGGAGTGTTGCTTCTGATTGCCTTCGAACCGGACATTCCGTTTGAATGCTTGTTGTTTGAGGCGGTTTCGGCTGTAAGTACGGCAGGCTTGTCAATGAACATAACTCCTTTGTTGTGCCCAAAAAGTCAGCTTGTGCTTATCGTATTGATGTTTGTCGGTCGTGTAGGACTTATCAGTATTTTATCGTGCATGATACCGACAAAGCGTTTTTTGAATTATCAGTATCCAAGTGAATCTATTCCTATAAATTGAAAATATTATGATGTATGTAGTTATTGGATTGGGAAATTTTGGTGTTGCCTTGTCAGAGAAACTGACAGCGATGGGGCATGAAGTAATCGGTGTGGATTCGAATATCAATTTGGTGGAGGAATATAAAAATAGTATTGGTTCCACTATCTGTGTCAATATCGCCGATGAGTCTTCTTTACAGATGTTGCCATTGTCTGATGCCGATGAGGTGGTTGTCGCTCTTGGCGAGCATGTTGGCAATTCGGTACTTGTGGTTGCTTTGCTGAAACAATACGGGGTAAAACGTTTGGTGGCAAGGGCAAGCAATAAGTTGCATCGAACAATATTGGAAGCAATCGGTGTCGATGAGGTGTTGATGCCGGAGCTCCATGCTGCCGATTTGTATGCACTATCATCGGAGTCGAAACAGATAAAGAGTGCTTTTGTGATTGACGAAGCTCATCAGATTATCGAAATGGAAATTCCTAAAATTTTGGTAACGCAATCGGTGTCGCAAGTCAATTTTGAGGGGACATTTAATGTTTCGCTTATTGCTGTAAAGCGTCGAAAAACAAAATTGAATGTTTTTGGTAAAAATTCATTCCTTTATGAAATGGAAAATCATAAATCTGCTGACTTTTTGTTCGAAGAATTTGACAGAGTCTTACTTTTTGGCGATATTAAATCGCTACAAAAAATAGAACGTCAATTATTTTAGGTTAAAAAAGATTAAAATTCTGATAAAAAACTTAATAAATAATTTGTATTTTATAAGAAAATAAATTTTCTTTACACAAAGAATAAAGATGATGAAGCAATTAAAATTACCATACTTGAACGAGTTGGACTTCTTGCCTATAGAAAGATGGAGAGAGGTGTTGATGCAAAAAGGTTCTTTTGGTCAAATTGATATTGTTAATTGGAAGGAATTTCCCTATCGACCCGAAACAACTTTCAATATCGCATATTCTCATACGTCGTTGTGTATATGTTACAATGTCAAGGGGCTTGGCATAAAGGCTTTATACTCGAAAGATCAGGAGCCTGTTTGGCAGGATAGTTGCGTGGAGTTTTTCTGTAAACGCGTCGATCAAGAGGGATATTCTAATTTTGAGTTCAATTGTATAGGGACTTGCTTGTCGGCCAAACATAAAACGAGAGAAAATCGGGTGTCGCGAACGGAAGAAGAAATGCGTAAAATACAGCGTTATGCTTCGGTGGGTCGCAATACGTTTGATGAAAAAGATGGAATTTTTGAATGGTATTTGATAGTTGGCATTCCTTTTGAATTGTTGGAAATTGACGGTGATAATTTACCTGAAAAGATTTTGGCAAATTTCTATAAATGTGGAGATGGTACAAAGATTGTACATTATGTGAGTTGGAATGCAATTGAGGTGGAAAAACCGGATTTCCATCGCCCGGATTATTTTGGAGAATTATATTTTTGATATAATTTGTTGACCTTTTGGCGAAAAGGTTGTTTGTTCTATTTACTAACATTTTAAATGTGTAAAGCTATGAAAAAGAGGTGTTTTTTATCATTTGTTACATTGCTTTTAATTATTGGAACAACAAAAACTATAGCGCAAAAGCAAGTTTCGGTATCAGACGAGGGAACGATTGTATGTCCCAATACCACAGTTCAACTTTTGGCACCACAAGGTGCTCTATCCTACGAGTGGAAGCCCGCTCAACAATTATCCGAATCGGATATTTATAATCCTTTAACAACTATTACGGAGAAAACAACCTTTGAGGTTACTTATTTGTATGATACCGGCATAAATCTTGTTCGAAATGGTGATTTTGAAGGAGGAAATACAGGATTTGTTTCATATTACACGTATAAAACCCCGAATGGCTCGAGAACACTCTACCCTGAAGGTTGTTATACCGTTTGGCGAAATGCACGAGAGGTACACGATCGTTGGAGTACAGTGCGCGACCATACGACGGGTAGCGGCAATTATTTGATTGCAAATGGACATACGACGCCAAATTTTATTGTTTGGGAGCAGTCCATTAGCGTGGAGCCAAATCAAGATTATATTTTTCAAGCTTATGCAGTGAATTTTTTGGATAATCCTGCTCAATTGCAATTCAGTATCGAAGGTGTGCAATTAGGAAATATATTTACACTACAAGGGACAAATACATGGCAACATTTTTATGTGGTTTGGAATAGCGGCTCTTATAACGGAAACATTACGATTCGTTTGTTGAATCAACGAACAGAACCCGGAGGTAATGATTTTGGTGTCGATGATATTTCATTCCAAAAATTAGACCGAAAAACTGAAACGGTTACGATTGATGTTTATAACACTGATTTAAAATTGACGGAGACGGCGTGCGAGAGTTACACCTGGCACGGTACGACATACACGGAGTCTGGTACATACGTTCACAACTACACGAACGAGCAGGGTTGCGCCAGCAGCGAGACGTTGAATCTGACCATCACTAAGGGAACGCAAACGACATTGACGGAGACGGCGTGCGAGAGTTACACCTGGCACGGTACGACATACACGGAGTCTGGTACATACGTTCACAACTACACGAACGAGCAGGGTTGCGCCAGCAGCGAGACGTTGAACTTGACCATCACATTATTGGATTACCAGATTGATTATGAGTTACTTGATTGTAAGGAAAGGGTATATCGCTTTGTTCCGAAAAATACAGGTAATACTAAAAATGACAAGTTGGAGTGGAAATTCCCCGACGGAGCGATTATTTCTGATTTTATAGCAGAGCATAAATTACAAGAGGGAAATCAAACGGTAGTTTTGACCGTAACTTCAGAAACAGGTTGCTCGAAAGATTTTATGTTGGAGTTGACTGTTTTGGCATATTTTGATGATTATGAGATTGAGGTTGATCCAACGGCTTTGATAACACCGGGTAAATCGACAGTCAGACTATATACGGTGTATCGACCAGGAGTAGATTATGATTGGGATTTTGGAGATGGTAGTCATGGATTTGATAGCGATGTGGTTCATACTTATAATGTTTCAGGAGAAGACTATTATGATGTGGTCTTAACAGTGACGGATACCGAAAATTGTGTAGAGGAGCGTTCTATTCGTATTCTTGTTGATAAATCGGTTGATGTACCAAATACATTTACTCCGAATGGAGATGGTTTCAATGATTTGTTTTTAGATGGTTGGCACATAAAGATTTTTGATCGAAAAGGATTTTTGATATACGAAGGTGATAAAGGTTGGGATGGTACATACATGAATAAAATGGTCCCCGATGACACTTATTTCTATATTATGAATTATACCGAAAATGGTCAGAATATTACTAAAAAAGGTTTTATTACTGTTATAAAATAGTATGAAACGGTCAGGGATTATTATCTTGTTCTTTGTGTTTCTCTTATCACAGGGGAAAGCACAAGTCAATCCCGAAATATATAATTATTGGGAGAATTTGTACTATGTAAATCCCTCAAACATTCGTTTTGACTATACGGCGTATTTAACACTAAATACTCGGGTGCAATGGGTAGACTTTCCCGGAGCACCCGTTTCTGCTCATTTGAGTGCGGCATTTCCTATTAGTAAAATTCGTTCTCAAGTGGCAACTAAATTGTTTGTTGATAGAATTGGCTATACAAACACGATAGAGTTGCTTCTTTCGTATGCTTATTCATTAAAAATAAACCATGACAATAGTCTGAATTTCGGTGTGTCGGGAGCATTGCATTTGCGAACGTATGATTTTTCCAAAATTTCTGCTGAAGATATGTTGGATCCGACGATTTATAGTGAAAAAGTAAATGGCATATTGGAAGGCAATATGAGTTTGGGGTTGGAGTATAACTACAAGGATGTGTTGCAAGTGGGTGTTTCTACCCGAAATTTTATGTCCTATTTTCCGGCTTTAAGAGCTAATCGTCGTAATCCATTGCAATCGGCAACGAATATGTTGTATGTAAAATATTTAACTCGTTATTTTGGCGAAACCAATTGGTATATGGATTTTGGGGCTGCATTTCGTCAGTACGATACTCGTTATGTCGGGGATTTTATGACCTCGGTATATTACGACTTTAATAGTTCGTATTCGCTTCAATTTCAGTTGTTTGGAGGTACAGCAGGCGATGTGGGATTTACGGTGGGAGTGAATTTGTTGTCCGATTTGAAACTATTATGCAGTTATAATTACAATTATGCTGTTGTGAATACCAACTCATACGGAACGTTTGAGATTATGCTTACCTATGGCTTTAAAAGATGTCCTACTTGTATTAACGTTTGGAAGTAGAGTCATATAGTTTTCCTTGAAACGTGTTTCTTTGTTGCATACGTTTGTCGATTTTTGCAACAAATTCAAAATTTTTGATTCCCCAATCGGGTGCTAAAAGCAATTCTTTGGGCGATTGAGAAACAAAACGTTCTATGGCAATATCGGGATTTAGGTATTCTAAAAAGTTGATAACTAAATCAATATATTCTTCTACGGGAAAGAGGTGAAACCATTCTGGGTGCTCTTGAAATTGTTCTGCCATACGAGTGCCCTTTACTATCTGCAGTTGATGCAATTTAAGAGAGGTAATAGGTAGTTTTGAAAGTTCTTTTGCGTGAAAAATTTGTTGCTCTATCGTTTCTTTTGGTAATCCTAAAATAAGATGAGCACTGCATAAAATACCTCTTTTTGCCGTTTCGTTTATGGCAGTAACGGCCTCTTCGAAGCTGTGCCCTCTGTTGATAAATTTAAGTGTCTGATTGTTCGTGGACTCAATGCCGTATTCAATCATAACATATCGTTGTTTTGCAACCTCGGCAAGGTAATCGAGTAGTGTGTCGGAAATGCAATCTGGTCGTGTGCCGATAACGATTCCTACCACATTTGGTACGGAAAGAGCCTCTTCGTATAATCTTTTTAAATGTGCGAAATCGCCATAGGTATTTGTGAAAGATTGAAAGTAGGCGAGATACTTTTGCGATTGGTATTTGTGATGAAAAAAACGAATGCCTTCTTCTAATTGTTGAGTGATGCTCTTTTGCGGAGTACAATATTCCGGTAAAAACGAAAGGTTGTTGCAGTAGGTACACCCACCAATTCCTTTTTCGCCATTGCGGTTAGGACAAGTAAATCCCGCATTGATGGATATTTTCTGAATACGTTCGGAGAATAGCCCTTTTAATACAAGAGCATAGTCAAGATAGCGTTTTTTTTGCATGGAAGTGAAAAATGAAAAGTCTTGCACATAAGGCAAGACTAAATGACTCTGTGGAGCATAGCGGACTCGAACCGCTTACCTCAACACTGCCAGTGTTGCGCTCTACCAGATGAGCTAATACCCCCTTTGTTGAGGTGCAAATATAGCAATTTCTTTTTTACAAGAATAGATTCTGCAAAAAAGATTTTATGAAATTCGAAACACTATATGTGATTATCGTATGAACTTGTTGCCTTTGAGGTTCTTGAAATGAACATTGTAATGAGATTACGTTTTATGCAGAATGTCTTATAGAGTAAGTTATGCTATTGATAGCCGAAGTTAATTTGAGGTTTTAAGATTTTTTTTAAAATCAAATGTTTTGTTTTATTATAACTTTGAACATTATATAAAAATAAAAAATTATGTCAGAATTAGTTTTTACAAAACAGAGATACGTTTCTTCTGCTTTTATTGATAGTTCATTGAAAATGGGAATTGCACAATCGGTTCTTATGATACAAGATAACGTTACGGAGTGTTTTTATACACTTGGTTGTGATGGGGTGCTTTATAGAGAAAAATTTAATGCGTTTTGGGTTTTTGCAAAGACTCGCGTGAAATTCATTCGCCGACCTTCTTGGCGTGAAACCATTACTGCACAAACATTCCCGATTGACAATACAGGATTGAAGACGCATATCAATACGCAGATTTTAGATGCGGAGAACCGACCACTTTTGCTGGCAAAACAGCAGGCATGTGTTCTCGATTTAGAAAGACATCGTCCGGTAAGATTGTCATTGCTTCCGTATCCGAGAGAGCATTTCCCCCAACCGATTTTTACTGATGATTTTGAAAAGTTTGATTGCGATTTTTCGGAAGCGGATTTTGTGTATGAGCAAATCATACGTTCGCAACTTATTGATATGTCGCATCACATGAATAATATTGAATATATAAAACTTGCATTGAATGTGTTCAGTGATGATTTTTTGCGAAACAAAGAGGTAGATTTATTGGAGGTGCATTATCTCGGTGAGAGCCTGGAAGGACAAACCTTGCGCATTTATCAGAAAGAGATAGCCAATAGCTTTTTTATCTGTATCAAGACACAGTTATCTACCGTTTTTGAGATGAAAATTAGTTTTGTTTCTTGAAAATGTAAAAAACTATAATTAAGATGATACAACGATATACTAAAAAAGAGGAAATATGGAATGCTGCATCGCATGGCGTGGGTGTTCTGCTGGGTGTGGTGTTTGGCATTATTTTTTTAGTATGGTGCTTTCAGACTGATAACAATTGGGCTATGATAGGCGTCATCTTATATTTGTTTGGTATGTTGGGTTCGTATGTAACATCAACCTTATATCACGCTATTAAATATCCGTCTGAATGGAAAGAACGTCTGCGTAAATGGGATCATGCCGCTATTTATTGGCACATAGCCGGTTCGTATTCGCCGTTGACATTGGTAGCGTTACGCGAGCATGGCTATTGGGGTTGGAGCCTTTTTTGCTTCGTATGGGCTTGTGCCATTGCTGGTACTATCATCAGTTTTATTCATCTGAAAGAGCATTCCAACATTGAAACCGTTTGTTTCGTCGGTATGGGACTGAGTGTTTTGGTAGCTTTCAAACCGCTTATTGACTCAGTGTCAACAGCGGCTGTTATTTGGATTGTTGCCGAGGGTGTAAGTTACATTACGGGTGCCGTTTTTTATTCTTTGAATAAAACCAAATATATGCATTCCGTTTTTCATTTTTTTGTGCTGGCAGGTAGCGTGTGCCATATCATTGCCGTTTGGGATGTGCTGATGGAGTATTTATGATTATCTTTGACATATCAGTAACAACTAGCAAATGCCGGATATGTATTGCAACTAAGTTGTGAATTGCTTTCAAAATTGTATCTTTGACATATCAGTAACAACGAAGGGGACGCCGAAAAATATGTTTACTGGGTTGTGAATTGCTTTCAAAATTGTATCTTTGACATATCAGTAACAACCATTATTTCTGCCGACCAAGAGAAGATCAAGTTGTGAATTGCTTTCAAAATTGTATCTTTGACATATCAGTAACAACTGCCTCGATATCCATTGCTATCTGTACCCGTTGTGAATTGCTTTCAAAATTGTATCTTTGACATATCAGTAACAACTACTTTTTTATTTAAAGACGCGCATGAAAAGTTGTGAATTGCTTTCAAAATTGTATCTTTGACATATCAGTAACAACACGAATAATATCCCCGGTACGGTTAGCAAGTTGTGAATTGCTTTCAAAATTGTATCTTTGACATATCAGTAACAACAGTGACATAGGAGAAAACCATTTTATTTTAGTTGTGAATTGCTTTCAAAATTGTATCTTTGACATATCAGTAACAACTGATTTTCATTTTAGTATGTTGTTTTTTATGTTGTGAATTGCTTTCAAAATTGTATCTTTGACATATCAGTAACAACCTACTTTCATATCATTACATGTTGTCGTTAGTTG
>JAFTIM010000022.1 GCA_017456885.1 Paludibacteraceae bacterium
ACAACTATCTGAAATATAGTGGTTTACCCCCCCCCCCGTAAATGCTGCGTATTTGGTTATATTTCAGTGTGTTATGCATACGTTTTTATTTTTACTCGGCAAAGGTAAAAAATATTTTTTTTACTTTTCACACAAAAAAAAAACACCACAAATGCAGTGTTTTAAAAAAAAGTGGAGCTGACGGGAGTCGAACCCGTGTCCAAACGAGGAAGCAATATGCTTTCTACATGCTTAGCTTCGTCTTCGGTTTTCGTGTGCCGACAAGAGAGAAGCCACCAATCGACACCTTATCCGCTAAATGTTCATTCCGACTACGCGGCTAACCGAAACTATTCCCGATTTTACCTACACCTCCTTGTCGAACCGCTTCGGGACTTGGCATTCGGGAGATGTCTCGTTCCAACATCTAATGTCGAAATAAAGCTAATCTACTATACTTCGATTAAGCAGCGAGAGCGTAATTATTTTCGCCAGTTATATTTTGCCGTCTATGATTAAAGTGCTATCCGACAACGCACTGCATGCTTACATACCTCTTCTGCCCGCTGTCAAAACCAAACAGCCCCAAAAGGTATTTTTATCACTCTGCCACCTCTGTGGCAACTCCGTCAGTAACAACTTGTTCTACGCAAGGCGCTTCGGTTGCTGCTTCTTTTTTACAATCGAAATAAAACCAAACTCCGACAGCCGCTCCCGCCAAAACGAGCAACGAGGAAATCACTATCAGCCATCGTTTCCAAGCTGCCATTTTCTTTTTGGCAAACGGGTCTTGCATCTTTATTTTCGGGAAATGAGCAGTTTCGGTCAGTGTTCCGCCAAAAGTGATATTCACGATAGACGAGGCATTCATCGCCCATCCGTTGGCATTGAGTATCGGGGCAAGATTGCGCCGACGCAGCTTGAGCCAAGCCATCACCATCGAAGGTCCGGAAATAAACAAAAGGATGCCAATCACTACCAAAATGCCTTGCCACCAAGTCAGAGCGGCAAACCCTTTTGCCACGCTCACCAACGCCGTACCTATCATGCCCAAAGCCATACCCAAGGCAGCAAAAATACCTGCAAACTTGGCTATATCAAAAGGCTGTGCGGGTGCAGGCGCCGTTTCGTTCGGTTTCAAATCGGGCGTCGCAGCGAGTTTTGCCGTAGCATCGTTCATCATTTTCGAGTCTTTTTCGGCAGCTCGTTTGTTAATCATATTTTCCACCCAAACCGAAATTCGACGGTAGGGCGACCAAAAGGCCTGCGAAATGCTAATCGGATTATCAATGATTTTTGTTACCACCGCATCCCAATCCAAGCCATCACGATCGTAGAAAATGGCATTTTTGCCTACCATCAAATCGCCCGTGTCGCCTTGCGTCATTGCCGCCACTATTTGCATTTTTTCAGACTTCTGTTTGCTTACGCAATCGCAGAAAATCAGATACATACCGCTTGCTGCCGCCATTGTGTTCTGTTTTGCCATGTCGGTAACCTTCACACAAAGGTGGCAAGCTCGTTGGTCGATAACCAATTTTCCTGCCTGAAAAATTGCTTTTACATTCTTGTCGGTAGAATAGAAATCCTGAAACGTAACAAAGTTTTTCAACAACGTAAAGAAATCGCGATACAAATGCAACAGTTTATCCACCGATCCTATCTCGTTAGCCTCGGCTGCCAACGCCTTATCGTGTTCCACAATTTCCAAAAGTGCCGCTTTGCGATTCTCTTCGTATAATTTTTGAATGGTATCGTTGCCCAATGCCTCTACCAACGTACCCGCTTTGGCATCTTTCCATGCAAGATAAGCGGCAAAACTATCTCCTAACGCATTCCAATCGGCTTCCGAAAGCGTTTTTTTCTTTGCAAAAGCGATATTTTTCAGTTGCCCGAATTTGTCAGCCCAAACAGGGTTGATGGTTGCCGACAAATCGATTACCGAATCGGCATTGATGCGAGCGATAGGATAAGCGGCTATTTCGTCCAATTTTTCAGTCAAATTATCGGCACTGATTGCTTCTATACGCGACACCTGCACATCTAAAGCCGCAGCAGCTGCTGCATCAAAAGCAGCCAATTTGCTACGCAAAAAGAAGTCCTTAATTTTAGCATCTAATGCCCGATAAAGTTCAATAGCCTTGTCCGTTTGTTCGCCAAAAGGAGCCTCAACTGCGTTTTGTAGCCAACCGCAGTAGTCGCTCAATGCCGTATAAAAAGCAGTAATCTGTTCCTCGTTTACACCCATTTCGCCACTACGATCGAGCGTTCCTCCCGTAATTGCGCCGATGGTCTGTATCAGCGAACGCAACTCCTCGTCCTCTGCCGACGCTGCCGTAATAACGCCATCACCGTTAAAACGGGTTTTGGCAAAAATAGCCAAGCTATCGGCCGTATCGGTTATAGAAATCGTATCGGTCGATTTCCCTAAATTTTTCAGAATTTCGACAGCCGAATTGTAAAGTTTCTGACCTGCTTCGGTTTCCGTATTTATCTGTGCAAGAGCTATCGCATCGTTCCCTTTCAGTATGTCGTCGGCATTTTTCACTACCGAAGTCAACCATTGAGCAGAAGCAATCACCTCGTTCACATGTATTTTTCCATCTCCCGTGGTGTCAATATACTCCAGCGTTTTTTCGTCGATGTGCAAACCCTTTGTAGGACACGAGAGCACCGTCCACATTTTTTCATCTAACTCCGCAAGATGGCACAAATCGCTACCCGACTGCAACTTGACACGAGTGGTTCCACCCACGTTTTGAAACGAAAATTTATATTTACCCATAACCCGAATATTCTATAGCATTATTTTGCATAACTTACGGCACGGGTTTCGCGAATAACCGTAATTTTCACCTGTCCCGGATAAGTCATTTCGTCTTGTATTTTCTTGGCAATATCGTAAGACAAGGTTTCAACGGTTTTGTCATCAACCTTATCGGCACCAACTATCACGCGCAACTCACGACCGGCCTGAATAGCATACGTTTTCAGAACACCGGGGTAAGACAATGCGATATTTTCCAAATCGTTCAGACGCTTGATATAAGCCTCTACAATTTCACGACGAGCACCCGGACGAGCACCCGAAATAGCATCGCAAACCTGCACAATAGGAGCCAACAGCGAGGTCATTTCCACCTCGTCGTGGTGCGAGCCGATAGCATTGCAAACATCCGGTTTTTCTTTGTACTTCTCTGCCAAGTTCATACCTAAAATGGCGTGTGGCAATTCAGGTTGGTCGTCGGGCACTTTACCAATATCGTGCAACAATCCCGCACGTTTTGCCTTTTGCGGATTTAAACCCAACTCGGCAGCCATGATAGCACACAAATTGGCCGTTTCGCGAGCATGCTGCAAAAGGTTCTGTCCGTACGATGAGCGGTATTTCATTTTACCTACCAAACGAATCAACTCGGGATGCAATCCGTGAATACCCAAATCGATGGTGGTACGCTTGCCTACCTCTACAATCTCTTCCTCCACCTGCTTACGCGTTTTTGCCACAACCTCTTCGATGCGGGCAGGGTGAATACGACCATCGACTACCAATTGATGCAACGCCAAACGAGCAATTTCACGACGCACAGGGTCAAAACCCGAAAGCACAATAGCCTCAGGTGTATCGTCCACAATAATCTCGACACCCGTAGCCGCTTCCAATGCCCGAATGTTACGCCCTTCGCGCCCAATGATACGACCTTTCACCTCGTCCGATTCGATATTAAAAACAGTTACCGAGTTTTCGATGGCAGTTTCGGTTGCCACCCGCTGAATAGTCTGAACAATGATGCGTTTGGCTTCTTTGTTTGCCGTCATTTTAGCCTCTTCCATCATTTCGTTCACATAAGCCATTGCATCGGTTTTTGCCTTTTCTTTGAGCGATTCCACAAGTTGGGCTTTGGCCTCTTCGGGCGACAATCCCGACACGGCAGCCAACTGATCCGTTACCTGTTTCTGACTACGCTCAAGGTCTCTGCGTTTTTCGTCCAAGGCTTGCAGTTGATTATCCAAGTTTTCGCGTGTAGCCTCCAACTCATTCATTTTTCTCTGCAAGTCGCCCTGACGTTGGTTCAACGACAACTCTTTTTGTTGGATACGGCTCTCGTTTTGTTGCATTTTTGCATTACGAGCAGCCACTTGCTTTTCGTACTCAGATTTCAAATTGACAAACTTTTCTTTTACCTCCAGCATTTTATCTTTTTTAATCGCTTCGGCTTCGGAAGTCGCCTCTTTCAAGATGTTTTTAACCTTGTTTTTCAACAACAATTTGTACGACAAGTATCCTATCACGCCGCCCAAAACGGCTGAAACTGCTGCTATTATTATTTCTATGTACTGCATAAATTATTTTTTTTATATTAAACAAAAAACGCATTATTTGCCTAAACAAAATAATGCGGAACAAACAAATCTTTTTCTCTATTCAGAGCAACCCAAACTTTCGTCTATCTCATTTCCCCATTGTTCGATTTTTTCCAACAGAGGGAGTATATCCTTGCGTTCGATTTCTCCAAAAAAATCCACCCCAAGATGGAGAGCCGACATCAAAAGAATCAATTCATAATCGCTTTCGGCAACTTCTGTATATTTTGCCCGATAGAGAGCAATCAGATTGTTCAATCGCCTTGCTGCGTTTCTAAATTTTTCTTCTTCAGCTCGTGGTATGTTCAGTTGAATGGTTCGTGCAGCGATTTTCACTGTAATCTTAAACACATCTTCCGACATACTCATTCGTTGTTATTAATCAACTTAATACAAGCATTTACATTCCGCACCAATAAAGACAACTGCCGATGGGCTTTTTTTTTCTCGTCGTCCGAAAGCGACAACGCTTTTGCCATCTTCAATTTATCATATTGATTTTTTAGTTCCGAAAGGGAGTTTCTTACCTCAACAAGTTCTGCCTTTTGCCGCTCAATTTCTGCTTCAAGAAATTGATTTTTTTGCTTTAAATCTTCATTATTCTGCAAAATCAGATGAATTTTCCTTTCAAATTCATCTATCATTTTTTGGTAATGAAAGTCCATTTCAAAATCTAAAATTGCACAAATTTAATATTTCTCCTCAAAAGAAAAAAATGTTTGCTAATTTCTTTCACAAAATGACGATTTGCATATTAACATAAATAAATGTAAAAATTATCATTTTTTGCGTATCTTTGCGCACTTTTTATGCTCCTTGCATACGCAAGAATAGCATAATTGCTTCTTTGAAAGAAAAAACTCTATATATGACAAACAGATGGATTATTAACTCACTGAATGACGACCAAAAAAAACATCAAGATGAAATAGCAAAAGAACTGAAAATCGACCCTGTTTTAGCAAAACTATTGGTACAACGCGGCATTACGACATTTGAAGAGGCAAAACAATTTTTCCGCCCGACATTAAATGCACTGCACGACCCGTTTTTAATGACCGATATGCAGAAAGCAGTTGATCGATTGAACACAGCTATCGGCAAGAACGAAAAAATAATGGTCTATGGTGATTACGACGTAGATGGAACTACAGCGGTTGCTTTGGTTTACAAATTTCTGCTACAATACACATCAAATTTAATTTTCTACATACCCAACCGATATACAGAAGGCTATGGCATATCGTATGCAGGAATAGACTTTGCTGTCAGCAACAATGTAAAATTGGTTATCGCTCTCGATTGCGGCATTAAAGCCATCGAAAAAGTTGCTTACGCCAAAGAGCGAGGTGTCGATTTTATTATTTGCGACCATCACAATCCGGACATACAAATACCCGACGCCGTAGCCGTACTCGACCCCAAGCGTTCGGATTGTCATTATCCATATCCGCATTTGTCGGGTTGCGGTGTCGGATTCAAACTGATGCAGGCCTTTGCAAAAAGCAATGATATTCCGTTTTTCAACCTAATGCCTTTGCTTGACTTATTGGCATTGAGCATTGCCTCCGACATTGTTCCTATCACAGGCGAAAATCGCATTCTGATTTATTACGGATTGAAACAACTCAACAACGATCCGAGTATTGGGTTGAAAAGCATCATTGAGGTATGCGATTTGACAGGTAAAGAAATCACTGTCAGCGACATTGTTTTCAAAATAGGACCCCGCATCAATGCTTCGGGACGAATGACTTCAGGCAAAGAAGCGGTCGAACTTCTCATTGCAAAAGACATCGAGACCGCACGCAAGAAAAGTCATGCAATTAACGAATACAACAATGAGCGCAAGGATTTAGACAAAAACATGACTGACGAAGCGATGAGTTTTATCGAAGCCAATCAAGACTTTAAGAGCCGAAAATCAATTGTTGTTTTTCAACCCGATTGGCACAAAGGAATCGTTGGAATTGTTGCCTCTCGTTTAGCCGAAGAGTATTACAAACCGACAGTTGTTCTAACCTTGTCGAACGGAATGGCTACAGGATCTGCACGCTCAATACCCGGTTTCGATCTTTACAAAGCCATTGAATCGTGTCAAGATTTGCTTGAAAATTTTGGAGGACACCTCTATGCTGCAGGACTTTCGATGAGAGAAGAAAACGTGGAAGAATTTATTCTTCGATTTGAAGATTATGTGGCAAACAACATTCAACCCGAACAACTCTCGCCTCAAATAGAGATTGATGCCGAGCTCTCGTTTGCCGAACTCACGCCGCGAAAGTTTTATAACATTTTAAAACAATTCGCACCTTTTGGTCCCAACAATATGAAACCGGTGTTTGTGTCGAGAAAAGTACGCGACTTTGGTACCAGCAAACTCGTAGGGAAAGGGCACGAACACCTAAAAATGGACTTGATAGACAACTCCGACTGCAACACCGTTATCAACGGAATTGCTTTTAAAATGGGGGGATTCAATACGTTTTTAAAAACAGGACAACCATTGGATATTTGCTATACGATAGAGGAAAACACGTTCAACGGGAATACCTCGTTACAGCTAATGATTCGCGACATACACGTTTCGGAATAACGTATGAGTTTTCTTAAAGCAATATTTGAGCAAACATCGTTCATCGGCAAGCTACTGATTGTTTTTACCACCCTTGTCTTTTTCCTCTCAATCGGGTCTGCAATTTCGTTGCTTGTTACCCCCGCATTCGGGGACGACATTGTTGCACTAAAAATCACACAAGCCGTTTTATCGATTTTCGGATTTATTTTTCCGGCAGTTATCTGTGCTTGTTTTTTCGACAAAAATGCTGTTCGATACCTTTCTGTTTCAACTCAAACAAAGGCCTTGTTTTATCTGCTTGCAGCAATGATTGTTGTTATTGCAATACCTGCCATCAATTTCACAGCTGACTTGAACGAGAAAATCGTGTTGCCGGAATGGCTATCACATATCGAAAAATGGATGAAACAACAAGAAGCGACAAACAACGCGCTCACCGAGAGGTTTTTATCAGCCACTTCGTGGAGCGGGTTTCTCGGCAATTTGGTTGTTATGGCTCTCATTCCGGCTTTCTCTGAAGAACTCTTTTTCAGAGGACTATTGCAAAAAACCTTTACAAAAACATTCGGCACTCACGCAGGTATTTGGTTATCTGCTCTAATTTTCAGTGCCATACATCTGCAATTCTATGGTTTTTTTCCACGAATGTTTTTAGGAGCCATATTCGGCTATTTTGTTTATTGGTCGGGGTCGATTCTTCCATCTGTTGTGGCACATTTTATAAACAATGCCACCGTGGTAACTTTATCTTTTTTCTGCTGCCAACAAACAATTGACGAATTTTCGCATATAGGCACTGCAAACCAATGGCCGATAGCAGTCGTAAGTTTTGGTGTATGTGGATTGTTGTTATGGTTTTTCCGCAGATACCGCCTCAAAGCAAATGACGACGCTCACGTACGATAAGCAATGCTTGCTCTTTTAATTCGTCGGGCAAAGCAATATTTCTCAATTGCAAACTACGAAGCCAACCCGCCACATCGCTTTCGCGAAGCGTAAGAAAAACCTCTTCCAATTGTTTTTGTTCTTCTATGGTATAAGTAGCGGCATCTTTACCTGAAAGCACGTCCAATTCCTCATCATCAAAATAGATTATCTGATTGGTCTTACTTAATAGAGAATCCCGCTCACAAACTTCATGTGCGCCACAGCAATCGGACGGTATCTCCTTATGTTCATCCGCATCTATTGTCAGTGAGCGACGAGATACGAAAAAAGCCAATGCACCCACCGCTACCAATATCAATAATGCTATCAACAACAACCAAAGCATATTTTTATTCTTTATTGGACAAAGATAAAGATTTTACCCGCATCGTTTGCCCCTCAATCCCCCCGTATGTAAGAAAAACGCTACATAGTGTAGCGTTTTTTCTCTTTGTTCATACTTTTAGTAAATCAGTTTTGCGATTCCGTAACATCCTCTTCGGCAGAGGGCTGTTCTGTATTCTGCAACAACTCTTCGGTACGCGACTTCCAAGGTCTTTTTCCAAATACAGCCTCTACATCTTCAGCAAAAATAACCTCTCTCTCCACTAACAATTCAGCAAGGCGATTATGTCCTTCTCTATGTGTTTCAAGCAACTCTTTTGCACGCTGATATTGCTCTGCAATTATTTTTTTTGCCTCCTCGTCAATAAGTTCTGCCGTCTTTTCACTATAAGGTTTCGTAAAATTATAATCGTTTCCTGTAGAGTCGTAAAAACTCATGTTTTTTACTTTGTCGCTCATACCAAAGTAAGTAACCATAGCATAAGCACGTTTAGTTACTCGCTCCAAATCATTCATTGCTCCCGTTGACATCGTTCCAAAGAAAACCTCTTCGGCAGCACGTCCTCCCAATGTAGCGCACATTTCGTCAAGAATATGCTCTTTGGTCGTCAACTGACGTTCTTCGGGCAAATACCATGCGGCTCCCAGAGCCTCGCCTCGTGGCACGATTGTAACCTTAACCAATGGGTTAGCATATTCGAGCAACCAACTGATTGTAGCATGACCCGCCTCGTGGTAAGCAATAGATTTTTTTTCTTCTTGCGTAATTATTTTCGTTTTCTTTTCCAACCCACCAATGATACGATCAACAGCAGCCAAAAAGTCCTCTTTTTCCACCAAATCCTTATTGTTACGGGCAGCTATCAAAGCCGCTTCGTTGCATACATTGGCAATTTCCGCACCCGAAAATCCGGGTGTTTGTCGAGCAAGAAAGTCCACATCAAGCGTTTTATCAATCTTTAACGGCAATAAATGAACTTGAAAAATTGCTTTTCGTTCATTTAAATCAGGTAATTCCACATGAATCTGTCTATCAAAACGCCCTGCACGAAGCAATGCTTTATCCAAAATTTCCGCCCGATTGGTGGCTGCAAGAATAATCACTCCGCTATTCGTACCAAAACCGTCCATTTCCGTTAAAAGTTGATTTAAGGTATTCTCACGTTCATCATTCGAATGAGAAATATTCTTACCACGAGCGCGCCCTATGGCATCAATTTCGTCTATAAAAATAATACAAGGAGCTTTCTCTTTGGCTTGACGAAACAAATCGCGTACTCGTGAAGCACCCACACCTACAAACATTTCCACGAAATCGGAACCCGACATCGAAAAGAAAGGAACATCAGCTTCTCCTGCCACTGCCTTTGCAAGCAACGTTTTTCCTGTCCCCGGAGGGCCTACAAGCAAAGCTCCCTTAGGTATTTTTCCCCCCAAACGACGGTATTTCTCGGGGTCTTTCAAAAACGATACAATCTCTTCCACTTCTTGTTTGGCTCCCTCAAGACCTGCCACATCTTTAAATGTAACTTTTTCGGACGTTCCCTTATCAAACAGCTTCGCCTGCGATTTCCCCACACTGAAAATACCACCACCGCCTGCTGCACTACTCGACATACGTCGCATAATGAACATGAAGAAAAACAACATCAGCAAAAATGGAACTACAGACCAAATA
>JAFTIM010000009.1 GCA_017456885.1 Paludibacteraceae bacterium
CAATGCTTTGTAGCGTACACGCAAGGTGTAGTTGGCATCCGCTATCGGGAATTGTGTCTTAAACAACTGTATGTAGCGAAATCCCGACGACACCGCATTGTCGAACGTCAGTTTCATACACGAACCGCCGAACCATGCATCGTCGAACGAGAAAGTAGCGTGCGTATCGCTCGGCACATCGCTTGTCGAACGGCTCATATACGATGTCGTTATCCACCAACGCCATGTGGGCAGGTGGTCTTGTATGCCGATGTTGTACCACTCGTCTTTGTAGGTGGTTTTACCTTCGTTGTTGAAAAACGTACCGATACCCAAGTTCAAATACGAAACAAACGGGAAATAGTCGTTAGTCGTCCACGAAAGCGCACTCTTGGCAGCCACCAATTTATTTACGCCGTGGAAATTATCGCTCGGAGCGCATTTCCCGCCTGCAACGTTAAGATTATTTACCGGATTGCGCGTACCGCCCGTAAAGAACTGCTCACATTTTTTCAAATAGGTAGCCAGTTTTGTTTTCGGAGCATTACCCTCTTCACCGGCACGGCTCCAAATCTGATTTACGTCGTGAGCACCCCACAAACCGACCGAAACAGCATTGGCATTGATATATTCCCAATGGAAACCGGAGGTACCGCCCTGCATGTCCATACCGGCATATACATCGTAGCTATTTACATAAGAGCTTACGCCTGCTGCGCTTGCCATGCTGTTTGCATTATTAGCCGAATTTTGCAACGTCTGGCTACCCCAGTTGTAATTCAAGAAAAACGCATTACCCCAAGGGAAGAAGTCGGAAAACTCCGTACCGCTACCGCTTGTGTTCAAAGCACTCGAAAGGTTGTAAAACGTAAAGTGCAGGTTGGGCACATCGCACGAGGTTCTCAAGCCATGACAGCTTCGAAGCAAGCTTTTCATGCCATCACGCATACCCCATGTCTGCTCGGAGTTGAAGCCCAAACCGTCGATGCCGTAGTAATGCAACAACTGCATCAGTTTTTGAGCCCTTCCGTCAATCAATGCTTGATAGTTCTGACCATGACCACCATCTGTTGAAGTCAAACCCACTGCCCAAGGAGCTGCCGAAGTTACCTCGGTAGCAACACCGTTTTTACGGCATACGTCGGTAAAGTTACCCGGGCAACGCAAAAAGCCCTGTCCCCAGTTGCCATAGATGTCGATGTAACTCCAACTGCTGAAAGGTTCGGAGTTGGCATCATAGCGTGGTAGCGCATTCCAACCGTTTGCCGTTTCGTTGATGGGAACCCACCAATGCACCTTACGGTTATTACGCTTTGTTTCACTTGCAATAGGGTCGGTAGCCGTATTGGTGAAACGTTTCAGTGGACGTTGTCTTCCGATAAAAAAGTTGTCGTAAGCGGCATTCGACCGAAGCGAAGGAGCCGAACCCGGAGTCCAACCACTATAGTACGACCACATCCACCCTGACACATCGCCTTCCACGATGTAATTGTCGTGCTTTGTAGCAAGTGTCGGCAATGCCAACAAACATGCTAAAAGCCATAAGAAATTTCTCTTTCTCATTTTCTTTAATTTTTTGGATTAAACATTTATTCATAATAATCCCACAAATTAAAGAAAAATAATCTATCCCCCCCCCTGATTTAAGGTTTTTTAACAATTAAGGAACTATTTTAATATCAGGAGTTTTGTTCGAGCATAAACTTTCTTGTTTGCAGTGGTGCAAACGGCAAAATAAACACCCGAACTTACACATTTGCCGTCGGTTGTCGTACCGTCCCAAGTGGCAAGGCTTCCTTTTGAGGTTGTGGCATAAACCACATTGCCTGCCATATCGGTAATTTTCACCGTGGTATTCTCCACCAAGCCGGCAATCGTAATCAAACCCGTAAAGTCCTCACGCACGGGATTGGGATAAGCGCGTATGTCGGAAAAACTTTCGGCACCTTCCGCCGTATCGCTTTGATAAGAAATAATGCTGTTGTCCGTACCAAAAAACACCTCTCCCGACTTCTGATTGATGGCAATGCTTAACACCGTATTCGAAGGCAACGGGCTATTTTCGGTCGTAAAATGCTCGATTGTTTCGGTACCGTCGGCCGACACCAAAAACACTCCCGAAGAGGCCGTTGCTATCCATTTACGATTGATGCCGTCTACTTCTATATCGTTTATGCTCTCGTTGTCAAGCAAATAGTCGGCTTCGTCGGTACCATCGTTACGCGGAATTTTTATCTGTTCAAAATTATAATTCTGATTAAAAATGGTTTCGGGGTTTTTCGCCAAAATCAGCCCCGACAAGGTGCCTATCCAAATGGTACCATCGTGGTCTTGCGTCATTGTCCAAGTAAATCCGGGAGTAAGCACTTTTCCGTCCTGATCGACAAAGGAAGTAAACATACGCTGTTTATCGTCGGCCTTATTATCAGGGGTTCCACCGTCGTCGAACACAAACAGGCAGCTCGCACCTTGCGAGTCGCGCGAGACCAACACCCATTTCTGATTGGGATTCTGATTCGAAACCAACATTTTTTGAGTAGAAAGCGTTTCGAGCGGCGATGCATAATTTTTAACCACCCCGTCGGGAGTAATGTATTTCAACGCATTTGTGGCATAATCGTTGACAAACCACAGAATGCCGTTGGCATCAAATGCCATGGCTCCTATGCGGGTGTAATAGTAGAAACCCGTTTCGGGATATTTGTCGGGCAAAGCCGATTCAAGCATCGGATTGTCGGCATTATGGAGTTTATACAATTCATTATTGCGAAACTCATAAAGCCCCAACCCCCAACTCGCAATAAAAAAGTGTTTCGAGTCGTTTTTATCGACCGCCATATCCACCAGCCCTTTCGGATACAACTCCGCCAGTACCGACGTGTTTTGCGGAACGGTTTTCATATCGACGGGAGTCAGGCTGGTCCATTCGCCATTTTCGTATTTATCGATATAACCCATGCGACCATAGTCCTGCCATCGTGCTCCCGACAACACATACAGACAGCCGTCGTTTATCTGCATTTCGTAATTGTAATTTGTCATCGGGCCGTTCGGTTTGTACGACGAAACTTTTTTAGTCGAAAAATTGTACTCATACACATTGGCATTCACCGCCAACCAATAAGTATTGTTCGCTTTGTCGTAAATCATATCGTTGGTACGAAAAATGCCGATTTCTTCGACGGCAAAAGAGGTATCAATTCTTTTCAGCACGTTGTATCGCGAAGTTATCAAAAGCGAATTGTCCGAAATGCGTACGTTTCCCACACTACCAAACGAGGTTCGAGGCTGCCACTCCTGATTGGCATAACAATAGAGCGTGCTGTCGTTTTTGAGCAACCACAACGAATCGGCAAAGACAAAAACGGACTTTTTCGCACCACTGCTTACAGAGGTCTCTTCCTGCCAGTTTTCAAAATTGACCAACAACGAATTTTTATCGGCTTTATACAATTTTTCCTCTGTGGTGGCAAAGTAAGTACCATTCCAATAACAACACGAATTAACCGAAACGGCACTCCCGCCCGACCCAATAAAATAAGTTTCCGTAATCTCTTTACGTTTCAAATTCAAAACAACAATACCGAAGTCGGTACAAAGAAACGCTTCGTCGTCTTTGAAATAAACATTGTTTACCTTTTTGTTGTATGCCATGTTTTTCCGACTGATATCGGGAATGTTTTCCACCTCTCCGTCGTCATAGAGCAAATCGATATTCGCATTTTCGTAAAGTACAAGCAATGCCTTTATCTTGTCGGAATACGCAATATGAGCGATATTCACATCGCTCAATCCCGAGATTTTACTATAAAATTCGATGTTCTGATATTCCTTGTTGACAGCAAACAAAGCGCCATTGCTTAATGCGTAAACATTGTCGGGCGAAGAAGCGATGCGACTTACCTCTCCATACGAAAAATGCGTTTGCCACTGCCCCATAGGCAATTGGGCAAAAATCCCGTTAAAAAGCAGGACACAAACCAAAAGGCTTATAAGTTTCCGAGTGTTCATCATTTGTTCATTAAATAGGCAACTAATTTTTTTGTGGCAACAGCACGATGACTGATACTGTTTTTGATTTCCGGCGGAAGTTCGGCAAACGTTTTATCATAACCATCGGGAACAAAAACGGAGTCATAGCCAAAACCACCTTCGCCCGAACGCTCAAAAGCGATTCTGCCCCTTATCACTCCTTCAAAAAACAACAAACAATTATTTTCTGCAAGCGCTATCACCGTACGAAATTGTGCAGCACGATTTTCGGTGCCACCCAATGCGGCAAGCAACTTGTCGATGTTGCGTTCCGAATTGCAGTCCTCACCCGCATAACGAGCCGAATAAACTCCCGGAGCACCTTGCAGGCAATCCACCTCCAAACCCGTATCGTCGGCAAAGCATGTGCAACAATAACGCTCGGACACATAGCGGGCTTTTATCTCGGCATTTGCCTGAAGCGTGTCGCCCGTTTCGCGAATCTCGTCAAAACAACCTACCTCCGACAACGAATGTACAAGATAGTCATTTCCCAAAATTGCTCGTATCTCATGCAATTTATGAGCATTGTTTGTAGCAAAAACCAATTCCGTCTTCATCAGAAATTCTATAAAACAAAAGTAATAAATATCCGGAGAAAAATAAGATTGCCTTACTGCAACAATCCATTTTTTATCTGTTATTTCCCGTCAATACACGATACATTGGTCAACGTTACGGTTTTCCCATCTAACGGGTCGGAGGGTTGTTCACTCCTAAGCAATTCATAAATGTAATCAACCTCGGCAGTGGTAGGGTCTTGACTAAACGCATCAATAGCGGCATACACTTCTGTTTTTAATACTTCCGACACAGATGAAGCCTCTGTCAATGCCCTAAAATAGGTTTGAATAAATGTACAACGATTTACATCATTCTTAACCGAATAAGCACCATTCGTAATATACTCCAAGTCGTATGCCGCATAAAGATTGTCGAAGCCATCGAAATTATGCGTCCCTGCTCCTGTCGGAAAACTTGTGGATACCGGATTTGCACGCTTGCCGAAACTCGTCAATGTTTCCTCATATATAAACCCTATTTTGTTGTCGGCTTGCAAATCCATCGAACTATATGCCGAAGCCGTATTGCTGATTTGAAAAAAACCATTCCAATCCACCGAAAAGCTGTTTACGGTATTCATATCGGAAAATTCGCTTAACTCTTTGTAGTAGATACCCACATTCGTACGACTGCTCCCTGTTGGCAACGACTGCAATGCCAAATACATTTCTTGTTGGTCGCTGTTGCGTTTCACAGGAACAATCAGGAGTTCTCCGTTAGTGGAATTATTGCCGGGTGTCAATCCCGACCCCTCAAGCGTAGATTTAACCGCCGATGCCCACACTCCGCTCCCCTCTAACGTGTTTTCATACGTATAAATATTGTAAATACGTCCGCCTCCAACTCTGCTTGAAAGAATTACCCGCCCATCGGGCAGTTCTTCGCATTTCGGTTCATCGCCTCCCGTAGCCGGCAAGGCAAAAGCACCGCCAAGCGCATGCCACGTTGCACCAAAATCGTCGGAATAAATCACACGATTCCCATTGGGACGGGCACACATAGCTGCGTACAAACGATAATATTTATCTTTTTTTACAATCCGACTTTGAAATATTTTCCCACCGGCAACAAAGGCTGCTTGAATTGCATTTCCACTATCAAAAAGACTATAAATCTGTTCCGTAACATTTACCGGCAATTCCCACGTTTCACCATTATCTTTACTGCGAATTGCGGCAATAAGATTGGGATTTTGCCGTGTGGTATTGCTATTCCAATAAACCGTACACCCTGCCACAGCCATTATGAGAATCTCGTTGCTTGTTCGGTCGGCAACAATAGCAGGGTCGCCAAAGGCCGTTTCAAAATAGTTCTCCGTAGCCGACGTTTCTCCCGTACCGACAGCCACCTCATGTATGTCACTCCACGTCTTGCCATTGTTATCACTGACTCTGCATACCACATCTACCTGCCCGTAACCCGGGTCGGTACCGCAAACCAAACGCCCTGCAACCGCTATCAGCCTGCCCGAATAGGTTTTGACAATGCCCGGAATACGATAAGGAGGAACAACCCCGTCGCCATTGCTCGTATTAAACAAATCTTGCTTTTCAGCAGCAAAAGCTTTAATGTCCATACACAACAATAGCAACATTATCGCCAAAAAAAGTAACGGCTTTTTCATAAATTATTAGGCTTTAGTTTTTGCAAAAGAAACAAAAAATAAACGGATTTAACTACTCTTTCAAAAAATAAAGAACAACTCTCTTGCTTTTGAGAATTGTTCTCTTTCGGTTTTTGTCGGGATGACTGGATTCGAACCAGCGACCACACGCCCCCCAGACGCGTACTCTAACCGGACTGAGCTACATCCCGCTTTCTGTTAGCGGTTGCAAAAATAACGCTTTTTTGACATCTTGCCAAAAAGAGCCATTATTTTTTATAATAGCGGACTAAATAATCGTGCAAAAGAGTCTTTCAACCGTTCTTTTTTCTTCCTGCGTTTCCAGCCCTCAATTGTAATTTCCTTACACTGCTTCAAATCGTTTTCAAATGCTTCGCGCAAGGTGCTTGCCGTTTTCTTATCGTAAATAAACGCATTCAACTCAAAATTCTGCTCATAACTACGAAAATCCATATTCGATGTGCCAACGGTCGAAACCAAATCGTCAACCACAATGGCTTTGCTATGCAAAAACGCCTTTCGGTAGAAAAACACACGCACTCCCGCTCCAAGTATCTGAAGCAGATACGATTTTGTAGCCATTTGAGCAAAATGCGTATCCGACTTCTCGGGTAACATCAATCGAACATCGACACCGCTAAGACTCGCTATTTGCAATACCGACAAGATAGCTTCGGTAGGCAAAAAATAAGGCGTATGAATGTAGATGTATTTTTGAGCGGAAGTGATCATCGACACGATGCCCTGCATCACATTCTCAAAATCGGTATCAGGTCCCGAACCGACAATTTGCACCAAATTTTGCAAATCGGGGAATGTTTTCGGTTTCGGATAATACTTCAAATCGGAAATTAGTTTTTGCGAAACAAAAAACCAATCGATAAGAAATGCGTTTTGCAAACCATGCACCGCAGCACCCTCAAAGCGCACTTGCGTATCGCGCCACAAACCTAAATTGTTGCCTTTAATATAACGGTCGGCAACATTCACACCACCCGTATATCCCACCTTACCATCAACCACTACCAACTTCCGATGATTACGATAATTTACCTTGCTCAACCCCGCATAAGGAATTGCAGGCAAAAAAGCATGCAGGTACACTCCCGCCTCTTTCAACGGTTTTAAAAAACGCTTTTTCATGCCAAAACCGCCTAAATAATCGTAAATAAACCGAATGCGAACGCCTTCTTTCGCTTTTTTTATCAGCAAATCGCGAAAACGATGCCCTACCTCGTCAGGTTCTACAATGTAAAATTCCACATGTATATGCTCTTTTGCAGCTTCCATATCGGCAAACATAGCGTCAAAGGTTTCGGCTCCCGACGTAAAAACATCAATCTTGCTCTGACCATAAACGGGAGCTTCGGCATTCTTTTCGAGCAACATAATTGTGTGTTTTACCCCTACGGGCAAATCGTCTTTCTCCTGTTCACGATTGCGATAATAATCGAAATTGGCATGTACGTTGAGGCGATGCAGACTCTTTTTCGAAATAATCTTCTTTCTACGAAAATCCTGCCCTACAAACGCATAGAAAATAATGCCAATGACAGGCAAAAAGATTAACACCAATACCCAAATCAACGATTTTGCAGGATTCCTGTTTTCCAACAAAATCACCACAATAATCGAAATGATGATGTAAACGTACAATATCCAAAATATATACGTCGAAAGATTGGAAAGAAAATCGTTCATTGTCGTCGCCTCCAAAAAAGTTTGTTATTGCCAACAGTTTTACAATCCATATCCGAAAAATCGCATGCAGGTGCCAAAACACCGCTCCCAAGCCTTATAGGCGCAACCTCCACACGCAATTCGTCGTACAACTGCGCATCTAAAAAACGCTGAAGCAAACAGCTGCCACCCTCTACAATGAGCGATAGGATTTTCTCTTCATAACAATACCGCATTATTTGTTGCAAAACATCAGCCGAAAAGTCAAGCGTTACATATTTTACATTCAAAGCAGATGGTACAACCTGTTCCGTAAAAATTACCGTCGGAGAGCTTCCGTCAAGCAAATGATGCGTCAAAGGGATACGCAAATGTCTGTCTATTGCCATACGAATGGGATTCTTCCCTTGTTCAAGACGACAAGTTAAAACAGGGTTATCCTCCACCGCCGTATTGGTTCCCACCAGAATAGCATCTTCACACTTCCGCATTTCGTGTACAAGTGTCAAAGTCGCTTCTGTCGAAAAAGTGATGCGTTCGCCCCGTTTTCCCATAAATCCGTCGGACGATTGCGCCCATTTCAGAAAAACATAAGGTCGCTTTTCGCGATGAAAAGTGAAAAAACGCTTGTTCAACTCTTCGCACACCTCCTCACAAATGCCCGTTTCAACAGTGATACCTGCCTCCTGCAAACGTTTTACACCACGCCCCGACACATCGGGAAACGGATCGAGACTCCCCACCACAACGTGCGGAATCCGTTTTGCAACAATCAATTCGGCACAAGGAGGTGTTTTACCATAATGCGAACAGGGCTCGAGGTTGACAAACAAAGTTGCTTGCGACAAAAGGGGCAAATCGCATTCGGCTATTGAGGCAATGGCATTTACCTCGGCATGCGGTTCGCCGCAACGATGATGATACCCCTCGCCAATGATACGACCTTGAGCAACAACCACCGCTCCCACCATCGGATTGGGCGATGTCTGCCCCATAGCCTTTCGGGCAAGTTCAAGGCAACGATTCATATAGTAGATTTTGTCGAGCATAGTGGCAAATGTATTCATTTTTTGATGAATAAAAAAAGCGTCCCGTTAAAATAGGAACGCTCTTTATTCGAGAAATGTTCTTTTTTGGCTTATTCGGCGGCCGGCATCATCACCACTTCGACCACATTTTGCGAGTCGATGAGTTGTTTCAGTGTGTTGACCACCGTTTCGGCCGTAACGGCCTCGACAGCAGCACGATACTCTTGCAGATAATTCTCGGCATATTTGCCGGTATAGTAACTTGGCAGTGCCGTGCCGTCCCACCAATCGTTTTTCTCGACATCTTCGGCGAAGTCTTTCAACATACTCTCTTTGGCTTTGTGCAAGTCGTCGGCACGCGGTCCGTCGGCCAAAATCGTATTGATTTCTTCGTAAATCACTTCGAGCAGACGCGCGTCTTTGTCGGGGTCGGTGTCGAACTGAATGAGCAGTATGGCTTGTTCGACGGGCAGTGTGGTGGCATAGCCGTAAACACCCACGCCGTACGATCCGCCTTCGCGTTCGCGAATGCTTTCGAGATAGCGTATGACGAGAATGCGCCCGATGACCTCCATATTGAGTGCCGAAGCCCACGAATACGGCATGGCAGCCGTGAATTGCAAGCGATTCGACGCGGTTTTAATCTGCATGTCGCGCGTGAAGTGATTCTGCACCTTGCCTTTCGGGGCGCGCACGCCGTTGTCGGTGTAGTCCTCGCGCGTCTTGTTCGTTTTCAGTCCGCCCAACCAAGTGCAGATAAGTTTCTGCGTGGCTGCGTCGTTCGGGTCGATGTTGCCGGTGAACATAAACGTGAAGTCGGCCGGATTGGCAAAACGCTCTTTGTAGATGGCCAAAGCCTTGTCCTGACTCACTTTTTCCAACATTGGCAGATTGAATATCATGGTACGCGGGTTGTGGTCGCTCACCGTCAGACGGATACTGTCGGAGAAAGCCGTTTTCGGGTTGGCATCGCGGTTGCGCAGTGCCGTTTCGTACATATTGACGAGTGCCTGATAGGCTTTGTCGTCGCGACGCGGTGCGGTGAAATAGAGATAAACGAGTTGCAACATCGTTTCGAAGTCCTTCACCGACGAGTTGCCGTCGAGGGATTCCGAGAACTCGTTGATTTTGGGAGCCACACGGGCAATTTTTCCGGTCAGCACTTTTTGCAGTTCGATGGCATTGAACTCGCCCAAGCCGTTGCTCGCAACGACATCGGTAGCCAAGTATGCCGATGGCAGGTCGTCGATGTTTGCCACCTTCGACAAGCCGCCGCGACTTTTGGCCGTCAGCAGAATTTCGTCCTTTTTGAATTCGGTCGGTTTGATAACCACTTTGATGCCGTTGGCAAGTGTCCATTCGGTCGTGCCAAGCGAAGCGTTGGCGGCTTTTGCCTTGATTTTGCCGGTTTTCGGTGTTTTGGCCACCAACGGTTTGTCCACGGCGTCGTCTTTCGGTGCCTCTATCTCGGCCGTTTTGATGTCGGCCAACGCTTGCAGCACTTCGTCCTTGGTCGGCAGCACGACGCTCTCTTTTTCGGGCGCGTTAATGCTGACAATGATATTGGTGTCGATGACGTAACTTTGTGCCACTTGGTTGAGCATATCCAACTGAATGTGCGGCAACATACTTGTCAGCGTGTTGTATTCCCATTCGATGCCGGGAATGCACTCGCCGTCGAGGTAGTGGCGAATGTACTCGCGTGTGAGTGCGATGTTTTTGCGCGTGTCGCGTTCGTTGTAAGACTTTTCGACATCGGCCAGCAGACGAGTTTTGGCACGTTCCAATTCCGATGCGGTGAATCCGTAGCGTTTCATCTTTTCGGCCTGGAACAGCATGTCGTTCAACGCCTGTTTTTCGCGTCCCTCTTTCGGAACGACCACAAAAGCAAATTGGTCTTTCGATTTTACCAAGTCGGAATAGTAGCCGTTGCCATACACAAACGAGGCTTCGGGGTCTTGCGTCAATTCATCGAAGCGATCGCTCAACATGTTCGAAATCAGCCCGTTGAGTGTGGCTTGCAGGTAGTGAATCATCGAGCCTTTCAAATTGTCGGGCAGCGGCGCATGTTTGTAGGTGAGTTCCAAAATGGTGTTTTGCGCCTCTTTGTCGGTTACTATCGACACGATGGGTTGGTCGTTGTCGGCCACTTCGTACACCGGACGTTCGCCGCGGTTGCTGCGTGCCGGCACATCGGCCCACAAGGCTTTGATTTTGGCTTCGATGGCATCGACGTCGATGTCGCCCACCACGACGATGGCCTGCAAATCGGGGCCGTACCATTTGCGATAGTAGTCGCGCAACGCCTGATACGAGAAGTTGTTGATGACGGCCGTGTCGCCAATCACATCGCGTTTGGCATATTGCGAACCCGGGAAAATGTTGGCGTTCGTCTGTTTCCACATACGCCTGCTGGCGGTGGCACCCGTGCGCCACTCTTCGCGAATGACGCCGCGTTCGGCATCAATCTCATCGCCCAGCAGCGACAGTGCGCACGACCAATCGTGCATCACGAGCAAAGCGCTGTCGATGATGCCCTCGCGATACGTCGGCACGTCGGACAGGCGATAGACCGTTTCGTCGAGCGACGTGTAAGCGTTGATGTTTCCGCCAAAATTGACGCCAATCGACTCGAAATAGTTGATGATGCCTTTGCCGGGGAAATGCTCGGTGCCGTTGAAAGCCATGTGTTCGAGAAAGTGCGCCAAGCCGTTTTGGTGGTCTTCTTCGAGAATGGCGCCAACCGCCTGCGCGATGTGAAACTCGGCGCGTTGTTTCGGTTGCTCGTTGTGGCGAATGTAATAAGTCAGCCCGTTGTCCAACTTACCATAGCGCACATTGGGGTCGAGCGGCAGAGGCACGTTTTCTTGTGCTACAAGAATCGGAGTTACAAGCAGAAAAAATGCTGCAACTGTCATTTTCAAGTTTTTCATACGATTCATTTTTTATTTAATTATCAAAATTTAACAGAAATTTATATATCCTTAATTCCGCAACACTTTGATTTAACTTATTTTATAAGTACCTGAGCAACAAAAAGTTGCTCAGGAATTTGCCATGTCAGATTTTTCACCTATCTTAGTGTTGCAAATCAAAATATGTATCAAACCCGACAGACATGG
>JAFTIM010000010.1 GCA_017456885.1 Paludibacteraceae bacterium
GCCATGTCTGTCGGGTTTGATACATATTTTGATTTGCAACACTAAGATAGGTGAAAAATCTGACATGGCAAATTCCTGAGCAACTTTTTGTTGCTCAGGTACTTATAAAATAAGTTAAATCAAAGTGTTGCGGAATTAAGGCTTATGAAAAAGTTTTTAGTTTGCAGTTTATTCTGCTTGTTTTTAGTTAGTTGCGAGAATGAAAGTCCCAACGATCCTTACAATCCAAACAATCAAGAAAGGGATTATTGTAATGTTACATTCGTAAATGCAACAAGTAATTATGCAGTCAAGATTTTTATCGACGGAGAAAATATTGACATTTATGAAAATCCATTATGGAAAGGGAAGAAATGGAAACGTCGATTTACTGATTTATCATTTTCAAAATATGTTAATTTCGAATTACACAAAATAGCGGATGAGGACAGTTATTATACTGCAATATCTGCAACTTATTCAGAGAGCATCAAATTCGACTATACTCGTGATTACCAATTCACTATAGAAGATGAGGGTATTCGTAAACAATCAGTTTACGCTGATTAGTTACTTCTGCTTTCGTCCAAACTTGTAAGTAAATATAAAAGCCCTGCACAGCAAAGTGCGGGGCTTCTTTTTTTATTTGTAAAAGTGCGAGTTTACTTTATCGTTTCGAGCGCGTAGGCAAGGCGGCGCAGTACTTCGTCTTTGCCGAGAATTTGTGTGATGGCAAACATTTGCGGGCCGCGCATTTCGCCTACCAGCGTCAGGCGGAACGGGTTCATCACGTTGCCAAGTCCGTAACCTTTCTCCTCGCACCATGCTTTCACGGTTGCTTCGGTTTGCTCGGCATTGTCGAATGTGTCGAGTGTTTGCAGAAACGCATGCAGGTCGGTCAGCATTGCGGGCGTCTCGGGCTTCCAGCGTTTTTGCACGTCTTTTTCGTTAAACTCTTTGGGCGCAACGAAGAAGAAACGACACAAATCCCACAGGTCGTTGACGAAAGTGGCGCGCTCTTTCATGGCAGCCACGGCGGCTTCGGCTTTCTGCACATCGGACTCGAGGCCGAGTTCGTTCAGTTTAGCGATAATCACTTGTGCCAATTCGCTGTCCGATTTCTTTTGCAGATAAAGGTGGTTGAAGTGTTTGCCTTTTTCGTAGTCGAATTTAGCGCCACTTTTGCTGCATTTTTTGAGGTCGAAAAGGCGTATCAGTTCGTCCATCGACATGATTTCTTGGTCGTTGCCGGGATTCCAGCCGAGCAGTGCCAAGAAGTTGATGACGGCTTCGGGCAAATAGCCGCTCTCGCGATAGCCCGACGACACTTCGCCCGTTTTCGGGTCGTGCCATTCGAGCGGGAACACGGGGAAACCGAGCCGGTCGCCGTCGCGTTTGCTCAGTTTGCCGTTGCCATCGGGTTTCAACAGAAGCGAGAGGTGTGCAAACTGCGGCATGGTCGATTCCCAGCCGAAAGCGCGATAGAGCAACACATGCAGCGGTGCCGACGGCAGCCATTCTTCGCCACGAATGACGTGCGAAACCTCCATCAGATGGTCGTCCACGATGTTGGCAAGGTGGTAGGTGGGCAGATTGTCGGCCGATTTGTAGAGCACTTTGTCGTCGAGAATGGACGAGTTGATATGCACTTCGCCACGAATCAGATCGTTGACCACCACATCTTCGCCCTGCTCGATTTTGAACCGCACCACATATTGTTCGCCGTTGGCGATGCGGCGTTCTACCTCCTCGTTGCTCAGCGTCAGCGAGTTGGTCATTTGCAGACGTGTCGAAGCATCGTATTGAAAATTAGCCACTTCCTTGCGTTTGGTTTCCAACTGTTCGGGCGTGTCGAACGCAATGTACGCTTTGTCGGCATCGAGCAGTTGCTGCACATATTTTTTGTAGATGTCCTTACGCTCGCTTTGGCGGTACGGACCGTAATTGCCGCCGAAGGAAACGCCCTCGTCGAACTTGATGCCCAACCATGTCAGTGCCTCGATGATGTATTCTTCGGCACCCGGCACAAAACGTTGGCTATCAGTGTCTTCAATGCGGAAAATCAACTCGCCGCCATGTTGTTTAGCGAACAAATAATTGTAGAGGCAGGTGCGAACCCCGCCGATATGCAGCGCACCCGTAGGCGACGGTGCAAAACGAACACGAACTTTATTCATAATAGTGTTTTAATAGTGTATAGTGTATAGTGTTTAATGCAAAGTGCAAAACGATTACACCCTGCGGGTTTAGTTATTCTTTTTAGCGGTGATGATACTTGACGACAAAAGTTTTAATAGTTCCAAAGCATCGTTATGAATGCTGTTATATTCCGATTCTGTAAGGAATTGACTTCGAAACAATAATGTCAGCCAATAGCATGTTTCGTTACATTCTTTTTGAGCAATGGCAAATTTGTGTATAAAATCGGATTTGCTTTCTGCACATTGTCCTTCACTCAACAAGGCGCCAATGGCCGTTCCCGAACGTAATAATTGTTTCGACATCACGTTTTCGTTTTTTTGATAGTTCAAATATTTATACAAATTGACAATGCGCAATGCAAACTCTTCACTTTTAGTTAATAAGATTGATTTCATGTCGGCTAATTAAAAAATAGTTTATAAAACTTTGCATTTTGCACTTTGCACTCATCACTCAAAATACGCGATACAGCAAATTTGTTACCACCGACACGATGATGCTGAACAACAATGCCCACCAAAAGCCGTTCACTTGAAAACCGTCGAGCAGTTTGCCTGCCAACAGAATGATGACGGCATCGATGACGAGCAGAAACAGCCCGAGCGTTACTACCGTTACGGGAATGGTCAGCAGCGTCAGAAACGGTTTCAGCAGCACGTTCAACAGACCGATGACAAACGCCACACCGATGGCTGCCCAATAACTTTTCACGCTGATGCCCGGCAACAGCCACGCCGTCAGATATACGGCCAATGCCGAAATTAAAAGATTGATTATAAATGACATAATGTTTAATATTGATAAACCGATTTCAATTCTCCATTGACGAACTCAAAACTAAATTCAGTAGTGTACATATCGTCATAGACTTTTTTTTCATATTCCCACTTCTCGTGAACATCGTCCCCATAAGTACGAATACTTGTCGTGTGCGGACGTCCCATCCGCATTTTGACCGAATCTTTCGGCATGTAAGTGTGCAGTTTCACAATACCTTTTTTAGTAGAAAGTTCAAAGGATTGAATATTTCTTTTTGGACTTTCATCTTCATTTGTTATTTCAAGTCCTTCTGTTATTTCAGATTCTTCAGTATTGTCTAAACAATTTTTCAAACTTTTTAGTGCAGAAATTCGCACTTCTTCTCTTAATTGAAGTTCTTCTGAATTCTGCATCATTCCTATTATATACAATCCTAAAATTGTACAAATAATACCTGATACAAAGCCAATTGCTATTTTAAGAAACGTATTCATAATTTTTTACTTTAATATATTTGGAGCTGAGCTTACCTCATAAGGATCTGTTACATAGGCTCCTTTTAAAACAATAGCATCCGGATTACTTGTAACATAATCACTCATCAATATCCATATTTTACCATAATTCAATTTTTTATAATCAATACTACGAGGTTTTCCACAAACACTTATAAGTTCAGAATAAGTCATACCTATTCGTGCGTTTTGTAGCACTACGTCAGATGATTTTTTTATACGTTGTTCTATTTTTTGAACCTCAGAAAGTAGTTGTTGCTCTTGCTGTTGATAAATACCAAGTTTTGTTTGTAGCGTTTGCAACTGCTTTTTTAAAGCATTTACCTTTTCCTCTTGTTGCTTTACTTGTAAAGATTGCTCGTCATATTTTTTTTGTAAAGCTTTTACTTCTTCATTTTTTTGTGAAGAAACCGATTGAGTTTCAGTTAACAAAACACGCAAACTATCAATCACAACATCTGCTTTGCGTTTTTCGAGAGAAGCACTTATTTTCCGTGCGACATCAGTAGGGTCTGCCTCTATCTCTGCTTTGACATAATATTGGATACCATTCCAATTTTCTTCCAAAATCCTCGTTTCAGTAATACCTGCACTCAACGATTTTATTTCGTTCCGAAAAAAATCTTTTGACACATCGCCATTTTTATCTTCAGTTATATAATTGGTATAACTCTCCATATAAACGCCAAGTTCTTCTAACAAAAGACGTTTTACCTCAGATAACGCTTTAGTTCGTGCAGAGATTTTACTATCTGTCTCACTTGCTTGATAATAATATTCACGAACAAAAACCTTATTATCAGCAAATAACGAAACCGACAACAAACAAAGTAATGCCACAAAAATATTTTTCATAATCTTATTCTTTTAGATCAATTTTCAGCCCCAACTCGTCGAGTTGCGATTGGTCGATGAAGCCCGGCGCATCGAGCATGACGTCGCGTCCCGAGTTGTTTTTCGGGAAGGCGATGCAATCGCGAATGCTGTCCAAGCCGGCAAAGAGCGACACAAAACGATCGAGGCCGTAGGCCAAACCGCCGTGAGGTGGCGCACCGAATTTGAAAGCGTTCATCAAGAAACCGAATTTGGCTTGCGCCTGCTCGGGCGTGAATCCGAGTATCTCGAACACTTTTTCCTGCAACTTGGCATCGTGGATACGGATGCTGCCGCCGCCCACTTCCACGCCGTTGATTACCATGTCGTAGGCGTTGGCACGCACGGCAGCAGGGTCGGTGTCGAGCAGCGGAATGTCTTCGGGTTTGGGCGCGGTAAACGGATGGTGCATGGCCATCAGGCGTTGCTCTTCGTCGCTCCATTCGTACATCGGGAAATCGATCACCCACAAGCAGCTGAATTTATTTTTGTCGCGCAATCCCAACTGCGAACCCATTTCGAGACGCAATTCGCAGAGTTGTTTGCGTGTTTTCATGGCATCGGCGCCGCTGAGAATCAAAATCAAGTCGCCGGCTTCGGCCTGCATGGCGGTTTTCAGTTGTTGCAGCACGTCCTGCGTGTAGAATTTATCGACGCTCGATTTCACGCTGCCGTCGGCCTCCACGCGGGCGTAAACCATGCCTTTGGCGCCGATTTGCGGACGTTTCACAAATTCGGTCAGTGCGTCGAGTTGCTTGCGTGTGTACGATGCCGCACCTTTGGCGCAAATGCCGCCGATGTAGGCCGCCTCGTCGAACACACTGAAGCCATGTCCTTTCAGCACGTCCATCAGTTCCACAAATCGCATGTCGAAACGTGTGTCGGGTTTGTCGCTGCCGTAGAATTTCATGGCGTCGTGCCACGTCATGCGTGGCAGTTTGGGCAGGTCGATGCCTTTTATCGCCTTGAACAAATGGCGGCTCATGCCTTCGAACATATTCAAAATGTCTTCTTGTTCGACGAACGACATTTCGCAGTCTATTTGTGTAAATTCGGGCTGACGGTCGGCACGCAAATCTTCGTCGCGGAAACATTTCACAATCTGGAAATAGCGGTCGAATCCGCTGACCATCAACAGTTGTTTCAGCGTTTGCGGACTTTGCGGCAGCGCGTAGAATTGCCCTTGATTCATGCGGCTCGGCACCACGAAATCGCGCGCGCCTTCGGGCGTGGAGTTGACCAAAACGGGCGTTTCCACCTCCAGAAATCCCTGTTCGTCAAGATAGCGACGCACCTCGAAAGCCATTTTGTGGCGCAATTCGAGATTTTTGCGCACGCACGCACGCCGCAAGTCGAGGTAACGATATTTCATACGCAGGTCGTCGCCGCCGTCGGTTTCGTCCTCTATGGTGAAAGGCGGCGTGGCAGCCTCGTTCAGCACGTTCAGTTCGGAAACGATGATTTCGACATCGCCCGTGGGCATATTGGCATTTTTGCTGTAGCGTTCGGCCACTGCACCGGTTATTTGAATGACATATTCGCGTCCGAGGTGATTTGCTTTGTCGCACAATTCGGAATCAACTTCTTGATTGAAAGCAAGTTGCGTAATTCCGTAACGGTCGCGCAAGTCGATAAAAGTCATTCCGCCCATTTTGCGGATGCGTTGCACCCAGCCGGCAAGGGTTACCGTTTGTCCGATGTTGGCGGCACGAAGTTCGCCGCAAGTTGTTGTTCTGTACATATATCCTCTTTTTATTCCAAACTGCAAAAGTACGACTTTTATATAAACTATCCGTATTAAAATCGTGTTATATTCATAAGAAAAAATAAAAGCAAGGTTGCGACATTCTCAAATACAGACATTCCTAAAAATGTAAAAAATTTCATTCTTTTTTAACACTTTTCTACATTATAATTCTTAATATTGCATTCAGAAAAATCAATTCAGTTTATTTTAATGAGAAAGTATTTAATATCGTTATTTTTAATGACTTCTGTGGTTGTGGTTTCAGCCCAAACAGTGTCGGGGAACGCAACAAAGGCGGAAGATGCCGCCAAATTGCAGGAAGAGATGCAGGACGAAATCATTTCGGCAGTTGCCGATATGCAATTTGAAGACGCCGAGGGAGAAACGCAATACATATCGCCCGTATTGGTGTCGAAAGGAGATGTTTTTTCGTCAACGGCAAGTTACTCGTTCAGTCCCGTTCGTTTTCGATTGAGAGGATATAGTAACTACATGCCTTACGAATCGACCTACATCAACGGTATTAACTTCAACGAACAGGAGCGGGGGCGTTTCAATTATTCCGCAATAGGCGGTTTGAACGACGCTTCACGCAACAAAGAATCGGCAAGTGCATTGGAGAGTTCCTATTTCTCGTTTGGCAATATAGGAATGACCACCAATATCAACATGCGAGCTTCGCAATATGCCGTAGGCACCAAAGTGGGTTTGGCGGGTACAAACCGCTCCTATTGGCTCAGAGCAACAGCTACCCATGCCACCGGAATCATGAAAAACGGTTGGGCTTTTGCCGCATCGGCAGCCTATCGTTGGGCACACGAGGGACGCAACGAAGGTACGTTCTATAACGCTGGCGCTTACTTTTTCAGTGCCGAAAAATTTTTCGACGACCATCACAGCATCAACATCGTTACCTACGGAGCACCTACCGAGCGTGCCAACTCGTCGGCATTAACGCAAGAAACAGTCGATTTAACCTCTATCTACTACAACCCGTATTGGGGTTGGCAAGACGGCAAAAAACGCAACTCGCGCATTGTTTACAGTTTCGACCCGACCTTGATTTTCAACCACGATTGGAAAATAGACAACGCACAAAACCTTAAAACAGGCGTTGCCGCACACTATAGCATGTACAGCAATTCGGCATTGACGTTTTACAACGCTCCCGACCCGCGTCCCGACTACTACCGCAATTTGCCGAGTTATCAGTTAGGCGGATGGAGTTTGGGTGGCGATGGCAATTTTTACCCAAGTCGCGACGAAACAAACCTCGACATGTACAACTCCATGAGAGATGCGTGGATGAACGGTTACGGCGAAAAAGGGAACACCGTTACGCAAATGAATTGGAACATGTTTTACAACGCCAATGCGGCGAACAACATAAACAACCCCGGCGGAAATGCCAAATACATGCTTGAGCGCCGACACAACAATTCGCTTGAAGTGGCCCTGAATTCTACTTACGACAACCGCGTAAACGAATATCTGAAAGTCATTGCAGGGCTCGAAGCCAAATACACCAAGGGCATTCATTACAAAACGGTGGACGACTTGTTGGGTGCCAATCAGTGGATTGACATCGACCCGTTTTCGGACCGCGACATTGCCGATTTGGCTGAAAACGTTTCGATGACACAGTCCGAAATCGAGGCGGTAAGACAAAACGATACGAACAATCCGAACAAAGTGGTGAAAGAGGGCGACGTGTTCGGCTACAAATACGACATCAACGTGTACAAAGCAGCCTTGTTTGCCACCAACGAATGGGATTTCAACCACTTTAAGTTCTCTTATTCGCTCGGTTTGACCTACAATGCGTTTAACCGATACGGTTATATGGAAAACGGTCGTGCAGCCTATTTGAGCCGCATTTTGTCGGCAGGACAAACGGTTCCTGTGCAAGTCATCTCGCAAGGACAGGGCAAAACTCATCACTTTTTCGACCCCGCATTTAAACTCAAACTCGATTACAGCTTCGACGGACGCAACAAACTGACAGCTCATTTTGCAGCCGAAACCCGTGCTCCGCTGCCAAACAACTACTACATTTCGGCACGCATCTACGACCGCGCCATCAGCGACCTTGCCATTGCCAACTACAACAGAGGCAACGCTTTGAAAAACTTTTACGGATTGAGCGAAAAAATCCTTGCCTACGACCTTTCTTATACGGCAAGTTTTCCTTTCGTAAAAGCACGAATTTCGTTCTTTGGCACGCATTCGTACGACGGCATCGAGCGTATCGGTTATTACAACGACGAATATCGTACGTTTATCAACCACACGATGATCGATGTTGACAAGTTCTACTTGGGTGCCGAAGCAGGCGCTTCGTTCAGATTAGACCCGAGTTGGTCGCTATCTGCCGTACTAAGTTACACACACGCAGAATACACCGACCATGCCATCGGTATCGAAACAGCCGAAAACGGTATGAAGATAGACGGCGAACAAGAACTTGCCGACCGCATTCTGCTTGCAAAATGGACCGATAGCAACGGCAACGAACACAAAGCCATAAAGGCTGCTTCGGGACCGCAACTCGCCGCTAACATCAAATTGAACTATTTCCACTCAAAAATGTGGTTTGCCGAATTGGGCATCAACTTTTTTGCCTACAACTATTTAGGCATCGCTCCCTCGCGTTTTTCGCAAGGCATACTCACGGGCGAACGTGCCGACGGCTCTTCGGTAAACAACTGGTACGGAGCTCAATGCTCCGCCGAAGAACGTGATGCAAAAATCGCCGCTCTCGGCACGCAGGAGTCTTTGTTTGAAAACACAAAGTGGTACAACCACTTCTTGATTGACGCCTCGGTAGGAAAGTTGATTTATCTGAAAGGAGGAAAATCCATTAACATCAACCTCAGCTTGAACAATATTACAAACAACACGGGGCTGAAAACCGGCGGTTGGCAACAAGCCCGTATCCCGACCGTAAACTACCAAAACACGACCTACAAGGTGTCGAACCAAGTGGACAAATACCCCTCGAAATTCTATTATGCTTGGGGATTCAATTTCTTCTTAAATGTAGGTTTCAAATTTTAACGATTAAAAATGTACGCTATGAAATCGGTTAAATATATTTTCGGCATTATATTGATTGCAGCAGCAACAACGGCTTGTCATAACTACAACGAGCCGAAAACACCTCCCTACGTCGATGAAAATTCTCCCGAAGCGTGGAAAGCCACACACACCATTCACGAGTTTTTGGAAGATTATCTCACCAAATTGGGCAATGAAGAGAAATACCCTCCTCGTGCTCGTTCGCACAAAGGCAACGATGCCACACAAGCCAACTTGGGATTGTTCAGTGTGGACGACATTCCTGCCGACAGCCTTGTAGGCGATGTGATTATTGTAGGACGTATCGCTTCGTCGGACGTGGCAGGGAACATCTACAAAACGCTTTATATTCAAGATGTTACCGACCCACGTCAAGGTCTGAAAATATCGGTAGATGCAGGCAGCCTTTCGGGCATTTTGCCCATGGGACAGGTTATTGCCATTAAGTGCAACGGCTTGGCAATAGGCAAATATGCCAACATGGCACAGCTTGGCGTACCCTTCTTCAACAATGCAAAAGAGGGACTCGACAATGCAGGCAAAAAAGGCTGGGAAATAGGGCGAATACCTCTGCCCGTGTTCATGGAACACATACAACTGATAGGCACTCCCGACATCTCGAAAATAGACACCGTGCCGATGACTATCGACGAATTTCCCGCCATTGATGCCGATTTTATGACCATTGCAAAATGGGCAGGCAGATTGGTACGCATCGACAACGTTTATTTCACACGACAAGAATACGACTACGGCAAACCTGCCGATTTGGACGAAGCCGACAAAATTTTCGCTCCTTCGACCAACGGTATCGGTTATCCGCAATCGCGCATTTTCGCACTGCAAAGCGACCCGAAAAAAATATCGGCCATTGGTACGAGCGAATATGCCAAGTTTGCCGACGCGCCACTCCCCGCATCCGACTATGTAGGCTCTATTACGGGATTCATATCGTATTATTGGGACAAGGGAGGCAGCAGCCCCGACGGCGACGAATGGACGCTCGTGCTTCGCTCGCTCGACGATGTCAGCCTGCAAAACGCAAGTGGCGAGACTTGGCGTGCCGACGAAATTTATTATCCGAAATATTAACTTTAATTTCTTTTTATTAACATTTTAAAATTTTATTATTATGAAAGTATCAAAATTTTTAGCAGGCTCGCTTTTCTTAGCAGCATTGATGGTCGGTTTTGCTTCTTGTAAAGACAAAGACAAAGAACCGGATGATCCGTTTAACAATGGTGGAAACAACAACACTCCAGGTCAGACAGACGACACCACCGCAAAAGGTAATGGTACGGAAGCCGATCCGTACAACGTACAGGCTCTATTGGATATGAAAACCGATGGAACACTTCCCGAAAAAGGTGCAGGTACCGAAAAAGCATGGGTTGAAGGCTATATCGTAGGTAGCTACAATTTTGACAACGATCCTAAATTTGTACTTGGTACTGATCCTGCATCAAAAGACAACGTTTTGATTGCAGACGATGCAAACAGCACTGACACCTACGCTGTTTCTGCTTTGAAATTAGGAAACTACTCTACATTTGTTAGTCTTTTGAATGTTCCTGCTAACTTGAAGAAAAAAATCAAAGTTTATGGTGTTGTTGAAAAATACTGCGGCGTATCGGGTGTTGTAAATCTTAAAAAAGTTTACATCGATGGCATAGAAGTAGAACTTCCGGGTGCTACTGACGTAGAAGTGAACGACAATATGACTCCATCGGAAGCTAATGCTGCTGCTACTCAATTGCAAGCAGGTGCTGTTTCAAGCAACATGGCTGGTGTAACCGGTTATGTTTCTAAAATTGCAACTGCTTATAGTTCACAACACGACAACATCACTATTTACATGTCGGACAACCTAGACACACAAGAAACTTTCTATGTTTATCGTATGAAAGGCGGTAGTGCATTGAAAGTAGGAGACAAAATCAAAGTTACTGGTAACTTAACAAACTACAAAGGCACATCTCCTCAAATGAATCAAGGTGCTACTTACGTACTAATTGAAGCTGTAGGTGGCGGAGAAGGTGGTTCAGGTGAAGGCGAAGGTGAAGGAGAAGGAGAAGGCTCTGGATCTGAAGGTGGAGAAGTAGCATCTGGAACTGTCGTAATTGACTATACTTCAGTAACAGAAACAAATACAACTGTTAGTGGTGTTACTATTGAATGTGCAGCAAATGGAGGAAATGCTACTGCATATAATTCAAACTCTCAAGAATTAAGACTTTATCGTTACAATAGCATGACTATTTCTGCAGCAAAAAATATTGAAAAAATTGTAATTACATTCTCTTCTGCAGAGCGTATGGGATATGAAATTTCTGCTAATACAGGAACATATACATCAGATTCTAGCACACTAAAAGGGACTTGGACTGGTTCTGCTAAATCTGTTACAATAACAAATAATGGAGATTCAAGCAACAATATTCAAGCTCGTATTAAGAAAATTGAAGTAACTCTTGCTGAATAAAATAATACTTAAACTAAAAAATCCCGAATCATAAGATTCGGGATTTTTTTATTCTGCTAACGACTTCAAATAAGCTATCTCTTCTGCCCACTTGGTGTCGTCAGGCGTTTCGAGAATAATAGGTAACTCATCAAAACGTTCATCACGCATCAAGAGCGAAAACAAATCGCCTGCAAGCAATCCCAAACCTATGCTCTCGTGCCTATCCACACGCGAAGCAAGCGGCTTTTTGGTATCGTTGAGATGTATGCCTCGCAAATAATTGAATCCAATAATATTATCGAACTGCATGAATGTTTCGTTAAATGCTTCAGGCGTGGCAATGTCGTAACCCGCCGAATAGGTATGACACGTATCAATGCAAACACCTACACGCGTTTTGTCTTCAACGCGGTCGATAATATAACGTATCTGTTCAAATTTATTACCAAGATTTGAACCCTGCCCTGCCGTATTTTCTATAACGGCCGTTACGCCCTGCGTTTTGTCCAAAGCCATGTTTATCGATTCGGCAATGCGTTGCAAACACGCCTCTTCCGATATTTTGTTCAAATGGCTTCCGGGGTGAAAATTCAGTCGGTCAAGCCCCAACTGCTCACAACGTTTCATTTCGTCGAGAAAAGCCTCGCGCGATTTTTTCAAGCCCTCGTCGTCGGGCGAACCGAGGTTTATCAGGTAACTGTCGTGCGGCAATATCTGCTTCGGCAAATAGCCGAACTGCTCACAGCGTTCCTTAAACAACGCCACCGAGCGTTCGGTAAGCGGCGGAGCCACCCACTGCCGCTGATTTTTAGTAAACAAAGCAAAGGCCGTTGCCCCAATGGCATTGGCATTCAACGGAGCATTTTCCACTCCACCCGAAGCACTTACGTGCGCACCGATATATTTCATACGTTTTATATTTTTTCGATTAAAGCAACGGCATAAGCCGCAATTCCCTCTTCGTGTCCCACGAAACCGAGTTTTTCGGTAGTAGTGGCTTTTACCGACACATCGTCCACGGCAATGCCGAGTGTCGCCGCCAAACATTCACGCATCGGCTCTATGTAGTCTTTCAGTTTGGGTCGCTCGGCACAAATCGTACAATCGACATTGCCCACGGCAAAACCATTCTGCTGCAACAAATCGACAGTACGACGAAGCAGAATTTTGCTGTCGATGTTCTCAAAATCGCTACTGTTGTCGGGGAAATGATAGCCTATATCGCGCAGCGAAGCCGCTCCGAGCAAGGCATCGCAAATGGCATGAATTGCCACATCGGCATCCGAATGCCCCAGCAAGCCGTGCGAATGTTCGATGCGGATGCCACCTAAAAAAAGTGCACGACCTTGAACAAGTCGATGCACATCGTAACCAAAACCAACCTTTATTTTCATTTACTTGTCTTTTTTACTTCCCAAATCGACCAAATCTTTCAACCCATCGACGTCGAACGAAAGCGAGAAACGCAAGGTTTGGTCGAGTGGCGTTGTTTGTGCCAATCCCAGCACATAGCCCACATCGAGTTGAAAAGCCGTCAGTTTGAATCCCGCACCAAAAGTAAAGTACTTACGATTGCCCTTCCACTTCGATTCGTTGGAATAGCCGAAACGGGCAAAAAATTGGTTGTTGTAGGCATATTCCAATCCTGTACACCAATTTACCTCGCGCAACTCGTCCATAAAAGCCTCTTTTTTTGTATAAGCCGGATTGTCATAGGCATCGGCAAAGGAGTAGAACATTGCCACAAACGACGACATTTTTTCATATTTTTCTTTTGCTGCCAAATAAGCCTCGCCGGTGGCTCCGCCCTCGTAGTTTGCCGACTGCGGATAGGCAGGCACCAAGGTTTTGTTGATGTCGAAGTTGAACGAAAGTTTGTTGTAAGCATCAAACGGAAGCACATACGAAACACCTAAACGCAAGTTGGCAGGCAAGAAAATTTCCGTATTGCGTTTGTCGTAAGAAATCTTGGTAGAGATATTCGACCAATTCAAACCGATGCCCAAAAGCGACGTTCCCATAGGCAAAGCAATTGGGATGCCGCTATACATGGCAATGTCGGCACCGAAAGCATGCCCCGGAGAATAGTTGTCGTCTTTCATACCCAAACCCGAATAAATATAACGCATGGCTACCGCCATCGAAAAATATTTCGACAACTGACGCGAGTACGCCACGTCAATCGAAAATTCGTTAGGTTTGCCCGTACCCATCGGGTTGCCTTCGTTGTCGGTCAGGTTGATGGAGCCCAACGAGAAATAGCGTAACGACATACTCACCGCCTGCAAATTACCTATTTTATAATAGCCCGCAAGGTAAGCCAAGTCGATGTCTTTCACGATTTTACGCAACCAAGGCGTATAAGAGAGCGACACACCTGCCACACTGTTGATGTTGGCATATTTGGCAGGGTTCCAATACTGCGAATTGATGTCGGGCTCGGTAGCAGCACCCACATCGCCCATACCGCCGGCACGTGCATCGGGCGAAATTGTCAGTGAGGGAACCCCCGACGTTACAGGATTATAATAACTTTTAGGAGTATCTTCTGCCATTGCAGCGATACTTCCGGTCAGTATCAAACCGATTATCAATATCTTTTTAATAGTCATTTTCTAAATTTTTTTATATCAAGTTTATAACGTTATTTTCTTTTTTTTATTGTCCTTTGACAATTATTTTAACCGTATTAGCCGCTTTTTCTCCTTCGGGAGTTGCTGCAAACATACGCATCAAATAGATGCCGGCACGCACACGTTGACCATTGTCGTCCTTCAAATTCCACACAATAGGTTCGGTGCGGTTTCCTTGCGAAACAATACTCTTGGTGGACGTCCAAAGCATCTGCCCGTTAAGGTCGTAAATATTGGCTGTAAGCTCCAACACCTCGTCGGGGCGATTGTGTTCATACACAAAATAAACGACATCGGACGTAGGATTCGGATAGCATGTCAGGCTGTAAACATAAGGTTGGTAGCCTTTCTGCACTTCAAAACCGATGGTAACTGTAGTAGAGTTGTTTTGCAAATCCCATACGCGGAAAAAGAGCGAATAACGTCCGTCTTCCATCTCCGGCATTTTATATTTTATCGTTCCCCGCTTATAAGTACCGATTTCAGACTCATAATAGTCGTTCAAGATGGTTTCTTGTTGCGTATCTTCGTTTAGTCGAATGATAATATCGTGCCCGATGCCGCTGCCTGTGGCGTTGATACCGCTTTCATCTTCGATGTTTGCCACAAACAAGGGAGTTTCGTTCACAATATCGCCCGAACGAAAATCGGGAGCGTTAAGATAGAGCGTAACTTGCGGGCTATCGTCTTCCAACGTATAATCGTCCGATTCGCCTCCTACGACAAATTGCGTTGTGGATCCGTTAGCATCATAGCCGTTCGTTTCGTCGGCGGCATAATAAACAATACGACCTTTGCCATAAGTGTATTTTATATCTTTCGGCACACGAAACACCAACTCAAAATAGCCGTTGTTCACTATCGTTTTCCCCATAAAAAGCATATTCGGACGGTCTTGATAAACAAAAGGTTTGGAGCCGACATCGTTAGCCAACGTCGAGAGTGTTTCCTCTTTATCCATTACCGACACATGCACATAGCCGTTGAAATCGGACACGACTGCTCCGCTGCCATCGTCGATATGTCCCGTAATGACAACCTCGCCGAGAGCATTCAGCGTGTCTTGCTGTTCGAGCGGTCGTCCGTTAATGGCATCTGTTACCACCGAAAATTGGTCGGGATAGTGCAGCAACAAAGCAGGGTCGCCCAATAAAGTGAAAGTCAGCTTATTAACAGTTTCGTCGGTTTTATTTTTAGCCCGACGCACTATATCGCCTAAACGCAAATGCGAACCATTTTCTTTTAGGAAAAAGTGCATTGCCAACTGCTTGTTCAAACGATAATTCAGATTGGAATAAACCGTACGCGAAGCCGAGAATGTAGCTATTGAGCCACCTTCCGGACGCAACAGCAAGGCTTCGGCACCCGATGTTTTGGCAATATCCCAATGCCCGAAATTGCATGTGGCAGCCACCCAAAAGCCGAGTGCTTTGTTGTACATATTGCCAATGTCGTACATAGAGAGCAGAGCTTCGTTGCTCCAATTGGCAGAACCTCCATGACCGGTATAATTAAACATCAGAGCACCTGTTTTTACCAAATTCTGAAACACCTCGTTAGCCAAAGGATAAGATTCTCCGCTTGCCGAAGTTTTTTGCTCGTAAGCATCTAAATAAATCTTTTTCAACAAATAATTCGTATCGTTACGAAAAAACACCGACGATACGCTGTCGGCCTCTGTTACATGAGAATTTGAATCGCCATCGTCGGCCAAAAAACACAACTTTGTTTTCCATTGCCCTTTATGCGTATCCTGCATATAATCAATGGTTTTATCGACTACTGCTGCAGCTTCCGCTTTGGTTTTCACGGGAAAACGCCCCACAGAAATATCCATCTTGTCTTTCAGCACATCTCGTCCCTCGCTGTCGTCCATCAAACAGAAATAATCGTCGGTGGTGTACGACTGCATTTCGTAAAGCGAATTTTTGGATTGGTATGTAAGCAAACGATGCGTTTCGGGTATGGCATCCGTAATTCCCTTATTATCAAAATGTCCGTCCCCCATCAGCAACAAATAGAGCATCTGCTCTTTCGGATTGTCCAACCGATCGTAAAACATTTTCATCAAACGCCTATAAGCCGTTGCATCGGGGTTGCCCGACGAAAATTCGTTGTAAACCTGTTCGGCAGAAACCACATGAACCCTCAAACCCGACATCTGCCAATGTGCCTCGGCCAAGCGTTCGGCCTCCGACATAAAATCCGAATGCGAGATAATCACCATGTCGCACATCGGCAATCCGTGCAAATCCTGATTGGCAACCTGACCGACAAGTTCAGGCGATGGAAAATCCGCATTCGTTCTTACCGCCACAAATTCTTGTACAGGATAAGCATATTTTACAAAGGTCAGCGCACTCCCCTCTTGTGTCGTAGGCATTCGGAAAACCGAATCCTGATTTGTAACATTCCAAACCTCTACACCCGAAAGTGCATTCTCCAACTGATATTTGCAACAAATACTATAATACCTGTTGGAATAATCGATGTTTCGGAAACTCATGGCATTGCCTGTCATTCGCAATGCCCTTTGCACATTCAGTTCGTAATAATTCAAATAGGCCGCCGAAGCCACTTGCGGGTTCGTGTATTCTATTTTCACATCTAACCGTTCTCCCGAAGTCGGATAAAACGACATCAAGGTATCTCCCGGCTCTGCCACATTGTACGACGAAACGGGCGGTGCCACCCTCAACGACCCGACTTCCACACCATTTACTTTCATCGAAAAACGACTTTGAATAACCGAATTTGCAGCCAGATTGACTCGTAACGTCGATTTCTTATCCAAAACCACATTCGAGAAAGCATGATTATACAGCACTTCTTTTACCGATGCCGAAAGTTTATCTCCGTAAAATTCGCGTCCCGAGTTCAATAACGAAACCTCATCGGCTTCGTACGCAAAAGGTTCGACGAAAGTATTCAATGTTTGTGTCGGTTCGGCGGTTTCGGCAGTTCCCATTGCTATCGTTTTAGCAACACCAGCATCTTTCGTAACAAAGTAGTAACCAACATCGGAATAGGCATTTCGAGTATGAATCATTGTTTTTGTTTTGGAATCGAAATCCCATTTTGTCGTTCCTTGAGCATAAAAAAGCACATAATCTTTTCCACGCCAAATCGCCAATTCCGGTAAATCGTTATAATAAGGCAACGAAAAATCCTCGTTCAGCATTGCCCCGCCATAACCGAATATACGCACATTAGAGGCCGTACAACCCATCGCTGCCAAATCGGCTGCCGAAAGCCGATAAATACCCGACTCCTGAATTTTTATTTTATACCACGTGCCTGTACTTAAAACCGACGAGACAGGCTCGGCTGCCTGCATCGAATTTGTTGTCAAACGCTTCGGAGCAGCTACTGTTTCATACGCAAAAGTAACCAACTTTTTATATACACCATCTTGAAAAACAATGGGGTTTATCTGCAAAAAATAACGTGAATGGCGTTGCTCGGTTTTGCAAACCACTTTCCATGATACGTTTTCGGCAAAAGACAGGTTCGATGCTTTCAAAACGGATATTTCATCGCTCGAACAAACCTCAAAATCGCATTGTGTCAGCAATACGTTTTCCGACAACACTTCCTCTTCAAAATAGGGAATTCCCGTATAGTCAAGATACTTGCAATCGGCAAAAGCAAGCACGTTTTTTTCGTTTTCGAACGTATTCCATTTCTCTACAGGCAACCATTCGATACGGCGAACCTGCTCCGTGGCAAACACCGCGATGCAACATATCGACAATATGAGCGACAAACGAAAACGCATTTTTCTATTTTATTCGAAAACAAAACATTTTTTGTTCACCGATATACCCTTCGAGTACATCGTTTATATTCACCTTGCCCACCCCCGATGGCGTACCCGTAAATATCAAATCGCCTATCTTCAATGTAAAAAAACGGCTCACATAGGCTATTATTTCATCAAACGAGAAAATCATATCCGCCGTATTACCGGTTTGTACGGTTGTCGAGTTGATGTCCAAATGAAATGCGATGTTGTTTTTATCGAAATCCTCTATCGGCAAAAACGGGCTTATCACAGCCGAATTGTCGAATCCTTTTGCCAACTCCCACGGCAACCCCTTTTCACGAAAATCCCGCTGCAAATCTCTTGCCGTAAAATCGACCCCCAAAGCTATTGCATCATAATAACGCGAAGCAAAGCGAGGAGCGATATTTTTACCCAACTTATTTATTCGTAATACAATCTCGGTTTCATAATGAATCTCCGACGAAAAATCGGGCAAAAAAAACGGTTTGTTATCCCGCAACAATGCCGAATCGGGTTTCATAAACACCACAGGTTGAGCAGGCGTTGTAGCACCCAATTCACCATTATGTGCCGCATAATTCATACCTATTCCAATGATTTTCATCGTATTAAGAAAAACTTACTGCCTCGTGCAGGCGATTAAACATTACGGCCAAGTGTGCATACATAGAGGTATTCTGAACCACAATATTTTTGGGGACTTTTATTCTGAAAGGCGTAAAATTCCATATCGCTTTAATGCCGCCGGCAACCATCAAATCCGCCACCTCTTGCGCTTTATCAACGGGGACGGTAAGCACACCGATAACGACTCCCGTCTTTTTTTGGAGTTCCTCGAAATGCGAAATATGATGAATCGGTTTTCGTCCTATCTGCATTCCTGCCAATTCGTATTTCACATCGAAACCGGCAACCACATCCAAGCCGTACTGTTCCAATCCGTCGTCATGTAAAAGCGACGACCCTAAACTGCCGACCCCAAACAAAAAAGCCTTGTGCGACCGCGAGAATCCGAGAAAATCCTCCAACGTAGCCACCAACGCTTTGATTTCATAACCGACACGCGTTTTACCCGAAATATTCACATACGAAAAATCCTTGGCAACCAACGAGGCATCTACCGCTATTTCGCGAGCTATTTGCGTAGAAGTCAAATAAATATCGCCTTTGGCCTGACAAAGTTTTGCATAAGCCAGATACCACGGCAAACGACGCAATGTAGGTTCGGGAACTTTCATAAAACAAAAGTAAAAAAAAAGCCACAATCTTAATCATTGTGGCCAAACTTTTTACACAATGCTCGAACTCTTCGGCACATCGTACATTTCGTCTATCAACTCCTTGTAGTTATGCAAAATAACCGCACGACGTAATTTTAAAGTCAAGGTCATTTCACCCGATTCCACCGAAAAATTTTTCTTAATCAAACGGAACTTTTTCACTTTTTCAAAACTTGCCATATCCTTTTGAGCCTCGTCCAAACGTTCGGTATAGAGTTGTTGCACTTTCTCGTTAGCAAACAACTCGTCGAGCGTATTGTAAGCAATATGCTGCTCGGCGGCAAAAGCTTTTAAAGCATCAAGTTCGGGAACTATTATCGCCGTTACAAAGTTACGCGAGTCGCCAATAACCACTATTTGAGCAATGTAACAATCCATATTCAATCGTGTTTCTATCTGTTGCGGAGCGATGTATTTGCCATTCGATGTCTTGAACAAATCTTTGATTCTATCCACAATAATCAGATGTCCGTCTTCGTCAAGTTTCCCTGAATCACCCGTGCGAAACCACCCATCAACGAAAGACTCCGCATTGATTTCCGGAAGATTGTAATAGCCCGGAGTAACGGTCTTTCCTTTTACAAGAATTTCGTCATCTTCTCCAATCTTCACCTGAAGATCGGGCATAACGCTTCCTACCGTTCCAAGTTTATAACCTTTGTAGTCGAAACAAGCAACTGAAGCAAACGTTTCGGTCAGCCCATAGCCAAAAGTGATAGGAATACCCATGCTCCGGAAAAATTTAATCAACTTCACATCCATATAAGCGCCGGCCGTAGGGAACATTTTTCCGTTTTCGATACCGACAGTTTTTTTCACTAATCCAAAAATAAATCTATCGGCAAATTTATAGCTGAGTTTCAGTTTCAAAGGAGGACGTTTGTCTAAACGCAAATAATCGAGATTGTACGACTCGCCTATTGCCATTGCCCAAGTTACCATTGCCCTTTTGAATGGAGTCATGGCGGCAATCTTTTCGTTGATGCCGATAGCTACTTTCTCCCAAAAACGCGGCACATTCGACATATAATGCGGACGAACCTCACGCACGGCTTGCTGTATGTCTTTCGGATTTTGAACCAAATAAACTTTTACATCTCTCCACAAGCAATAATAACTCCACCCTCGCTCAAATATATGCGACAATGGCAGGAACGCCAAAGAGCGTTCTTTTTTTGCAACCTGATTTATTTTTATCGTATGAATACGCATTGCTTCAAGCAGATTGCTGTGTGTCAGCATTACGCCTTTCGAAATACCGGTTGTGCCGGAGGTGTACATCAGTATTGCCAAATCGTTTTCCGTAGCTGCATTCCGGCGTGCTTTGACCACTTTTATGTCGTTTTCGTCATTGCCCAATTCCATAATCTGACTGAAATACGCCGCAGACTGATTTCCACGCAAATCGACCGACTCGTCGAAAACCACAATCTTTTTTAACGATTTCGATTTCTCGGCAAAAGACAACACATTATCATATTGTTGCTGATCGCCCACAAATATGATTGACACTTGCGCATCGTTGACAATATACTCGATTTGCGAAGCCGAAGCCGTAGCATACATCGGGACAGAGACCACGCGATTTGCAAAATTTGCAAAATCGACAATAAAACATTGCGGTCTGTTTTGAGAGCAAACTGCAATTTTATCTTCTTCTTTTATACCCAAACGCACATAAGCCGATGCCAAACGCATCACTCTGTCAGCCAACTCTTTCCATGTCAAACCAATCCACTTTGCCAATGAATTATCGCGATAATAAAGAATATGCTGGTTGGGATTTTTCTTGGCTTTTTTGAAAACCAATTGTGAATAATGAGGAATTTCCATAGTCTTTATATTAAAAGTTTAATCGTTTGTTTCTTCTAAAACAATTTCTTCTTGTTCTTGTTCAGGTTGAGATGGCGTTTTTTTCGCCCGAATCTCTTTCATCAAAGGATTGTTTGGAGTTAACTTTCGATAAGCCGTTTCGGCGGCGAGTTGTTGTGCCTCTTTTTTTGAAAGAGCAGTCCCAACACCGGCCAACACGTCTTCAATATAAAGTTCTACTACAAAATGATTTGATTTCGGATTTTCATCTTCAAACAACTCGTAACGGAAACTCATCTTGTTTTTCTGCGCCCACTCTTGCAATTTCACTTTGTAATTAGCCTCTTCATTTGATATTTTACCCAAATTGACATGCTTTTTCAAAATTGAATTGACAAACAAATGAGCATATTTATATCCGCGGTCCAAATAGATTGCACCGATAAGTGCTTCCAACGTATTCCCATAAATATTAAACGGTTTGGAAAGCCCTGCCGACTTTGCCAAGCGGTTCAATCCAATCTGCATACCAAGTTTGTTTAACATTTTTCGTTGCACAATACGCGAACGCAAAATGGTCAGAAAGCCCTCTTTTTTATTCGGAAAACGATGATACAGAATATCGGTTACTGCTGTTTCCAATACCGCATCGCCCAAAAACTCCAAACGTTCATTGTTAATCAGCCGACCATCTTTGTCCTTGGCAAAGTTCGATTTATTCAACATGGCCAACTGATACAATTCTATATCCAAAGGATAGAAACCCAACAAATTACGAAATAATATGTAAGGCTTTTTTCTAAAATTAAACAAAAGCCTTACATACTTAGAAACCTTATTTTTTTTCAAACCTATATCTTTTTTAAGATTACACTTGCATTATGTCCTCCAAAGCCAAACGTGTTCGACATTACAACATTTACATCACGTTTTTGAGCCTTATTAAATGTATAATTCAACGAATAATCGATTTCTTCGTCTTCATCGCCTGCTTCATGGTTAATTGTCGGAGGGACGATACCGTTTTTTATTGCAAGTACAGAAGCAACCGCCTCTACGGCTCCGGCAGCACCAAGCAAATGCCCCGTCATCGACTTTGTCGAACTGATATTTAATTTTAACGCCGCATCTCCAAACAAATCTTTGATAGCCTTCGATTCGGAAATGTCTCCAAGCGGAGTCGACGTACCATGCACATTGATGTAATCGACATCGGAAGGTTTAAGATGAGCATCGTCCAATGCATTCGACATCACCAATTTTGCCCCCAATCCATCGGGATGAGTAGCCGTCAAATGATGAGCATCAGCCGAGTAGCCTACGCCCACAACCTCGGCATAGATTTTAGCACCGCGTTTGGTTGCGTGTTCCAACTCTTCGAGTATCAAGCACCCTGCACCCTCGCCCATTACAAATCCGTCACGCGATTTACTAAACGGACGCGATGCCGTTTGTGGACTGTCATTGCGAACGGAAAGAGCGTGCATGGCATTAAATCCGCCTACGCCTGCACTTGTAATAGCTGCTTCAGAACCTCCCGCAACCATAATATCGGCTTTGCCCAAACGTAACAAATCAAATGCCACACCGATGGCATGCGTCGATGATGCACAAGCCGAAGTTGTGGCAAAGTTAGGTCCTCTAAAACCATATATCATCGAAATCTGACCGGCTGCAATATCCGTTATCATTTTAGGAATAAGGAACGGATTAAATCGAGGCCCGTTTTCTTTTGTCAGCGTATAACTGCCTATCTCTTGTTCAAGGGTTTCGAGCCCTCCGATACCCGATGCAAAAATCACCCCTACCCTATCAAGATTTACCTTTTCGGTATCAATGTCGGCATCTGTAATGCCTTCTTTTGCGGCAACAAGCGCAAACTGAGTAAATCTGTCATATTTACGAAGTTCTTTCCTATCAAAATACAATAAAGGGTCAAAGTTTTTCACTTCACACGCAAATTGTGTCTTAAATTTAGACGCATCAAAACGTGTTATAGGCGATGCTCCACTTCGACCATTTATCAAACCGTCCCAATATTCAGGGACGGTATTTCCGATAGGAGTAATGGCACCGATACCGGTTACTACTACTCTTTTCAATTCCATAAAATTTTTATTTTGAAACAGCTGCCTCGATATGGGAAATAGCTTCGCCTACGGTTTTAATTTTTTCAGCTTCTTCATCAGGGATTGAGATTCCGAATTCTTTCTCAAAATCCATAATCATTTCTACGGTGTCAAGCGAATCTGCACCTAAATCGGTATTGAAGTTTGCATCTTCGGTAACTTCTGACAATTGTACGCCTAATTTATCGACGATAATTGCTTTAACTTTTTCTGAAATTTCTGACATAACTTTAAATTTTAATAAATGAAATTTGTTTTTTAATTTTGCGGTGCAAAGAAAACTATTTTTTCATTTCCACACAAGTTTTTTAAATATTTTTTGCACAAATATTTAGAAAATGAGCAAATACAAACAAAAAAAATGGGACTTATAAAAGAGGTTAGAGGTTTTACTCCAAAAATAGGAGAAAATTGTTTCATCGCCGAAAATGCAACCATTATCGGCGATACTGTTATTGGCAACAATTGCAGCATTTGGTTCAACACGGTTTTGCGAGGAGATGTCAATTCCATACGCATAGGTAATAATGTGAATATTCAAGACGGCGCTGTTCTCCATACTTTGTACAACAAATCGACCATCGAAATTGGCGACTATGTTTCGGTAGGACACAACGTAACGATTCATGGTGCAAAGATAGAGAGCTATGCACTCATAGGCATGGGAGCAACGGTTTTGGACAATGCCGTAATCGGTGAAGGAGCCATAGTGGCTGCAGGGGCTTTGGTTTTGAGCAACACCGTTATCGAACCCAACACAATTTGGGCGGGTGTTCCTGCCAAGTTCGTCAAAAAAGTTTCACCCGAGCAGGCAAAGGAAATCAATCAGAAAATTGCACATAACTACTCGATGTATGCGAGTTGGTATGACGAAACAAAAAAATAACATTTCAGCTGTCAACACCACCATTATGTTTTTATAAATTGTAATTTTGCACTCGTTTTTTCATACAATTATTTATCAACCATGAAAGTTTTAAAATTTGGAGGCACATCAGTAGGGTCGGCACAACGAATGAAAGAAGTCGCAAAAATAGTATGCGAGAGTAAACATAACATCGTTGTTCTTTCGGCCATGTCGGGGACAACAAACCAATTGGTCGAAATTGCCGATTATTTATATAAAAAGAATCCGACAGGAGCCATGGAAATCATCAATAGGCTCGAAAATTCATACTATCCCGTTGTAGAGGAATTATTTTCGTCGGAAGAATACAAACAAAAAGGGAAAGAATTAATCCAGACTTTCTTCAATTTCTTACGTTCGTTTACAAGCCTTAGCGATACATTTACCTTGTTTGAGGAAAAAATAATCCTTGCTCAAGGAGAACTTATTTCAACCAACCTATTCAACAATTACCTTAACGAAATAGGTAAAAACTCGGTATTGCTTCCCGCTTTGGAGTTTGTAAAAACAGACAAGAATGGCGAACCCGATACGCAATTCATACAAGAAGAGTTGGCCAAACAACTCGAAAAACAACCCAATGCCGACATTTACATCACACAAGGATATATCTGCCGGAATTTTTACGGAGAAATAGACAACCTGCAACGCGGAGGTAGCGATTACACAGCCTCGTTGTTAGGAGCAGCCATCAAAGCGGAGGAAATTCAGATATGGACAGACATCGACGGGATGCACAACAACGACCCTCGTTTTGTGGAAAACACCCGACCGATTCCATTCCTTAACTTTGAAGAAGCTGCCGAGTTGGCTTATTTTGGAGCAAAAATACTCCACCCTACTTGTATTCTTCCTGCCAAATTGGGTAACATCCCCGTGCGTTTGCTCAACACTCTTGAGCCGGAAGCAGCAGGCACTCTCATTTCAAACAAATCGAAACAGAATGTAATAGAAGCCGTAGCAGCCAAAGACGGCATCACCGCCATAAAAATAAAATCGGGCAGAATGTTGCTTGCTTATGGTTTCTTACGCAAGATTTTTGAAATCTTTGAAAATTACCAAACTTCCATTGATATGATTACAACATCGGAAGTCGGTGTGTCGCTTACGATAGACAACACAAAACATCTTACGGAGATTGTCAACGACTTGAAAAAATTCGGTACAGTAACTGTTGATAGCGACATGGTTATCATTTGCGTGGTTGGCGATTTAACCTATACCAACGTAGGTTTCCAAGCCAAGGTTTTGAACGCCATGTCCGAAGTCCCCATACGAATGGTGTCTTATGGCGGCAGCAATTACAACATTTCCATGCTCATACAAAAAGAGGACAAAGTAAAAGCCCTGAATTTGTTAAGCGAAAAACTTTTTAACTGAAAACAATGATAAAAGGTTCGTTTCCCATACAAAAGTTTGAAAACATTCAAACACCATTCTATTTCTACGACACAGAGTTGTTAAACAAAACCCTTGCCTGCATCAAACAGGAATCCGGCAAATACAACTACAAGATACACTATGCCATCAAAGCTAATGCAAACGAAACGATTTTAGACATCATCAAGCAAGAGGGATTGGGTGTCGATTGCGTCAGCGGTGGTGAAATCAAGGCCGCTCTGAAAGCAGGATTTCATAGCAATGACATTGTTTTTGCCGGAGTTGGGAAAGCCGATTGGGAAATTGAACTCGCTCTCAATGCCGATATTTTTTGCTTTAATGTTGAATCGACTGCCGAGTTGGAAATCATCGACCAAATAGCCAAAAGGCTAAACAAAACGGCTAAAGTTGCCCTGCGTATCAATCCGAATGTTGATGCACACACGCACTCTTACATCACTACAGGGCTTAACGAAAACAAGTTCGGCATCAATCTTGAACAACTACAAGAAACGATCCAACTGATAAACCGTCTTGACAATATTTCGTTGATAGGTCTTCATTTTCACATCGGTTCGCAAATCACAGATATGTCTCCGTTTCAAGATTTGTGCATCAAAATAAACGACATACAAGCAGATCTCAAAAAAACGGGGATTACGGTATCGCACATCAACGTAGGCGGAGGATTGGGTATCAACTACCAACACCCGAATCACATTCCCATGGCCGATTTTGAGACTTATTTCAAAGTTTTTCACGAATATCTGCATTTGGAGTCTTGGCAAACTTTGCATTTCGAATTAGGGCGTTCGGTTGTAGCACCATGCGGAAGCCTCATTACCAAAGTATTGTACATAAAAGAGGGAACTACAAAGCGTTTTGCCATTGTAGATGCAGGTATGACCGACCTTATTAGACCGGCATTATACGGAGCTTATCATCACATCGAGAATATCTCATCTGACAAAGACTTTGAAAAATATGACATTGTAGGACCTATTTGCGAATCGAGCGACACATTTGCCAAAGATTACTTTTTGAACGAAACACATCGAGGCGACCTACTTGCCATTCGTTCAGCCGGTGCCTATGGCGAAATCATGGCTTCTAAATATAATTTAAGAGAACTTCCGAAATCATTCTTTTTGTAGCCATGCCTATTCTTTTATTTATTACAAAGCCTATATACGTGTTATTGGGCTTTTCTTTTTTTGCATTTTCCGTTCAACTCTATTTTTATATTCGCTATTACTTTGAAATTGCGAAAAAACACCGACGTGAAAGGAATAACAACGAGCTTGAATCAGCCCTTCCACCTGTTTCGGTCATTATTTGTGCGAAAAACGAAAGCGAAAACATAAAAAAGTTCTTACCAAGTATTTTAGAGCAAGACTATCCGGATTACGAAGTCATTGTTATCAACGATGGAGAAAGCACCGACCTACACGCTCAAATCGCATTATTGAAAGAGAAATATCCACATCTGCGGGAATCTTTCATTCCCGAGACGGCAGAGGTTATCAGTCGGAAGAAATTGGCACTCACAGTCGGCATTAAAGCAGCAAAAAACGAATTGCTGCTTTTCACAGATGCCGATTGCCAAGCTGCCAGCAAACATTGGATTCGACAGATGGTCAAAAATTTTGACGAAAAGACGGAGGTTGTTCTTGGTTATGGAGCTTATTTTGCTCAGAACACTTTTTTGAGTAAACTCATCTCTTACGACACTTTATTTATTTGCATTCAATACATGGGCTTTGCCATAAAGGGGCATCCTTATATGGGAGTCGGAAGAAATTTGGCGTATCGACGTTCATCGTTTTTCCAAAACAAAGGTTTTGCAGGAATGTTGCATCTGCAATCCGGCGACGACGATTTATTTGTGAATGCTATTGCAAACAAAACCAACACAAAGGTTGAAATATCGCCTTTGAGTAAAACCTTATCCGTTCCGAAACAGACATTCAAACAATGGATTACTCAACGCGAACGCCATCTTTCAACTTCATCTCTTTACAAAAAAAGCACATTGACAAGAATCGGTTTCGAAGTATGCTCACGAGGTCTATTCTATGTCAGCACATTAGTATGTTTTTTCACCTGCGACATTTTGTGCTTAATCGCATTGGGAATGTTACTTATTCGATGGGGCATACAGGCTCTCTCCATAAATTTATCGGCAAAAGCGTTAAATGAGCGTCGTTTTTATTTGCTGATTCCGTTGTTCGACATTCTGATTCCATTGCTCAATCTTTCAATACTGATTCACAACAAAATCTTTTACAAAAAGAATCATCTCTACAAATGGAAATAACTATTTAGGAGCTGTTTGGTACAAGATAATACCCACCACGGTAAACACTATATTAGGAAGCCAAACTGCCAAAAGAGGAGGCACCTGCCCACTGACAGCGAATGTAGAGGAGATGGTCGAAAACAGAATAAAAATGGCACTCAATGCGATGCCTATGCCCAAATGCAACCCCATTCCGCCTTTTACCTTACGCGAGGCTAATGAAACTCCTATCAACGTCAATATAAAAGCGGCAAGAGGATAAGAAAAACGTCGATAATACTCATCTTTAAATGCTTGCAAATTGGCAGCTCCGCGTGCTTCTTGTTGCTTTATATACTTTTTCAGAGCAATGTTGTTCATTTCCGGGCTTTGTTCGGAGGTGATAAAAAAATCGGAAGGAATCATCTTGATGACCGTATCCACTTTTTCTCCTTTTATGATGGTTTCGTACAATCCGTCAAAATCCCGTTGCAGGTATTCGTGTACCGTCCAATTATAGCCCGAATCCCACGTTACCGACGAAGCCACCAATCGCGACACAAGGTGCTTCCCCTCAAACTTATCCATCGAGAAACGATAACCTTTATTTGTTTTTTCTTCAAAACGATCGATGTGTACAATAACACCTTTCTCTACCTCCAATTGAACATTCCGCGCCACCGACGAGGTGAATTTTGATATGTATTTATCTTCAAAATCCAGCCGTATTTTGTTGGCAGGAGGTATCACAAAGCCCGTCAACAAAAATGAAATCAAGGCAATCAAACCCGCAGAAATGAAATAAGGCACCATCATACGGCGGAATCGAATTCCACTTGCAAGAATTGCGATAATCTCCGAATTGGACGCCATTTTCGACGTAAAAAATATGACGGAAATAAACGTAAATAATGGCGTAAAAATATTGGTATAGTAAGGAATAAAATTCAAGTAATAATCAAATATAATCGCTTTCAATGGCGCATTCGACTCAAAAAAGTTATCCAACTTTTCGGTTACGTCAATTACCACAGCAATGCTGATAATCAGCACAATAGAGAGCAGATAGGTGCCTATAAACTTTTTTATTATGTACCAATCTATTTTTTTTAACATGGCTTTACAATCTGCGAGATAATTTTTCCACCATTTGCGATTTCCATAAAGCAAATTCTCCGGCAAAGATATGACTTCTTGCCTCTTTTACCAACCAAAGATAAAATGCAAGATTATGAATCGACAGAATTTGCATTCCGAGCAGCTCCTTACTTGCTATCAAATGCCGTACATAGGCTTTCGAGTAAAACGTATCGACATACGATGTCCCGTTCGGATCTAATGGCGAAAAGTCGTTTTTCCATTTCTCGTTGCGCATATTCATAATGCCTTCGGAGGTAAATATCATTCCATTGCGACCATTACGCGTCGGCATCACACAATCGAACATATCGACACCGCGTTCTATTCCTTCCAAGATATTAACAGGAGTGCCAACTCCCATCAGATAACGGGGTTTGTCTTTAGGTAATATTTCATTTACCAACTCTATCATTTCGTACATTTTATCGACCGGTTCGCCTACCGCCAAACCTCCGATGGCATTTCCGTCGGCGTTTTTCGATGCAACGAATTCGGCCGATCGACGGCGCAAATCAGGATAAACACAACCTTGTACAATAGGGAAAAGCGATTGCGTGTAACCGTATTTCGGCTCTGTTTCGTTAAAACGAGCAATACATCTATCCAACCAACGATGTGTCAAATCCAACGATTTTTTCGTATAATTATAATCCGAATTTCCCGGAGGACATTCGTCAAAAGCCATCATAATATCGGCACCTATCACACGTTCGATGTCCATCACCCGCTCGGGAGTAAACACATGTTTGCTTCCGTCGATATGCGAGCGAAAAACGGCTCCTTCTTCGGTCAGTTTTCGTGTATTAGATAGCGAAAAAACCTGAAAGCCACCACTATCGGTCAGTATCGGACGAGTCCAACCGTTGAATTTATGCAATCCGCCGGCAGCCTCTATAATGTCAATTCCCGGACGCAAATACAAATGATAGGTATTGCCCAAAATGATTTGTGCCTTAATATCG
>JAFTIM010000011.1 GCA_017456885.1 Paludibacteraceae bacterium
TGATTTTCATTTTAGTATGTTGTTTTTTATGTTGTGAATTGCTTTCAAAATTGTATCTTTGACATATCAGTAACAACCTGATATTTTTTCTCTTTCCAGCAATTCCGTTGTGAATTGCTTTCAAAATTGTATCTTTGACATATCAGTAACAACCTACTTTCATATCATTACATGTTGTCGTTAGTTGTGAATTGCTTTCAAAATTGTATCTTTGACATATCAGTAACAACCGATCGTAGTATTCTTTATTCTTCTGAAGGGTTGTGAATTGCTTTCAAAATTGTATCTTTGACATATCAGTAACAACTAACCGCTTTTCTTGTTACGTCTTCCATAGTTGTGAATTGCTTTCAAAATTGTATCTTTGACATATCAGTAACAACTGAATCTCTGTAAAGTGTTTATTGATAGGTAATTACGGAAGATGTTAGAAAATAAAATCGTTACTGATAAACAGGTTCTTTTTAAAAGAAGAACCTGTTTTGTTTTTTAGAAAAGTTCTAATTGCTGTCCCTCAGTTTCTTTTTCACATGGTTTCCGCCCGTGAAAAATTTCAAATTCTCCAAATTGTTTGTCTGTGATGCAAAAAATGCCTACTTCGCCAAACTCGGGAAGATTGTTTTTTACTCGTTTGATATGAACATTGGCATTTTCTTTGCTTGCACAATGACGAATGTAGATAGAAAATTGGAACATCGTGAAACCATCCTCCAAAAGTTGTTTCCGAAATTTAGCATGTGTTTTTCGGTCTTTTTTCGTCTCGGTTGGTAAATCAAAAAGTACCATTACCCACATAATTCTATATTCGCTAAAGCGTTGCACGTTATTAGAGTGGAATACTTGGATAAACTATTTTACGTATTTCGCCTGCATAGCATTTTTGTAGTGAGGCAGTGGTCATACTTACAGCAATCATCAGCGGACTGCGTTTGCCGTTGATCACCACGTCCAACGTCGGTATTTGCAGCAATTCGCGTTTTAGTTCCACCGTCAGTTCTTCGGTAAGGTGTCCGTCGGCTACCAATTGGCATACCAACGCATCGACATACGGTCGGTAAGGCTCCATAATGTCGTCGGCCAGACAATAGGCGTTGTACCGATTGTGATGATGAATGCCGAGCGTGGGCAGCAGACCGCTGCCAACCAAAGCGCGTGCCACGACGGCGCGCAATATGGCGTAACCGTAGTTCAGCAGATTGTTGGGCGGCACGCCTTCGCGGTCGCGGGTGAAGCCCAAAATGTCGGGGAACAGATTGCGCCAATAGTAGGCGGCGGCGCGTCCTTCGAGGTTGTCGCTGTCGCCGCTTTTCACCTCGCCGGCCCACACCAACATGTTTTTGACGATGGCGTTGCGAGTGTTTTGCAGCACAGCGGCTTGGTTGCGAATTTTGCATTGCACTGTTTGTTGCCACAACTGCTTTTTGAGCGGGAGCGATGCGTCGATTTGGGCGCGAAAACGTTCGCTTTGCGTGGTGTTGCCGCACAAAGGCAGCATCAGTCCGACGGGCAGATGCGTACTATCGCAGGTGATGATGGCGCAGTTGTTTTCGAGCAATGATTCTGCAAGTCCTTGTGTGATAGTTATTTGGCGGTTGTCGAGCACCACCACGCCGATGTCCTCGATGGGAATGGTGCGTACGGCTTCCGCCTTGATGAGTTCGGCGACATCGGCTTTTTCCACCTCGGGCAGTTTGATGACCATTTGTGCGTTTTTCAGCGACAGATAGGCCGGATTGCTGAAACAAAGCGTGCGTTTAATCATAGTTTATTCCCGTTTAATTCCACAATATTGCCAAGCCTATCTACTTTGAGCGGAATGCAGGTTTCTTTTATCATCTCGCCGGTGATGGCGCGTTCCATTTTGTTTAGTGGAGAATATTCAACCTTATTAACGATTGTATTTGCAACACAATAAAGGATGAAAAACGCTTGCGGCCCACTACCACTCACAAACTTATAAATCATCGTTCTGTCAATCGTATCGATGCCGTTCTTGATTTGCTCTTCGGTAGGCAAGTACACCAAGTCGTTTGGCGAAAGCATAAACAGCAATCTAGCATCGGCCGGAACCATTTCTTTTTCTTTCAGACGTAAATCGATTTTCTCTTTCCAATTTTTTCCGGCTGCTTTTTGAGCATCTATCACCATATTTAACGGCACTGTTGCGTAGGAACGCGTTATGATTTCTTCGCCGCGATTATTGTCAGTTTCAATCGATTCATAAATGGCGAAGAACAAATTTGTTCCTTTGGCTGCTTCAACAAATTTTTTCGATTTGTTGCCTTTGGTTCCGATGGCAAATTTGTCGGCCTTTTCGTAAACGCGCACTTTCAAAATCGGCTGGTGATTTTTTCCTCCGTTCAATGCTTTGATGTTGCTGTTCATCTCGTCAATGCCATCGGGCGAAAATGCCAATTCGGGGTCGTTGCCTTTCGATTCCAAATGAGCCAACAGAATTTTTTGAATGCCGGTGTCGGCAATCGATGTTTCGATTTTCTTTTTGTCGAAACTTGCATCCAACGATTTCCGAGTAGCAAAATAGCATTCTTTCACCTCACCTTGCTTGTTTTTTATATCTTGTGTGAAATAATAGACGTCTATTTTCGTGAGGTTTACATCCGACCAAACGTCTTTGTTCGCTTCAAAATACTGTTTTATTGCTTTGGCATCTTTTCCGCCAGAAAGCAATTCTAATATTTTTTTCTTCAAATCCTTTTCGACGATTGCATTCGGATTTTTCAACGCTTCATTGAGCGAAACTGGCTTGGTCATACGCAAATTGACTTCGCCAAAAACCGTGTCTTTGTGCATCGATTTACGAATTGCCCAACTATCGCCTTTCTTCTGTTTTGTCGAAGTTTTTTTGCCGTTTTCAAAATGCTGATAATAGTTCACCGTTTTGTTGATAACGCGCAAATTCTGCTTGAAACTAACAATGATATTTTCCAAAACGCCTTGTGCATCTTGCGTAAATGTAGGCCATGGTTTAATAAACTCCTTGGGAACAGCGCGCTCTTCGCCATCTATCATTACTTTTTCGTAACGGCGTAATTTATGAGATAGTTGGTGTCGGTTGGCTTGATTTTTGGGTTTTGCCGCTTCGTTATTCAACAAATTCACATGGTCGCGTGTAGCACAGGCAATCACTATCGCATCCATGGCGTGGTGCCTATGGTCGATACGCTTTTTGTTGAAGCCTTTCTGAAGTTCGAGCGGTATAGATGGAATGGTGTGTCCTTCTAAGTTTTGAGCTGTAAAACAATCCTTTCCTGTCAATTGATTTAAACGTACGAAACGAGGCAAAACAATTTGATTCCAAACACCATTCATTCCCCAGTCGCTTTTCAGTCTGTCCGTTACTCCGCCGGTGCATGCAATAAGATTCTTGGAAGTAGCCTCTTGTTCGTATTCGCCGTTAGCATCTTTTGTGCGCACGATATTTGATAGCAAACCTTTGACAACTTTGCTGATATAGCGGCTATCGTTCAACTGTCTGGCGATGAAATCTTCGGGAATATCCTCCAGTAACAATTTCTTTTTCTTTGCATTATTGTGCGAATAATGGTCTTTGACAAACTTTTCGTAAGCGTCAACGGACAGAATTTCCACGACACCGCCTCCACTCAATTGCACCTTCTCGCCATGGTGATTTTTGATAAATTCAAATCCGAGTTGATTGTCTTTCAACTTGTTAACCTCTGCTTCGCAAATCACCTTGTTACTGAACGAATCGTCAAAATAGCGCGATTGCGGAATAACGTGTTCAATTTCGTAGGCCGAGGTGAAGAGTTTGGCAAGCGGAATCATCTTTCCTGTATAGGGCGAACAATACCGTTGCTCCAACCACGCTTTGTAACGAATAATTTCCGATTTGGTAGGCTGCGCCGATTTGGAAACTTTTGAAACAAAATCAAAATCCTTATCATCGCCTGAAAGATTTTCAAGGGCATTTTCTTCGTAAATGCGCAAAATATCCTGCTGACTTGGCGAATAGGGGCGTACATTATCAATGCCAAATTCGGGATTGGCAAACTCGGCAAGCATCGCTTTGATGCGCAAATTTGTATTTTCGTTCTTTTGGATATTCTCCGTCATCTTTTTGCGCTTATCCGCCGGATTTTTCATCTCACGTCCAAGTTCCACGTGTATTTCGTCAATCTGTCCGACTTGTTTCCAAATGTCGCGCACGGTGCGAAGCGTTTCTGTAATTACTTTTTCAACAATCGGATTGCGCAAGGAATGCTGCTTGAACGATTTCAAGTAAGAATCAATATCCTCCGGCGTTTTCCATTTCGTGATTTCTTTGGCTTCGGAGTGCCGGTCGTAAACGATATAGCAGGCGAGCCACACCGGCAGACCTTGAAAATCGGATTCTTCTTTCAAGCTGATTGATAAGTCGCGCACACGATTCAGGATTTTCTCGTCATATTCGCCGGTGATGATTTTTTGAATCCTATCTTTTGTGTTTGGGTCGATGGCTTCATAATTCCAACATTTTCCCACGCGCATCAGCGACAAAAGTTTTTTAATTGCCTTTTCAGAATAGGAACCATAATCCTTTTTGAATGGTTTAATTTTAGCAAAGACCTCGGCAAAAGCTTCTGGAAGATTGTGCTTGTCGGCAAACTTTTTCAAAGCCTTTTCAATTTCACTTTTATCGTCAATGGAATAAAGGAGATGCCAAAGAGCCATTTCTTGCTCGCGAGTCAGGAAACTTGCATCAACCCCGCCTTTTTCCAATCCCGAAAGCAATTCGGCACGTGTTTCATTACAAGGATATTCCTTGTCTTCCACGTAGTTCCAGCGATAGGGGTATTCTTCCTTGCCTTTCTCCTTCTTGAACTTGAAGAACGAACCAAGCAAAGCGTCTTGCTTGATGGACTTTTTGTCATTCAGCCAATCAAAGAGTTTCACGTAGTCTTCTTCCGATTTAAATAACTCCGCTGTAATATCTACATCAATCTGGAGTTTGGAAACAGAAGACTCTCCAAACAAATCCAACTGATTATCTTGAACTGTTTTTTCTCGCTGGTAGATATGGAGATTTTGCACAAACTGCCACAAACGAAATTCCTGAAATATAGGGTTTGATTTGGCAATACATTTCACCGAATGTTTTTCACCGTTCTTGTCAAATCGAGATTCGTAAGGGCAATCCGCAATCAGTGACTTTTTACTTTTCAACGGGCGTTGGTAGAATATGATGTCGTCGAGGAACAAATAGGTAAAGTCGCGGTTCGAGATGCTGTTACGATACGACTCATTTGACGCGTATAACTCTTCGCAACAGGCTGCGTATAGTTTTTCATCGCGCAATTCCGCGTGAAATTCTTTCTGTTTCTCCAATATTTGGCGCAGTTCGTCCTTATAGAATTTTCGCTCAATCGTCCGAACCAATTTGCCAATGATTTTTTGGTTTGGATTTGCAAGAATCGAATCGTAAATAAATGTTCCGACAGTTTTTTGGCTGGCGATCATATCTGTTTCAGTTTTCTTTTTCAACAAAGTCCAATCGTCTTCTTTGGGGGCACGGAAAGAGCGTTTTTCATTGCCATCTTTGTCTGTTTTCGGTGTTCCGTCATCGTTCACATCTGTTGTTACAATGAATTCTTTGACCTTTCCAACCCAATCGAGTGGAATATTGCTTGTTCGTCGGTATATCCAACCATTTTCCAAATGGACATTATACCATGTCTCGTTTCCTTTCTTTTCTCCGGAATCTTCGACGGCAACCACTTTCAATGCGTGAAATTCAACTTTCTTATTCGATTTTTCTTCCTCATCTTCACCGCGCAACTGGTAATAGCCGCGCTTTTGATTGAAATTCAAGAGTAACCAAGCCAATTCCTCTTTAGTAATAGCTTGCGTCAAAGCTTTTTTGCGCAAATAGTAAATAGTCCAATCGTAGGGCACTTTTTTGCCATCGGCAACCAATTCCGATTGATTTTTACGAAAATCTTCAACCATTTCCCGGAATGATTCTTGGAAAATAAACTCAAATTTTCCTTCAGCGTTTTTTCGCCACGCTATTTTTGGTTCGGAATCCGTCGCAAATTTGCCGTAGCGATTCAGTTCTTTTGCAAAATGTTCGGGCAAGAAACCGAGCAAATTTAAAACCCTATGTAGCCGATCCCTACGCAACAAACAACGCTCCCTTATGCGGCGAGCCATACGTTTGTCTGTGCGTTCTTTCGTTTGGGAGTACGAATTGCCTTTGTCAAAATCGCCCAGTATCGCTGCATCCATCGGAATGATGCGACTGCCTGCTGCATCTATGCTTAAAGGTTTCAAGAATGAAGTTTCATTTTCGCGGTTCACCTCTTCCGCATTCACTACCGCCCAGCCGATACTGTTGGTGCCGAGGTCGAGCCCTAAAATTTTTTTCATGGTTTATTTAAATAAAATTCTTTGCAAGTTATAAATTTTTATGTATGTTTGCATTACAATTTTGAGCAATTCACAATAAGGATTATTCCGTTGTGAAAACATTTAAAGTGGCACTCTTTTGGGGTGTCGTTTTTTTTTAGAATTGGAAATAGATGAATTTTTGCAGGTCTGCGGTGATAAACTGATACAATATAAATACAATCAGTACAACGACAACAACCATTAAAGCAATATTCATATTGGCGAACCAAATACGATAGCGACGTTTGAAGTTGTCAGGCAACCAATGGATCAACATTCCGAGTATAAATAAGATAAGTACATTGCGGTATTCGTATGCTATTTGCGGTATTTTCTCAAAATTCCATTGACTCCCAATTTGATTTATCATATTTTTAGCAGTGTTCCAAGCAGTTTCGTTGGCTTCGGCAGGGTCGAGATTCGATCCCGAACGAAAAAACAATCGAGTAAATGTGATGAAAACAAAGGTTTGAAAAATAGCCCAACATCTTTCAAGTCTCTGAAAAGCAAATCTCCCTCTGCAGAGATTATAAATCATGCGTATAAATGTACCTATGAAAATAATCGTACTCCATACAAAAAAAACGCTGAATGCTGGGTGGGGAAATAGCCAGCAGAGTTCTCCTAAAATAGCGGTCAGTAGGAAAATGATAAGTGTGCGAACGTAAACGTTCCAATCGCGCCAAAACTTATAAACAATCATACCTATACCGTTCAAACCGCCCCAAATCATAAAATTCCAACTCGCTCCGTGCCAAAGTCCTCCCAAAAGCATGGTGTTCATTGAATTGATATTGGTGGTAATTTTTTTCCTCTTCTCGGGGTGGAAATAGGCCGTACAACCTACAATAATTGTTAGCAGGGCAATGCCGACAGCTACCCATATACTGCCTGAAAGCAACGTCCCGACAGCTGCTATTGTAAAAATGCAACAATAGGTTCCGAATGTTGATTCTCGATTTCCTCCAAGCGGAATGTAGAGGTAGTCTTGCAACCATTTGGAGAGAGAAATATGCCATCGTTTCCAAAAGTTACCGGGGTTGGTGGCTTTGTAAGGTGAATTGAAGTTTTTAGGTAAGTAAAAACCCATCAACATGGCAACTCCGATGGCAATGTCGGTGTAACCCGAAAAGTCGGCATAAACTTGTAATGAATAGCCAAATAATGCTGCTAAATTTTCAAATCCGGAGTAGAGTAGAGGGTTATCAAATACGCGGTCGATAAAGTTCACGGCAATATAGTCGCTAAGAATGATTTTCTTTGCCAACCCGTTCATAATCCAAAATACGGCAATGCCAAACTGCCTACGACTCAAAAAGTATTTCTTGTGTAGTTGAGGGATAAATTCGCTGGCACGCACAATCGGACCTGCCACTAATTGTGGAAAAAAGCTGATGTAAAAACCAAAATCGAGTATATTGCTGACGGGCAGAATCCGTTTTCGATAAATATCCATAATGTAGCTGATGGCTTGGAAAATATAAAACGAGATGCCTACGGGGAGCAAAATGGAGTCCACACCGAAACTATTGCTTTGCGTTATTGCATTGCCCGTATATGCAAATACATCGAATATGGCAAAATTGGTCCCAAATAGATTGTTGATGACGTCGATGATAAAATAGGCATATTTAAAATAGCATAAGATGCCGAGATTTACTACGATACTTGTAATGATAACCGCTTTTTTGCTCCACTCTTTTTGCCTTGAATACAACCATTTCCCTGCAAAAAAATTATAAATGGTGACGAAAATAAGTATTAGCGTAAACAATCCGCTTGTTTTGTAGTAGAAAAACAAACTGACGAAAAACAAGAACGTGTTCCGCAGTAGAATTTTATTTTTTATCAAACTAAAAACAGCAAAAACAATCGCAAAAAATGCCCAAAAGTAGAATTGTGTGAACAGCAACGGATGTGATTCATCGAAAGCAAAAAGTTTTGCAAAAAAGTCTGATATGATTTCCAAAAACGTCATGATAGTTGCTGTTAGTTGTTAAATTTCGATTGTAAATGTTCTAAATATCTTTCCATGATAGCGTTGTATAGTAAATCGCCAAGCAACGTATAACCTTTTTTTGTGAAATGTATTTTGTCCCGTTTAGCCAGCCCCTCGTCTTCCCATTGTTGCATTGAGCGCAGTCCACCCATGATGTCGAACAAATCCCAAACGGCACCATTGTATTTTTCTGCTATCTGAAAGAATGCTTTTTCGACAATCGCCCCATTTCGATTGACCTGATAACTTCGACGATAATGACGGAAACTATCGTTATTGGTAATGAATAAAAAAGCACATGTCGGATATTGTTCTTGAATTTGTTTTATCAATTTCTCGTAATTGGCAATGAAAATGCTTTCGTCAAAATTGACACTTGTGGCATCGTTAATGCCAATTGCAAATATCATTAAATCGGGGTTGATAAGATTTAAATCCTGCAAAAATCGTTCGCATCGGAAATAGGAGTTGAGGCTTGCTCCATTGACGCCGATACCATGTAGGGTAATACCAGGGAAATTATTCTCCAACAAAATTCCTGTCAGCGTAAATTCGCCCTTACATTTGTTCATTGCAAACGAAACGGAGTCGGTATATGTCTCTAAATGAAATGTATATGTGCCTTTCTTTTTGTTATGAAAAGGTTCTTGTATGGTATCGTTCGCTTTGATTATCGGGAATAGCGAGTCGTTTGTGGAGTATCCTAAAACGGTGATTGTGTTGAAAAGGTGTTTTTGTGAGGCAATTAGGTTGTTTTGTTCGCGGAGAGAAACGGAAATGGTAGCGTTAGTATCGCTTGTGCAAATAGCGATTCCCGTTAATCCAAGTGTTTTGTCGTGATTGCTTTGTGTGTTCCGATACGATACCCATTTCCCCGTATAGCGTGTTTTAAAACTTGGAGGATTGTTCGTTTTGGCTGCCGAGAAAGGGAATATCAGCCCTCTACTGGCCTCAATGCCGGCTGTCAGCGATAACATATTTTGACGAAGTTGTTGGGTGAATACGCCTGCTTGAACATGCGAACCTCCAATGTGTACGATATTGATATTGCCTTCTCCCGTAAATAAAAGTTGGTCTAATTTATCGAAAAAGGATTCAAACGAAGTGCTATCGGAAGGATAAACTATTCTGTTTTTTTCGAAATGGGCAAAAGAGTAGTTCTCCACTTGTTTTATCAAGGGTTGTGCTTGTAAAAAGAGGTAACAAAAGCAGAATATGGCGGTCAGTCGAAGTTTCATTGAATGGTGTCGCTTTTTATAAAGTTGATGACAGAATCGTTCGGAAGGTCTTTCCGTAAATGATAGAAGTTGTAGTATGTTTCGAATGACTTCGATAAAACATTGCCAATTTCTTTTGCACCATGATGTGTGAAATGAATATAATCGGTTGTGGCAAATGGAGGCTGATGCTGTACCCAGCGTATCATGGAATTTTCACCTCCCATCACATCAAACATATCCCAATAAGCAACATCGTTGCGTAGTGTTGTCGATTTTAAGGAATCGTTTAATTCCGATAGCATCGGATAGGTAGTGATAGCTCCGTTTATGCTTTTGCCCATGTCCGAAGGACCTATAAATAATATTTTCGCTTTGGGTGCCACTTCTTTGAAATAGTCAATTTGTCGTACAATCTGTTTCATATAGGCATTTATGCTCGCCTTGTTTGTAATGCTTGGCATACGATTCCCCCCAAATTGAAGAATTATCAATCGGGTGTTGAGGAGTTCGAACGATTCTTGCATTATCCGTTTGTCTATTTTAGTAAAAATAGTTCCCGAACAACCTCTTAACGGATTGTTATCAACGGCAATACCGTTCTCACCATCTAACAATAGGGCATAAATATCGGCATTGCCCTCCAAGGTTAAATAGCCTTTTTGTATGTTTTGCGGAAAACTCCACGATAGTAGTGAAACGCCCTCTTTCCCGTCGCACAATTTGACCATAGACGGGAATGTGTCGCATTGAAGACTTGCCTTGAAATCAGGGCTGTTGTTTCCTATTAGTAAGGAAATGCGAGATATTTGCTTTACCTTTTCTTGGGCATACATGTGATTCGAAACGGAAAACGTGATGGAGCCTTTTCCTGATAGAGCCGAAAAATGTCCCATAACGCCGTAACGAGAGTGTGGCGCTCTTTGAGTAGTGGAATCTCCATAAATGATATAACGGGCGAAATTACCTGACGCTTTTTGCGAAATAGACACCGATGGTACTTTTTGTATGGCAGGAATCATACCGACGCCACTCCCCGAAAAAATAGTTTGTAAACGTTGGCGAAGCACAGACGAAATGCGGTCTAACTCTATTTGCGAATCGCCGTAATGCATTATACGGTATATCGTGTCGTTGTTTTGTTCGAGCAAATGGAATAGCGTGTCGAAGTATTGATAATCGTTGTGTGGCAAATAGATTCTGTTTGGATTTTTTGTGAGAAAATCACGGAAATAGTTCAAGGTGTCGAGTTGAGATTCCGAACACGTCATTACAAAACTCTCTTGAATATTTTGCAGTACAGAATCAACATCAATTCTGACAATCGTATCGGGAGCAATGGATTTTGAATAAGAGGGGAACCGTATCTCTAATCCGTTTATTTTCAGGTTGTTCTTCGGGAAAAACAACCAAATAATTCCTAATATAAGGAATACGGACAATATAAATAGCAGTGTTTTATAAGGTTTCATCTTGTTTATCGCTTATAGACAATAAGTTTTTGATTCTCAATTATTAAATCGTTTTTCAAATTGTTCCAACGTTTTATGTCGGAGATTTTTACACGATATAGCATGGCAATTTCACTTAACGTTTCGCCTTTGCGTACCCGATGAATGATTTTGTCCGAATTTTGGCTATTGGCAGCAGTTGTTTTCTGAACGGTGCTTGATTTTGAATTGGTCAAAGGAATTATCAACTTTTCTCCTATGTTAATTCTGTCGGTATTCAGATGGTTCCGATTTTTAATGTCATTCGCCGAAACACCGAATAATTGTGCTATTTTGTGGAGAGAATCGCCTGCACGAACGATGTATGTTTTCTCTGATTTACCATGTTGCTTCTCTGTCGGGATTTGCTCCTTTTTTTCATGGAGAAATCGTTCTGTCAGGTCGTAAAGGGTGTCCTCAAGTCTTGAAAAAAGATTGATTTTTTCGTGGGGAATATAAAACGCATGTTTATCCGATGGTACAATGATTTCGCCTCTGAAAACAGGATTTAATTTGCTTAATATATCGGGTGTTATCTGTAAACTATCGTTGAACAACGAACGTAAAACAGGTTTCCGTATTTCAATTAAGACACACGAATCTTTTTGTGCCGTTTGCATTTTTTCTTTTGTAGAAAAATCATAAATGCAGCAAATGAAGTTTTTTATAACGGCAACATTGTTCAATAGGTTCATTTCATAATAATCCCAAACATTTAAATTCTTGTCGGTATGCTTTATTGTTGCAGCATTAAGGGCTGCAGGGCTGTTTGCATAAGCGAGTATTACTGCCCACCAATTGCCGTACAATACATACAAATCCTCTAAATACGCCGCAGCCGCATTTGTCGCTGCAACAATGTCGAATCGCTCATCATGATTTTTGGCAACGGTTAAACCGTATTTTATGGCTACAAAAGCGGGTAAAGACCATATCCCACAACGATTGTTTGTGTCGAAATCGTTGTTCATTTCTGTTAGTGCTATCGGTAGGAATTTTAATTCCAAAGGGAGATTCCTCGTTTTCAGTGTCTCCTCAAAAATAGGCTCGTAATAAAAAAAAACGGAAACGTTGTCCGTGCCTTCCCATGGCTTTTCGCATAAATGCGTATGAAAGGGGAGTGGAACCGCTTGTTCGAGTAGCGAGAGCTTTGTTTTCATCGTATCTGCTTGCCACGTAGGGTTGTTGCCTTTGCACAGAATGCAAATTGCTAAAAAAATGCCGATGATGTTTATTTTTAGATTCATTGTCTTCAATAAAAAAATAGCAGAACTATAAGCCGGGTTCTGTACCTTAAAATGGAAGGTGTTTGTCATTTATCTACTATATGTGTTGCCACATATCTCTATCGACCTACCCCTCGACTCGGGCGAGCAACCCTCACATGTCGATATACATGGTCTTTCAACCCATAGGACGTACGGCTGACGAATGTTGCCATCGTCACGGTGAGCTCTTACCTCGCCTTTTCACCCTTGCCAAAACGCTTGGCGGTTGTTTTCTGTTACGTTACCTTGACCTCGCGGCCAACTTCCCGTTAGGAAATATGGTGCTCTGCGTTGCCCGGACTTTCCTCTTGCTGTTACAGCAAGCGACAAACCATTCTGCTATTATTCTACAAAAGTAACGAAAAAGCTTTTCCTAAAACAAAAACTCCTTCTCTTATTTGTGCGATACTATAAAAAAAACACAACCCAAAGGTTGTGTTTAAAGATAAATAGCTCTTTTTTAACTATTATTGTCTGTTTATTTCATTACAGGGCGAACTGACTCGCCTCGAAAACGTCTGTAGAGTCTATCATTATTATAAACACCATCCGATCCGAAGAACACACGAAACGCGCTGTACGGGTCGTCCGTGCCGATCGAACTCGACCAATAGTGGCCGATGGATCCCTTTGTGAGGAACACGTCGTCACTATAACGGCCCGCCGCAGGGAGAAAAATATGGTTACCATTGGTTTGGCTCGTTACGATTCGTCCTTTTACGCCTATGCCGTTATAGTTGCTTGTCCAAGTCTAAGTGCAGTTATCTATTAGCTCTTGGCATTCGGCATCGGTAGGCATACGCCATGCACCGCCCCAGTTTACATTAGCGGCGTCGTCAGCGAGTTCAAGCACGGTTTTGTTATCTACGGTGCCACGACTGCTATCTGTGCAATATTTGGTTTGGGTATCATAACTGCCGTTGCACCATTTGTAGGTAGCCCAAGTGTAAGTCGTCTTTGGTTCGGTTTCGCCCCAAGCGTAGTAGTTGCCATACTTTTCGGGCGAGGTGGCACCTACGTTGCAGGTTGCCCACTTCACACTCAAGCCAAGGTCAATCCAAACATAACCATTTCCGATGCCATCATTGGCTCGCCATTGTGCGTAAAGGGTAATATTTCGGCTAATAGAGTTGATCACAGTTCCTCTTTTAAAAGCGACACCATTCCCATTGGGGTCGGTATTCCAACTTCCAATAAAATAAGCTTCTTTTGTATAAATAATACCCCTAATAGAATATGACTCGCCATAAAAAATAGTATCTATTACCACGTCACCCTTACCGCCATTTGGCATATAGGTAATGGAAAAAATGTATCCGCCGTCATCGGCTCCGCCACCGCCTTTGGCTATGGTAATCAAAGTGCCGTCGGCAAGCGTAAAATAGACGTTGGCAGCGTCCTGCGTTACGTTTTGGAACATCGAGTCGCCATCTTGTCCGTCGGCTCCCGCAGCTCCCGTATCGCCTTTGTCGCCTTTGGCTTTGCCAAGCTGCGTCCATGTGTTGCCGTTGTCGTAAGAAATCCACCAATAGTCGGCCTCTATTTTCAGTTGAGGAGTTACGCCGTCTTGTCCATCAGCACCATCTTGTCCGTTTTGGCCGTCGCTGCCGACCTGCCCGCTCACGCGGAGTTTGTTTCCGTCGGCATCTAGCAGACATTCGCCAGTGAGCGTCCAATAATACACGCCGTCGGTGTATTTGGCTACGCCTACTATGGGCGAAGCGCCGTCCTGTCCGTTTGCGCCATCAGCACCATTGGATCCGTCTTTACCATCAGTACCATTTTTACCATCTTTCCCATGATAAATGGTTATCGGGTCGTGGTCGGCAAACGTAATCGTGTAACCTATCTCCACCCCGTTTTCCATAATCGGAGTAACGGAGGTTACCACATCGTTGCTCTCTATCACGTTCACGATGGTTTGCAGCGAGGTAATGTTCGTATTGGCTTGCGAGCACCACTTTTCAAGGTCATCGATGCGCGCCTCGTTTTGCGTTACGTTGCGCCAAAGCGAGTTCAGCATATCGTATTCGTCGTTGTTGTTGCACGACACGGCAAACAATGCCACAAGGGCAAGCGTAAAAAGTTTTAGCGATGTTTTCATTACTACTTCTATTTTTTTATTTGTTATCCTCATTTTTTAATAAACACTCCATGTCAGCGGCTTTCTCCGTTTCTATCCGCACGTCGCTGTACTTACTGAACGTGGCTTCGGCCTCCGTTCGGGTCATCTACTGATAGGTCGTTACCTCGGTTTCACCTATCTTGTACATCACTTTTTGGCAAGCAGCTTTTTCTTTGCTGCATGCTCCGCATACTGCTGCCACCAACAAGGCAGCAAATAAAAAATGTTTCTTTTTCATTGTACTATATATGTTAAGAAACATGTGCAAAGTTAGATTACCAAGCAGATAGATTTTTAGGTTGTTGTCGAATTAAAATCGAAGAATTGTCGAAAAATATTCGAAAAACAACTCTTTCAAAGTCGCTTGGCGTAACCCAAAAAGAAATTGTAGCCGAGTGTTTTCGATATTTTCAGACGTAGTTCGGTATCGATGCTTTTTCGCTTGAAAATGATGTAAACATTGGTGCGTTCGCAGCAGATTTGGGTGGCAAGCCAAGAAACTCTTCTACCTTGCTCGTGGAGCTTGTCGTGTATGAGTTGTCCGATGTGTATCTCTTTTTCCATACAATAAAAAAAACGCGAGTGTAACTTGCTCGACGTTGAGGCTGTGGAAGATGCCCGAAGAAAACACAAGAAGACGCCCGCGATGCACATCACGGACGCTTGCAACTGTTCGTGTCTCCTTCTGTTTAAAACTTCCACATTTCAACGTCAGAATGAACAATAGCAAACGCTATAATCAAAAAAATGGGTATTGCATTCTTTTCTCTGCAAACCACTCGCAAAGATAGAATTTTTTGCGGTGAAGATAACCTCGGTATGGTAAAAATGCGTATTTGTATGATACAAAAAAAGAGTTTCTCCAATAAGAAGAAACTCTGAAAAAAATTAATTATTTCACTTTGTTTACAATTGCTTTGAATGCTTCCGGTTCGTTCATTGCAAGGTCGGCAAGCACTTTACGATTCATGGAAATACCAGCTTTGTGCATAGCGCCCATCAATTTTGAATAAGACATACCTTCTAAACGTGCAGCGGCATTGATACGTTGAATCCATAATGCACGGAAATTACGTTTTTTGTTTTTACGATCGCGGTATGCATACAACAAACCTTTCTCCCAAGTGTTTTTCGCAACAGTCCAAACATTGCGTCTTGCACCAAAATAACCTCTTGTTAATTTTAAGATTCTTTTACGTTTCGCTCTTGAAGCGACATGATTTACTGATCTTGGCATATTCTTTTGTTTTTTAGAATGTTAGCGTCGCATTTTATTGCAAACTTTCAGCTAAACATTCGATTAATAATAAATTAAATTACAAGTAAAGCTTTTACGTTTTTTACATCTGCTTGATTTACTGTTCCCGTGTGGGTCAAGTTTCTCTTTTGTTTTAACGTCTTTTTTGTCAGAATGTGACTTTTGTAAGCGTGTTTACACTTAATTTTTCCTGTTCCGGTAAGAGCGAATCTTTTTTTTGCACCGGAATTAGTTTTCATCTTTGGCATTTTATTACAATTTTAAAATTAATAGTTCCTAAAATTATTTCTTTTTTGGTGAAAGCATGATTATCATTCTTTTCCCTTCAAGCGTAGGGAGCGAATCTACTTTTGCAATCTCCTCTAAATCATTCGCAAAACGAAGAAGTAGCACTTCACCTTGCTCTTTAAACAAAATTGAACGACCTTTGAAAAATACATAAGCTTTAACTTTACACCCTTCGTTTAAAAAACTTTGTGCATGTTTTAGCTTAAAATTGTAATCGTGGTCATCGGTTTGCGGTCCAAATCTGATTTCTTTGACTACAATTTTAGTCGCTTTCGCCTTCAATTCTTTTTCCCGCTTTTTTTGCTGGTAAAGGAATTTTTGGTAATCAATTATTTTACAAACAGGCGGATTCGCATTAGGTGAGATTTCAACAAGATCTAATCCTTGTTCTTCTGCTAAATTGCGAGCATTTTCGATGCTGTAAATACCTTGTTCTACGTTATCACCTACAAGTCGCACTTCTCTGACATGGATGTGCTCGTTGATGCGGTTGGGTAACTCTTTTTTGTCAATTCTCATTTAATCCACTTGCTTGATTTGAGCGTGCAAAAATAATCTAAATTTTTAACATATAAAAATATTTACGGAAAAAATCCCGTAAATAAATGTTACCTGATTATTTCAAATTGTTTTAATTGATGTATTTGTTTAAAACAATGTGACCTATCAATCCCACAACCATACATGAGATTGCAGCCCATAAATAACCATTACTTTGTTGCTCAGAATAGTTGTAGACAATGAGTATTACAACACCTGCCAATACAAACAAAATCCCTAAATTTTTAAGTAGTTCTTTCATCTCAAATGATTTTTCTGCAAATTAAAACATTTTTTTTTGTACAGAAAAAAAATCTTTGAGAAAAGAATAAAATAAATCGAAATCCCTATTTTTGTACAAATCAAAAAAAAGAGATGGCAAGGTTTTTTATAGCAATAATCGCAATATTACTTACCTCGTGCGGAATAAAAGAAAATAAGCAAGAAGCATTGGAAAGAAATCCGGATAAATTGCCTGCAGAAGAGGTCGTTGTAGAAAGGACTTCGGTAGAAGTTACGGTGCTAAACGACAGAACTCATTAACGTGTTAAAAGCCGGAATTTCGTTGAAAAATATATACTTGTGAAGTTTGTAATCTATTTCGCAAAAGAAATGTTCCAATCCGTTGCTCACAAGAATGTATTTTGCTTGTAAAGGCAGATTGTATGTTGCAATCTGGTCGAAAACGCTTTGGGTTATTTTTATATGCGGAGCTTTGTATTCTATAATGAGTAGAGGGTTCGCTTTTTCATCGTAAAAAACAGAGTCGCAGCGCTTTGGCATCCCGTTGATATTGAGTTTTACCTCGTTTCCAAATCGTCCGGAAGGGTATTTTTTCTCAATGGTTAAAAATTCGATCATGTTTTGTCTTACCCATTCCTCCGGAGTTAATGCCACGAACCGTTTCCTTATTTTATCAAAGATAAAAGGTCTCCCATTGATTCCTTTTATTTTGAAGTCGTATTCAGGAAAATTAAGGTGCTGTGTTATCATAACATTTTGTTATCTTTGCAAAGATAGGTATTATAAATTTTTGCTTATGAAAACGAAAAAAGAAATTGTGGAAAATTGGCTCACACGTTATACCAAACGTCCGCTGAACGAATTCGGAAAATACATCTTGTTGACAAATTTTAATCATTATGTAGAACTTTTTGCCGAATGGTTTAACGTCCCTGTTTATGGTAAAGAGGGAAATATGCCCAATGCTTCGGCCGACGAGATTACGATTATCAATTTTGGTATCGGAAGCCCTAATGCAGCATTGATAATGGATTTACTCTCGGCTGTTCAGCCAAAAGCGACATTGTTTTTGGGAAAATGTGGCGGTTTGAAAGATAAAAATCAGGTTGGAGATTATATTTTACCGAGTGCGGCTATTCGTGGCGAAGGAACGTCGAACGATTATTTCCCGATAGAAGTACCTGCCTTGCCAGCTTTCAGTTTGCAACGTTCCGTGTCGTCAAACATACGTGATTTTGGCAAAGATTATTGGACAGGAACAGTTTATACGACCAACCGTCGGGTTTGGGAACACGATGATGCTTTTAAAAATGTGTTGCGTAAAACAAGGGCAATGGCAGTCGATATGGAAACGGCTACCTTGTTCAGTGTAGGTTTTTATAACAGCATTCCAACGGGAGCGTTGCTTTTGGTATCGGACATGCCGATGTTTGAAGCAGGCATCAAAACCGAAGAAAGCGATAAGCGGGTAACCGAAAATTTTGTAAACGAACACCTGAAAATTGGTGTTAAATCGTTGAGTTCGCTTAAAAATAATAGTAGAACAATCAAGCATTTGCGGTTTGAATAAAGTGAGTTTTGGCTGAAGCGACTGCTACATACGAACAATTATTGTCGTCATTTAAAAAGCGAGAATTTCGCCCTGTGTATTTTTTCATGGGTGAAGAATCGTACTATATAGACAAACTTGCCGATTATTTGATTGAACATGTCGTGTCGGAGGAAAATAAATCGTTTGATCAGACAGTTGTTTACGGAAAAGATGTAGATATTGATTCCGTAATAAATTTGGCCAAACGTTATCCGATGATGTCTGAAAAACAACTTGTGGTTGTAAAAGAAGCACAACATTTAAAATCGTTGGAACGATTGAACTTTTATTTGCAGCATCCTTTGTCGAGTACGGTTTTGGTATTTTGCTATAAATATGGTAGTTTGGATAAACGGAAATCGGTTTATACGACCTTGAACAAGGTGGGTACTGTATTTGAGTCGAAAAAAGTCTATGAAAATCAGGTGGCAGGTAAGGTGGTTGAGATTGCTCGCGAAAAAGGACTCTCGATTGATATAAAATCGGCAAATGTCATAGCCAATTTTCTGGGTTCCGATTTAAGTAAAATTGCAAATGAAATTGACAAATTAAAGATAGTTTTGCCACAAGGGGCTGTGGTGATGCCTGCCGATATCGAACGGAATATAGGCATAAGCAAGGATTATAACAATTTTGAACTGATAGATGCATTGGCGGTGAAAGACATCGAAAAAGCAAATCGAATAGTTGATTATTTTCGGCAAAATAAAAATGCTAACCCTCTGGTAGTTACTTTGTCCGTTGTTTTTAACTTTTTCTTGAATCTGTTGATTTATTCATCTTTAGAGGATAAATCGAAGATGAATGTAGCTTCGGCGTTAAAAATAAATCCGTTTTTTGTTACACTTTACCAGAAAGCAGCAACTTGTTATAACACTTCGAAAATTATTCGCATAATATCGTATATCAGAGAAACAGATGCAGGGAGTAAGGGTGTTGGCGACTTGATAATGAACGAAAATGAGTTACTCAAGTTGCTTGTGTTTAAAATCCTACATTAGCGATAATATTTTTAAAATTAAATAAATTTTTATTCCTTTGTGTTGAATTTAAATAGTTGAACGATAAATTTAAATTTGATGGAAGAAGTAACAAAACCTCAACAAGAGAGGGCAGAGCGCGAAATTGTTTTTTCAAAAGCAATAAAAGCGGGTAAACGCATCTACTATTTGGATGTTAAGAAAAGTCGTAACGAGGAGATGTTTTTGTCTGTTACCGAAAGTAAAAAAAAGGTCGTTGGCGATGATGCTTCGCAAGTTTTGTTTGAAAAACATAAAATTTTCCTTTATAAGGAGGATTTTGAAAAGTTTATGGACGGAATGCGTGAAGTCATTGATTTTATTAAAAGAAATCAAGAGAGTGATAATCATGTAACAACCAACGATTTGGATATAAATTTTGATATTTAATCATGGCATTATTAACGGGTAAAGTTGCAATAGTAACGGGGGCTGCACGAGGGATAGGAAGAGCCGTTGCTTTGCGTTATGCAGAAGAGGGTGCCGATGTGGCATTTGTTGTGCAAAAAGCAGATGAGCGTGCTGTCGCATTGGAAAATGAAATTAAAGCACTGGGAGTTCGTACCAAGTCGTATGTAGCTAATGTAGCTGATTTTGAAGCCGTTAAACTGCTGGTGGAACAGGTGAAATCCGATTTTTCTCGTATTGATATTTTGGTAAATAATGCAGGAATTACAAAAGATGGATTGATGTTGCGAATGACTGAATCGCAATGGGACGATGTGATAAATGTCAATCTTAAATCGGCGTTCAATTTTGTTCATGCTGTAGCTCCTATTATGCTTTCGCAACGTGCTGGTAGCATTATCAACATGGCTTCGGTAGTAGGTGTGCATGGCAATGCCGGGCAAGCCAACTATTCGGCATCGAAGGCAGGCATGATAGCGCTTGCTAAATCGGTAGCACAAGAGTTTGGAGCACGTGGTGTGCGAGCCAATGCCATTGCTCCGGGATTTATCGAAACGGATATGACAGCCAAACTGCCTGATGCCGTGCGTGAAGAATGGTGCCGTTCAATTCCACTTCGCCGTGGTGGTACTACTTCCGATGTAGCTTCGGTAGCTTTGTTTTTGGCTTCAGATATGGCGGCTTACGTTACGGGGCAAGTAATACAGGTAGATGGCGGTATGGCTATGTAATGTTAAATAAACCGAATAAATGGATAAAAAAGAGGTCATTCGATGAATGACCTCTTTTCTATTAAAGTTGGATAAGAATTACTCTTCCAAAAGAATTTCCATTATCGTACGAGCCGATTTTGCAACAGGAGAGCCGGGACCAAAAATGGCCGCTACGCCTGCTTTGTACAAGAAGTCATAGTCTTGAGCAGGAATTACACCTCCTGCGATGACAATAATGTCTTCGCGTCCGAGTTTTTTCAACTCTTCGATAACTTGAGGTACCAACGTTTTGTGTCCTGCTGCAAGAGAAGAAACACCTAATACATGTACGTCATTTTCAACAGCTTGTTTGGCAGCTTCGGCCGGTGTTTGGAACAGCGGTCCCATATCCACGTCAAAGCCACAATCTGCATAACCGGTAGCGCACACTTTGGCTCCACGGTCGTGTCCGTCTTGTCCCATTTTTGCAATCATAATACGAGGTTGACGACCCTCTTTCTTTGCAAATTCTGCTGTCATTTGGCAGGCTTTTTGGAAGTCTGCATCATTTTTTGTTTCTGCTTTATACACTCCTGAAATAGTTCTAATGGTTGCTTTATAACGTCCTACTACTTTTTCGCAAGCATAGGAAATTTCTCCTAACGAAGCACGAACACGTGCCGCTTCAACTGCCAATTCAAGCAAATTGCCTTCGCCTGTTTCCACACATTTAGTCAATGCGTCTAATGCTTTTTGCACATCGTCGTTGTTGCGGTTGGCACGCAATTGTTTCAAGCGTTCGATTTGTTGTTTGCGAACGGTTGTGTTATCAACTTCAAGAATATCAATTGGATCTTCGTGCTCAAGACGATATTCGTTTACGCCGATAATCTTTTGAGCTCCGGAGTCGATGCGAGCTTGCGTGCGGGCAGCAGCTTCTTCGATACGCATTTTAGGAATGCCTGTTTCGATGGCAGCAGCCATACCTCCGAGTTTTTCAATCTCTTGGATGTGTTCCCAAGCCTTGTGTGCCAAGTCGTTGGTAAGCGATTCTACATAGAACGAACCTCCCCATGGGTCAACTTGTTTACAAATGTTGGTTTCTTCTTGGATATAGATTTGTGTATTACGAGCAATACGTGCCGAGAAATCGGTTGGCAGCGCAATGGCTTCGTCCAAGGCGTTGGTGTGCAACGATTGCGTGTGACCGAGTGCGGCGCCCATGGCTTCGATGCAGGTACGACCAACGTTGTTGAACGGATCCTGCTCGGTGAGCGACCAACCCGACGTCTGCGAGTGTGTACGCAAAGCCAACGATTTCGGGTTTTTCGGGTTGAATTGTTTTACGATTTTAGCCCACAACATACGCGCGGCACGCATCTTGGCTATTTCCATGAAATGATTCGTACCGATAGCCCAGAAGAACGACAGACGTGGTGCAAACGCATCGATGTCCATGCCGGCGTTTATACCGGCACGCAAATATTCAAGTCCGTCGGCCAAGGTGTAGGCCAATTCGATGTCGGCTGTAGCACCGGCTTCCTGCATGTGGTAACCCGAAATAGAAATCGAGTTGAATTTCGGCATATTTTTCGAAGTGTATTCGAAAATGTCGGCAATGATTTTCATCGAGAATTTAGGCGGATAGATGTAGGTGTTGCGCACCATAAATTCTTTCAGAATGTCGTTTTGAATGGTACCTGCCATCTCTTCGAGTTTTGCGCCTTGCTCAAGTCCGGCGTTGATGTAGAATGCCAAAATGGGTAGCACGGCGCCGTTCATGGTCATCGAAACCGACATTTTATTCAACGGAATGCCGTCGAACAGCACTTTCATGTCCTCGACCGAGCAGATAGAAACGCCGGCTTTGCCCACGTCGCCAACGACGCGTTCGTGGTCGGCATCGTAACCGCGGTGTGTGGCCAAGTCAAATGCTACCGATAATCCTTTTTGACCGGATGCTAAATTACGACGATAAAAAGCGTTTGACTCTTCTGCTGTAGAGAAGCCTGCGTATTGGCGTATAGTCCAAGGGCGCATAGGATACATTCCACTATAAGGACCACGCAAAAATGGTGGAAGTCCTGCAACATATTCAAGGTGTTCCAAGTCTTCCAAGTCTTTTTTTGTATAGATGGTTTTAACCGCTATTTGTTCGGGAGTATTCCAATTTTCACCAAGTTGAGGTGCCGCTCCAGAAGATTTTATGTTTTTGATATCAATATTTTTAAAATTAGGTTTCATCGCTTACTTGTTGATTAGAAGGTTGTTAAATGCTTTCAATGTTTCCAATACATTAACTCGCACATGAATGAAGTGTTCGATGCCGAGTTTCTGCAGATCTTCCATGCAGGCAGGTGCGCCGGCTACCACGAAGATTTCTTTTCCGTCGCCGATGGTTTTGTAGGCAGCGGGAGCAAGTTCGGCATATTCGTCGTCGCTCGAGCAGAGCACGATGATGTCGGCCCCTGCTTTGCGTGCGGCAGCAACGCCGTCTTCAACGGTTTCAAATCCGAGATTGTCAATCACTTCGTAGCCTGCGCAAGCGAAGAAGTTGCACGAGAACTGTGCGCGCGCCAACCGCATAGCCAAATTGCCGATGGTCAGCATAAATGCTTTCGGACGGCGACCTGAGCGTTCGGTTTCGAGGCGCAAGGCTTCGAACTCTTGCGCTGCACGCACATGCGGCAAGGTGTCGAGTCCGGCCTCGGCGGTGCAACCGCATTGGCAGCAGCAAGCCGATTCGACGATTTTGTCGCCGGCCACTTCGTTAAAGTTCGGGTATTGGTTGGTGCCGAGCAACACTTCGCGGCGTGTCGAAACGGCTTTGAGGCGCGCTTCGGCCGTGGCTTTCATGTCGGCTTGCACGCGACCACTCTCGACAGCGGCAAAAAATCCGCCGTTTTCTTCAATGTCGAGCAAATGTTTCCAAGCCAGATCGGCAATGTTGGCCGTCAGATTTTCGATGTAGTACGAACCGGCTGCGGGGTCGGTTACTTTGTCGAAGTGCGATTCCTCTTTGAGCAACAACTGTTGGTTGCGTGCGATGCGTTCCGAAAAATCGTCCGAAGGTTTGTACGTTACATCGAACGGGCGCACCGTCAGCGAATCGACACCGGCAATGGCGGCGCTCATGGCTTCGGTTTCGGTACGCAGCAAGTTGACGTGCGCATCGAACACCGTTTTGTTGAACAGCGATGTTTCGGCGTGAATGTGCATTTTGGCGGCACAATCGCATTTCGGTTCGTATGCTTTCACCATCATTGCCCACAACATGCGTGCGGCACGGAATTTAGCAATCTCCATAAAATAGTTGCCGCCCACGCCAAAGTTGAATTTGATGGCTTTTGCGGCTTCGTCAACCGACAGACCCGCATCGGTGAGCATGTCGAGGTATTGTGCGCCCCAAGCCAACGCATAGCCGAGTTCCTGCGAGCAAGAGGCTCCGGCGTTGTTCAGGCTGACAGCATTGACACACACCACTTTGTAGGCGGGCAGACGTTTGCCGGCTTCTACCATTTGAGCCACTTTGCCGGCAACCTGTTCGGCCGACAATTTTTTGCCGCGACGCAACATGGCGTTCATCGGGTCGAGATTGATGCTGCCTCGCAAGGAGTTCAAGTCGTAACCTTTCTCTGCGAAATAGTCGGCCAACAATCCGACGAGTTCCACTGCTTTGCCGCCGCACACATCGAAATTCAGTTCGATGCAATCGGCGTGAATGCCGTCGAGCAATGTCGCAATGTAGGCTTTGTCGAGTTGTTGTTTGTCGATTTTGAATCCCAGCGAATCGACGCCTTTGTTCAAAATGTCGCGTGCTTTGGCGTTAGCCGCCTTGGCATCTTTTGCATCGATGTCCTGACGAACCAGCCACACATTGTCAGCCTTGGTGCCGCGCACAAACGGGAATTCATTGGGTAAGGTTTCAACATTGATGCCTTCAAGATTTTCTGAACGATACATAGGTTGAACGTTAAACCCTTCTTTGGTTCTCCAAACCAATTTTTTGTCAAAGTCGGCACCTTTCAAGTCGGTAATGACTTTTTCCTTCCATTCGCTTGTAGAAACGGGAGGAAAATCAGTGAACAATTTTTCTTTATTTGCCATATAAAATTAAATTATAGAAAATTATAATATATTTCGTTTTGGATAAACATACAAAAGTAAATCTTTAAAATTGAAATCACAAAGAAAAAAACGTGAAAAAAAAGGGTCGTTTTTTTATTTGAGAATCTTATAAAATTTAATTTTGTAAACGATAAAAAAATAGTTTGTATGATGATAGTGTGGTATATTATTTTGGGTGTTTTATTGGGTGGTATCATTGTTGGGGTGTTGTTTTTTGTACGCTTGCAAAAGAAGAATATGCAATTGCTGACATTGCAAAAAGAGTTTGACTTACAGCAGGTTAATTTGCAAAAATTGCAAAGTGCGGCTGAAAAGTTACAAAATATGGAACTTGAAAATATGCGTTTGCAAACACAACTGAAAGAACAGCAAGAACGCTCTGAAAATGAATTGCGTTTGAAAGAAGAAAGTTTCGATACGATACGAAAAGAGCAGGAAAAAAATTGGGAAGAGCAGAAAAACGCATTGAAAACGGAGTTCCAGAATATTGCCAATCGCATTTTGGAAGATAAATCCAAATCGTTTGCCGAACTGAATAAGGAACGATTGAATTCGATATTGACCCCTTTGAATGAGAATTTGAAAATATTTAAGGAACGCATAGAAGTGGTTCATAAAGACAATACCGAAGCACGTTCTTCTTTGAATACGGAACTGAAACATCTGAAAGAACTGAACCGACAGATGAGCGAAGATGCTCTCAATTTGACACGAGCATTGAAAGGTGATTCTAAAACACAAGGGGATTGGGGTGAAATGATTTTGGAAAGAATGCTCGAAAGTGTCGGTCTGAAACGTGATGTGGAGTATTTTGTACAAAAGAACCTTGTAGGTGATGACAATGCTCGTTTACGCACTGATATTATTGTCCGTTTTCCTGACAAAAGAGATGTGATAATCGACTCGAAAGTATCGCTTACTGCTTATTCCAATTACATGACAGAAACAGATGAAACACTCAAGATGAATTATTTGAAAGAGCATCTGAAATCGGTGCGAAAACATATAGACGAGTTAAGTGAAAAAGACTATTCGAAGCACGACCCGTATTCACTTGATTATGTAATGATGTTTATCCCCAACGAAGCTTCATATATGCTTGCTTTACAGCATGATAGCGATGTTTGGAACTATGCTTTGTCCAAAAAAGTGTTTTTGACTTCATCAACGAATTTGTTGGGAATGCTTTATATGGTCGGTAACTTATGGCAACGTTTTCGTCAAGAGCAAAATGCACAACGAATAGTAGAGGCTGGAAATGCGCTTTACGAAAAAATGGTAACGTTTTCGGAAAATTTTATAAAGATAGGGGCGCAACTTCAAACCGTTCAAAAAACTTATACAGATGCTCAGAAACAATTGAAAGAGGGGAACGGCAATCTTTTAACGCGGTTTGAGAAGATGAAAGAATTGGGGCTTGCTCCCAAAAAAACATTACCTGAAAATATGCTTTCCGAAGAGTAATTCTGTTTTATTGCAAGTTGTTGATAAAGAGTTTTGCTTCCATGTTATCTGCATCGGTGGCTAATGCTTGTTGTGCCATCTGCAATGCCGAATTTGAATCACCCGATTGCATATAATAGATGGCTCTAACAAGGTATAAGTCGGAGTCGGTAGTTAAATTTGTAAGCATGGAAAGCATATTGTAGGCTTCTTGTAAATCGTTGCGGTTGAGACAAATACGTGCACGTACTTTGTATATTTCATAATAGGTCGGTTGTATGGTCATTGCTTTTGCCAACCATTGTTCGGCTTCGTCGTAACGCCCTTGATGACAAACGGCGTTGCTTATCATAGTAACAACTTTTACATTATTCGGATGAAATTTTAAGGCAGTTAGCCCTGCAAATTCTACTTTATCCCATTCGTTCAGGTTTTCAAGAATGCGCATACCAAGAATAAAAGCCTCAACATTTTTTGGTTTTCGATTTATCACATAATCCAAGTCTTTCAAAGCATTTTGATATTCTTTTTTTGCCGCTTTTATGTTGGCACGAAGAAATATGGCATCGGGCGATAGTTCGTTTTCGTTAAGCATTAAAGCTATGTTTTTTTCGGCAACAGAGAATTTCTTTTGTTTGATTTGAGAATAACTTAAGTAGAATAAAACCTCATTATAATTAGGCATTAGTTTTAATGCTTTTTGTGCATAAAAATCTACTTTTTCATAGTCGTTAAGTAAATAATAGATTTTTACCAAAGCACAACAAACTTCTTCGTTATTAGGGTGTTGCTGTAAATAATCTTCAAAAATACGGATGGATTTCTCTTTGTCGGTATTGATACCTTTAAATGCTTCGGCGAGTTTATCTTTATCACTACGTTTTATCAAACATCCGACAGACTTCCCGTCAACAGTTTCGTTTAGAATCGTATTTTCAGGTGGGAACAAGCCGTTTTTTTGCTGAAATAAACTGATATAAACATTTGAAAAGGCAGCATAATCCCATTCTTTGGAATATTTTTCATAATATTTCGAGTAAATGATTTTTACATTTGGATAATTACGAAAATATTGTTGCATTATGGAACTATGATTTGTGGCAATTATAACATTTTTGCCCTGCAGTATTTCTTTGTTTTTTTTCAAAAAATCGGCAGATGCTTTTAGAGAATTGAAATAGTAGTCCGATTCGTAATCGCCATAGGCACCTTTGAAACCTCCGGTAAGTTCATTGAAATAAATATATTCGTAAGGGTGATTTGCTGCATAGTGCCGAATCGGAAGTGCTAATAATCCTATAAATAGGCATAAAGAGAGTATGTTTAGCCATTTTGTGGAGGTTTGTATCATAGAACTCCAAAAATAACCGGCCATGATTGCCATTAAGGGGAATAAAAACAGCAGATGGCGAATGCCGCCATAAAGATTGGAATGTTTATATACGACATAACACAACGGAGCAAACAGACAGAAAAGGATAAAGAATATATCTAACGAGAATTTCTCACGTTTGATTCCTAAATAAATAAGACTTCCAAACAAGCCTGTCAATATAACAAGGGGTGTCGCTATCAATAAATATTTGGGTGCATAGGCTGCCGGAAGCATGTTTGACATCATTTGTTTCCCCTCAAAAATCGTTTTTATAGAAGTTCCAATGTTAGTGAACTCTTTTAACGATTTCGTCATGGCGTGCAGAGGGTCTTGTAAAGCCCATGGCCAAAGTATAATGGAAATGACGTATCCGCTTAAGAAAATAAGTAGTACGATTAAAAGTATTTTGCTGAAATCGGCGAAATGTTTTTTTATGCGAAAAGCTTCTTTGATGCCATACAATCGTATATAATAAAGCCCCGCATACATGAATAACATCGGATAGAGCATCAGCCCACCAGAACGAGTCCCTAAACATAAAAACAATCCTGCTAATACACCAAACAGATAACCTGCTTTGATTTTTGGATAATGATCAAAAAAGCGAATGAAATAGTAATTTGAAACAAGGTAACCTACAGCAAAAGGCAAATCTTTCAAATTGTTCATTGCATGTCCGAAAAATCGAGGTGTAAAAAACAGCAAAATCATAGTCAGAAGTCCGCATAGCCCTCCACCGATTCTAAAGCCGAGTAATCCGGCAACGCAAATTCCCCAAACAGCAATCAACGAACAACAGATATGTCGGAATGCGTAAACATCTTCAATATGGAATAAATCTGATAAATATTTTATCACGATTTGAATTTCGCTACCATACAAATGAAGTTTTGTTTTGGGCTGCTCAAGAGCCGTTTTGTCGCCTGTTTTGAAATAATTGAGAACATAGGACGATTGGGTATCATCAATTATTTCGTCGCCGGATATGGCAAAGTCGGATGCCGTTATCGGAAAGTATATTAGACAGAAAAGTCCGAATAAAAACATACCTAATACGGGTATCCATTGTGCCTTGTTTGAAGTTCCGTAACGAAGTTGTTTGAAAAAAGATTCTTTTGGAGAGGTATAGTTAGGAGCAATTGGCTCTGTAACATACTTGCTTTTTTTATTTTTGCTCATGATAATCACTTTCAGTATTGATATTCCAAATGTTACTTTTATCGGAAGAATTGTTTCTGATATTCTTCACTGCTTCCATTGCCGTCAGCATAGAATGGTCCATGTTGTTATAGCGATGTTGTCCGTTGCGACCGATGCAATAAAGGTTTTCGATGGTATCTAAAAATGTTTTTACCTTGTCGAGTTCGTAATAACTTCCATAATAAGCAGGATATGCTTTCGGGGTTTTTACCAAAATGGTATCAATGATATTTTCTTTTTTTACAAAATGAATCTGTTCTAACTCATTGATAGCCATATTTATAAACTCACTTTCAGGCATTAACCATAGTTCGTCGCCTTCTGTGCAAAAATATTCTAATCCTAAAAAAATGCTGTTTTCGTAGTCGCTGACCATATAGGGCGACCAATTGTTGAACACTTGAATGCGTCCGATTTTGACATTTGGCTCCTGAATATAAATCCAAGTGTCGGGAATGCGGTTTTTGTAGGTTTTTATTTTAGTACGATTCTCAATTGCTAATTCTTTTACAAGGACACCTACCGATATAAAATCTCGATAAGGTAAATTTTGTGCAATATTTTTAACCTCGTCGGGTATTTCCACTCCTTTTATTGCATTGATGAGGTCTCTCAGTGGCATCGAAGAAAGCAGATAATCGCAAAATTCGGTATGGATATGTCCTCCTTCGTCGATATTGACCGAATGAACGCGATTTTGTGCTACGTTGATGTCAACGACAGTGGCATTTTTTTTGACGACACCTCCTTTTTCGGAAATGATTCCTGCTACATTTTCCCATAACTGACCCGGTCCAAATTTGGGATATATAAATTGTTCAATTAAAGAGGTTTCCGTGTCTTTTTGTTGTAGATTTTTGTCCCTAAAAGGCTTTTTTAAAATATCTTTTACGATGGAAAGAACAGAAAGTCCTTTTACACGTTGAGCACCCCAGTCGGCTCCCAATTGTGAAGGATGTATGCCCCAAACTTTTTGTGTATAGTCTTCAAAAAATATTTTATACAAAGGACGACCAAACCGATTGATATAAAAGTCTTCAAGAGAGATTTCCTGACGTTTTTTTATCAAGGAATGAATATAACCGCCTAAAATTTGCAACGTGTTTTTTATTCCTAAATTGATAAATGTTTGTGGCTTGGCGGAAATAGGGTAATCGAAGAAACGTTTCAAGTAAAAAATTCTTGATATTCTTTGGCGAAGAAGAATGACATTGTTTTCTTCTTGAGGATTCGGACCATCATTTTTTAGTTTCTTATTTCTTTTGAGCAATAGGTCATCGAGCGCAGGTGCACCTTGTAGCGGCATAATGTTTTGCCACCAATTCATAATTGTGTCATTTTTGGAGAAAAAACGGTGCCCACCGATATCCATTCTATTTCCGTTGTGAACTATTGTACGAGAAATGCCTCCTATCTCGTTCGACGACTCAAATAGCAATGGTTTTATATCTGTTTGCTTTAATAGTTCAAAACCAGCAGTAAGACCTGCAGGTCCGGCACCTACAACAATTGCTTTTTTGCTCATTTTAAGGGTATGAAATCGTTACGAAAATACTTGGTTTTCTTTTTATTACCAAATCTCTATTCGAAAATTGTTTTTGGTATGAAAAAAGCCTTGTAAAAAATCTACAAGGCTTGAACAAAAATGAAAACAAAACAATTATTTCTTCTCTTCGAACAACTTGCCGAAATCGTCGATCGAGATGGATTTTTCTTCCACTTTTACAGCACTTTTTATGGCTGCTAAAATTTTGTCTTCAAGGGCTTTCTCCAATAAGCGTTTCCTTGCATCTTCTTTTTTCAAGGTCTCTTTTGCATAGTTGTCAAGCACATCGTCGGGAATATTCATCATTCCATACTGTGCAAATTGTGCCTTTGTAGCAATTTTAGCTTGCTCGATCACGTCGTTTTCTTCAATTTTTATTTCATTCTCTTTGGCGACTTTATCGCAAACAACCTGCCATTTCAATTCGGTAAGCATTGAGGGAAAATCCTTCTCCAAAGTTTCTTCGCTCATATTTTTATTAGTTGCCAATACCCAACGTTTTAAAAATGCTTCAGGGAAAACTACTTTGTCTAATTTTTTTGTTAATGCCGCTTTTGCATCCAATGCAAACTTGTATTCGCTATTGCTTTTTAACGACTCTTTAATGTTTTCTTTTATTTTTTCACGGAACTCGTTTTCGTCTTTTACGCTGTTTTCTCCAAAAACTTTATCGAACAACGATTGGTCGATTTCAGACTCTTTGTAACGAGTGATTTCGTTAATGGTAAACTCAAAATTGTCAGAGATGTTTTTAACCTCATCTTTTTTGATTTTTAGAAATGCAGCTATTTCTGCTTCATTGTCTTCGTATGCTTTTTTTGGTGAGAATGCGATTTTATCGGCTTTTTTTGCTCCAACAAAAAGAGCGGCTTGTTCTTTGTCTTTCATGTAAGCGGGGCAGAGTACTGCATCTGCAACCTCTATTGAGCCGTTTGTTTCTTTCACCGAACCCTTTATCATATCTTTTTCTTCGGCATTTTCGGCAGATTCGTAACTACCAAAACGCCCTGTGTAAGATTTTACTTGATTGTCAATCATTTCTGTAGATACCTCTATGTCGTAGTAGGTGATTTTCGTTTTTTTATCAAGTGTTACATTGATTTCAGGAGCAAGGGCAATGTCGAATACATATTCAAAAGATTCGTCTGTGTCAAGATTTATCTCTTTTTGTTCTTCTTCGTTTGGCAATGGCTCACCGAGTATTTGAAGATCGTTATCTTTTATGTATTGATAAAGAGAGTCGGAAATTTTTTGATTTATAATGTTGACTAATGCATATTTTCCATACATTTTTTTTATCATTCCCATCGGAACCATACCGGGACGGAATCCTGGAATATTGGCTTTCTTTTTATAACTACGAAGCTCTTTCTCTAAATCTTCGTTGCAATCAGTTTTTGCAATTTGAACTGTCAGTTTTGCATTTACTGCGTCAATGTCTGTTCGTAAAACGTTCATTATTAAATAAATTAATGTTTTTGAAAAATTTTTTATAGGCTTGCAAAGATACAGATTAAATTTGATTTCTTGCATAATAAAAGAGATTTAATTTTTTGTGTTACGTTTCAAGATGATGTATTTCGTGGTGTTTGCAATGGTCGGAAGATAAAAAAGATGTATTTTTGTCGCAATTTTCTAATATGGCAAATATGAAAAAGATAGTTTCATTGTGCACTTGTTTTTATCCTTTTTTGCTGTTGTCAGCACAAATAAATCATAATTTGATGTTTAAGGCCTATTTGTCGGGTGATTTAAGTTACTGGGGAAAGGCTCTTCGATTGGCCGAAAAATCGGACATGTCGCTGGATTTGCTGAAGCAGATTACCAATTATGAATACGGTTACATACCCTGGTGTTTGGATAAAAAAGAGGACGAAGAAGCCAAATTGTATTTGGATAAATTTGCCCGACACATAGATATGCTTGAAGAGAAAGAAGGTAAGACTTCTTCGGTTTTTGTCTATCGCTCTGCATATAATGCCTATTGCCTGTCATTTAACAGATGGAAGTTTGCCACTTATGCATCAAGAGCTATCGAATTTTCCAATAAAGCTGTGCAAACCGACGAAAATAATCCGTTGGCTTTGAGTTTGAAAGGGAATGTCGAATTTTATAGTCCTGCAATGTTTGGCGGCTCGAAGAAAAAAGCGTTAGAGTATTTTCAAAAAGCGATAAACGCATTTGAAGAGAAGAATTTGGTAAACAATAACTGGAACTATGTTGCAACCATGCTTTGTTATGCTCAAGCATACGATAAGCAGGGAGAAAAAAAAAAGGCAAAGGAAGTGTGTCAAAAAATATTATCAATAGCTCCGACATTTACTTATGTTCGTGATACTTATTATCCACAATTAGTGAAATGAGTATGTCGGAAAATTTAAAAACAAAGACTTTTTATTCGTTGCTATGGAGTGCGTTTGACAAAATCGGCGTTCAGTTTGTGGCATTTCTTGTAGGCATTGTTACCGCACGTTTGCTATCGCCACGCGATTTTGGATTGATGGGGGCTCTCGCCATCTTTACTATTTTGAGCAATGCGTTGATAGAGAGCGGATTCACGGCTGCATTGGTGCGTCGGAAGTATAATACCGATTCCGAATACGTTGCTACCTTTTATTTCAATATCTTGTTGAGTTTGCTCATTTACGGGATATTGTTTGTATCGGCGCCGATTATTTCCGAGTATTTTCGGATGCCGGAACTATGCTCGTTGTCCCGTTTTTTGTTTTTAGCCATTATCATCAATTCCTTCGGGTTGGTGCAAAATGTGATTCTGACAAAAGAACTCAGTTTTAAGCTCTTGACAAAGGTCAATCTGATAGCGGTTGTGGTATCGGGTGTTTGTACGATATTGTTGATTGTTTTCTTTGGACTGTCTTATTGGGCATTGGCTTGGCAACAGATTATCATGGTATCATTAAAATCCTTATTGCTATGGATTTTCAGTAAGTGGCGTATTTCGGTTCGTCCCGATTTCTCGGTGATAAAGGAGTTGTTTTCATTTAGTTCCTTTTTGTTATTAACAAGCGTTGTAACCACCGTTGTAAAATACATCTACAATTTCATTATCGGTCGTTTTTATCAAGTGGAGGATTTGGGATATTATTCGCAAGCATATAAATATCAGCAAATTCCAAGTTCGGTTATCACAGCTACACTTACATCGGTAGCCTATCCCGTGCTTTCAAAATTGAATGGAGATGCGACACGTCAGCTGCTTTATTTCAGAAAACTTGTTCGTATAACGGCACTGCTTACTTTTCCTATAATGATAGGATTGATGGCGGTTGCCGAGGGTTTTATTGAAGTGTTTTTATCTGCAAAATGGTTGCCGATAGCCGCTTATTTTAAATTGCTTCTGATAGCCGGAATTTTTTATCCATTCCATACATTGGCACTTAACATTCTTACCGTCAAGGGTTTCCCAAAATGGAATTTCGGTTTGGAAATGATACGCAACGGATTGGTTGTTATTATGTTGATTTTTCTGCACAACGATATTATGCAGATGCTTTATGGTTTTCTGATAGCGACTGTTGCTTCGTTGTTGATTGATATGATTTTGGTTGTGCAAAAGACCGGTTACCGTTTTTTTAGCCAACTGCACGATGTGTTGCCTTATTTTCTTGTGGCAATGCTGATGTTCGGGCTTATCAAACTATTGTCGATGATGTCCATCAACATTTATTGTCTGTTTTTTATACAAGTGTTTGCGGGTGGTTTGTTTTATTTTCTTTCGTTAAGACTGCTGGGGTCGAAATTGTTAGACGACTTTTTTGAACTTATAAGAAAATAAAAAGGACACCGAAGTGCCCTTTGTGCTGTTATTTTGTGTCATTTTTCTTAGGTGTTTCCATATCGCAAGTTCCGCAAAACACAGCTTTTGGTTCTATCATTAGTATTTTGGTTTTGATGTCGCCTTTGACTTTTGCCGTAGATTTGAGCGAAAGCATTTCCGAAATTGTAAGAGTTCCTTCGGTAGTACCCATAATTTCGGCATTCGTACATGTCAAATTGCCGATGAGGACGCCATTTGTGCCAATAATAACCTTTCCTTTACAAGAGATATTGCCTTCGAAAATGCCATCGATGCGAAAATCGCTATCCGACGAAAAATCGCCTTTAATTTTACTCCCTGTGGCGAGCATATTATAGACGATGCCCGAGTTGATATTTTTTTCTGCCATATTTTTTTTGTTTTCGCAAAGAAATAAAAAAATATTGAAAAAAGCAAAACCTTGCGTCTTGCCGATAATCCGTTTTTTGATGCTATCTTTGTTCCAAAAGATGTCTGTTATGGAAATATATACCGATGAATATTTTATGTCGCAGGCCTTAATCGAAGCCCAAAAAGCCTTTGATAAGGGAGAAGTACCGGTAGGGGCGGTCATTACCTATAAAAATGCGATACTTGCCCGAGCGCATAACCTGACCGAAAGGTTGGTTGATGTTACGGCTCATGCCGAAATGCAGGCTATTACGGCTGCTGCCAATGCCTTGGGTGGTAAGTACTTAAACGATTGTACGCTTTATGTTACCATAGAGCCTTGTGTCATGTGCGGTGCAGCTTTGGGGTGGGCTCACATAGGCAGAATAGTATATGGCGCAAAAGATGAAAAACGAGGATATTCGTTGTTTTCCCCATCGGTTTTACACCCGAAAACAGAGGTTGTTTCGGGTGTAAAAGCAGCGGAGTGTGCCGATATGATGATTCGATTTTTTAAATTGAAACGCTGATTTAGTAACTTCTGGCAAAAATCACACGTTGAGCCGATGGCTTACCCGTAACCATACACTTACCCGGCGTTTTGTCGCTGTCGAGCGGAATGCAGCGGATGGTCGCTTTTGTCTCTTCTTTGATTTTCTCCTCGGTTTCGGGAGTGCCGTCCCAATGACAAAGCAAGAATCCTCCTTTTTCGATTTCCTCTTTAAATTCCTCGTAAGAATTGACCTCACGAGTCATGCTTTGGCGGAGCGCAAGTGCTTTTTGATAGATGTTAGCTTGAATTTCGTCCAATAGTTGTTTGATATACAGCTCGATACCATCAAACGATACGGTCTGTTTTTCGAGAGTGTCGCGACGCATAATCTCTACCGTGTTGTTTTCGATGTCGCGACAGCCAATAGCCAAACGTACCGGCACGCCTTTCAGTTCGTAGTCGGCAAATTTGAACCCGGGGCGTTTGTTGTCGGCATTGTCATATTTTACCGAAATGCCGAGTGCTTTAAGTCCCGCAATGATTTTGTCGGCTTTTTCGTCGATTTGTTGCAGTTGTTCTTCGTTTTTATAGATAGGAATAACGACCACCTGAATAGGTGCCAATGTAGGAGGAAGCACCAATCCGTTGTCGTCGCTGTGTGTCATAATAAGCGCACCCATCAAACGCGTAGATACGCCCCACGACGTAGCCCAAACATATTCGGCTTTGTTTTCTTTGTTGATAAATTGCACATCGAAAGCCTTTGCAAAATTTTGACCCAAGAAGTGCGAAGTACCTGATTGTAACGCCTTGCCGTCTTGCATCATGGCTTCTATCGTGTAGGTTTCCAATGCTCCGGCAAAACGTTCGTTTGCCGATTTGATGCCTTTGATGACGGGTAGAGCCATGTGTTTTTCGGCAAAATCGGCATAAACGTTCAGCATTCTTACGGCTTCGGCTTCAGCCTCTTCGCGGGTAGCGTGAGCCGTGTGCCCTTCTTGCCAAAGAAATTCGGCTGTACGCAAAAACAGACGTGTACGCATTTCCCAACGCATTACGTTAGCCCATTGATTGCACAAAATAGGCAAATCGCGATACGAATGAATCCAATTTTTGTAGGTGTTCCAAATGATGGTTTCCGATGTGGGACGAATGATAAGTTCCTCTTCCAAACGGGCTTCGGGGTCAACTACAACGCCTTTGCCGTCGGGCGACGTTTTCAAACGATGGTGCGTTACTACGGCACACTCTTTGGCAAAACCCTCGACGTGTTCCGCTTCACGACTGAGAAACGATTTGGGAATTAAAAGCGGGAAATAGGCATTGACGTGCCCTGTTGCTTTAAACATATCGTCGAGTTGTCGTTGCATTTTTTCCCAAATAGCGTAACCGTAAGGTTTGATAACCATACAGCCTCGCACTGCCGATTGCTCTGCCAAATCGGCTTTGACAACCAATTCGTTGTACCATTGTGAGTAGTTTTCGCTACGTTTTGTTAAGTCTTTTAATTCTGCCATATTCTTCTAAATTTTTCGGGTGCAAAGGTAGCGAAAAAAACGTTTGAACATATTCTCTCGCCATATTCGTTCGCTGCAAGGGGTTAAATAGTGATTTTTATGGATTGATAAGCTATTCGTACAATATAAACTCCTGTTTTTAGGGCTATTTGAAAAGCTCCTTTTCTTTTCTCGCTGGCAACGAGTTGTCCGTTTGCCGTAAAAATCTCTACAAGTTGTTCTTTGGGGAGGTTGAAGTGCAATGTTTCGTTTTCTATATAAAAAGGTGGAGTTACCTCTACAACTTCCAATGCCGATTCGCATTCCGTCACTTCGATTGTGCAATTCGCCTCCAAATTGCTTCCGTCGGTGGTGCGGGCGTAAACCGTAGCCGTCCCCTTGGATATGGGGCGAACAATGCCGTTGCGGACGGTGGCAACCGACTCGTCCGACACCTCCCATACGATGCGTTGGTCGGTGGTTGTTTTCGGGGTGAAGGCAACTTTCAGCACTGCGGTATCTTGACATAGTGTCAACGACTTTTTTGTGGCATTGAGCTGTATGGCTGTTGCTTGTGTCGGCTCGTTTTGCTTCACACGTTTGTAAAGAAAGGGCAGCGGAAGTGTGTTTGACGTATAATTTGAAAAACGTGCATAACTGCCTGTCGGTGTATTGTAGCGTATGGTGCCGCAGCCGGCGTTGGTGTTTGTTATTTCGGCTCCATTGTAGGTCAATGTTATGTTCCAAGAGGTGTTGTCGGTGTCCCATACCAAATGTTTCTCCGTTTTTGCTCCGAGTTTTTGGTTGTATTGGTTGGTAAAAGTCCAAGCATCGCCCTCTTTTCCGAGCGTGAAATACATGAGTTCGGGTTTGTACACATTCGATGTGTTTGCTACGCCGTAAACGTCCATATACGGATTGGTAACCGACGTGTCGATGTTGCCTGCAGCATAGCCGCTGCGATAGATGATAACCATATCGCCCTCCTCGAAAGTCGAGTTTTTGTCGAGTTTGGTGTATTGATAGCCCATCGGACTTTCGGTGGTGGCAGCCACGGGAGTGTAGTCGATGGCAATGCGGTTGATATACACCGACCCTTCTTGCGTACCGCCTTTAATTAGAATTTCCACCTCTTCGTCTGTTTGTATCTCGTAATTTAAGCTCATTGCTTTTGTTACATCGACATAAATGCCTAAATCTTTTGACACCCATTCGCCATACCAATTTTCGTCGTTGAAGTCGGTGGCGGGCATTTTGAAAATTTCGACCGAACCGGCTGTTACCGTGATTGCAAGAGCACCTTTCGAGTTGTTTGAACACATGTTGAACGTAATGCTGTTGATGATGCAACCCTGCCAACCATCGAGGTAGAATGCCGCCGATTTGTTGCGCGGTATCTGATTGTATCTGTTGCCTGTGGTGGCACCGTATTCGCTGTAAAACTCTGCCGAAGAGCCGCTTGGCGCCTCACCGAACGATTTTAGTGTAAAGCGGTCGGCATCTTGGTCGTATTCCACAATCTCGTAACAAACCTCATTGGCACAAAGGGTAGTGGCGGTTAGTACGGAAACAAAAAGTACAATGGCTTGCTTTAGCACAAAAAATCTTTTCATAATCATTTATTTTTTTATGCAAAGGTATAGGTTTTTTCAAAAATAATTATTTTTGTTGTCGTAAAGATGATGAAAACGCGTGTTACTACATATTGTATGGTGGAGAGGGCTGTTGCGAGCGTAGCGAGCTTACCAAATACACACACACACACACACAGAAAATAGGGCGTTTCGGGCATTTCTGCCTATTCGCGAACAATACCATAGCAGTTCTTTCTCGGTGTTCCGAGAGGGGGCTTTTTTTGTTCCCCAACGAACCGAACACTTAAACCTTTAAACTCTTAAACCTTTTAGTTCTGTGATTATTAACATTTTTACTAACATTTAAAAAAATAAACAAAAGATGAAACATTTAAGATTTTTGGCAGCCGTGTGCTGCATGCTGGCAGTGTTTACTGCGTGTGAGAATGATACAAAAAGCAAAATCGAGGAGTTGGAAAATCGTATTGAGGAGTTAGAAAATGGCAGTAACTCCAACACGGGAAATGATACCAACCAGAATGGCGGTAACTCCAATACGGATAATAGTAGTGGAAGTGTATCTGCCCCTACAGGTACCGAAAACGGCTACGGATATGTTGACCTCGGCTTGAGCGTAAAATGGGCAACCTGCAACGTAGGAGCAACTAAACCCGAAGAGTACGGCAACTATTACGCTTGGGGCGAAGTGGAGCCAAAAGAAGTATACTCTCGGAGTACTTACAAATTTATGGATTCGAATATCAATGCTTGGAATGGTATAACTAAATACACTTTTGCTGATGGTCAAACAGATGGCGTTTGGTACGATAGCGAAGGGAACTTTATTGGTGATAACAAAACCGTTCTCGACAAAGAAGACGATGCCGCAGCTGTAAATATGGGTGGCTCTTGGCGAATGCCAACCTACGATGAACTCGAAGAACTTAAAACTAAATGTACTTGGACATGGACCACATTGAATGGCGTTAATGGCCATAATGTAGAAGGCCCTAACGGAAACGCTATCTTCCTTCCTGCTGCTGGCTGTCGCTACGATAGTGATTTGGACGAAGCGGGATCGTACGGCAACTATTGGTCGAGTTCGCTCAATACGGTCAATTCGGACAGCGCCTACTACCTCTTCCTCTATCCCTAATCGGGGATAGTGTATTGGGTCAATGAATACCGCTTCGGTGGGTTCTCCGTGCGTGGTGTGTTCTCACATTAAGAATCTTACCCTTGTCCCCCTCACGGGCAGAGAAAATGTGTGAGGGTGGCTCTCGTGCATCAGCAGATGCACCCCAAGGAGCCACACTGCACATTTTCAGCGGGTGCAGAAAAAATAATCTAGAAATCATAAAAAAAGCAGAATGCTCATGGGTTCTGGGGCGTTCTGTTTTTTTTTGTGTATGCTGTGTCGGGGTTATTTTTGTATCTTTGCAGTTAATTAAATAAAAAGAAAAATGACAACACAAGAACAGATTAAAGCAGCATCCGAACGCGTAGATGCGCTGAGGAGGTATCTTTGACATCGAGTCGAAGAAAATAGCACTCGAAGAGGAAGAATTGCGTACGCAGTCGCCCGACTTTTGGAACGATGCCAAAGCGGCCGAAGAGCAGATGAAAAAGGTGCGCGCCTTGAAGTATTGGCTCAATGGCTATGCCGAGGTTGCATCAGCAACCGAAGAGGCGTTGTTGGCATTTGAGTTTTACAAAGAAAATGCTGCCACCGAGCAGGAGGTTGATGCTGCTTATACGCATGCAATAAGCCTTATCGAGGAGTTGGAGTTGCGCAATATGCTCCGCAAGGAAGAGGACAAAATGGGTGCCGTAATAAAAATAGTGGCGGGAGCAGGCGGCACCGAAGCCCAAGATTGGGCAGAAATGCTCATGCGTATGTACATGCGTTATTGCGAGAAGCAGGGCTACAAAGTGGAAATATCGAATATACTCGATGGTGACGAGGCGGGCATCAAATCGGTTACCTTTCAGGTGCAGGGCGATTATGCTTACGGTTTCTTGAAAAGTGAAAACGGCGTACATCGCTTGGTGCGTGTTTCGCCCTACAATGCTCAAGGCAAGCGCATGACTTCGTTTTCGTCGGTGTTTGTAACGCCCCTTGTGGACGATACGATAGAAATCGAAATCGTGCAGGCGAACATTTCGTGGGATACATTCCGTTCGTCGGGAGCAGGCGGACAGAATGTGAACAAAGTGGAATCGGGCGTACGGTTGCACTATACGTTTAAAAACCCCGTGACGGAGCAAATGGACGAAATCGTGATAGAAAACACCGAGAGCCGCGACCAACCTAAAAACAAAGAAAATGCTTTGCGCCTGTTGCGTTCGCAACTCTACGAGTTGGAACTCGAAAAACGCAATGCCGAAACGGCCAAAATAGAGGCAGGCAAGAAAAAAATAGAGTGGGGGTCGCAAATCCGCTCGTATGTGTTCGACGACCGTCGTGTGAAAGACCATCGTACCGACTATCAAACATCGAACGTACAGGCGGTAATGGATGGCGACATTGATGGATTCATTAAGGCTTATTTGATGGAATTTGGTGGCGAAGAGTGAAACTTTTCGTCTTTTATTTTGTTATAAAAAGTAATTAAAGGAGGATTTTTGAGTATGTTTTCCGGAATTGTAGAAAGTGCGGCGACGGTAACTCGCCTGCAAAGTGATAAAGGTAATTTGCATATTACGCTGAAATGTCCGTTTACAAACGAATTGCGCATCGACCAGAGTGTGGCTCACAACGGCGTTTGCCTTACGGTGGTCGATATAGATAACGATGAATATACCGTAACGGCTATAAAAGAAACGCTTGACAAATCGAATTTGGGGTTGCTCAAAGTGGGAAGTAAGGTAAACATTGAGCGCAGTATGAAAATAGACGGTCGTCTGGACGGACACATCGTACAAGGGCATGTCGATCAGACGGCGGTTTGTTGCTCGGTGAAAGAGCAAGATGGCAGTTGGTATTATACGTTTTCTTATACCACCGACGATGCTCAAAAAAAGAAAGGCTACACCACGGTCGAAAAAGGTTCGGTTACGGTGAATGGAGTAAGTCTGACCGTATGCGATTCGAAAGAAAATGAGTTTTCGGTGGCCATCATCCCTTATACATACGAACATACCAACTTTCACCAAATAAAAAAGGGTAGTGTGGTGAACATCGAGTTTGACATTATTGGCAAATACTTATCCAAACTGATGAGGTTGTGATATGTTTCGGCGTTTAAAACGAAGAGAACTCGAATTTCAGAACCCGATAAGGAGTTTGTATCCCATATTGTTGCTTGTGATGGTAGAAACATTCAGCAATCTGACAATGGGATATATCGTGGCGTTTCTTGCAGGTGCTTTGTTGCTCTTCTTCAATAGTCTTCGACTCTCGCGCTCGCTTTACATGCTGCTTTGCGAACAGATGTTGTTGCTCTTGCTTACGTTTGTATTGGTGCAGTTTTTTTATCCTACATCGCTTCAAAACTACAAAGAACACTACATCTATTCGATTATATCGGACTTGATAGCGATGACGGTTTTGTCGTTGAGTTTGTTTTCGGTGCCGTTTTTCGACAGATGGTTGAGTAAAAACAATCCGAAAAACATTCCGTATATAAAAACCAATTTGGGCGAGTACAAGCAGACGTTGCATTTGCTGCTGTTTATCTTTATATTGCGCATTGCGCTGTTTTGCCTGTATCACAAAGGTTGGTTTACGTTCAATTCTTATCACTACGAGGTGCGTTTGCAGTTGATAACTTTTGTGGCGATTGTCGTGGTGATGGTTTATGAAGAGTTGAAAGTTTGGACATACCGAAAAATGTTGGATACGGAGCGTTTTCTCCCGATAGTGAACACCGACGGCAAAGTGATAGGGCGTGAGGCGTATTCCGTTGCTTTCGAGGGTCCGAATCGGCATATTCATCCGCTGGTGCGTGTGTATGTGCTGCAAGAAGGCTGTTTGTATATGCAGCGGAAAAAAGATGTTCACGGCAATTTGGTTTGGGATACGGTTGTCAGCGATTATCTCTGTTATGGCGACGATGTAACCACTTCGGCAGAACAACTTTTGAAACAACAGTTGTCGTTGTCGGATGTCAAACTGACCCTTGTGGGCAAATATCTTTACGAAGACGAAAAAGAGAAACAACTGGTGTTTGTTTTTTGCACGAAAACCGACGAACGCCTTGTATCCAACAACAAAGAGGTGTTGTCCGAGCAACTTTGGAGCAACGAGCAAATTGTTCAAATACAAGAGAGTTACGCCTTTGAGGTGTTTCCTCCTTATGTAAAAAAAGAGCTGAAAATGTTACGAATGCTGACCGATTTCAAATAAATCCTAATTGGTCGAGTCTGTTGCGTATTTTTCGGTATCCGGCTCGTTGCAAAGGCGAGTTTTTAAATAGGCGTTTGAAGTCGCTCCGCGAGAAACGTTCCCAATCCGTTTTGGTCATCAGCAAAAAGTCGTTTGTGGGTTGCAGTTGCATGTGTGTGTGTTGTTTTGCTTTCCGATTCCACGGACAAACTTCTAAACAAGTGTCGCAACCAAAGAGTTTTTTCCCCGCAAGTTGTACCATGGTTTGCTCCATGTCGCCTTTTTTTTCTATTGTTTGATACGATAAACATTTCGAGGCGTTTAAAACGTGAGGGGTGAGCAGGGCTTTTGTCGGGCATGCGTCGAGGCAGGCTTGGCAATTCCCGCAACGGGAGGTTTGCGGTTTGTCGTATGCCAATTCGATGTCGAGCAGCAACTCTCCGATAAAGCAATAGGAGCCGAGTTCGGGATTGATGAGCATGGAACTTTTCCCTATCCAGCCCAATCCGGCTCTTTCGGCAAGTCGGCGTTCGAAAATCGGTGCCGAATCGCAAAACGCAATGCCGTGGCAGGGCTGTATTTCGCTTTGAATGCGTGATAAGAGATGATTGAGCTGCGTTTTCATCACAAAATGATAATCGTTTCCCCACGCATATTTTGCAATTTGGGGAGTGTCGGGCTGAAACCGAAGTGTCGAATAATAATTAAGCAACACCACAACCACCGATTTTGCCTCGGGCATTAAGTTTCGTGGATTTTCCCGAAGGGTCTGATGGTTTTCCATGTATGCCATATCTCCGTTGAAACCGTTGGAAATCCACTGTTTCAGATAGTCGGAGTCGTTCGGTAAGAAGTCGGCGGAGGCAATTCCGCAAGCATCGAAACCGCACTCTGTCGACAGAACTTTTATTCGGGTAGCATTGTTTTCCATAAACGGAAACAAACTTACTAATTTTTTGTGGTCGCATACGTTGTTAGGTGGAAGTTTTTCCGTTATTTTTCGTACTTTTGCAAAATGATGAAAAGTCGGAATAGAGTACCGTTTCTTATCGGTTTTATACTTTTTTTTACACATACGTTTGCTTACGAAACTACTGAACGACACACGCTCGGAGCAACCGATTTCACTACTCGTGTGGGTTTCGATGTCAAACGCGAACTTTATAAGAATTTTTCGCTGACTTGGTTCGAAGAGTGCCGATTTAAATCGTTTTCATCGCGATTCGATCGTCTGTATTCGACGCTCTCGTTTAATTATGCCGTTAATAAATACTTTAAAACGGCGATAGGATATACCTATATTTTGGTTTACAATGAAGACACTTCGCTCGGGCATCGCCATCGACTGCATGTCGATTTGATTGGAACATACGCTGTCGGGCGATGGAATTTTTCGCTTCGGGAGCGTCCCGAGTTGTCGATACGGATGGGCGCTTTTGATGCGCTGACGCTGGCCAACCCGTCGTGGGATTTGCGTTCCCGGCTCAGTGTGGAATATGCGGCTCGAAGAGCCCCTTTGAAGCCTTATCTTGCGTTTGAGCTGTTCAACACGCTGAATGCGCCTAAATTGGCGAAAGGCAACTATCTGAATCGCATTCGCAGCGAAGCGGGATTGAAATGGAACATCGTCGAGCGACATACAATGACTTTGTATTATCGCTTTGATGTGGAGAATACGCGGAATATTACCATCGATTATAATGATGCGGGCAATGAAATAAATGGCGTATTGCTGGACTACATACGCCGATACAAGCACATATTGGGCATTGCTTATACGTTCGATTGGAAATAACTGCTTGCTTGTACTTCCTTGTTTTTTACCTGTTAAGGGATTTCTCTTGTAAAAATTATTGTATATTTGCCACCGAATCTACGCCGGAGGGCAATATGTTGCTCACAGCAGGGTAGGTTCGGACATATTGGATAGCGTTTATTGACGCTTTGCACGAACAATCTGAAACTTCGCAACTTTCAAATTATAGTTCAAATGCAAGGTAAATCAATAGATGCCTATGGGTATGACAGCATGTCGCCAAGCGTTTGGTGGCTCTTCATATCGGCGTAGGTTTCTTGTTGTTTTATTTGGACTATAAGGTAATGCGAAGACCTCAGATTGTGAATAGGCAACTTGAGGTCTGCGCTTTTTTTATGCCCGTAGGTGAACGAGAAACAGATAATTTTTTAGTAATAATTTAAAATTTTAAGTATGAAAAAACAATTGTTTTTAGGTGCGATGTTGGTTGCGGGAGCAACCCTCGCAGGGTGCAGCAAAGAGAAACCTGCTTGCCAGAAAGTGATGTACAAGATAGGCGACACCGAGATAACGACCTATCAGTGGATGACCCGTACGGAGGCCGAAGCCACGTTCAGTAAGTACAGCGACGTGCGGATTTTTGAGGAGAAAGCCGCCGACATGGAGTGTTTATTAAAAAATGAGGATAACAAATAAAAAATAGGAGTAGTGATGAAATCAACGATAAAACTTTTTACGCTTGCCTTTGTGGCATTGTTCGCCGTGTCGTGCAACAACAACGACGAATACGATATGCTGAACTCGCTTTGGCGCAACGTAACTCAAAACGAAGCGCGCATCGACGACCTTGAAAAGTGGTGCTCGCAAGCCAATACGAACATTACCTCGCTGCAAACCATCGTGAACGTGATAGAGAGCAACGATGTGGTAACCTCCGTTACTCCGATTATGGAAGGCGGGGTGGAGATAGGCTACACGATTACGTTTGCCGACCACGACCCGATAACCATCTATCACGGCAAGGACGGTAAAGACGGAGCCAATGGCGCCGATGGCGCAAACGGACAGGACGGCGCTTCGCCCATAGTAGGCGTAGCCAAAGACACCGACGGCGTGTATTATTGGACGCTTAATGGCGAATGGCTGCTTGATGCCGACGGCAACAAACTCCGCGTGAGCGGGCAGGACGGCGCTGACGGAAACGACGGCCAAAATGGACAAGATGGACAAAACGGCTCTAACGGGCAAGACGGCGTAACCCCTCAACTGAAAATAGAGGCCGACTACTGGTGGATTTCTTACGACAACGGCAACACATGGACGCAACTTGGCAAAGCCAAGGGCGACAAGGGCGATACGGGAGCTACGGGTGCTGCGGGAGCCGACGGACAAGATGGCGACTCGATGTTTCAACGCGTAACGCAGGACGCTGCCAACGTCTATTTCACGCTTGCCGACGGCACTTTGATTACCATAGCCAAAGGCGGTGGCGGAGCCGATGACGGCGGATACGTTTTTACCATTACCTATATGCCGAATGGCGGTGAGGGTGAAGTGGTAATAGATACGGTTTATTATGCAAATGCCTATACTTTAAGAAATACGGCATTATTTTCGAAATCCGGTTTTTATATTGCCATGTGGAATACAAAGCCTGATGGTACAGGAGTTGATTTTAGTGGTGCAAGGGAATTGATTAGTATTACACGTAATATTACTTTTTATGCTAAGTGGGCGCAGGAGGGTGTGCCTTATGCAGTAGATTTAGGTCTTTCTGTTAAATGGGCTACCTGCAACGTAGGCGCCTCCACACCCGAAGGCTACGGCAACTATTACGCTTGGGGCGAAACCACTACAAAAAGCACATACGATTGGAGTACCTACAAATGGTGTAATGGAAGCTATAAAACCCTAACCAAATATTGCACAAGTAGCACTTACGGCACCGTAGATAACAAAACCGTGCTTGAACTCGCCGACGATGCTGCCCGTGTAAACTGGGGTGGTGCATGGCGTATGCCTACCGATGCCGAATGGACGGAGTTGCGTGAAAACTGTGAATGGACTTTGACAAGCGACTATAACGGCACAGGCGTAAAAGGACGAGTCGTAACGAGCAAAACCAACGGTAACCATATCTTTCTCCCTGCGGCGGGCTATCGCAGCA
>JAFTIM010000001.1 GCA_017456885.1 Paludibacteraceae bacterium
ATAACTCAAGCGATGGGAACAATGGAAGCCGGCACAGGCGAATGGCAGGTGATCGAAAAGGCTGTTCCTACCAACATCGTGGGCTCCACAATGGCACAGTTGGGTATGCGTTTCAACAAGATAGCGGCAGGCACCGAGATTCTGATTGGTGAGATTGCTTTGGTGAAAAACGGTGTTACCTACGCGCCCGTATGTCCTACTTTGGCTAAAACCGACATACTAAAAGTAACAAGTAACGGTATCGATTTCAAAACTACATGGAACAGCCACTTGGACGGCTCCTCGACTGCTACCGAACCAGCAGTAACCTCTTGCAATTTTGGCGGAATTTCAATACCCGGTCAAGTAACAACCGTTACAATGAATCCGGCTGTTCGTCCTGAAAATCTGGCTTGCACTCCTTCGGGTAACATGACCGGTAGTCGTTATTTGAGTACTATCAATGTTAAGAGGGGTTACACGAATGTGTTGGCTAACACAACTATTCAAAGTTCTACAACCGATGCCATGTACAACGACAAACGTAGTACAACCATCAGCGTAACGGCAGGTAATACTTATACGCTTAATGCAAGCTATTCCGGTGTTTGGATGCAAGGTTATCTGTTCATCGATTGGAATGATAATGGTAACTTTACCGACGATGGCGAATTTGTGGCTTATGATGCTTCTGCCGATGAACGATTCCAAACCGCATATAGTTTTACTGTTCCTTCTGATGCAACTAATGGTACCTACACTTTGCGTTTCATGGTGGCTTGGTTTGACGATCCTTCAACTGCAAGCCCGTGTGGATACAATGATATGGCTGGACATGGAGGTAGCATTACCGACTTTGAGTTGCAAGTAAGCGGTGGTACGGGTACAGGTATTACAACCACAATCGTATCGCAAGGCGATGGCACGAATGCAAGCGAGGGTTCGGCAACTACCTATACTCCGTCCGGTCGCAATGCTTGGGAGCCTGTTTACAACGACGAAGTTGATACATGGTATTTCGAGATTTGGGGACAACAATGTGGCGGAGAACCTCAATTGATTACTTGCACCACCTCGTGGGCTGCATACGCAGTAGAAGCTCCGTTTGATGTGGATGGCGCTGCAGGCTATCGAGTAGGAGTGCGTGCTGTTGCTCCTGACGGTGTAACCAAAAGCGATATTCAATGGAGCTCGTATTTGGAATCAAGCAAACTGACTATTCTCGAAGGGTATAGCGTGGATAAACCGGTGATTAAACCAGATGAAACATTCACCGTATCGTTCGACGATAAAAATCATAGCGAAGCTACGTCGTGGAAAATATACCGCTCGAAAGACAATACGTTGATGGCTACGTTTACGGGTGGAACTTCGTTCTCTACCACTTTGAGCGAAAAGGGTCTTTACGACTTGGAAGTAACCTACACGAATCAAAATGGTGCTGCCGTAACCGAAAAGAAACGTGCCATGATTCAGGTGTCGGGCGAAGAGGTAGGTGCTGTGCCTGAAATCTATACACTGAATGTGGATAACAACACCAAATCGATTACGTTAAACCCGACAGTAACGTTTGATTTCGACTACACCGGTCGCCCGAGCGAAGGTTCTACTTCGAAAGCGCTTCGTTTGCAAGAGCAGGCATTCTGCTTCCAAGCACCCGACTTAAAGGCCGATGGTATGAACTTCGGTACCTCTCCGTTTACCATTGCTTTCTGGTTCAAAATAGAGAACTTTATCACTAACGAGGTTGGTTTGTTTGCTATTTCATCGCCGAGCGATAGCTGGCCTGCCAATAACTGGGGTTATATCTGGTCGACGTTAAGCCCGAACAGTTTGAGTTTCTGTTTCCGTCGTGAGTCGGTTAACGGTCAGGTAGGATTTAATTTGAAAGACTTTAACTTTACTCCGGGCTATTGGTACCATATAGCTATTGCTTCCAACTATGACTCATCGAAAGGACGTAATATCAACATCTTTGTAAACGGTGCTTCGATAGCGTCAGACGGTTACATCAGCAATACTAGTACAGGTACTCAAACGTCGTTTACCTCAACCAACTGGACTACAGATTTGTATTCTTGGAAGACGAATAACAACTTCGGTATCGGTGCTCAAATGTTCGGACGTTCGGCCATCGATGGTTATATCGACGAAGTACAGATTTGGAATACAGCCAAAACGGAATCCGATATTATCAATTTGATGGAACATCAGGAAACAATCGCAAGCGATTTGATGTTTTATTGGGACTTTGAGTCGGATGCCGTAAACAAATTTTTTACAAGTACAGGTCAAGGTACTACGGCATCGGGCTTTGTAACCAAGTCCTCGTTGGTAGGTACAAGTGATGGTGCAGAAAATCCGGATATTAAAGCCGATGAAAATTTGGTTACTCCTACGCTTGCTGCAGGAAGCCCGTTCTTGGCAGGTTCTTATCCTGTAAATACTACTGCAAGCTGGAAGTTTACGGGTACGCCTGCATCGAAAGGTACTCCTACAGAAGGTGCTAATGGTGCCGACGAAAGCGGTACGATGAGCGTAAGCTACGATACCGAAGGTGAGTATGTGGCTACTCTGACCCTTGAAAACGACTATGGTCAGGATTCGAAAAACATCACAGTTTATGTTGCAGACGGAACTGTCGATTTGGAAGGCAACGTGGTGGAAAACCTCAGCGTATATCCAAACCCGTTCACCGATGCAGTGATACTGACCTTTGCCAAAGCCGGCAACTACACCATCGAAGTGATGGGCTTGGACGGTCGATTGCTGAAGAGCGGCACCGTGAATGCATCGGCATGCCAAATGTCGCGTATCGCAGTAGAAGGCGAGGCTGGCACTTACCTTGTACGCATCAAGCAACAAGACAAAGTGATTCAAACATTGAAACTGATAAAAAAATAAAAGTTTTCGTTCATAATGTTTAAGTGAAGGGGAGCGTGAGCAATCACGCTCTCTTTTTTTTGTCGTTAAAAAATCGGCATTTCGTCGTTTAATTTTACTGCTAAGGCGATAAAATCTGTTGCTTTATCTACTAAATTGGTTGTTTAATCGTGAAAATTCCTAATTTTAGGCAGTGAAATTTTAATTATTTATTAACCATTTAACTTTAACATTATGAAAAAGGGTTATCTAATGCTGTTGTTTGCATGCTTGTTTGCAGTGCCTGCATTCGGGTTGTGTAAGCACGAAAATTACATCGGCGACAACGATGTAACGGGTTGGATGTATTCGTACTACAGTAGTTGGACTCCGGGTTCGGCTCCTTCGGGCGGGTCGGAAAACGAGAACTTCTACATCGGTCGTGTGCGTCCTTTGAAGCGTTTTACGAACACGGCTACGCAAGTCATTCAAGATGGTACGGAAAATATAACTCGCCGTGCCAATCGCGGACTTTTGTGGTGGTGTCCTATCAACGAAGGTACATGGACGTCGTTGCCTCGTTACAATTTCGACTCCGAGGCATTCAGCATGTGGAGTTATGTAACGATACACGGCAACTGGACACAGGGTTTTTTGCGTCAGCCGGGTGCTTTTGCCGATGTATGTCACAAAAATGGTGTGAGAACGGCGTGTGTGGCTTCCATTCCATGGACGCAAACGCTGGGTTCGACCGATGCCGGTCACGGACAGAACTTTAAGGCATTGATAAATGGCGGAGCAAACAAACTGATGTCGTTGTTGGCTTACTACGGCATCGACGGTTTGGGCTTTAACTCCGAGCAAGAGTGGGGCGATGTACGCAACGGTATGAAATCGTTGCTTGCAGCCTGTCATTCAATCAAAGGAAATTTTGATATGACGGATCGTTTGCATTTCGATTTCTATTCGTTGAACAACTGTTTGACAAGTTCGGGTGGTAATATGCAGGATTTTTCCGATTTTTGGCCGAGTGCCAATGGTTTCTTCTTGAACTACAACTGGGGAAGTACGCTGTTGAATAATTCGGAAACTGTGGCAGGCAGTAAATCGTTCGATGTATATGCCGGTATGGATATGCAGGGACGTAGCTCCGCCGATTGGACGTCGTTGAACAACTACAACATCTCTATCGGTATCTGGGGAGCTCACAACAAGTGTATGCCTTACGAGGGCGCTACCGAAGACGGATCAACCAAAGACGCCATTCAAAAATGCTACTTGCGTAAAACAGAGCAGTTGTTTACGGGTGGTACGCGCAATCCTGTCAACGATAAGACCATCAGCAATGTGCTGTGTTCGGGTAACTCATCGTTCTTCGGTGTTTCGAAGTTGATGGCTGCCAAGAGTGCTTTGTCGTGGAATAAAGATTTAAATGGCTATTTCCCGTTCATTTCGTATTTGAACTTGGGTAACGGTAAGTTCTTCAACAACGAAGGTGTAACCACCTACGACAACGAGTGGTACAACATCGGTATGCAGGACTACCTGCCCACATGGCGTTGGTGGATAACCGATGACTATATGGCTCGCTCCACCGGCAACGTACCGAGCGATACGCACGCCGAATTTACTTACGAAGATGCTTGGTTCGGCGGTTCGTGTTTGAAACTGACATTTGACAATTCAGTGTCGGGATGGCGCTACATACAGTTGTTTAAGACACAATTCCCGATAGCGGATGCCAACTACACCTTGCGTGTACGCTACAAAGCATTGAGCGGCTCTGCCAATATGCAATATACCATGAGTAAGGAGGGTGCCGAATCGACTATTATAACTCAAGCGATGGGAACAATGAAAGCCGGCACCGGCGAATGGCAGGTGATCGAAAAGGGTGTTCCTACTAACATCGTGGGCTCCACAATGGCACAGTTGGGTATGCGTTTCAACAACATAGTAGATGGCACCGAGATTTTGATTGGTGAGATTGCTTTGGTGAAAAACGGTGTTACCTACTCGCCCGTGGCTCCTACACTCGATTCGAGCAAAACAAAGATTTTGAAAACAACCTCGCGCGGTGTCGATTTCAAGGTGATTTGGAATTGTTCCTACTCGGGTTCCAAAAAAGCTTACGAGCCTGTTTACAACGACGAGGTGGATACATGGTATTTCGAGATTTGGGGACAACAAAACGGTGGCGAACCTCAATTGGTAACAACCACTACTTCGTGGGCTGCTTATGCTGTCGAAGTGCCTATCGTTTTGAACGGTACCATGACATTCCGTGCAGGTGTGCGTGCCGTTGCTCCCGACGGTGTTACAAAATCGAGCATCGTTTGGTCGAACTATATGAGCATTTCCGACATTACCATTATTGAAGGTTTCTCGGTTGACAAACCGGTGATTAAGGTAGGCGAAACATTCACGGTTTCGTTTGACGACCCCTTGCATGGAGCAGCCACTTCGTGGAAAGTGTACAATGCAAAGGATAATACTGTGGTGTACTCTACTACAGGCGGAACAAGCTTCTCTACCTCTTTGGCCGCAACGGGCTTGTACGATGTGGAGGTTACCTACAAAAATCAAAACGGCGCCACCGTTACCGACAAGGAGCGCGGTATGATTCAGGTGTCGGGCGACGAGGTAGGGGCAATGCCTCAAATCTATACGCTGACTACCGACAAAGAGAGCAATGGCAATGAAATCGGGGCTGACGAGGTGGTTACGCTCTCTTATACGGGGCGTGCAGCCGACGGTACCACTTCGCAGGCTTTGCGCTTGCAGGAGAAACCTTTCTGTGTAAGATGCTCCGACTTCTTTAATGCAGCCGGCTTTGGCAATACTCAACCTATCACCATCAGTTTCTGGTTCAATCCGTTGCAATTTATTGATGCGGGAGATAGTAATGGTAATACGGGCTTTGGTGATAATGGTACTCAGATGTTGAATATCCGTAAGCCGACCGATAGATATCCTACTTCCGAATGGGGATATATGTGGAGCGGTATTCACAACGGCGGTAACGACTATTGGGTCAATATATTGAAAGCAAGCCAAACGGCAGGATCCAATTACACCACCATGACGCAGAACTTTGTGATACCGACCGCCAACTGGACACACATTGCCATCTCGGTGGTAGGTAGCAGCACCAGCAGCAAAGATGTGGAACTTTATGTTAACGGACGTAAAGTGAGCGATGCTGTTCAAGGTAAAGCTACGGTGGCTACGCTTTCTTCTTCACACTTTATCTTTATGGGAGGTACGGCTGCTTTCCGTTCGGCATTCGACGGCTACATCGACGAGTTCCAAATCTGGAAAAAGCAGTTCACCGAAAGCACCATCAACCAAACCATGGTTCACTACAACGATGGCGAAGTGCCTTCCGAGTTGGTCTGCTATTGGGACTTTGAGCAAGATGCCACCTCCGACAACCGTCTTATAAGTCGTGGTTCGCTCTCGAAAGAGGTATATGCCGTGGTAGGTAATACATGGCGTTGCGTACAAGGTGATGGTGATGGTATAACAGGTTCCGACCCAATGGTAGAGTCGAACCGTATGGCTCCGCTCTTTGGGGCAGGCACACCGTTCTTGGCAGGTAAATACGAGGTGAAGACCTTGCCTTCGTGGAAGTTCGAAGGCGTGGCTACCCCGGGTGCCGTAATCGGCGATGGTGTAGGGGGTAGCACTACCGTGTCGTGGGCTACTATGGAGAATGCTCCTTACAAATGTACTTTGACTTTGGAAAACTCGTGGGGTAAAGACGTGAAGTCGGTAACCATGTTCGATGCTTGCGTAAAACTCGACGAGGCAGGACAAATCGTAGAGGACTTGAGCGTATATCCGAATCCGTTTACCGAGTCGGTACACGTACGCTTCATCGAAGCCGGTAACTACGAGTTAGACGTGTTCACGCTCTCGGGTCAGCTTGTTCAAACCAAGCAACTGAACGTACAAAACTACGAGGCTGTCGGCATCAATCTGAATACAGCCGAACAGGGTATGTATTTGGTACGCTTGAAAAAAGAGGGCAAGGTAATCAAGTCGTTCAAATTGGAGAAGAGATAAACTTCCTCTCTCAAAAAAACACGATAAAAGAAAGCTCTGTGGCAGTTGGCCGCAGGGCTTTCTTCCTTTTTTTTACCTTAAACTTGTTTTCTTCCTAACTCATCTACGCAAGCATGGCAGAAAAGCAAAAGGCGAACCTTTTTTAGGTCCGCCTTTTTTTGCAAATGTGTTTGCAACGAGCGTTTATTTACGCGGTTTCAGTTGTTTGAAAAAGTCGTTGCCTTTGTCGTCCACCAAGATGAATGCAGGGAAATCTTCCACTTCAATTTTCCAAATGGCTTCCATTCCGAGTTCGGGATATTCCACGCACTCAATTGATTTGATGTTGTTTTGCGCCAAAATGGCTGCCGGTCCGCCAATCGAGCCGAGGTAGAAGCCGCCATGTTTTTTGCAGGCATCGGTTACGGCTTGGCTACGGTTGCCTTTGGCCAGCATAATCATCGAGCCGCCGTGGTCCTGAAACTCATCGACGTACGGGTCCATACGGCCGGCGGTCGTCGGTCCCATCGAGCCGCAAGCCATGCCGGCGGGCGTTTTAGCCGGTCCGGCGTAGTAAATCGGGTGGTCTTTGACGTACTGTGGCAGGTCTTCGCCGGCATCGAGGCGCGCTTTCAGTTTGGCGTGTGCAATGTCGCGTCCGACGATGATGGTGCCGTTCAGGCTCAAACGTGTGGCTACCGGATATTTGGTCAGTTCGGCCAAAATGTTTTGCATCGGTTGGTTCAGGTCGATGCGTACGGCGTCGCCTTCGCCGGCTTCGCGCAACTCGGCAGGAATCAGGCTGCCGGGGTTGTCGTCCATCTTTTCAATCCAGATGCCGTCTTTGTTGATTTTGCATTTGATGTTGCGGTCGGCCGAGCAACTGACGCCCAAACCGATGGGGCAACTTGCGCCGTGGCGTGGCAGGCGTATCACGCGGATGTCGTATGCCATGTATTTGCCGCCGAATTGTGCGCCGAGTCCGATGTTGTGTGCCTCTTCGAGCAGGCGTTGTTCGAGTTCAACGTCGCGGAAAGCGCGTCCGTATTCGTTACCCGTGGTCGGCAGTTCGTCGTAATAGTGTGTCGAAGCCAATTTCACGGTCAGCAGGTTCTTTTCGGCCGATGTGCCGCCGATGACGAATGCAATATGGTAAGGAGGACAAGCCGCCGTACCGAGTGTTTTCATCTTTTCGACCAAAAAGGGAATCAGCGTGTCGGGATTTTGTATGCGCGCTTTCGTCTCTTGATACAAGTAGGTTTTGTTGGCCGAGCCACCGCCTTTGGTAACGCACAAAAAGCGATATTCCATGCCTTCGGTGGCTTCGATGTCGATTTGTGCGGGCAGATTGCATTTGGTGTTCACCTCGTCGTACATGTTCAGCGGAGCGTTTTGCGAGTAGCGTAGGTTTTCTTCCGTATAGGTTTTGAATACGCCGATCGAGAGTGCCTCTTCGTCGCAATAGCCCGTCCACACCTGCTGTCCTTTTTCGCCGTGAATGATGGCGGTGCCGGTGTCTTGGCAGAGCGGAAGTTTGCCTTTGGCAGCCACTTCGGCGTTGCGCAGGAACGTCAGGGCAACGTATTTGTCGTTGTCGCTGGCTTCGGGGTCGCTCAACACTTTTGCCACTTGCTCGTTGTGCGCGCGACGCAGCAAAAACGATACATCGCGAAAAGCGGCATTGGCCATTTTGGTTAATCCCTCTTTCTCGATTTTCAAGATGGGTGTACCTTCAAACTCGCTGACCGAAACGTGCTCCTTGGTGAGCAGGTAGTATTCGGTTTTGTCCTCGCCGAGCGGGAACATCGGTTGGTAATGAAATTCTGTTGCCATGTTATTTTACAATTGCTTTTATGGTTTTGTTTATCTGATTAGTTGTGATTCGTACAATGTAAACGCCTCGTTGCAGCCCGAAAATTTGGTTGTCGGAGCAGGCTGTTTGTTTTGAAACGATTTGCCCTGCTGCGTTAAAGATGCTTATGTCGGCATTGGCGGGAATGTTTTGCAAACGAATGCCTCCTTCGATTGTTGCAAGGCTTATCCGGTCGTCGTTTTGCGGAATGTCGAGCGAAGTGGTGCTGCTCAACAACTTTTTATACAACTGAACAGGCTTTTGTGCCGTATAGGTACCCGATTTGAAATAGCGGAAACGATCTTGTCCGGAGGTGGCATTGTAGCGCAGATAGGCTCCTCCCGACGACTTGATATTAACGCCATCGCTACCTAACGAAATGGTGTTTGTGTAAGCCGTTGTTGTGCTTGTATTCAATTTGTTGCTGTTGCTCGTATTGCCTATGTAATATCCGCTTGCCGATTGTATGGTATAGTTGCTGCCGCTTTTTTCGATAATGAAACGATAAGCGTCGTTGGGAGCGGCCTCTATGGTGTAGTCGGTAATGGTAACGCTTTGGTTGTTCGAGGCGACATCTAAAGTTGTCAAACTGCCATCGAGTACGACCGACCCCGCTTCATACACTATCAGATATTCGCCGCTCCAATCGTCGGGTTCGGAGGTTACTTTGGTGTACACCTCGCCAACGGCATCGGGGTCTTTTTGTGCAATGGCAACAATTTCGATGTTACCGGTTACGTTTGCGATGGTCAGCGTGGTTCCATCGTAAGTAAAATCGACTCCCTCGGTAAGGTCGGCGCCTCCCATGGTTATCAGTATATCGCTTGATGAGAGCAAATAACCGTTTGCCGGCGTAAGGGTAGCCGTATAGGTTTCGCCGTCAGCAAGGCAATCCAAGTCGCTTGTCAGAGTACAATTGTCGCCCGAGAAATACACCGTATAGCCCTCGCAGTTGATGCCTCCCATAAACTTAAAGGTGATTTTCCCGTCGGTTTCCGTTATTTCGGTCAGCGGATAGCCCGAAACGGGCGTGTAGGAAGTTTTGTTTGCAGTGCCAGGAAAGGGGTCGCTGTCGTCGCCGCCAGCTGATTTCTTCCCTGCGGCTTCCACGATGTCGTAGTACATGGTAGTCCCGTTGTTTACGATGTTGGATTGCCATGCCGACGAGTTGTATTTTACTTTGGTTACCAGCATGCCGTGCCCGGGTAGGTATTCGTCCCAGCCTTGTTGTTGGCGGTTTTCAAAATAGTATGCATCCGAAGTGCTGGTTGCCGAAGGCAGTGTGCCGCTTGATGTTACCACACGGGCGGTACTTGTGGTTTGCAAGTCTTTCAGTATGACGTTTTCTGCCGAGTTCATAATGGTCGGTGTGAGCCACCCCATATAGTAGCGGTCGTATGCCGAATAGACGGGAGGTGTTAGTCCGTCGTTGTTGTACGAACCTTGGTCCATCAAAGTCCATGCTCCGGGAGTCTTGGAGGCATTTTTTCCATAGTTGGTATCGTAATAGTCGGGCAAGCCTAACACATGGCTGAATTCGTGGCAAAACGTGGCAATTCCGCAAAGGTTGTTGCCCGTTTCACCCCTGAGTTCGGAGCTGCAAGCATACAAATCGACGGTGTAACCTCCGTAGGTACGCTGACTCGCTTTGCTTATCCACGCACTTACATAATAGCTGTGCGGCCAAATGGTGTGTTCTGCCCATTCGGCGGAGTTGTGTCCTGCATAGATGACATAAATGTAATCGACTTCCCCGTCGTTATCCAAATCGTAATCGGCAAACGAAACCCCGTCGGCATACGCCAGCGAGCATGCTTCGTTAATCATATATCCTACGTTATATGTTCCGTAATCCGCATCGTTCTCGATGTCGGTAACGGCACCATTACCCGTGGCGTAATAGTCTGCCGTTTGGCTTACGGTATATGGTCCGACCACTTTAAATTCGGGAGCGTATTGGTTGCCCGACGAAGCCTTGAAATAGTCGCGTACCGAACCGTAACCGCCGTTTGTGTTGAAGCCTTCTTTGTTCATCAGGTCGTCGAAATAGGATTGTGGGTCGGCTTGCGTGAATTTTGTGTCGCTGAAATTGACCAAAATCACTAACCCTTTTGGAACGATATTGACGCTTCCAGCCGATTTTTTTGCACTTTTTTGTGCTTTTGCCGCTTGTCGTTGTGCAATAGCGTAGTTGTGCATGGCGTTTCGGTCGATATTTGCCAGCAGGCTTTTTTCTTCTGCCGAGCGTTTGGCAATATTGTTGGCCTTTACTCCCAACGATTTTGTAGTGGCTGTTTGGGTGTCAAATTCGGCATATTCGTAAACGTTCGCCTCGTTTTTTTTCACTAAAAAACCGTCTTCGGTAGTCGTGTAGTGAAAAAACTCATCGCCCATACGGCAAATAGTTAATTCCGTACCATCGGGTTGCGTTACCGTAAATGTACCTCTTTTTGCAGGTACTGCATAGGTGGTTGTACAAAATACCACCAGAAGAAAATAAAGTAAAAATTTTTTCATAAGTTAAAGTTATTTTAAAATGTTACCTATATAAAGATTCGGATTTTTTTTCATTCGTTTCAAATAGCGGTTATCCTGTTTTGAGCGTTGTCCGATGTTGCAGATAATTCTGTGCGATGGTTTGATGATGCCGTTACAAGATTGTTTTGCATAACAAAAATAACCTTTTTTATTTTTTTTAACAACGAAGCCGTCGGTCGTGGTATATAAACGTTTGTGTTCGTCGCCAAGCAAAACGACGTACACGCTTGTGCCATTGGGTTGGCATACGGCCATTGAGTCGCGTCGGGCAGGTACTTTTGAGGGCTTTTGTGCCAATGCGGAACTGCTCGCTATAAGCAGTAGAGCTAACAAAAATAATGGTCGTTTCATTTTTTATGAATTATATTTGCTTAAATCCTCCGGCTCTGCCATCTGTTTGAGTAGTTCGTTGAGTTCTTTGCGTATGAATTCCAACTTTTCGAGCAGAAGTTGTTTTGTTTTGTCCGTGTCGTCGGCATATCTGTTTTGAAGCCTTTTTTTTGCTCCTGCAATGGTGAGTTTTTGCTCACGCAGTAAGAATTTGATGCGTTTAAGAAGTTCGATATTCTCTTTTGTGTAAAAGCGTGTTCCTCCGGGTGTTTTCCGAAGTTTCAGTTCGCGGAATTCTTTTTCCCAATAGCGCAAAGTGGGTTCGCTTTCGCCGATTTCGGCAGCAACTTCTTTTATCGAATAATATGTTTTTCCCGAGTCTATCATCTGCAAATGCGTAATTTCTGCCCGATGCGGATAGTTGTTCCGCTCAAGTGGTTCCATTTTTTCAGTTGGGCAACGGATACACGATATTTTTTTGCGATTCCGCTTAACGTATCGCCCGAACGCACGCGATGTACGGTTGCCGTGCTGAGGTCGGCTTCGGCGATTTTAGCGACTGCTGTTTGCGAAGTTAGTTGATCTGCCTGAAATGCCAAGATTTCTGCATTCTTGTCGATATAGGCATTGACTTGTTTTAGAGGCAATACCACCGCATAATGTTTTTTGTCGTTAGCAGGAATCAAATCGTGTTTGTATTGAGGATTCAGCGAACGCAACTCTTCGATAGGTATTTGCAGCACTTCCGATATTTGTTTCAAGTGAATGCGCTGGTTGGTCATCACGGTGTCGGTTACGGTTTGTATAGAAGGCGTTATCGGACAAATGTTGTGTTCTTCGTAGTAGTTCATAATGTAGTTGGCAGCAATGAAAATAGGGACATAACTGCGTGTTTCGCGTGGAAGATACGGATAAATTTCCCAATAATTGCGTTTGCCTCCTGCACGTTTTATGGCTTTGTTAACATTACCGGGACCGCAGTTGTATGCGGCAATCACCAAATGCCAATCTTGATAGATGTCGTATAAATCCTTCAGATAACGAGCTGCTGCCTGTGTCGATTTTACAGGGTCGCAACGTTCGTCGACCAAACTGTTTATTTCCAATCCGTAGAAACGACCGGTGCCTATCATAAATTGCCAAAGACCGCGAGCGCCTGCACGCGAGAGTGCTTTCGGGTTCAGTGCCGATTCAATTACAGGCAGGTATTTCAATTCGATCGGAATGTTTTGGGCTTCCAATGCGTGTTCAAAAATCGGAAAATAATACTGCTCTCCGATGCCTAACATAAAAGCCACTTGCGTAGGCTTGTTAGCGTAAAAATTGATGAAATTCCTCACCAGATTGTTAAACGGCATTTCCATAACGTAGGGCAGCCGTTGCAGTCGGTCGATATAAATGCTGTCGGGATAAGTGATTAACGAAAACTCTTTGTTGCAGTTCGTTATGCTTGTGTTGTTTAAATACCAATCGTTGAGTAGCGAATCCAGCGAAGTGGAAACCTCGGTGGGAATTATTTCGGCCGAATCGTTTATGATGTTGTAGTCGTAAAGTTTCTCGTCTGTAGCTTTTGTGCCGATACAGCAGAGTAACACAAAGAGGGTAGTAGTGATTCTTATCTTTCTCATAGTCAAAAATTTACTTTAAAACGCATTCCTAAAGCCGTTGAGGCTAAAGTCGGATTTGACGGATTTTCGATAAACGTGGGTTGTATCTTCATCGAAACATCGGAACTGATGTCAAAGTCGTGAAGCTGTGCATCTACAAACGCATCAACTATCGAAAGAGCATACACTCCAACGGTTATTATAATGCTTAAATCGCGATATTTACGGTAATAATTTTGTTTTTGGTTGAGGTATGTTTTTGCATAAGACGAGTTAGGGTCGGTGCCATAGGGCAAAACTTTTAAATAACTTTGCGTGTTTGGGTCGGCGTCCATAATGTCCATATATGCCGAAAGATAGTCTTTGTAATATTTGTTATTCCATTGTATGGCGTAAAAACAACCGGCGAAACCACCGTAAATAATCGGCAATTTCCAAAAACTGCGATTGTAAATTTGCCCCAGTCCGGGAAATACCAGCCCCAACCAAACGCTTCTTGTCGGATTAGGGCGAAATGTACTATTTGCAGATTTAGACTTTTTTGCTTGCTGCTTGCCTGTTATATTCGTGCTTTTTTGAACACGGGGTAAAGAGTCCGTCATAATAAATCCTGAATCCATTTGTGAAACATAGATAGGCTCTATCAAGTCGCGATTCTTAAACGAAGAAACCGTGTCTATTTTTATATCTTGGGCATTAAGCGTAGAAAACAACGAAAATGCCAAAAAAAATATAACGACAGCGCTTTGTTTCATAAAAACTTAAAGAAGCGATTTTTTTAACACCTCTAACAATTCGTTTAATTGTTGTTCGTTCTCGAATTCAATGGTGAGTTTCCCTTTCCCTTTTTCGTTGCAGTGCATTTGAATGCGATTGCCCCAAGTCTGTTTTATGCTTTCGGCATATTTTGATTGCAGCACCGTATCGGGTGCTTTTGGAGTGGTGTTTTTGTCGGAAACGTCACGAATGTGCTTCTCGGTTTCGCGTACGGAATAGTTGTTTTTTACGATAGCTTCGTACAAGGCGATTTGCTTTTGAGCATCGTTGAGTGAAACAAGTGCTTTTGCATGACCTGTTTCTATTTTTCTTTCTTGCAATCCTAACTGTATTTCGGCCGGTAACTTCAACAATCTCAAATAGTTGGAAATGGTGGCTCGCTTTTTTCCTACTCGTTCGCTCAATGCTTCTTGGGTGAATTTGTAGTCGTCTATCAGTCGTTGATAAGAGAGTGCTATTTCAATGGCGTTTAAGTCCTCACGTTGAATGTTTTCCACCAATGCCATTTCGAGCACTTGCTCGTCTTTTGCCGTTTTTATGTAAGCAGGTATTTTTTTGATTCCTGCAAGTTTTGATGCTCTGTAACGCCTCTCTCCCGCAATGATCTGATACGTTCCGTCTTCATTCTTTTTTAAAGTAATGGGAGTGATGATACCGATTTCTTTAATTGACGAAGCTAATTCCTCAAGCGCCTCTTCGTCGAAGTGTGTGCGAGGCTGTGTGGGGTTCGGTTGAATGAGAGTGATGTCAATTTCGTTAATCGTTGACGACCCGCTAATCATCGGTGTTGTATCGAGCAAGCTGCCAAGTCCGCGTCCCAATGCTTCTTTTTTTGCCATTTTCTTAATTTTTTTGGATAAGTTCTTTTGCTAATTGTAAATAATTTTGTGCACCCTTTGAATTTGGGTCGTATTCCAAAGTCGGTTTCCCGTAGCCGGTTGCTTCACTCAACTTGACATTTCGGTAAATGCTTGTTTTGAACAACATACTTTCAAAATGTTTCCGTACTTCGTTTGCAACGCTGTTGGCATATCGCAGACGATTGTCGAACATGGTAAGCAAAAATCCTTCGATGGTTAAGTCGGGATTAAGATTGTTTTTGATGAGCTTGATGGTGTTCAGCAATTTGCTTAATCCATCGAGAGCAAAATACTCGCATTGAACGGGAATGATTACCGAATCGGCAGCTGTCAGCGCATTTACGGTGATTATACCCAACGAGGGTGAGCAATCGATTATGATGTAATCGTAAGTCTCTTTCAACGGTAATAAAATATTTCGTAGAATGGTGTCGCGGTTGGTCAAGTTTGCCAACTCAATTTCGGCACCTACCAAGTCGATGTGTGAAGGTAGCAATGACAATTTTTTGGTTTCGGTAGCAACAATGGCTTGTGCAGCAGTCGATTCTCCAATAAGACATTCGTAAATGGTATGTTCGCATTCTTTCACGTTGATGCTCAACCCTGTAGATGCATTTGCTTGAGGGTCGGCATCAACAAGTAATACTTTTTTGCCGAAATGTGCTAACGAAGCAGACAAATTGATGGCGGTAGTAGTCTTCCCAACGCCACCTTTCTGATTGGCTATGGCTATGATTTTTTTCATCGCTTATTTTTTTAGGTTTAAATAGCAAAATAAGCGATTATTTTTGAGAAACACAAACCGATTTTACTAAAAAAATCTAACGGGAAAAGAGGAAAACTCTTTACTTTTTCAGTATCAGCTTTTTGCTGAAATTTCCAATTTTTACAATGTAGATGCCCGCCTTTGAAATGGGTATTTTTTTTGTTTGTGAAGCAATGCCCGTTTCCGAATAAATGCATTCTCCTATGATGTTGTAAATATACAAAGGCTGATGATTGAAATTCGATACCACAATGCCTTCGTTGGTGCAATAGGCATCAACAGCGTTGGACGAATTAGCTTGGTCAAGCCTTGCGGCACTTCGTATTATTTCGGTGGCATAGTAGGCTACATAGCCGTGTGTGGCAGAACCAAGCTGAATGTCGAGGGTGCTGTTGTTCATGACCGTTGCCAAATTGAAACAGTTATAGAAAGCCATGTTGCCGATAGAGCCCAGCGTGCTTGGCAGATAGATGCCGCATAGCGACGAACAGCCGCTGAATGCCGACCCTTTGATGGTTGTCAACCCCTCTTTGATGGTCAGGTAAGTTAAATTGAAACACCCCAAAAATGCCGATGCGCCGATGGTGCGCATCGATGCCGGCAGTTGTACTACTTGGAGCGCCGTATCGTTCATAAACGCACTGCGTTCGATAGTGTGTACCTGATTGCCGATGGTGATGTCAACGAGTAGTTTACATTCGCAGAAGGCTCCGTCTTTGATGGTCGTAACGCTGTTGGGAATAATTACGCTCTCGATGCTTGATTTTTGAAACTTACCGCTCGGAATTTCAACCAATCCGTCGGGCAATTCCAACGTGCCTGTTTTGCCGCGCGGTACAACGCCCAAGGTGAGCGGATTGCCGCGATAGTAGAGCAGGCCGTCGTACGACAGCAAAGCCGGATTGGCATCATCTACGGTAATGCTTTGAAGGGCATTACACAGCGTGAAAACTCCTGTGCCGATAGAGGTAACGGTGGCCGGCAACGAGAGTGTAAGCAATTTTTTACTGTTGATAAGTGCGTCGGTATCCAAACCAACGACCGTATAGACTTTGCCGTTGTAGGTAACGGAAGCGGGTATCACCAAATGACCGACATAAGCCAAATCGCCGGTGGAGTCGTACATCCAATCGTCTTCGGCGCCGCGGTAGGTAACTTTGGCGGTGAGCGTTGCATCGTCGAAATTGTAATAGATGCCATCAACGGCGGTGTCTGAAGCGGATATCGTATTTGTAAAAACAAGCAGTAAAAGCAGAACGAGGGTAATTGTTTGAGATTTCATAATTAAATAATAATGGGTTTATTCAAAATATACGTTTAGTATTGTCTGCGTCAAAGATATGAAGAAGTTTAAAAATATTGGTACTTTTGCATGTAAAGGAGATGGAAAACAATGAAAAGAATAGTGGTTTTTACAGGTGCAGGTGTGTCTGCCGATAGCGGCATTGCCACATTTAGGGATAGCGACGGTTTGTGGGCAAATTATCGAATTGAGGAGGTGTGTACGCCGGAGGCATTATCGAACAATCGTGAGAAAGTAATTGATTTTTACAATCAAAGGAGAAAAGAGATGTTGGAAAAAGAGCCGAATGCCGCACACATAGCGCTTGCAAAGTTGGAACAAGCCGGAAAATTCGATGTACAGATTGTTACGCAAAATATTGATAATCTGCATGAAAGGGCAGGAAGCCGAAATGTAACGCATCTGCATGGCGAATTAACGAAATTGCGTAGCAGTTTGAATGAGCTCGACACAGTGCCTATCAATGGTTGGAAACAAGACCCTCTGCTTCGGCATGCTGATGGCTCGTTGCTCCGTCCCTTTGTCGTGTTTTTCGGAGAAAATGTGCCGATGTTGAATCGTGCTGTGGAGATAACCCGACGGGCCGATGTTTTCGTCGTTATAGGCTCGTCGCTGCAGGTATATCCGGCGGCTTCGCTTTTGCATTTTATTCGTAAAGATATTCCGCTCTTTGTAGTAGATCCTAAACCGTTGGATTTGAAAGAGATTCCTAATCCTACACAATCTATCGTTACGAGGGCGGCCGAAGGAGTCCCTTTGTTGGTAGATTATTTTCTTGAAAAATTTTAGTCTTTAATTTTTTCTTGATTGTTGCAAAACAGCCTCTATTTTATCGATGATTTTTTGTGGAGCAATATCAAGGCATTTGTATTTCAAAGGGCAGCGTTTGTTGCGTTTCCGTCCAAGTATGGAGCAGGGGCGACATGCCAAATCGTTCTCTACGATATGCTCTACGGATTGTTTCCATCCGAGCGAACCGGCACAATAATGCGAAGCTCCCCAAACGGAAATCACAGGCAGATTTACCAACGAAGCCAAGTGCATATTGGCAGAGTCCATTGATACCATGGCGTCTAAATGGTGCATCAATTCCAATTCTTCTTGCAGATTTAACGAGGTATATACAGCAAAAGTCTGATTGAAGAGAGTTTCCCAATCGGATAGCATTTCGTATTCAACTTCGCCAGCCCCGAATAAAAAAATCTTTGTATTCGGCTGTTTGTCGAAATAAGCAATGACCTCTTTGATTTTTTTTGATGGAAGTATTTTGCCGTAGTGTTGGGCAAATGGAGCGATCCCAATCCATGTTCCCTTTTTTTCGCCATACAGGTTTGTTATTTTTTCGGGGATTGTGGCGTTAAGTCCGGGTAACGAGGTAAATTTGTCGTCGGTCAGTAATCCTGCTTTTAAGAAACACTGATTGTAAAGTTCAAAGATACTTGTCAGAGGTTTTGAACGCTTGTATCCGTTTTTAAACAGCAAAAGTTCTTTTATCCACTGATGTTTGATGGTGTGGATTTCGATTGAAAAATTACTTGCTTTCAGCAGCATTTTCAATAAAATGCTTTTGGGGCTATTCTGAAGGTCGATAACCTTGTGTATATCAAGTTTTTTTAATGTGTTAAAAAGTCTGAAAGTACCAGCAATCCCTTCGTGTTCGTTGCGGGGGTCGGTTCCGACAAATGTCGTGTTGGGTAGGCTGACAAAAAGAGGTTGTAAAAATGTGCGGGAAACAATCACAAACTTTTCTTGTGGTTGCAGTCGTATCATCGACTCCAACAACGGAACCAACATGGCTACATTGCTGATAGGTGAAAATCTGATTATTAGAGTGCTCATTTGCTTTTGTTAAAATGCTCGTTCCAGCATACCCAAAGTAAAAAGATGATGCCGTAAAACAGATACTTTGTGATGTATTCGTGATAAAAATCGAATTGCTCTTGGTGGTATTCGACAATCCAACCCAAAAAAGCGATTCTCAAAATATTGTAAACATGGCAGGCAAGCAAACCTAACGGTATAAACCATAATTTATGTCGCCAATCGCCTCTTGAACAGATGATTACAAATGAGAAGATAACCATCTGTTTTAATCCACTACATGCCCATACAATGTTCATCGCCTGATTATTTTGGAAAACGATTCGGGTGTTTTCCAATACAATATTCGGTTCAAACAACGATAAAAACAGGTAAGTGGCATAGGCTACATGCTTTGTTAGGGCGATGAAAGGAGCGGAGATGTCAAGCCCGAACCAACGGATGTCATACGAAGTTAAATCGGTTTCGTTGTATGTCAGTGTTAGTTTCCAAAAAAGATGACAAAAAACAATGCAAACGACAAAACGTATGATGTCTTGATATTGAGATAGTTGTAGTTTTATTTTGTTATTATTCATGATGATAGGGCTCGTGGTTTAAAATTGTAAATGCACGATAGAGTTGTTCTGCGAAAATTACTCTTACCAATTGGTGTGAAAATGTCATTTTCGACAGCGACAATTGCTCGTTTGCACGGTTGTAAACCGCTTTTGAGAAACCGTAGGCACCACCGATAACGAATGTTAAACGTTTGGAAACGCAGGTTTGTTTGCGTTCGAGCCATGCAGAAAATTCGCGTGAGGAGAAAGTTTGCCCTTTGTCGTCGAGCAATACGACCGTATCGCCGTTTTGAATCGTTTTCAGAATGAGTTCACCCTCTTTCTCTTTGATTTCGTTTTCAGAAAGATTTTTTGCATTTCGTAGGTCGGGAATTACTTCTGTTGTAAATGGCGCATAGTGTTTCAAACGCCCTTCGTAATCGTTAAAAAGTTCGATTAAAGGAGATGTGACTGTTTTCCCGACAAGTATCAAAAGAATTTTCATGAATTAAAAATGCCAGTATTTTTACGAAAAGAACTACCTTTGTTTGCTGAAAAACGAGGATTTTTTTGTTTGTGCAAATATCGTGTTTTTCTGATATTAAAAAAACGGCTTTAATATTTTTAAGAAATAATGAACGAAAATTTAGATGAATTAATCAAACTTTGGTTTGCGGAGGATATTGGTGACGGCGACCATACAACCCTTTCGTGCATTCCTGATACGGCGATGGGAAAATCGCAATTGATTGTAAAAGAAGACGGTATAATTGCAGGTATTGAAGTGGCAAAACGAATATTTGCGGCTTTTGATTCGACGCTTCGAATGACTCAATTTTTACACGACGGAGATGAAGTACATGTGGGCGATGTGGTTTTTGTCGTAGAGGGGAAAATACAATCTCTTTTACAGACGGAGCGTTTGATGCTTAACATTATGCAGCGAATGAGCGGTGTTGCTACTACAACTCGTCGTTATGTAAAACTGCTGGAAGGTACAAAATGTCGTGTGCTCGATACGCGCAAAACTACACCGGGGCTTCGCCTGCTTGAAAAGGAATCCGTGAAAATTGGTGGTGGAACGAATCATCGTATAGGTTTGTTCGATATGATTTTGCTGAAAGATAATCATGTCGATTTTGCGGGCGGAATTGCAAACGCAATTTCCCGTGCAAAACAATATTGTACAACGAAAGGCAAGCATTTGAAAATAGAAATTGAGGTACGCAATTTTGCCGAACTTGAAGAGGTTTTGCTGGTTGGTGGAGTGGATAGAATTATGCTTGACAATTTCTCTCCGGAGAATACACGCAAGGCTGTAACGATGATTGCTGGACGTTATGAAACCGAGTCCTCGGGAGGAATCACGATTGACACTTTACGCACTTACGCCGAATGTGGTGTCGATTTTATTTCGGTAGGTGCTTTAACGCATTCGGTTAAAAGTCTTGATATGAGTTTTAAGGCTGTTGAGTAGCATTGTATAAACATGGTAAAACAAAAAAGCAGAAACATCGTTTCTGCTTTTTTGTTGAGCCTCTTGTCGGATTCGAACCAACGACCCCGAGATTACAAATCACGTGCTCTGGCCAACTGAGCTAAAGAGGCGGTTGGGTAAGCGATCTATATCGCACCGCTACAACCTTCTACCCTTGCTGCCGTCAAGCCCTGGGGGAGTTCAAAGGGAGCTGGTCGTATAGGACTTACCCAATTGCAAAAGTAGTAAATATTGTCATAAACAGGAAAGGATTGGTTGTAAATTTTATTTTGAATCCGTTTTTTTGTTAAGCATTGAGGCTTGCTCCAATGCGATATTGATGTTACTACAAATGTTGTCTTCTCCAAGCAGTTCGATAAAGCCTGCCTTTTTCAGTGTCTCATGCACTTGTGGATTCACTCCCGAAAGAACAATTTGGATATTCTCACGCTTGGAAGCTATGCAGAGGGTTTCAAGGTTGTGTAATCCGGTAGAGTCGATAAAAGGCACTTTTCGCATACGAATAATTCGTACCCGTGGCTTGTCGCCCACAGATTGCATTATTTCATCAAACTTATTGGCAATGCCGAAAAAGTACGGACCATCTATCTCATACACTTCCACACCTTCGGGAATGCATAATTTCTCTTCGTGGAGAGTAACATCTGTTTCTCCGTTCGGGTCTATTTCGTGGTGGAAAGTGCGAATTTTTGTCGATTCGTTCGTGCGTTTAAGAAATAATACGACAGCAAGCAATAACCCAATTTCAATAGCGATAGTTAAATCGAAAATGACTGTAAGAAAGAATGTTACCAATAAAACGGCAAAATCGGATTTCGGATTCTTTGCTAAAGAAACAAAGGTTCTCCAACCGCTCATGTTATATGAAACCATAATGAGAACGCCGGCAAGACATGGCATTGGAATGTAACCTACGAGATTTCCTAAAAAGAGTAGTACAAGCAATAACACTACGGCATGAATGATACCTGCAATAGGAGTTTTTCCTCCATTGTTAATGTTTGTCATGGTGCGTGCAATGGCACCTGTGGCAGGTATACCTCCGAAAAATGGCACTACGATATTGGCAATTCCTTGTCCTATAAGTTCCGTATTCGAATCGTGTTTATCGCCGATAACACCATCGGCAACCATGGCCGACAACAGCGATTCGATAGCGCCTAACATTGCAATTGTGAAAGCCGATGGGAACAAGGCTTGTATTAGTCCCACAACACTTTGACCCTCAGAAAGCGACAATTTAGGAAGTTGAGGGGCAGGAAATCCGGAAGGCAATTCATACAAATCGCCAATGGTTTTTATGGAATTAACACCGCAATAGTTCTTCAGAATCAAACAGACAATGGTCATCAGAATGATAGCTACAAGGGACCCCGGTATTTTTTTTGAGATTTTTGGTGTGAAAATGATAAGAAGGATACTGCAAATGCCAATGCCGAATGCCCACCAATTGATATGTGTGATGTTCTGAAAATAGCACATCCATTTGTGTATGAAATCGGCAGGGACGTTCTTTATTCCTAAATCGAACAAATCGTTCATTTGTGTAGAGAATATAGTCAACGCAATACCGCCCGTAAATCCGATGATGATCGGGTAAGGGACGAACTTGATAATGTTTCCCATTCTGCAAAATCCCATCACAACCAAAATGATACCTGCCATGATGGTTGCAATCATCAATCCGCTTACGCCATATTGTTGGATGATTCCATAAACAATAACGATGAATGCACCGGTCGGACCTCCTATTTGTACTTTGGTTCCGCCAAAAAAAGATATGAAAAATCCTGCAATGATGGCAGTTATCAGACCTTCGGCAGGACCTACTCCCGATGCGATACCGAAAGCAATGGCCAATGGAATTGCTACAATCCCGACGATAAAACCTGCCATAACATCGGCAGAAAAGGTGGTTTTAGAATAATCTTTTAGTGTTGAAAAAAGTTTTGGTTTAAAAACGATATTCATAAGATATTGATGTGTTTAGCGTTAATTTTTTTGTTAAGAAATAAGGCTGCCGATGCACTGAATTTGTCGGCCGACTCGGTAGTCAGAAACTCTGTGTGGGCATTTTTTGAACATTTCCCATCTATTTCAGGGTGGCGTTGCAGATAATTTTTTAGGCTTCTTCCTACGATTTCACCTTGTGAAATAATAGTGATATGTTTAGGAGTGTATCTCTTTATTTTATTGATAATCAATGGATAATGAGTGCATCCAAGAATGATGGTATCTATTCCCTGATTTTGAGCGAGCAGTGCATCAATATCTTTCTTGATGAAGAAATCGGCACCTTCGGACAGATGCTCTCCGTTTTCGATAAGAGGAACCCACATCGGGCACGCATGCGATACAATTTTCAACTCTGGGAATAGTTTTGCAATCTCCATCGGATATGAATTCGATTGTACGGTTCCCGTCGTACCTAAAAGTCCTACTTGTTTTGTTTTGGTTATTTCACCGATAATTTCCGCTGTAGGGCGAATAATGCCTAAAACTCTTCGATGGGGATCAATGTTCGGTAAGTCGTTTTGTTGGATTGTACGCAGGGCCTTTGCCGAAGCGGTGTTGCATGCAAGAATCACCAAATGGCAACCCATTTCAAATAGTTTTTTCACACATTGCAATGTGTATTCATAAACGACCTCAAACGAACGGCTGCCATAAGGAGCACGTGCGTTATCGCCAAGGTAGATGTAATCGTATTGAGGCAGTTGCTCTTTTATTTTTTCGAAAATGGTTAATCCTCCATAACCGGAGTCGAAGATGCCAATTGGAGCAGGAGAATTCGATAAGGTCATTTTTTTAATAGTTTTTTTTCGACAAAAGGAAATAAATCAATACAAGACGGAGATAGATAGCGTGTATTTTTTTTGTCAAGAACAACTGTGATTTTCATCTCTTTTGCCACCTGTTTTATGAGGTTGTCGATGTTGTTTTGTAATTGCGTGTTCAATGAGTCTTGTTCATGTTTAACTTGTTGTTTGTATTGCAATTTGTAGGTAGCAAGACGCTTTTCTGCTTCGGTAATTTCAGCTTGGCGTGCCAATTTGATTGCATCAAGCAACTCTTCGTTGTTTTTTAAAAAATCTTTCACTTTTTTATTGAACTCTTGCTGCATGCGTTTGAATTCTTTCTCGTATTCTGTCGTTACAGCCTGTATGTGCTTATCAATTTTTACTCTTTCGGGAGCAATGCTTAAAATCGAATCCATATCTATGTAACCGATTATTATAGGCGCAGACAATGTATCTTGTTGTGCCACAATATTGCCGCAAGCAAAGAATATGAATAATGGAAGCAGATATTTTTTCATTTCGACATTTTTAAAAGAAAAGGCTACACGAGTGCAGCCTTCTGAATTTTATAAAATTGATGTTAATTAAGACCCAATTCTTTTTTTACCAAAGGCGCCACGTTGATGGCTTTATCCGATTTAAAAAGAATGGCTTCTTGTGTAAAAATGTAAAGAAAATTGTTTTTTTTACCAACAGCTTCAATTGCTGCCAACAATTTTTCTTGAATCGGTCTTATGAGTTCCTGCTGTTTTTTCTCGCTTTCGGTCATCAGTGTTTGATAGGTAGTTTCGATACGACGTTGCATTTCAACAAGTTCTTGTTCGCGGACAGCAATAATGCTCTCGCTCAATGTGGCTTTTTCTTGTTCAAATTTTGCATATTTATCTTGAAACTCTTTTTGCATATCTTCCAAGAACTTTTTGTTTTGCTCATTAAAATCAGCCATTTGTTTTTCGTAATCAGCAATTTCAGGCATCATCATCATCACTTCGGTTGCGTTTATATATCCCAATTTGATTTCTTGTGCCGAAACAAAAGTTGCGGGCATTAAAATCAATGCTGCTAATAAGATTTTTTTCAACATAATAGTGTTCTTTTTAAATTAGTTATAAATTTTTGCAAAGGTATGTATTTATTTTGAATAACCAAGTTTCTGCAACACGTCGTCGCTAATATCGATTTTGGGTGCAGCAAAAACAATGCTCGGGTTTGATGATTTGTCAATTACCATTTGGTAGAACTTTTCGCTACAAATCTCTTGTATGGCATTGTATATTTCTTCTTGTATCGGTTTTATTAGGCTTTCGCGTTTGCTGAATAATTCGCCTTTCGGTCCGAAGTATTTGCGTTTCAATTCGTTGGCTTCTTTTTCTTTTGCAAGAATTTCTTCTTCTCGTTTGGCTTTCATATCGTCCGAAAGAAAAACCAACTCGGTTTGGTAGTTGCGCGACATGGTTTCTGCCTCTTTGTATAAAAGTTCCACTTCCGATTGCCATTTTTTCGACAGCAAGGTCAATTGTTCGTTTGCCGTTTCGTATGAGGGAATGTTTTTCATTACATACTCCATGTCTATCAATGCAAATTTTTGTGCAGTGGCATTATTTGCAGATAGTAATAGAAAAAATAATGCAAGGTAAAAAAATCGTTTCATCATATTTTGCTTTGTTCTGTTATTGGATAGTGAGAGCACTTTAAAAGTTTAATTGACTGCACTAAAATTCTTGTCCTAAAACAAAACTCCACTGACTGCCGCTATATTTCATGCTTCCGTTGATTTTGTCGAATCCGTATCCCCAGTCGATACCCAACAAACCGAACATGGGCAGATAGAGTCGGATTCCGACTCCCGCTGAGCGTTTCAAATCGAAAGGATTGAATTTTTGGAAACTGCTCCAACAATTACCTGCTTCGAGGAATGCCAATACCCAAATGTTGGTTGAGCCTTTAAGCAGAATCGGATAGCGGAGTTCCATTGTCAGACGCGTATAGATGTTCCCCTCGTACCAACCATCGGAGTTCAGCGGTGTTAAAGCTCCCGATTCGTAGCCACGCAGACCGATGGTTTCGGTACCTGCCGAACTATAACTCGACATGCCGTCGCCACCGACAAGAAATTTCCCGAAAGGACTGATTTTGTGCTTGTTGTAGTATCCTAAAAATCCGAACTCGGCACGTGTCATTAAAACGAGTTTTTCGTCTTTGGTTATTGGTGTGAATGTTTTTCCCGAGAATTTCCATTTGTGATATTCTACCCATTTGTTGCGTTCTTGAGTCGTCATTGTGCTATAATCGGCTTTTTTGTTAAAGGCGGAATAAGGTGGCGTTATCTGCAACGAAAGAGTAAATGCCGACCCGCGACGCGTGTAGATAGGATTGCTTATGGAGTTTCTGCTCAATGTCAGATTTAATGCCAAGTCGTTCGATATACCGGTTTCGAATCCGAAATAGTATTTATACCAATTCTTCAGATTGTAGCGTTGATATGCCAGTTCGCCGTAAAAAGTAAAGTAGTCGTCAGGCCAACTCAATCGTTTTCCAAATCCCACCGACACACCAAGCGTGTGAATATATTTTGTAGGATCGTAGTCGTAATTGTAATAATCGTTGTAATAACTGTTGTTGTAATAGCCGTAATAACTATTGTAATAATCGTTGTAGTAGTTGGAGTATTTGCTGCTGATACCTGTTTGTATCGAGTAGTAGGCCGAGATGGAGAGCGAATTCGGTCGTTTGCCTCCGAGCCATGGCTCCAAAAACGAAATGCTGTACGATTGATAGTACATGCCGTTTGTTTGTGCACGAATGCTCAATGTTTGCCCTTCTCCTTGCGGAACTATGCGATACATCTCTTTTTTGAATAAATTCTGAATGGCAAAGTTTGTAAATTTCAATCCGAGTGAACCGACAACACCTTGTTGTCCCCAACCGGCCGACAATTCTATTTGGTCGCTACTTTTTGAAGTGAGGTTGTAAACCAAATCCACGGTTCCGTTTTCTTGGTCGGGCTGTATGTCAATGCCCTCGTATAGTTTTTCTTCGTCGAATTGTTTCATTTGGGCTAATTCGCGCAACGTACGCACAAGGTCTTCCTGACTGTACAATTCTCCGGGTTTTGTACGCATTTCACGACGTATAACGTGTTCGTAAAGACGTGTATTCCCGTTGATGATGACATTGCGAATGGTCGCTTGCTTGCCTTCGTACATTCTCATTTCAAGGTCGATGGAGTCGTTGTTTATTTTAACCTCGACAGGGTCGATGTTGAAAAACAGATAGCCGTTGTTTTTGTAAAGATTGGAAACCGCATCCTCGTCTTCGTACAATCGTTTGTTCATGTGCTTTGCGTTGTACAAGTCGCCTTTTTTGATTTTAAGAACGCGCTCAAGTATTTCACTTGGGTAAACCGTATTGCCTACCCATTTTATGTTGCGGAAGAAATATTTATCGCCTTCCTCTACCGTCAGATAGACATCAACTCGTTTTTCGTTTATTTGCACTACGCTATCGCTGAGTATAATGGCATCGCGAAAACCTTCTTCGTTGTATTTATCAATCAACAGTTTTTTGTCTTCCGTGAATTTTTCGGGGTTGAACTTCTTGGTTCTGAACAGATTCAAGATGTTTTTGCGACGGTTGGTTTTTTTCATTGCTCGGTCGATTTTGTTTAATGACAGAGCCTTATTACCAGTTACATATATTTCGTTTACGCGGACTTTTTGCTTTTTGTCAACCACAATATCCACAACAGTAGAACCCGGATTGTCGGGAGAATCTTTTTGTCTGATTTTTACTTCGACATTGAAATAACCTTTGTCCAAATAATATTTTCTGATGGCTAATTTTGTGCGTTCGACAATGTCGGTAGTGATTTGTTGCCCTTTTGTAATGGCTATTTTTGATTCCAAATCTTCGATTTCCGATTTTTTAAATCCTGTAAAATTGATTCCGCTTACGCGTGGATTCTGTTTGAGTTGGATAGTCAGCCAAATTTTGTCATTTTCCGTTTTCGATGCAAAAATTTTTACGGAAGAGAACAGCGATTGCTTCCAAAAACGTTTAATGGCATTGGTGATTTCATCACCCGGAATTTTTATTCGTTGTCCGACTTTTAGTCCCGAAAAGCCTATCAACACATAATCCTCGTACGAATCGGCACCTTCTATTTTAATGTCTGCAATTTCGTAAATCGAAGGCGTAGCATAGTCGATAGGAATAGTTGCCAATTCACTTTGTAGAGTATCTTGTGCAGTTTGGGCTGTAATGGTTTGCGATATGATAAGCAGTAGAAGCAGTAAAAAGAGAAGTCGTAGTTTCATTGTCGTCGGTTTATTTTACTTTGCCAAAGCGGCGTTCTCTTTGTTGAAATTCGTAAATGGCTTTGTAGAACTCCTCTTCGTGGAAATCAGGCCAACGTGTTTCGGTAAAATACAATTCGGTGTAAGCCAATTGCCATAGTAAAAAGTTGCTGATGCGTACCTCGCCGCTGGTTCTGATTAGTAAATCGGGGTCGGGCAGGTCTTTTGTCGTGAGATGCTGGCTGACGGTTTTGTCGGTGATGTCTTCGATACTCAAAACGCCCTCTTTTACCTGATAGGCGATTTGCTTTACCATTTCGGTTATTTCCCATTGCGACGAGTAACTCAAAGCAAGAACCAAGGTCAGCCCCGTATTTTTTGAGGTATATTCGATGCAGTTGTCCAAACGTTGTTTTACTTCGTTGGGCATACGCGAGGTGTCGCCTATTGTTTGCAGGCGTATGTTGTTTTTGTGCAAGGTAGGAGTCTCTTTTTCAATGCTACTTACGAGCAGATGCATCAAAGCGTCAATCTCGGTTTGCGGACGATTCCAATTTTCGGTCGAAAATGTGTAGAGCGTCAGATATTTGATGCCGATTCGTGTAGCGGCTTCGGTTACTTTTTGTACGGAAATCACTCCGTGTTGATGTCCGATGGCACGCTCCAGTCCGCGTTCCTTTGCCCAACGTCCGTTGCCGTCCATAATGATGGCCACGTGTTGCGGCAGCTGTTGCTTATCTATTTTGTCTGCAATACTCATTTTTTTAGTCCGCTATAACAAGTTCTGCAATATTGCCAAAAATCGAAAGATAGATAAAGTGTAATTTTTGAATACCAATCGTTGTTTATCAACCCACTTTTGTTTAATCCCCGAGGATTGTCAATATTATCGAAATTATCGTTGAACACTTTGTTCATACTCCATGCAATACCAAGATTGAAACGTTCGCTTAACTTAAACTTCCCTCCCACTCCGAACGGAATAGTAAACGCTGCCGTTCGATTGTATGTAACACAACCGACACCTACAAAAATGTAAGGCGTGGCACGTTTTGTAAGCGACTTCAATCGGTCGTAACCAAAATCGAAAAAATTAAATTCGGCAATGGCTTCTATATCGACGAAAGGTGTTTTTGCCGCTGCAAAATCCTCAAACGAAGGGATACGCACTCTTCCTCCTGCCACTTGTAATCCGAATGAATAGCGTTTGTCCAATTTGTATTTTACAAAACCTCCGTAAGTGGCATCCATATAGGTAAATGGTATTTTATTGGCATCGCCTAAATAGAATGTACCGCCCCCAAAAGCTCCAATCTCTGCAAAATAACGCGATTGCGATTGAACATTTGTTATGATTAGAATAGAAACTAAAAAAAACGAAATGCGAAGATTTATTCTTGCCATTTTTCCTGCTTTGGTTACTATAATAATTATAACAACGCTTTTTTTCGATAAAAATTTTATAAAAACACTTTTTGCGCCGTTCTTTTTGTCAAACGAATTGCAAAAATCCGTTGCAAAGTTAGCAATTTACTTTGCTTTAACCGCTAAAAAAATGCGAATAATTGTTAATGACTTGCCATCAAAAATCGTTTGACAGCTGTTTGACGAATGAGATATTTTTTTCGATAAAAATTTTTGTTAAAGTTTATATCTTTGCCGAATAAATAAAAATTATAGAATGCTATGTTGTCTAAAATTATCAGTGAGGAAAACGTAAAAGAAGCCTATTCCTTGATAAAACATGCAGAAAATGTGGTGATAGTTTCGCACATGGGACCTGATGGCGATGCGGTTGGGTCATCGTTGGGAATGTATCATTTTTTGAAAGAGATAAACAAAAAAGCTACTGTTGTTTTACCGAACGATTTTCCTGCTTATTTTAAATGGATGCCCGATAGTGACGCCATCGTAATTGCCGAAGATGGTTTGGATAAAGCCGTACAGATCTTAAAATACTGCGATTTGTTGATCATGATTGATTTCAACGAATTAGGGCGTGTCAATGTCTTGAAACCATTGATAGAGGTGTCCAATGTTCCGAAATTGCTTATCGATCACCATCTTGATCCTGATGTTAATATGGCCGATGTCGTTATTTCTCATCCCGATATATCGTCGGCTTCGGAGTTGGTTTTCCGATTGATTTGCCGAATGGGTTTTGCGCAACAAATAAATAAATCTTGTGCCGAATCCATCTATACGGGTATGATGACCGATACGGGCGGTTTTACTTATAATTCCAATCAAAGTGAGATTTATTTTATTATAGCCGAATTGGTTCGGAAGGGGATTGATAAGGATTTGATATACAGGAAAATAAATTTCTCGCACACAGAGAGTCGTTTGCGTATAATGGGATTTTGTATGTATAAAAAAATGCGAATCTATCCCAAATATCATACGGCCGTAATAACTTTGACCGAAGAGGAAATGAGCCGCTTTCAGACACAAACGGGCGATACCGAGGGTATTGTAAATCTACCATTCTCGATAAAAGGTATTGTGTTTTCGGCTTTTTTTAGAGAAGACAAAAAACACGGGAAAATAAAAATTTCGTTCCGTTCGCAAGGCTCTTTCCCTGCCAATCGTGTTGCGAGCGAACATTTTAACGGAGGAGGGCATCTCAATGCGGCGGGGGGAGATACACGCCTCTCTTTGAGAGATACGGTGAAACGTTTCATGGAAGTCCTACCCGAATATGAACAACTTTTGAATGAGGTAAAAATATGAAATACATCATTATTTTAGGCGATGGTATGGCTGACGAACCGATTGCCGAATTGGCTGGAAAAACGCCATTGCAATATGCTCAAACTCCTGCCATGGACGAGATAGCCCGTTTGGGCGTTTCGGGTATGTTGAGTACCGTTCCCGAAGGATTTATCCCTGGTAGCGAAATAGCCAACATGGTGGTGTTGGGCTACGATGTCCGAAAAGAGTTTGAGGGCAGAGGGTCGCTCGAGGCTGCAAGTATGGGCGTCGCCATTGCCGATGGCGAGATGGCGATACGTTGCAATTTGATTTGCATTGAAAACGGACGTATCAAAAATCACTCGGCAGGGCATATCTCCACTGCCGAAGCCGAAGCGTTGATTGCGGCGTTGCAAAAAGAGTTGGGAAACGATGTTTTTACTTTTCGCAGTGGAGTCTCTTATCGTCATTTGTTGTTGATGAAAGGTGGTGATAAACGCATTCTTTGTACACCTCCGCACGATGTGCCCGGAACACCGTTTGCCGATGTAATGATAAAACCCGAAACCGAAGAAGCAAAACTGACAGCCGACCGTTTGAATCAATTGATTTTAGACTCACAGCGCATACTTGAACATCATCCGGTGAATATAGCCCGTCGTGAAGCGGGTAAAGACCCCGCCAATAGCATTTGGCCGTGGTCGGCAGGTTATCGACCGAAAATGCGAACGCTTACCGAACGCTATCATCTGAACAGCGGGGCGGTAATTTCTGCCGTCGATTTGATTAAAGGAATCGGTGTGTATGCGGGACTTGAGTCGATAGCAGTGGAGGGTGCTACAGGACTTTTTGACACGAATTACGAAGGGAAAGCTGCTGCTGCCATAGAGGCTTTGCGCAAACACGATTTCGTCTTTTTGCATGTTGAGGCAAGTGATGAGGCAGGGCACGAGGGTAATGTCGATTTGAAAGTAAAGACGATAGAAAATCTTGATGCCCGTATTGTGCGTCCTGTTTTTGAGGAGGTGCGCTCGTGGAGTGAACCCGTTACGATAGCTGTCTTGCCCGACCACCCGACGCCATGCCGTTTAAAAACGCATACGCGCGAGGCGGTGCCTTTCGTAATTTACAATCCGACAAGGAACCCCGACAATGTAACTCATTATAGCGAAGCCGATGCAAAACAAGGCGGATACGGATTGCTTGTGGGAGAGGAGTTTATGCAGCGATTGATGGAGTGAAATTTTCACTTTTTATAAAGTTAAGGAAAACGTCGCATTTATCTGTGGCGTTTTTTTGTTGTTTAATCTGTCTTGAAAAAACGGTTATAATAAGGTGCAGAAATTGCTATCTTTGCACGACTAATTTTAAACCATAAAGATGATAACGTTTTTAGGAGCCGTAGTGCTATTGATTGTTGGATATGTGCTATATGGCGGATTTGTGGAACGGGTGTTTGGAGTTGATCCGAATCGTAAAACTCCTGCTGTAACCAATGCCGACGGGGTGGATTATGTAGAAATGCCTTGGTGGCGTATTTTTCTTATTCAGTTCCTCAATATAGCAGGTTTGGGGCCTATTTTTGGAGCGATAATGGGTGTGATGTATGGCACATCGGCGTTTTTGTGGATTGTGTTTGGCACGTTGCTTGGAGGTGCCGTGCACGATTACCTTTCGGGTATGATGTCGGTGCGTAGCAATGGGGCAAGTCTGCCCGAATTGGTGGGTAATGAGTTGGGAAGCACGGTAAAGCAGTTTATGCGATTGTTTTCGGTTGTGTTGATGGTGTTGGTTGGAGCCGTGTTCGTGTCGGGTCCGGCAGGGTTGCTGGCTCACATTACACCGAAAGTGAGCGTGCTGGTTTGGACAATTATCATATTCATTTATTATATTTTAGCCACGCTTTTGCCTATCGACAAAGTGATAGGGAAAATTTATCCTGTTTTTGGTGCCGCATTGTTGTTTATGGCTGCGGGTATTTTTGTGATGATGTTGGTAAATCGTGCTCCGATACCCGAATTGACAGAGGGTTTGCGCAATCAGCATCCCGGAGGACTTCCTATTTTCCCAATGATGTTTGTATCCATAGCTTGTGGAGCGATTTCGGGTTTTCATGCTACGCAATCGCCGCTGATGGCGCGTTGTATCCGCAACGAGAAATACGGTCGCAGGTGTTTTTATGGGGCAATGGTTGCCGAGGGGTTGGTAGCCTTGATATGGGCAGCGGCGGCAGCCTCTTTTTTCGGTTCAATTGATGGCTTGCAGCGCTATGTGTCGGAATTGCCTGCAACGGCTAACAAAGCTGCCGAGGTAGTGAATGTCATTTCAAAAGAATGGTTGGGTGTTGTCGGCGGATTGTTGGTTGTGCTTGGGGTAGTGGTTGCTCCAATTACGTCGGGTGATACGGCTTTACGTTCGGCACGTTTGATTGTTGCCGATTTTTTGCATATAGGCCAAAAGCCGATGAAAAACCGTTTGTTGGTTTCCACGCCGATATTTGTGCTTACATTTATCATTCTGACTATCGATTTCGATGTTTTGTGGCGTTATTTTGCTTGGTGCAATCAGACGCTCTCGGTATTTACGCTTTGGGCAATAACGGTTTATCTTGCCCGTCGCGGGAGGCTTTATGTGATAGCGCTTCTTCCTGCTATGTTTATGACATGTGTGAGTGTCAGTTACATCCTCATTGCTCCCGAAGGTTTTGGGTTGCCTTATTGGGTGGGATTAAGTGTAAGTTTTGTAGTAACTGTTTGTTTCCTTTTTGCATTTTATGTTTGGCAGAAAAAACGCGATAAAACCTGTGTGTATGATTGATTACGAGAAAATACCTTCTCCTTGTTATGTGGTTGACGAACGAGCGTTGCGCCGCAATTTGTCGTTGATTCGTTCGGTTAAAGAGCGTGCCGGTGTCGAAATAATTTTGGCTTTTAAGGCTTTCGCTTTGTGGAAACTTTTCCCTATTGTGAGGGAATACATTCCGTATTCAACGGCAAGTTCGCTTGCCGAGGCACGCTTGGCATATGAGGAGATGGGCAATAAAGCGCATACTTATTCGCCTGCATATACCGAATCGGAGTTTGATGCTATTGCCGATTGTAGTTCGCATATTACGTTTAATTCGCTCACGCAATATCGACGTTTTTTTGAGCGAGCCAAAGTGCGTGGCATCTCGTGTGGTTTGCGTATCAATCCCGAATTTTCGGACGTAGCGACCGACCTTTACAATCCGTGTGCGGCGGGGTCGCGTTTGGGTGTTGTAGCAGACGCTTTTGGTGAACAGTTGCCTTTCGGAGTCGAGGGATTGCATTTTCATACCTTGTGCGAGTCCTCGTCGTACGATTTGGAGCAAACATTGGCTGTGGTAGAGGAGCGTTTCGGGCGATTCTTTCATCAAATAAAATGGCTCAATATGGGCGGCGGACATTTGATGACTCGTTCTGACTACGATGTGGAACATTTGATAGCGGTTTTGCAACGCTTTAAAGCAAAATATCCGCATCTGCAGTTGATATTGGAACCGGGGAGTGCATTTGCTTGGCGAACAGGAGTTTTGGTATCAACGGTGGAAGATATTGTTGAGAACAAAGGAATAAAAACGGCTGTGCTGAATGTATCGTTTGCTTGCCACATGCCCGATTGCTTGGAAATGCCTTACAAACCTGCAATTGTGGGGGCTACCGACGAAAAAGCAGGCTTGCCGACCTACAGAATGGGTGGCAATAGCTGCCTTTCGGGTGATTTCTGCGGAAATTGGTCGTTTGAAAAACCGCTTTGTGTGGGAGATAGAATCGTGTTTGAGGACATGATTCACTATACGACTGTGAAAACCACGATGTTTAATGGTGTTACGCATCCTTCGATAGGGATTTGGACTTGCAACGACGAGTTTCGTCTGTTGCGTAAATACGATTATATCGATTATAAAAACCGAATGGATTGATATGGAAACTTTGCAACAAATACTTGAAAAAGCCCGACTTGCATCATACGATTTGAATCTGTTGGAAACAGCCCGACTTGATGCGGTATTGCACGCAGTTGCTGATGCTACAGAGGAGAATATGCAATTTATTTTGTCGGAAAATCGTAAAGATTTGGACAAAATGGACCCGACAAATCCGAAATACGACCGTCTGCAACTGACCGAAAATCGTGTGCGAGAGATAGCCAAAGGCATACGCGAGGTGGCGGCGCTGCCTTCGCCTTTGAATTTGATTTTGGAAGAACGTGTGCGTCCAAACGGGCTGAAATTACAAAAAATATCGGTTCCGTTTGGAGTGATAGGCATTATTTACGAAGCTCGTCCGAATGTGAGTTTAGATGTGTTTTCGCTTTGTTTCAAGTCGGGAAATGTCTGTTTGCTCAAAGGCGGAAGCGATGCCGCTTGTTCCAATCGTGCTATTGTGGATATAATTCGAGGTGTATTGCTCAAGCAGGGATTGAATCCCGATTTTGTAACGCTACTGCCCAACGAGCGTGAAGCAACAACGGAGTTGCTAAATGCAGTTGGCTATGTCGATTTGATTATCCCTCGTGGAAGTTCGGGGCTTATCAATTTTGTACGTGCAAATGCAAAAGTGCCTGTAATAGAGACAGGTGCGGGCATTTGTCATACCTATTTCGATGAATTTGGCGATAAGGAGAAAGCCGAAAGAATCGTGTTTAATGCAAAAACTCGTAGAGTGAGCGTATGCAATGCTTTGGATTGCTTGATTGTACACGAACAACGCTTGTCCGATTTAGCTTTTGTATGCCAACGCCTTGCCGATAAAAAGGTGATAATTTATGCCGATGCCAAGTCATACTCGTTTTTGTTGGGAAAATATCCGTCGGAGTTGTTACAAAAAGCAACAAACGAAAGTTTCGGCACTGAATTTTTGGACTATAAAATGTCCGTCAAAACGGTGGAAACCATACAACAAGCCATTGCACATATTACGAAGTATTCGTCGAAACATAGCGAAGCCATTATCAGCGAAAATGCTGCCAACGTAGCTTATTTCCAAAAGGTGGTTGACGCTGCTTGTGTCTATGCCAATGCCTCAACAGCATTTACCGATGGCGGACAATTCGGATTGGGAGCGGAAATCGGTATTTCAACGCAAAAAATGCATGCTCGCGGTCCGATGGCACTGCGTGAAATCACCTCTTACAAATGGCTCATCAGCGGCAATGGGCAAGTCAGAGAGTAGGGTAAATATCATTCACTCACTATCACCCAGAAAGTTTTGAAAATCAATTTGATGTCATACCAAAAACCATGTTTCTCTACATATTCCAAATAGAGCCGCAATTTCTCTTGCATAATGACTTCTATGTAGTACTTTTCCGGGTCTTCTGCTTTCTCCAATAGTTCATTCTCATTGCGAAATTTGATACTTGCAGGGTCTGTTATACCAGGGCGAACGTCAAGAACATGCAACTGCTCTTTGGTCCAATAGTCCACATAGTGTCGCACCTCTGGGCGAGGTCCGACCAGACTCATATCGCCAATAAATACATTTATCAACTGGGGCAGTTCATCAATCTTGAACTTACGGATGAAATAGCCCGAGCGCGTAACGCGAGGGTCGCGCCCCCCGATGGTAACAAGACTACCTTTGTCGGACCCAACGCGCATAGAGCGGAACTTAAAAATACGGAAATCACGATTGTAACGTCCGACACGCACTTGACGATAAAAGACCGGTCCCGGGGAATCCAACTTTATCCAAACAGCCACCAAAAGGAACAAAGGAGACAACAAAAGCAACCCAATTCCACTCGCCACAATATCAAACACTCGCTTCATCTTGTCGCACTATTTGGCAGATACAATCGCCACAAAATTGTCAATCACATACTGCACCTCTTCGTCTGTCAAGCAAGTATGCAGCGGCAATGTAATCTCATTCGCAAAGCGAGCATACGCATTCGGATAGTCGGCAATATCAAATCCTAAGTTCTTATATGCCGTCATCATAGGAAGGGGCTTATAGTGTACATTCGTCGCTATACCCTGCTCTGCCATTTTGACTATGATTTCTTGTCTTCGCTCTGTGTCTGCGCCCGGTATTCGTGTAATATAGAGGTGTCCGGAAGATTGGTGTTGCTCGTTATAGTGGTCAAGCACCTCAATACCCAACGGGCGAAAAGCCTCGTCATACTTGCGGATAATCTCCCGACGTCGCTCAAGCAATGCAGGGTAGCGCTTCAACTGTACTAGCCCGAGAGCCGCCATAATGTCAGTCATGTTACATTTGTACCACGGGCCGACAATATCATACTCCCATGCCCCTAACTTGGTTTTTGCCAAGGCATCTTTGGACTGCCCATGCAGCGAATAGAGTTGCGCCATGTGGTAGAGTTCATCCTCGTCTATGCCTGGAATGGGTCTCCACGTGAGTGCACCACCTTCCGCGGTGGTCAGGTTCTTCACTGCATGGAACGAGAAAGAAGTGAAATCCGCCACGGAACCAATCATCTGTCCATGATAAGAAGCCCCGAAAGCATGTGCCGCATCCGCACAAATCGCCACTCGCCCCAAAGCACGTTGTATGTCATTAGAGGGTTGGAATAGGGTTTTCTTGCGTTCTACGATGGCAAAAATGCGGTCGTAATCACAAGGGATACCGGCAAGGTCAACCGAGATAATCGCCTTGGTGGCAGGCGTTATTGCTTTTTCCAAAGCCTCATAGTCCATCTCCAATCCATTGGGTTGCACATCTACCATCACCAACTTGGCTCCCACATGGCACACGACCGATGCGGAGGCAGTATATGTATAAGCAGGGACTATCACCTCATCGCCGGCACCTATCCCCAATAAGCGCAACGCCATCTCGGCACATGCGGTCTGCGAATTGAGACACACCGCCTTGTTCACCCCCACATAGGAGGCTATCTGCCGCTCAAACTCTTTGGTTCTCGGACCAGTCGTAATCCATCCGCTCAGGATGGCATCCGCTACCTCTTTCACCTCCGCCTCCGTCATATCCGGCGGAGAAAACGGAATATTACGTTTTTTTAATTCTGAACTCATATATTATATTTTTTATTATCTTTTTGAGATTATCATCCAAAACGTTTTTTTAATCAATTTTATATCATACCCAAAACTATGTTTTTTTAATATATTCCAAGTATGATTTAGTCTTTTCTTACATTATGACTTCTATATAATAAATTTCTGGATTTTTCTTTTTCTAATAATTCATTTTCATTCCTAAATTTTATGCTTGTTGAATCTGTTATTCCTAGTCGTATATCTAAAACATGCATCTGCTCATCTGTTCAATAATTCACATAATGACGAACCTCAGGACATGGTTCCGCCAAACTCATATCACCGATAAATACATTTATCAGTTGTGGCAGTTCATTAAACTTAAATTTACGGATAAAATAGCCCGAACAAGTAACATGAGGGTCTCTGTTACCAATTGTAACCAAATTACCTTTATCGTTATCAACACGCATGGGTCTAAATTTAAAATTCTAAAATCTTTGTTATGGCAACTTACACGAACCTATCTTGTAAAATACTGGACCTTTTGAAACTAATTTGATCCAAATAGAAAGTATTAGAAATAGAGGATTGAATATAAGTAACCCCATCCCACTAACAAGAATGTCAAATATGCGTTTCACTGATATTGTTTATAAATGTTTAATAAATCTATACATACGTCTTTGTGGGTATGTGATAAAGTCATAAAGAATATTATATCCCATACTTTTATAAAACGCTATTGTAGCATCATTATCGTAATAATCTGTTGTTAAGGATAGATTCTCTACACCTTTTATTTTTAATTCTTTTTCAGTTTCTTTCAGTAAAATTTTACCAATTCCTTTTTTTTGTTGATTACTCTTAACTGCAATAGAGAATAATTCTGCATAATTTTCATCGTCTTCGATAACATCACTTTTTTTTGTAAGATTTCTTACAAGACGAATTAATGCTTTGGGATTAGAAAATAACATTTTAAAAGACCATAAACCAAAACTATATAAATTGGATCTAATAAGACGTGTATTAAAGCCTTTACTCATAACCGTTGCTACGGAAAATCCCACAATTTTATCATTATCAACTGCAACAAAACATACTGTTTCATGATTCTTAATAAGGCTATAATAATAAAACTTTAAGAAATCAGCACCCAATGATGTTAAGAAGAAATTTTCAAATGTATCATGATGAATTTGAACAATTTGATCTACATCTAACAAAGTTGATTTTTTAGTAGTGTACATTGTTTGTTTTTCCATGTTATTTTTTACTCAGATTCTTTTTCAAAAATACCAACAACTTCTTTCACCACTTTAATATACTTGCTCGTACCTATCTCACGAGTAAGATTATTCATAATAAACTTGCGACCGTTCTTGCCAAGTTGAACAGCTTTTTCTTGATTGTGATAAAGCTCTAATATTGCATTTTTGAAAGCTTTTTTATTACCGGCTTGAGTAAAGATTCCACAATTATTATTTTCTATTATATTTTTTAATTCCCCTTTATCAAAATTAGCAATTACGGCTACTCCTGCAGACATGATACTCCATGTCTTACTTGGCATAGCACTACCTCCTAATCCTTTCTTGCAAGATACTATACATGCATTTCCTATACTATATACTTGAGATACTTTTTCGTATGGTTGTAGAGGAAAGAAAGAAATATTATTTAACTTCAAGGTTTTAACTATTTCTTTATAGTCCCGTTCTAAACCACCTGTTCCAAATATTATAAAATTAATATCTGTAATATCTTTAATTTCATTAGCAGTATCTACGATAATCTCTATATTTTGAGCATTACCTAAATTTCCAGCATAAACTATATAGAATTTTTGACGGTCTAATCCTAATTCATCAAATAGAGGATTATCTTCCCGCGAAATAGGAATGATGGCTTGTTCGTCAACCCAATTGTAGATGACTTCAATTTTCTCTTCTGGAACACCTTTCTTCATGATGTTACGTTTAAAGTCTTGAGAAATAACAATAATTTTATCAGCATTAGAATATGTAAAATTCTCTATTATACGACCTATCTTCCACAGAAAGCCATTCTTTTTAGCGAGACCTGTCCCCACAAGTGAATCAGGAAATATATCTTGCAGATTATAGATGATAGGGATTCGTCTAAATTTCTTAACAAGAGCAGCCATCGCACCCTGTATAGGAGGAGTACTAGCTATAAACATAACATTACAAGAACGAGCATCCTTACTGAAAATAGCTTTGTTAAATTGCTTTATACACGATAGTGAATATCTTAATGCCCTAAGTATAGGATTCCTCTTCTCTCGAATAAGATTAAATCTATGAATTACCATCTTACCCTTAAAAAGCACTTCATGTTTGTGTGTTCTTTTATATTCAAGTCGAACAGCATTATCTATACCTCGAGAAGGAATAGGAGTATATAAACAAACATTTATATCATTGTTTACAAAATCACAATATAAATTCTCATACAAATACAGACTTGCAGCAGTTTCGGGTGCGTAATATGCAGAAAATGACAATAGATTGATCATCTTATTTTTTAGTTTTATAAAAGTCCCTATTCATTTCCTCCACACCATCTTATTAACAATCCCCACATAGCTTTGGATAATTTTCACCACCTTTGTGCTGACGTTTTCATCTACATAATCGGGCACGGGAATACCATGCTGACCATTCTTGCAGAGCTCCACTGCCGTATCTACAGCCTGAAGCAACGACTTCTCATCAATACCGGCAATGATGAAATCACCCTTGTCGATTGCCTCCGGACGCTCTGTGCTTGTACGGATGCAGATGGCAGGGAATGGATGTCCAATACTTGTGAAGAAACTGCTTTCCTCGGGTAGTGTGCCTGAGTCTGAAACGACGGCAAAAGCGTTCATCTGGAGGCAGTTGTAGTCGTGAAAGCCTAATGGTTCGTGCTGGATTACTCGCTTGTCGAGTTTGAAACCGCTTGCGGCAAGTCGGTTGCGTGAGCGGGGATGACAACTATAGAGGATAGGTATATCGTATTTTTCTGCCATTTTGTTGATGGCGTTGAAAAGGGACAAAAAGTTCTTTTCGGTATCAATATTCTCCTCTCGATGAGCCGACAGAAGAATATACTTGCCCTTTTCCAATCCAAGACGTTGATGAATATCGCTTGACTCTATTTCAGTAAGGTTCTGATGCAATACCTCTGCCATAGGGGAGCCTGTAACGTATGTACGCTCCTTTGGTAGTCCGCAGTCGGCAAGGTAGCGTCGTGCGTGTTCTGAATATGCCATGTTCACATCAGAAATGATATCAACGATTCTGCGGTTGGTTTCTTCCGGCAGACACTCGTCTTTGCATCTGTTGCCCGCCTCCATGTGGAAGATGGGAATATGCAGACGCTTTGCACCAATCACGCTCAAGCAAGAGTTCGTATCGCCTAACACCAATACGGCATCGGGTTGCAGTTGTACCATTAGTTTATAACTTTTGTCAATAATATTACCCATAGTAGCACCGAGGTCATCGCCTACCGCATCTAAATAGACTTCAGGATCTTTTAGCTTTAAATCCTTAAAAAATACACCATTGAGGTTGTAATCATAATTTTGTCCCGTGTGTGCCAATATGCAGTCGAAGTATTTACGACATTTGTTTATGACTGCTGCAAGACGGATAATCTCCGGTCGAGTACCTACGATGATGAGAAGCTTCAGCTTGCCGTTTTCTTGCCACTTAATATCTGAATAATCAGTTTTCATAATATTGTCTTATTTTTTTACAGGTTCAAAATAGGTGTCCGGTCTATTCGGATTGAAGCACTCGTTACAATACATTACGGTTACAAGGTTTTCCGTTTCCGATAGATTGATAATGTTGTGTGTATATCCTGGCAGCATGTGTATGGCTTCTATTTTTTCGCCACTGACTTCAAATTCGATTATTTCGTCTGAACCGATTTTGCGCTCTTGTATCAGTCCATGTCCTGCTACCACGATAAAAAATTCCCATTTCGTGTGATGCCAATGTTCTCCTTTGGTAATTCCCGGTTTTGAGATATTGATGGAAACTTGTCCGCAATTCAATGTTTTTATCAATTCGGTGAACGAGCCTCTGTCGTCAATGTTCATTTTTAGAGGGAACGCCATTTTTTCTTTCGGAAGATACGATAGGTAGGTGGAGTATAGTTTCTTTGCAAACGAATTGTCCGGTATCTCGGGGATAAGCAGTGTTTGAGGTTGAGACTTGAACGATTGCAACAAATCTACAATTTCGCCAAGTGTCGCTTTGTGAGTTTGAGGCACTGCACAATACAATCCGTCATCTTTTAAAATAGTTTCCACACCGTTAAATTCACAATGATGTTCTCCGCCTTTTAAGGCGGATATCATTTCATCTACAAGGTCGTCAATGTAAAGCAATTCCAATTCTGTACTTCTGTCATTGACCTGTATAGGTAGGTCGTTGGCTATGTTGTGGCAAAATGTGGCAACTGCACTGTTATAATTTGGGCGACACCATTTGCCGAACAAGTTCGGAAATCGATAAACAAGCACCTTTGCACCGGTCTCTTTTGCATATTGAAACATTAAATCCTCACCTGCTTTTTTGCTTTTACCGTATTCTGACGTACCAAATCGACCTGCCAACGTAGCTTGTATGGAGCTGCTAATCATCACGGGGCATTTGTTACCATGTTTTTTTAGTGTGTTGAGCAAGATTGTTGCAAAGCCAAAATTGCCTTTCATAAATTCCTCAGGGTCTTGCGGACGATTAACTCCTGCAAGATTGAAAACGAAATCACAATTTTTACACCACGCATCAAGCTGCTCGGTAGTGGAATCAATGTCATATTCATATATTTCATTGATCTCAATCTCTCCATACCAACGAGCTTTCCCTTCACTGATATTTTTAAGTTGTGCCACGAGGTTTTTCCCTACAAATCCTTTGGCTCCTGTTACCAATACATTCATGTTGATAGGTGTATAAAAATTATTCTGAACGTATCTCTTTCGCTTTACTTCGGGGTTGCAAACCCAAGTCTTCCCGAATAAAACGGAGTTTAAGCAATAATTGTTTCATTCCATCAATGTCCAGTCGGGTAGTGTTGTGCGAATGATAATCCTCTATTTTTGCCATTTCCTGATTCCCTTCTGTGAAAAACTTGTCATAATTCAAATCGCGATTGTCGCAAGGGATACGATAATAGTTGCCCATATCGATGGCTTTTGCCATCTCTTCGCGAGTAACAAGGGTTTCATATAACTTTTCGCCATGGCGGGTGCCTATCACTTTTACTTCGGTTTCAGCATACTTTGGATTGACTTTCGAATAAGTTTGTTTCAGAGCTTCGGCTAACACTTCAAGGGTTGCAGCAGGAGCTTTTTGTACAAACAAATCTCCGTTTTTACCATGTTGGAAAGCATAAATTACCAAATCGACTGCATCGTCAAGTGTCATCATAAAGCGTGTCATATTTGGGTCGGTTATGGTGATTGGTTTTCCTTGCTCCATTTGTTCTACCCAAAGCGGAATAACCGATCCGCGACTTGCCATAACATTGCCATAACGAGTACAACAAATTGTAGTTGTTGCATTTTCGCCCAATTCGCGACCTTTGGCTATAGCTACTTTTTCCATCAATGCTTTTGAAATGCCCATTGCGTTGATAGGGTATGCTGCTTTGTCGGTGGAGAGTACAACCACGTTTTTTACACCATGTTCGATAGCCGATAAAAGTACATTGTTTGTACCTACTACGTTGGTCATAGTGGCTTCCATGGGAAAGAATTCACACGAGGGAACTTGCTTGAGTGCGGCAGCCGAGAATACATAATCGACGCCCCGCATAGCCACATCAACCGATTGCTTATTGCGAACATCGCCAATATAAAATTTTACTTTCGGATTTTGCAGTGCATGACGCATATCGTCTTGTTTCTTTTCGTCGCGCGAAAAAATGCGTATCTCTTTTATGTCCGAGTCTAAAAAACGACGCAATACCGCATTCCCGAAACTACCTGTACCTCCCGTAATTAACAATACTTTATCTTTAAAAATTGACATGTGAATGAATATTTAATTTGCTTTTTTTATAAAAATATCAAAATTTGTCAGTTCAGTAGAGAATCAATATTTCTCTGCATTAGCATTTTATAAGAAAATGACATAATAGTCCACAAAGATAAACAAATCTTCTCCTATTCTTTTCGCTGAAGACGAAGATTTTATGCCTAATATGAAATAAGGATTTTTACAGTGATTGGTACTGCTCAAAAATCTCTTTTAGAGCCTCGCGTGTATATCGCTCTTTTTCCGGATATAATTGTTTCTCGTGTTCGAGTATTTGGTCTATTGTCCAATAAAATTTAATAAACTTGGCAGGGACACCGCCACAGATGCAATAAGGAGGCATCGACTTTGACACAACCGCTCCGGCAGCAACGGTTGCTCCTCGCCCTATTGTAACCCCACTCAGCAGCGTTACATTGCAACCTATCCAAACATCTTCTTCGACAACTATGTCGTGGTCGAAACCTTTGGGCTTGTTCGCTTCTGTAATATCGGTTACATACAAGCCGACAATCCTTGCATGATTGCCAGTATGAACGGTCAGATGCTCGGCTATTGCACAACGGCCTTTGCAGATAAATTTTGCATTGGTAGCAGAAATGTGAGCATTATTCCCAATTTTTGTATCGATACCGAAAAAAATATTTGCCGGATTGTTAAAATTATAGGGGGGGGTAATTATAACGTTTTGGGCATAGCATCCAAATTTACGACGACTTTGTCCGAAATATGATTTGTACATCATATACGCTCCGCGAACAAAACGATTATTTTTTATCTTTCTGATTATTCTTCCCATATCTGTAACATTTTATTCCATATCACATCTATATTGTATCGTTCATTCACGCGACACTGTACATTTTTGCGCATTTCCTGCTTCAAATGCTCGTCATTGAGCAGATGCTCTATTGCATCGTGCAGTTGTTGCACGTTTCGAGGTTCAACCAGTACACCATACTTACCATTTTTATCATCTTCAAGCATTTGAGGAATGGCGCCTACGGGCGTTGTTACAATGGCACATCCACATGCCATACTTTCCAATATTACATTGGGAAAGCCCTCGGTGTAGGTGGGTAATACAAATATATCGCACGTTTGCATTTCGCAAATGACTTGTTCGTAGGGCATCTCGCCTTTCAGTTCCAACCATTTCCCGTTTTCGGCTATTGCTCCCAAATTCATACGCATATTTTCTTGTATTGTTCCTATCATGCGCAGTGTGATATTGGGAATTTGTTTGCAAGCGGTTACTAATTCCTCTACACCCTTGGTTTTTACGCAGTGTCCCACAAAAAGTATGTTTCGCGAATCACGCTCTATATGGTTGTTCTTGTTTACAATGTCAATTACTTCAGGGGCTATCGGATTTGGCAGTAAGGCTATGTTGTTAAATCCGTGAGCAACAAGTGAGTTGTACGATTGTTGGTCGATTACGATGGCTTTGGTAGCCTTTTGTATGACTTTGCACAATAGATTCCATTCCCAATTATTCTGTTTCGCCAGTTCCGGTATTCGCCCAAAATGAAAATGTATAATTGTTTTTATGCCTTTACGTTTGGCAGTATGCAACATATAAAGATCTTTTGTGAGGCTCAGACTTGCACTCGATGTCAGGTGCATCACATCGTAGGTATTTATGTTTAACCGGCTACGGAAGTTCTTTAAGATTACCCGATAATCTTTTAATGCAGAAATAATGCGAAAACATACCGATGAATTGATGTTTACAAATGTGCTTCGCCCTGTTGAGAGTAGATCTAAATCACAATCGTTTCGCCCTGTTTTTTTATAGTAGTCCAAAATATGCTCTGTCCATCGGGCTATTCCGCCTGTAACTCCTCCAAATGGAGCAACTAAAAGAACTTTCATTTTAATATCTTGTATTATATATTTTTAAATAGGAAGAAGCTGTAGTGTGTATTTTATATTTATTGAAAGATGCTAATGAATTTTTCTTAAGGGTTGCCCGTTTTTCTTCTGTTAAATTAATAAAATGTTTTAGCATGTTGTAATAAGCACTTTCGGACAAATCCTTTGAAAGGAATCCATTTTTGCCATTTTGAATCATATTTATACAACCACCAACAGGTGTGCATAGAGGAATACAACCAACAGAAAATGCTTCGATAATGGTCATAGGCATACCTTCCATTCTTGATGATAAACACATCGCATCAGCAGTGTATAAGTAATCTCTTACATTATCAACGACACCTTTATAAATAATTTTATTAGATAAGAATTTTGATAATTCATGAAATAAATCTTTATGAGTTTGATTACTCCCTAACCATATCAGTTTAATATTTACCCCTTCCTCTATCAATCGTTTTACGGAAGAGAGAAGCAATACTTGATTTTTGATAGGTTGACAGCTTGCGGGGTGAATCAATACAAACTCGTTATTATTGCAGTGTGTTATTTCGCCTTTTACTTTATAATCTGAAATACCATTATAGATAATATCGGCATTGAATTTGTAAAATTCTTTAAATGAGGCATTGGATTCTTCTGATATAGTAATCGGTTGGCATAAGTGCCATTTGAACATTATTCTTCTTAGAAATGTAGTGAGAAAACCTCCTGCTTCGCGTTTTGCATGTGAGTGAATAGTTGCAACGAATTTGACATTATTGCAAAAAATGGTTGCCAAAAAAATGTATGGTATTGCATTAGAATGTACATGAACTACTTGAAAACCTGCTTGTTTAATAACTTTTATTAACGAGAACATACATTTTAAATCCATTCCACTTTTCTTGTGAAGAGAGAAGAGTTTGATGTTATGATTGATAGTCGTAAGAACATGATTATTCTCTTTGGATAAATCATATAATGTGGCAATAGAACAATCTTGTCCAATGTTAAGCAGCTCATTTGATAGTTCGGCAACAAACCGTTCTGCACCGCCAGAACCTAAAGTCGGTATCAGTTGTAGTATTTTCATAATCAGTAGGCTATTTTAATATAGTTTATCAACTTATTGTAACCTGTTGTTGCAGCATGAGTGTATGTGAAGTAATTGCCAATGGCTTCTGCCTTTTCATGATACAGATTGTTGTCGGTCAAACATTTGTCAATGGCGGAAGATAATTCCTCTATTGTTTGGCAAAAAATACCGGTGTTGTGTGATTCTAAAACTTTGTTCGGGTTTACTGTAGAGATAATGGGAACGTTGTTCGACCAAGCCTGCAGAAAAGTATTCGGAAATCCTTCGTATTCCGACGTACACAAGAAAAGTCGGCAATGTTTGAAATATTCGTTGGTCTCACGAAAACTTTTTGCTCCTAAAAAATGCAGGTTGGGTAGTGAGTCGGCTTCCCGATTGCAGGTGTCGAACAGCGAATGTTCCATATCTCCACCGATGATAGTGAACGTGAAATTGGGCATTTTTTTTGCCAAATCGAACACCCAAGTAGGGCGCTTGAGCGATTTGATATTTGCCACCCAAAGTACATCGGTATTTTTTATGTTGTAGATGTTATCGTTTTTAACAACTCCCCAAATGTTGGGAATAATGAGTGACTTCCTATTGAATAAGGATAAAAGTTGTGCTTCTTGAAACTCATTTTGGGCAACGATAAATTTTGTATTGCGAATACCTTTTAGAAAACAACTCCGGTTGATATTGTTGGCTAATGTTCCATTTCTCAAGGTAAGTTCTTTGTCGCTGGCTATGAAATGAACGGTTGTCGTTTTAAAGCATTTTGCAACAAACGAAATAAAAAACAGATTTCTGTTGGTACCTCCTCGTGTAATTATGAGGTTGGGTTTGACTTTTATAAAAATGTATAGCGTAAAGAAAAGATAAAGTACTGCCGACCATAGGTGTGTAACAAAATCTTTATGAAAGATAATCCCTTCGGTGTCAAAACTTGTTGTGTTTTTGTCGGAATAAAAAGAGTGTACGTCCCACCCGTTTTTCATAAACGTATTAGCCCAAAAATACATTTGTACGGAGATTCCTCCAATACGATTGGATGCAGGATTGATGATGTCACTTATGGCGGTAGTCCATAAGATACAAGTATTTCTCTTTTCAGAAATAGATACCTTTCGATGTTCCTTCATAGTTGAAAAGTTTTTTTAGTGCACGATCTTTCTCTTCACCTTTTAAATGTCCTAAATGTAACGATTCTTTCTTTAGTTTTTCAAGGTATTCGTCTGCAGTTTTTATAACCTTGGCAGGTACTCCTACTGCTACAGAGTTGTCGGGTATGTCGTGGGTAACAATACTTCCTGCTCCAATTATTACATTGTTGCCAATATGTACGCCGGGTAATATGATTGTTCTTATCCCTATATAAACATCATTACCAACGGTTATCGGTTTTGTTATTTCTAAGTCGGGAACAAGATGTCTGTAGACTAAAGTGCCTCCATCATGTGTTACAAATTGTACTTTGTCCGTTATGTGAACGTTTTTCCCTAAAGTAATACACCAAGGTTCGCTGCCCCAGCCTATAGTCCCATATAGATGAACGCCTCCTTCCGCTGGCATATTTACTCCGACTTTTTTTGCAAAAGCCAATGGGCGTGTCCTATAATAGAACATAATTTTCAATTGTTTGATAAAACGTTTAATCTTTTTCATGTTTCTGGATATTTATATTTTGGTTTATATAAAAACACCTTCCTAATACAATAGCAAGTAAAATAGACTGGGAATTAAAAGCGATGGCATTGAAAACCGATAATCCGCCTAAAGCAAATAGCCAAAGCATAAGTATAAGCATTTCGGGATAGAAAGTTTTTTTCTGTTTTACAGAGTTCCAAAAAAGGTTGAAAAATATTGCAAACCAAATAAAGAAGAATGGCACCGCCAAAAAACATCCGTAGTGCATTTCTGCCATCAGTAACTGATTGTCGATGCTTGTGTAGTTATCTCCACCTATCGAGGAGTTGTAAGAAACATTGATGCCTCCGCCGAAAAGCCAAGTAGTAAGCGGTATTTGGGAGAATGTCTCTTTGTATTGAAACAAACGCGTGTCGCTTTGGCTTTTTTGCTCAAGGGTACTGAAAGCCTTTGTCCAGTCGCTTAAAGAGAATACAACGGCAACAATTACGATTATGAGGGTAATATATGCAACTGTCTTGAAATTCTTATTGCTTTTTTCGTTGTTGAGTTGATAAAAAATAATCAGTATTAGTAGGACTGTTTGAATCATCCACGAACGATAAGTAAGCGAGAATGCTATCAGTCCGAATACAATGACGAGTGCTATAATGTAGATTTTTGTCCGTTTGTTGTATTGCTTAATGAATGCACTGCAGAGTGCTAACCACCAAAACGAGGAAACGAGAAAATAGGTTACAGGAGTACCACCCCCAACTCTCCCTCCAAGCGGGACTATCAATATGGAATAAAAAAACAATGTGAGAAACAGAAAAATACTCCCCATAATAGGAGATAGTTTTTTTAGAAAAAACCAGCATTCTTCGTCGCAACCTATTGCCATGGTAAACAAGGTAAGATAAACTAACGAAGACGAAGATGAATAAAATGTTTCGATAATGCCTACATGAAATAAATCAAATCCCAACCAAAATACTATAGCAATGAAACAGCAAGTCAGAGCAATGGGGTATTTCCTGAAAATTTTCAGGTTGTAGCTTGATGAAAATGACATCCATAATGCTATTAGAAGTGCCATTAAATTTAATCCGACAGATATATAGTTGGTAAGTCCGTTGAGATAAAGTTCTCCGTTTTCAACACCTACTTTCATATGAAGGTACGAATACAAGCGTGAGAGTAGAATCAGAATAAAAACCAGTGTCAGTTTACGCTTTTTGTTCATATTGCCGATAGATAAGATGCACTTTCCTTAAAATAAAAGGTATGATAATAGAGGCGTAACATATCGCTGATACCCATGGTATGATATTGGTGCCGAAAAATGATGCCAGAATTACTTTCAACAAAATACTTGCGACTACAAATATGGCAAAAATAAAAATTTGTGCTTTTACCATTCCAATCGAATTGAGAACCATGAAATAGGGAGCTACAAACGAGAGGAGTATTTGCATAATGCACATTCCTGTCAAACAGAATATTGAGAAACTGAAATTTTCGCCTAACCATAGTTTGAACGCAAAAGGTGCAATTATGATGAGGATTAACGACATTGTTACTGCAAAGACTATGGATAAGATTGCTACTTTTTTCGTATTGCGTTTTACCCAAACTATTTCGCCTCGGGCGATAGCCTCTCCGTTAGCCGACCAAAGCGGAGTGCTTATCATGCTTGCAATAAGACTTATTAGTGTCGCTATTTTTGTAAGAATGGAGTAAGGTGTTGCCTCCGACAAACTTCCGATATGAGCAACTATAAAGGTATCGATGGACAAACCGATAGTGGTAACAATAGAAAGAAAAAAGAATAATAACCCCGTATTTAACAGATTTTTAGCGGTTTCTCGTTCTAAATAATGCCTCGAAAAAGTTATTTGATGACTATTTTTGTGATAGTAGAAGCACGAATTGAGTACAAACATGATAAGTGGCATTGATGCGGTGGTGGCTATCAATGTAACTTTCCCTAAATCGGCTTTACTTATGATGTAGATGCATAATAAATTCAATATACTTGCAAAACATTGCCATAAATGGCTGTTGTAACCCTCTTGATAAGCAAGCTGTATGCGTTGTATGAGTGAAAAGGGTATGGATATAAATTTAGGAATAACAATGCTCAAAATCACAATGCCCACAATGGCTTGAGTTGTGTTTGTTGTCGCATTCATTAGCGCCGACCAATTTATAAAAGGATAGAGCAAAAGCAACAAGGCTACTAAAATTGCAGCAATGCAGAACAATATAAAATAGGTGTTGTTAATAATTTTTTGTTGTAACGAGATGTCGTTTTTACCAAAAGCTTTACTTAAAAGTGTCTGTAATCCATTACCTAATCCTAAATCGGCAAATACGAAAATGGCAAAAAAAGATGTAATGGTGTTCCACAATCCATAAATTTCCACGCCTAAATAATCTAACGTGATACGAATGGTGATGAAAGGAATAATTGTTTGAAACACTTTTGAAACAGCTGCTGCAAGTGCCGTAAGTGCAATGCGTCGCATGCGCTCGTTGGAGCGACCTTCGGCTGTAGAGGTATCAAAAGGCTTGTGAAAGACCCGCTTTATGTTCGATATGATGTGCTTGGGAGTAATCACCGCAACAAAGTTTCTTTGTTTATGACATTTACTATTTTTTTCGTTTCAGTTAGATAATTGAAATGTTGCAGTGCTACACGAGCACCATTTTCTCCAATCTTTTTCGCCTCTGAAGGATTGTTTAAAACCCATAATATTTTTTCGGCTATTTCTTCATAATTTCCCGGTGTGGCAAGTAGTGCATCTTTTTGGTCGGTTAGGAATAACGAGATGTCGCCTGTCTTGGTTATCACTACCGGATTTTCTGTAAGCAAATATTCTCCGAGTTTAGTCGGAAAACCGTTTTGTGCTTGTAAGTTGTTGGGACGAGCCAATACTAAAACCTCTGCATCTTTCAGCATTTGTGGCATCGTTTCGGAAGGTACTACGCCTGTCATTACAACCCTTTGCTCAAGTCCGAATTCCTTTATTAAACGTAGATTTTCATTCTTGTCATCAGCTTTGGGAACGGCTCCTATGATGTAGAGTTGTATATGTTTGTTTTTGTCAGCCACAATAGAAAATGCCCTTATCAAATCATTTACGCCATCTTTTTGATTTGACACAGTCCCGCAATAGGCAATATAGGGCGTTTGGGGAGTTTCTTTTTTTAAGTCTCTGAAACGTCCGTAGTCTACCATCATATTGATGATATGTAGGCGGTTCTCGTCAATCCCTTGCTCTATATACGATTGTTTCAGCGATTGTGTAATAACAAAAATTCCTTTTAATTTTTGGCAAATATGATAATAAAATGCTTGTTTCTCTTTTGTATTAAATCCTTGCGACGAAACTAAAAGATGTTCTGTCCGTTCTAAATAAATATCTCCTTTGTGTGTTGCAACCATATCGGGAAGAAATGTCGCTGCACTTAAATTTAGAATTATATCACAAGGAGAAAGTTTTGATAAAAAACGCTTAAATTTCCATCTGCTCAGAAACTTATATGCTATATAGAACTGCAATTTGTTGAAAAATCTCCAATTGGTTTTTCTCCCATACCACATGTATTCAAATGCCCCATATCGCAAACAATCAGATTCCTTGTCAAAGTTTCTCGAAGGCAAAATTGCAATGTTTCGATGCTCCATCCCCAACTCTTTTAATCCTTTAGAAATGGCTAAAGCACGATTGGTATTTGCTGAATTTTTTTGATATGAACTTTGTATAAGGTAAATCATAAGTATATTAATTCAATATTTTTAACAAAATATCTTTGTGAGCATCACATCTAATTAAATTTAAAAGCAAAGCTTTTTTACTTTTTGTTAGAGAATATGGAATAATTTTTAATTCTTTCAGTTTTTTAATAATCCTAATATTATTAAAAGGTTCTAAATTCAGAAGAATATTCTTTTGTCTGTTCATGACCAGTTCCTGAAATTTAGAATCTAATAGTTCATCATTATCAATGATTTTATTAAGCGATTCTATCTCTTTTAAGAATGAGAGTTTTTCTTTGTCGTTGAGTATTTTAATAAATGGGGTTGAAGAACATTGCTCATAAGGAATAAGATTGAAAGAAATATTCTCATCTATATTTAATAATACCATATAACCTTGGTTCCAAGAAGAGTTCTGTTTTCCTTCCCAATCAAAACAAAAATTTCCTAATCCGTAAAATATGGGTTTGTCTTTATATATTTCATATCCACACAAACAATGTTGGTGATGATTAATAATGCAATCGACACCTAAATCAATAAAAAAGCGATATAATTTTTTCATTCTTGGAGTAGGATTATTGTACTCTTCAGTTCCTCCGTGAATTATAAGAATTACATAGTCGTTGTTTTTTCTTTCAGTTGTTATTTGATAATATAGATTTATAATATCCAATGGTGCAGATCCTCCAGTATTAGGAGTTGCAATGGACCATTCTTGTTCACAACAATTGATAAAAGCGATTTTTTTATTTTGGATGTTTTTATAAAGAGTTTTTTTTGCTTCAGAAAGATTGATGCCACCACCTATATAATCAATATCGTTGGCAATACATAAATCCAAAGTGTTTTTTACTCCTATATCGCCATAGTCATAGAAATGGTTATTTGCTAATGTAACGCAATTAAAACCAGCATACTTTAATGCTGCCATTGCAGATTCATCACATTTAAGATTAGGACCTGTCTTGAAAATAGGAGAAGCATTATCTCTTACAATTGGAGCTTCAAGATTTACAATTGAATAGTCTGCATTGTTTGTAATTTTGCTGATTTGTACTAATGCAGAGAAGTCATTGTTTTTGAAAAGTTCAGAAATCCTATGATGAGGAACAAAATCGCCAGCAAATAGTAGTTTCATTTATTTTCTTTTTTTAGGCAATTCAAGCCAACTTCCAATTTCATAATCCCATTTCTCAGGTTCAAAAGGTGTCATTCCGCCAAAATGGAAAAATGTCATTTCACCAAAATAAATGGTTCCATTTATATTATACAAATCGACCCGAACATGAGGCATATCTTTTGATAAAGTTCGTGCAATTTCTATCATTTCATCAAACTTTTCGGGTTTTGTTATTAAGTGGCTTGCATTGTCGTGTCCGTTTCTAATCGGTAAGTGATTGAAATCCATGTCAAAGAAATCAAATTTGACATCGTTGATGTTCCTATCAGTTGCAATGAAAAATAATTTAGGTTCCCCATTAAAACAGAAAAATTTATAATCTTTTAGTTCCGTGCCACTTTCGTCCACCATATATTTTTCAATAAGGATTTTAGGTGGTACGTTTTTATAAGGCCATTCTCGAGAGAAATAGTAATAATTTTCGTGTAAAGATTTTTCTATCGTAGCTTTTGCCTTATTTATGTCTAATTTGTTTTTATCAGTACATATAACAACCCCACAATTGTGTGTACATTTTATTACAAACTGGTCAGGGAGAATAGAAAAATCAATGTCTTCCCATTTGTCATAAACACCTAAAAAAGGAATGATATGTTCTTGACCTATTTTGTTTGCTACCCATTTTTTGCTTTTAAGTTTGTCTACAAGAATGGTGTATAGAGGGTCTCGGTTGTACACTTTTAACCATTGGAGTTTCTCGTTAAAAGATTTAGGGTTTTTGAAATGGAGTATTTTGTTTACTCTAAGATAATAAATGATTCTTAAGTAAGTTTTATCAGAAAGTAAATGTGTCCAACGAGCACCTCTAATGTGATTAAATAAAGATGCCCGAGGATGTTTAAAAGCATTAAAACATCGAAGGAAAAAATTCATAATACATTTATTTACAACCTACCATCAACTAAATTTTTGTCTAACAAACCTTTCACGTCAAATACTATGGCAGACTCTTTTACCAAGTCTTTTACATTGAGTGTAGCAAACTCCTTGTGCGCTACGGCAGCAATTACTGCATCATAGCAAGCTTCGGGTAACTTGTTTGTGATTTTCACTCCATATTCGTGTTCGGCGATTGCAGGATTTGCCCAAGGGTCGCAAATCGTGATATTTAAATCGTATTCTTTTAGGGCTTTTACAATGTCGATAACTTTTGTGTTACGTACATCGGGACAATTTTCTTTGAAAGTGAAGCCGAGAATAAGAATTTCGCTGCCAAGTACCTGAATGCCTTTCTTCAACATCAATTTTATCACTTGATTGGCAACGTATTCGCCCATACCGTCGTTCATGCGACGTCCGGCAAGAATAATCTCCGGATTGTAACCATAGCGTTGAGCACATTGTGCCAAATAGTACGGGTCGACACCGATGCAGTGTCCGCCGACCAAGCCGGGTTTGAATGGAAGAAAATTCCATTTTGTGGAAGCCGCCTCCAACACCGCTTGCGTGTCAATGCCCATACGGGTAAATATTTTCGATAGTTCGTTTACGAATGCAATGTTGATGTCGCGTTGCGAATTTTCAATCACTTTTGCCGCTTCGGCTACTTTAATGGTTGGCGCGAGATGCGTACCGGCTGTAATGACCGAAGAGTAGATGTCATTCACTATTTTCCCGATTTCGGGCGTTGAACCGGAAGTTACCTTTTTGATTTTTTCTACCGTATGCAGCTTGTCGCCCGGATTGATACGTTCGGGCGAATAACCGGCAAAGAAGTCGGTGTTGAACTTCAGCCCGCTCACTTTTTCCACCACAGGAATACATTCGTCTTCGGTAACTCCGGGGTAAACGGTCGATTCGTAAACTACAATATCGCCTTTCGAGATAACTTTCCCGACGGTGGTGCTGGCACCATAAAGTGGCGATAGGTCAGGATTGTTGTTCTCATCGACAGGAGTAGGAACCGCAACCACATAGAAATTGCAGTCGCGAATCTCGTCAATGTCCGATGTACAACGAAATCCGTTGCTGATGGCCGATTGCAGCAATTCGTCGCTAACCTCCAATGTGGCATCATGACCGTCCATCAAGGCTTTAACGCGGTTAGGATTCATATCGAATCCGATAGTTTTGTATTTTGTTGAAAAAAGGCGTGCTAAAGGCAATCCAACGTATCCCAATCCGATAACACAAATTTTTGTTTCCATAATATTCTTTATTTTAAGTATTCCCAATACCATTTACATGCCTCTTTCAATCCTTGTTTCATAGAGAATTGAGGGGCATAATTTAATAAACGTTTTGCTTTGTCGATACTTGCCAACGAATGTGGAATATCACCTGCACGATTTGGCCCGTGGGTGGGGACTATATTTTTAATTTCCTCATCGTATTCCGATAAAAATTCTTTGAGATATTCCACCAACATATTCAGCGTTGTACGTTCACCGAATGCCGTGTTATAAATTTGATTTACAGCATCTTTATTCTCCGAAAATAGGGCTAATTTATTCATTTGAATCACGTTGTCGATGTAAGTGAAATCACGCGAATATTCACCATCGCCATTGATGTTCGGAGCCTCATGGTTCATAAACTTTTTCACAAACAACGGAATAACAGCTGCGTATGCACCGTTAGGATCTTGGCGGCGTCCGAAAACGTTAAAGTAGCGCAGTCCGACGTATTCCAAGCCGTACGTTTTTGCAAAAACATCGGCATAAAGTTCATTGACATACTTCGTAATGGCGTATGGAGAAAGCGGTTTCCCAATTACGTCTTCCACCTTTGGGAGCGATTTGCTGTCGCCGTAGGTTGAACTACTTGCAGCAAACACAAAGCGTCGTACACCTGCATCGCGAGCAGCCACAAGCATGTTTAAAAATCCGCCGACATTGACGTCATTACTGGTAATCGGATCTTTGATAGAGCGAGGCACCGAGCCTAATGCTGCTTCGTGTAAAATATATTCCACGCCATCAACCGCTTTTTGGCAGTCAGCCAAATTGCGAATATCGCCTACAATCAATTTGAATTTGCTTGGATAGGCCGATATGAGTGGCAATAAATTTTCGATATGTCCTGTCGCAAAATTGTCAAGGCAAACAATTTCGTGTCCGTCCGACAACAAACTTTCGCATAAGTTTGATCCGATAAATCCTGCACCACCTGTAACTAAAATTTTACTCATTTTTGTTATCCTATTTTAAAATATCTGATTCCTTGTAATTCGTTCGGATTGAATACATTGCGTCCGTCAAATAAAACGGGTAACGGTTTCATTAGTTTTTTTACAATATCCCAATTCGGCATGCGGAACTCTTTCCATTCGGTTACATGCACTATTGCATCGGCGTTGTTTACCGCTTCGTACAAATCTTTGGCATAAGTTACGGCATCGCCGATACGTTTTCTGCATTCGTCCATGGCAATGGGGTCATAAACGGTTACATTGCACCCCTCTTGCAATAGTTTTTCGATGATAACCAAGGCAGGAGATTCTCGCATATCGTCGGTTTCAGGTTTAAATGATAATCCCCAAATGGCAATTCGTCGCTCTTTCAGTGTATCACCGAAGTGCGCTTTCAGTTTTTTAAACAAGACTTGTTTTTGTTCGTCGTTCACCGCATCAACAGCTTTTACCACTTTCATTTCGTAGCCGTTTTCGATACCTGTTTGTATCAAAGCTCGAACATCTTTCGGGAAACAACTGCCTCCATATCCGCAACCGGAATAAAGAAAATTTCCGCCTATTCGCTTATCGGTCCCAATGCCTTTGCGTACCATATTGACATCGGCACCGACTCGTTCGCAGAGGTTGGCAATGTCGTTCATAAAGCTGATTCGCGTGGCGAGCATTGCATTGGCAGCATATTTTGTCATTTCTGCCGAGGCTATATCCATGAAAATTACGCGAAAGTTGTTCAACAGCATGGGTGCATAGAGTCGTGTCATAAATGCTTTTGCTTTATCGCTTTCGATGCCTACAACTACGCGGTCGGGTTTCATGAAGTCGGCAATGGCATTGCCTTCTTTCAGAAATTCGGGATTGCTTGCAATGTCGAATTCCACCTCAACTCCACGCTTGTCGAGTTCTTCTTGAATAATGCTTTTAATTTTTTTTGCAGTACCTACGGGAACGGTGCTTTTGGTTACTACCACAATCGGAGTTGTGAGATTTTGACCAATGGTTTGGGCTACTTCGAATACATATTGCAGGTTGGCGGCACCATGCTCGTCCGATGGAGTGCCAACGGCAATAAAAACCGCTTCAACATGATTCAAAACTTCTGTCAATCGGGTCGAGAAAAGCAATCGTTGAGCTTTCATGTTGCGCATGACCAACGCGTCAAGGTTCGGCTCATAGATAGGAATAATCCCTTGTTTTAACTGCGCAATTTTCGCTTCGTTAGTGTCAATGCAAGTAACCGTTATGCCTAAATCGGCAAAACATGCACCCGACACCAACCCTACATAACCTGTTCCTACAACTGCGATTCTCATAAAAATGCATTAACTTACAAAAGTATTAAAATAAACTCACAAAACCCTTTTTTATTGTGGTGAATATGAAAAATAAATTAACCATGAATATCGTCCAGATTGTAGGGTGTTTCTTGATAAACAAAATAGTTCAGCCAATTGGAAAACAGTAGGTTGGCATGCGACCGCCAAGTTACCAACGGACCTTTGTTTGGGTCGTTGTCGATGTAGTAGTTTTTGGGCTGTTGAATAGGAAGCCCTTTTGCAAGATCGCGTTTGTACTCTTCGTCGAGAGTCAGTGGTGCGTATTCGGAATGCCCTGTGATGAAAAATTCGCGTCCGTTGCGTGCCATCACAATATGGACGCCGGCTTCTTCCGATTCGGACAGGATTTTTAATCCGGTATTTTGCTCTATATCGGTGCGTCGTATCTCTGTATGCCGGCTATGAGGTACATAAAAAACATCGTCGAAACCGCGGAAAATAGGGTAGAGCGGTTCCAATGGCTTATGTGCAAACACACCAAACATTTTTTCTCGTAACTGATGTTTGGGTATTCCGTAGTAGTGATAAAGCCCTGCCTGTGCTGCCCAGCAGATAAATAGCGTAGAGGTAACATGCGTTTTTGCCCAATCGAATATGGTGGTGAGCTCGTCCCAATAGTTGACCTCCTCAAATTCCATTTGCTCAACGGGAGCACCGGTAATAATCATGCCGTCGTAGTTGTTTTCTGCTATTTGGTCAAACGGCTTGTAAAATGCTTTCAGGTGTTCGATAGGAGTGTTTTTTGAAGTATGATTTTTGATTTTCAAAAAATCAATTTCTATCTGCAATGGCGTATTCGACAACAGTCTGATTAAATCAGTTTCGGTGGTTATTTTTATGGGCATAAGGTTCAGTATAACCACTTTTAGCGGACGAATGTCTTGTGTAGATGCTTTGTCGAAAGGCATGACAAATATATTCTCACGCTTTAAAGCGTTGATAGCAGGTATTTTATTCGGAATATTCAGTGGCATGTTTTCTTATTTTTAGTGGTAATATTTTCGTATTAAATCTCTGTATGACAACGAATTGGTGTATTGTGTCAGCCAAGTGTCAATATCGTTCTTCAATAAATTGCAGGTAGGAGCAACTGCCCATGCCAAAAAATGATGTGTACTAATGACGGTTTGGGCATTTATCAATTTGTTTGGCGGTAACAGATGAAAGCTAAATTCGTCGTAAATGGTGAATTTTATATTGTTGTTAATCAGAAGATTGATTATCTCTTCGGGAGTGGCATCAACTTCTGTGATGTTGAGATTTTCCAAGCCTATTTCTTCTTGTAAGTTATAAAGTCGGGTCAGATAGGGCGAATTTTTTTCGATTACAATGGTGTCGTTTTCGAGGTCGTTGTAATTACGGGTATTGTTGTGCTGATGCTGATATTGCAACAGCAACAATCTTGTTTTTGCTATGGGTTGCGTAAATAGGACTTCATCTTTCAATGTTTGCGTTGTTGGAATAAGTCGTAAGAGTAAATCGCATTCCCCTGTTTTTAGTTTCTCAATGCTTGAACTTATTCCCTTTTCGACCTCGAAACGGGCTTCGACATCTATTGTGCGAAGATAACTTTGCAGTAAATCGTACTCAAACCCATAAAAAGAGTCGGTGGGGACAACCACTTTTAAAATTCCTTGTCGCTTGATTTGCGGCAAATCGCGTTTGGGCTGCAACAAATATCCAATGATACCAATGATGAATATAACACTGAATATGGTATAAATATATTTTTTCGGTTTAATCATAGAACGCCCAAGCAAGTCCGAATCGGAAAGTAAGAGGTGATAAAGGATAGTTCGGCATTGAAAAATAGTTTTTCCCCTTAATGGCACTCTCCAAAAGGTTGTGTACCTGTACGAAGAAACGAACCTTTTTCAGATGGCAATTGACGTATGCCGACATAAACGGATAATTCCCGATTTTTGTGGTGTTTTGATTGTAAAATTGTCCTATGGCAGGCATATACGTCGGTGCATAATACGATGTGTGGTATCGGAGCGAAACTCCTAACTGAAATGTGAGCACTTTGAAAAACAGATCCTTGTAGTACAGGTTGCTAAACAAAGCGACATCGGGTAGCGGCAACACTTCGCGATTGCTCGAAAGTTGATAGGCAATGTCGTTTTCGAGATGAAATTTCCATGCATGGAAATTGATATTGCCATTTACGCTTAACACTTGTATGTTGCCGTCGTGTTGTTGTGGCAGTGCATCGGTGTCGAAATAGATATACCGTGTGATGTTCTCAAAATTGACACCGATTTTAAAATCGACATACTGATTTGGATATTTGATATAACCACCAACGCCGCTTTTAAACGTACTTTTCAAATCGTTTCGCCATTTAAAGTGATTGGAAATATAGTCCCTGAGGAAGTAGGTGGGTTTCCGGTTGTTCACTTTTGCCTCTACAAAGATTGTCATTGTAGTGTCGTTCTTGATTCTGAAATGGGTACCGAATTTCCCGTTTACATCAAAATCGCCGATGCGGTCGCCAACAACTACCACATCGCCTGTTACATTATATTTGAATATCGAACCGTTTTCTTTGAAAATGGAACCACCCACTTTCAAGTTGTTGCAAAAAGTACGATTGGGTACAGTGTCGATGAATACTTCGTGGCGTTGCAATTCGTGTTGCAAATAAGCCGACACGCCGAATTTCAGTTTTGTGTTGAAAGCCTCTTCGAGTGTAACGGCTACGTTGTTTTTTAAAGAGAGATACGAAGACGAGTCGTTGGTGAAGGTGTCGTTCAGGTAGTTGTGCGGATAAAAGTCGGTATTGATGGTGTTGTCTTCGTAATAACGGCGACGTGCATGTTCAAATTTTATAGTATGCGAAATACCTAAAATGGGAATAAATTCGGTAATGAAGGAGTCGGGAGCTATTTCGATTTCTTTGTCGTTGCCGATTCTGTATTTATGGTGATAATAGTAGATGTCGTTGCGATACATATTGTAGGCATTGGTAAGATTGGTAGGAATGTTTTCGGCTGAAATGCCCGCACCCGAAACGGCACTCGGGTCGGTTATGAATCGTGTATCGGCAATACCTCCGTTCTCTTGCGTGTTAAACCGGTTTAAAACAATAACTCCGTTGCAAGAATAATGTTTGCTGTCATATACCGTCCAAAATGCTCCGTTAAACAATTTGCTCGCCTGATTGGAGTAGGTCCCTCTTGCATAAATGAAGTTGGCAAGGAGTCCGATATTCAGATTTTTGTTCACATTGAAAGTAAAAAGCCCTTTCAAATAATCTTCTTCGTGATAACTCGCTCCTCCTGTTCGGTAAGTCAGCAACGAAAACGGAGTTTTCGTATTGTAAAATTTGATATCTGCGGGTGTTATCGTATAAAGGTCGTAACTTTTTGAAAACAAATAGTCGGTTTTATTTTCTTTGTTGTCAAAATATATTTTCGACTGAATAGGCGAACCCAAGTTGCCATTATAAGAATTTTCGATGCCGTAGCGAAGTACGGGGTCGTTGTTTTGGAAATTGACAATGGCAGTATCAACAGCGATGGTGTCTGTAAAACCTAAATATTCGTCGCTCAAATGCCATGCTATCACATCTGATTTTTTTTGTTTCTTTTTGCGCTTGATGTATCCGTCGTCTTCGTCTTCGGTCGAATTGTTTTCTTTGTTTCTGAAATCAATGGTTGTGTTGTCGGTATCGGAAGACGCTCCTGCAGCCGTTTTTAATTGCTGTTGAGCAATGCTGTCAATGCAGAGAATAAAAATAAATAATATGACGAACAGAGACCTTTTCATAATATGCAAAGGTACAAAATCATTATGAGTTTTAGGGCATAGCTTGTTAATTTAAAAAAGTTGCCTCAACGCATTACATCGGGTCTATATCCAGATTTATGCGAAGATATTTAAATTCTTCAATGGCTTTTAGTTGTGAAATGCAGTTTTGGATGCTGTTTTTTATGGATTCGTTCGATTGTGTATGCTCAAATTTTATCAGAATGTGTTTGATGAAATAGCCTTGTATTTTCCCGACAGGCGGGTTGCTCGGTCCTAAAATTTCGCCACAATTTTCGTTTTTCAATATTTTTACTGCTGTGTATGCGGCTTTCGAGAGTATTTTGGCATCTTTATGCTTTATTTCGATAACGATAAGCCGAAAAAACGGAGGGTAGTGGAAACATTCTCTTTCGGTCATTTGAGATTTAAAAAAAGCCTTGAAGTCGTTGCTCTTTGTGTATTGTATGATTGGGTGCTGCGGCGAAGAAGTTTGCAGTAAAACAAGTCCTTGTTTCCCTTTTCGTCCGGCACGCCCGCTCACTTGTATGAGCATTTGAAAGGCTCTCTCATGTGCCCTGAAGTCGGGATAGTTCAGCAAATTGTCGGCATTGAGTACGGCTACTAATCCCACATTGTCGAAGTCAAGCCCTTTGGTAACGATTTGCGTGCCGATGAGTATTTGTGCTTGTTGCGAACCAAATTCGCTGATGATTCTCTCGTAAGCTTTTTTGCTTGTGGTAGTATCTAAATCCATACGGACGGATTTGTATTCGGGAAACAAATCTGCTACTTCCGTTTCGATTTGTTCCGTACCGAAGCCTTTTGTTTGGAGTGTCGGTTGTTTGCACGAAGGACAAACCTGTGGCATCGGTTCGGTGTATCCGCAGTAATGGCAGGTCAGTTTGTTGAAGTTTTTGTGATAAGTCAGGCTGACATCGCAATTTGGACACCGTGGCACCCATGCGCATTGTTTGCATTCGGTATAAGGTGAGTATCCTCTGCGGTTTTGAAATAAAATAACTTGCTCGCCGGCAGCTAATTTTTCGCGCATTCGCTCAAGCAATGCAAACGAGAAATGACCTTTCATCTGCTTACGATGATAAGTCTGTTGCAGGTCGATTATCTCTATTTCGGGCAGTTGTATGTCGTCGTATCTTGCAAAAAGTTCAACCAATCCGAATTTTCCCGTCAGCGCATTGCTATACGATTCGATAGAGGGAGTTGCCGTACCGAGCAGAACTTTTGCATGGTGGTGCAATCCTAAAACGATTGCCATGTTTCGTGCATGATAGCGTGGCGCAGGGTCGAATTGCTTGTACGAGGCATCGTGTTCCTCATCAACGATTATCAACCCTAAATTTCTGAAAGGCAGAAAAATAGAGGAACGAACACCGAGAATTATTTTGTATCCTTTCTCAAAAAAAAGGTTTTCCCAAACTTCAACCCGTTCGGCATCGGAAAAACGTGAGTGATAAATCCCTATTTTATCGCCGAATACTTTTTTTAATCTCTCGGCAAGTTGCGTGGTGAGGGCAATTTCGGGTACAAGAAACAATACCTGTTGTTGTTTTTTTAGCACCGTTTCGATAAGATGTATGTAGATTTCCGTTTTCCCGCAGGAGGTGATACCATGCAGTAACACCGTGTTTTTGTGTTTAAACTCATTTTGTATGGCATCAAAGGCAGCCGTTTGCTGCGGATTTAATGTGAATGGTTGTCTTGTGGGTGATGTGTGTTCTAAACGCGATATTGTTTTTTCAAAACAAACGATAAGATTTTTCTTCTTTAGTTCGTTGAAAACGGCATTCGTGCATTTTGATATGTCAAGAAGCTCTCTTTTCGAGATGTGTTCCGCATTATTTATACTTAAAAAATCGGTTAATGTGGAGAATAGTTGTTGTTGCTTGGGCGATTTTTTGAGTAAAGAAAGGGCTTCCTCGTTAACTGCTTCGATATTGATTTTTACAAAAATTTCGGTTTTTGCCTTATAGCTCGGAATGAGTTCTTCGCTTAAATTGATGATGTTTTTTTGTTGCAGGGTTCTGATGACATGAAAAATGTTTTTGTCATTGCTTTTTTTTATCACCTCCTCCAAGGGGACTGCATTCTCTGTGATAAAACTCAATGCCGTCTGCTCTCGTTCGGACAATGAGGTGCATTCAATTTCCTGATTTTTAGAAATATAAGTAGTGCTCTCTATTCTAAATCCTGATGGGATTGCCGCTTTGAACACTTCTCCTAACGAGCATTGATAATAATTGGCAATCCATTCCCACAATAAAAACTGTTTAGGCAATACGATGGGGTAATTTTCGATTAACGAAAGTACGGGTTTAAGACTACTTGTATCTTCCTCTTCTTTCAAATCGTAAACAATGCCCGTATAAAATTTCCGTTTCCCGAAAGGGACAATGACCCGCATCCCCGCAACAATTTCTTCTCTGAAGTTTTCGACGTTGTAGGAATAGGTCTGTGCAAGTGGCAGTGGCAATATAATTTCAGCAACAAGCTGTTTCATTATTCGCAACCTGCGTTAGAGTAATAGGTTTCGGGAATATCGAAAGTTTCTTCTTCCGAATAACCTAAATCGGGATCGCTCAAAACTTTTTGCATGTAAAGAGCCCAAATAGGTAATGCCATATTGGCTCCTTGTCCGTCGGCCATGCTCGAAAAATTGATGCTTCTGTCTTCAAATCCTGCCCATACGCCCGATACCAACGAAGGTGTGAATCCGATAAACCACCCGTCGGAGTTGTTTTGAGTGGTTCCCGTTTTTCCGCCTGCCGGCATTTTTAAATTGTATTTGTAACGAATACGAACGCCGGTTCCTGCATCAATGACGGCTGAAAGCATATCCAACATTTTGTAAGAGGTTAGCTCATCAATAACCTCTTGCGTACGAGGAGTGAAAGATGCAATTATATTTCCGTTGGCATCTTCGATGCGGGTAACGAATATCGGTTCAATACGAATTCCTTTGTTGGGGAATGTGGTATAGGCATCTACCATTTCGCTCAATGTAACTTCGCAAGGACCCAAACATAACGAAACTACGGGTTCTATAGGACCTTTCATCCCAAAAGAACGCATCATGTTTACCAATTTTTCGGGTGTAAACAGACTCATTAAATAGGCAGAAATCCAGTTGTTAGAGTTCATAAGTCCCCATTTGAGCGTAACCTCTTCGCCAACTCGTTTTTCGGAGTCGTTGCGCGGAGTGTATTCTCTACCCAAGGCATCGTATAGGGTGATTTCCTGATTGATGGTTTTGTCGCAAGGCCAAAAACCTTCGTTCATGGCCAATGTGTAAAGGTATGGTTTGATGGTGGAGCCTACTTGACGACGCCCTACCGAGGCCATGTCGTATTGAAAATAAGAAAAATTAGGTCCGCCGACATAGGCCTTTACAAATCCACATGCAGGGTCCATTGACATAAATCCGCAGCGCAGAAAATGTTTGTGGTAATAAATCGAATCGAGCGGTGTCATTATGGTATCTTTTTCGCCCTCCCACGAAAATACGCTCATTTCGACAGGTGTATTAAATGCTTTTTCGATTTCGCTATCGGATGCGTGATTTTTCTTCATTATACGATAGCGATCGGTTTGCTTTATGCTTTGTTGAATTATTTTTTTTACTTCCTCGGTAGTTACGTCAGATGAGTACGGAGCGTTGCGTTTGCCTTTTTTTTCTTTGAAAAACTTTTTTTGTAAGTCGCTAAAATGCGTTTTTACAGCCTCTTCTGCATATCGTTGCATACGGGAGTCGATGGTGGTATATATTTTTAATCCGTCGCTGTAGATGTTGTATTTTGAGCCGTCGGCTTTCGGATTTTTCTCACAAAATCCATACAAAGGGTCATTCTCCCAAGCCAAAGAGTCAAGATAAAATTTCCCGTAAGGAACCTTTTGCCAGGAAGCGTATTTCGAACGGTCCGGTTTTGGGGCTGTCAGGGCAATACGCAGGTACTCTCGGAAATAAGGAGCAAGCCCCATTTTGTGGTCAACTTTATGATAATCAAGCTCTAATGGCAATTTTTGTAAAGAATCGCATTGCGCTTTTGTAATGAAATCGGCTTTTTCCATTTGAGATAAAACCACGTTACGACGTTCCGTTACACGCTCTTTTCGCCGAACAGGATTGAAATAAGACGGATTTTTAAGCATTCCTACCAATACGGCCGATTGCTCGATTTTTAAATCTGCAGGTAAAACACCGAAATAAACTTGTGAAGCGGATTTTATACCTACGGCATTGTTTAAGAAATCAAATTGATTGAAATACATTGTAACGATTTCTTGTTTTGTGTACAATTTTTCCAAACGAATGGATATAACCCATTCGATAGGTTTTTGCATTGCACGATAAAACATGTTGTCAGCAGGAGGCGAGTAGAGCTGTTTTGCCAACTGTTGAGTGATGGTGCTACCACCTCCCGCACTATGCTGCATAAGTATGATTCGCTTGAAAAAAACGCGAAAAAGTGCCCACACATCAACACCTGAGTGCTCTTCGAAACGAACATCTTCCGTTGCAACAAGAGCCTGCACAAGGTGTTCGGGCAGTTCGTCGTAAGTTGTGTTGATGCGGTTGTCTTTGTTGGCAAAAAAATTGCCGAGCACCTGCATGTCAGATGAGTAGATGATGGTTGCATATTTGCTTTTTGGATTTTGTAACTCCTCCAATGGCGGCATATACCCAATCCACCCTTTTGCAATGCAAAAAAACAAGATAAATATGCAAATAAAAATTGCAGCGAATATAGACCAAAACCACACTAAAAATTTGTGTTTAAGGTTCTTTGTTAGAGGCTTTTTTTCTGTCATATTTGGTATCGTTATTTGAGCGAACAAATATAAGAAATAGTTTTCAGAGAATAGGGAAATTATCTACTTTTGCATAAAACATAGTGCCTTATGACAGCGTTTTTGTTGGGAAAGAATTTGGAAGAATTGACGGATATAGTTGCCGATATGAGGCTCCCGAAATTTGTTGCAAAACAAATGGCTGATTGGTTGTATAAGAAGCGTGTAACTTCTTTTGACGAAATGACAAATCTTTCGAAGTCGGTGCGTCAGCAACTCGCTCAAAAATATGAAATAGGCAGAGTAACCCCGTTACATGAAATTGTTTCTGACGATGGGACGAAGAAATACCTTTTTGCAGCCGATGCGGGTGCTGTCGAAACCGTTTTTATACCGGAAGCGGATAGAGCAACGGTTTGTGTTTCGTCGCAAGTGGGTTGCAAAATGAATTGTGCATTTTGCATGACAGGGAAGCAAGGCTTTTCGGGGAATTTGTCGGTAACCGAAATTCTTAATCAGATTTTTTCCATTCCTGATAGCGATAAATTGACAAACGCAGTGTTTATGGGAATGGGCGAACCATTTGATAATTTCGACGCTGTGATGTCGGCACTCGATGTTTTGACTTCGGAATGGGGATGTGCGTGGAGCCCCCGAAGAATAACGGTTTCCACCGTAGGGCTAATACCCGGCATACGTCGTTTTGTAAAGGAGTCGGAATGCCATTTGGCAATCAGCTTGCATCACGCTTTTTCTGAAGGGCGTATGGCAATGATGCCTGTTGAGCGTGCATATTCTCTCCCTCAACTGTTTGCAGAGTTGAGAAGTGCCGATTTTCGCGGACAGCGCCGTTTGTCGTTTGAATATATTGTGTTTTCGGGAATAAACGACTCAGTGCGTCATGCGAGGGAACTTGTGCGTTTGCTTAAGGATTTGCATTGCAGGGTGAATCTGATTCGTTTTCATGCCATTCCAAATGCCGAATATAGCAGTCCGTCTATGGAAAAAATGGAGTGGTTTCGTGATTATTTGAATGAGAATGGAGTTGTATGCACCATTCGCCGTTCGAGAGGGGAAGATATTGCTGCCGCTTGCGGTTTGTTATCAACCAAGAATAAACAATAAAAAAAGCGAATAATATTCGCTTTTTTTGTTGTCCTACCCGGATTCGAACCAAGACAGACAGTACCAAAAACTGTAGTGCTACCATTACACCATAGGACAATCGTCTGTTTTGTAAATAGTGATGCAAAGATAGAGAGTTTCTTTTTATCCGCAAAATTTTTTCACTTATTTTACTATCAAAAGATAATAATTTTTTTTGCCTTTTTGGAACAATATGTATTTGCCGTTGAGCAACGCCGATGCCGTGATGGGTGTTTCGGTGTCGGTCAGTTTCTCTTTGTTCATGCTGAATCCGTTGGCCTGCATCATTTTGCGGGCTTCGCCTTTCGAAGCAAAAATCTGCGTTTTTTCGGCCAGCAAATCGAGCGGACGGATGCCGGCTTCGAGTTCTGCTCGCGAAATTTCGAACTGCGGCACGCCTTCGAACACCTGCAAAAGGGTCGTTTCGTCGATTTTGTGCAACGTTTCGGCCGTGGCATTGCCAAACAAAATGTTCGAGGCCTCGACGGCTGCCTGATAATTGGCTTCGCCATGCACAAGTATCGTAACATCTTGTGCCAAACGTCGTTGCAACAAGCGCAAATGCGGCGCTTGCTGATGTTCGGCCACCAACTGCGTGCATTCCTCTTGCGTGATGTTGGTGAATATCTTGATGTATTTTTCGGCATCGTCGTCGCTCACATTGAGCCAGAATTGGTAGAATTGGTACGGCGAAGTGCGTTTTGGGTCGAGCCAAATGTTGCCGCTTTCGGTCTTGCCGAATTTTTTGCCATCGGCTTTCGTTATCAGCGGGCAGGTCAACGCAAAGGCTTCGCAGTCGGCGCCCAACGTGCGTCGAATCAGTTCGGTGCCGGTGGTGATGTTGCCCCATTGGTCGTTGCCGCCAAGTTGCAATTTGCAATTTTTGGTGCGATAGAGATGCAAAAAATCGTATCCCTGCAATAGTTGATAGGTAAATTCGGTGAACGACAAACCATCGCGAGCCTCGCCGTTCAAGCGTTTCTGCACACTGTCCTTGGCCATCATGTAGTTGACGGTGATGTGTTTGCCCACTTCGCGCGCAAAGTCGAGAAAGGTGAAATCTTTCATCCAATCGTAGTTGTTGACCATCTCGGCTGCGTTCGGCAAATTCGGGTCAAAGTCGAGGAAACGCGCCACTTGCGCTTTGATGCACTCCTGATTGTGATACAGCGTTTCGGCATTCAGCAGATTGCGTTCCTGACTTTTGCCCGACGGATCGCCTATCATGCCCGTGGCGCCACCTACCAAAATAATCGGTTTGTGGCCGCAGCGTTGAAAATGCCGCAACATCATTATGCCGCACAAATGTCCGATGTGCAGACTATCGGCTGTGGGGTCGGTGCCGAGATAGGCCGTAACCATCTCTTTTGCCAACAAATCCTCTGTTCCGGGCATCATCTGCGCCAACATGCCGCGCCATTTCAATTCTTCGATAAAATTTGTGTTCATCTAAATTTAAATTTTTTGCAAAGGTAGCAAAAGAATGGCAAGTTTAAGCGTACCTGATAAAATAAAATCGGGTGATGGGAAAGGCTCTTTTATTGTGATTTATGCGTTAAAAGATTATTCTTCCATGAAGAAATCTTCGCTACTGCGCTCCTGATTTAAACTCCCGTTAGGTTTCTTTTTCTGGTTTTTTAAATTCCCGAAATTGTAAGATATGACCAATCCGATGGTGCGTCCCGACCAAGAGCCTTCCGATTTTTGATAGAAGTTGTTGCTCCATGTTTCATTCCGAAATTTTCTTGAATCGAGTATGTCGCGAGCCGTGAGATTCAAACTTAAATTTCCTTTTAAGAAAGTTTGCCGTATGCCGATGTCGATTGAATAATCGTGATTTTGTCGCCCTTGAGCAATGATGCGTGGAGCACGATAATTGGCAGTGATTTGAGCGGTGGTGCTTTTGGTTATCATTACGTTTGCCATAAATCGGATATTCCACGAAAAATCTTGTTGCTCTTTTATTTTGATGGTTTCACCATAAGGACTTGTATAGTTGGCAGAGTCCATTTTTTCATAATATAAATTGATGGAAGTGGTAAGATTCAGCTGCTTCCAAAGTTGGTTTTTGGCTACCAATTCAAGCCCGGCCGATTGCTGGCGAGAGATGTTGATAAACGTATTTTCCATCACATTGTTGTTGCGATAGCTGACACGTTGAATTACGTTGTCGGTGTATTTGTAATAGACCGATGCCGAAATGGAGTGAAAATCCCAAGTTTTCAGGTAATTCAATTCTACCGAACTTGAATATTGCGGTTTTAGGTCGGGGTTACCGAAAGAGATGCTTGTGGAGTCCGAAAAATCGCGATAAGGATTTATTTGTCTGCCGCGAGGGCGGTTTACTCTTCGGGTGTAATTGATTTGCAGTTCATGGTTGTTTTTAAACGAATAGGCAAAAAATGCACTTGGATAGAGTTGCCAATACTCACGTTCGTTGCTGATGGTTTCGGTTTTCGATTCGGTTGTGGTATTCACTTTCATGTATTCGCCACGCAGACCTAACTGCATGCTGAAATTGCCATACATATCGCCATAAGTTGCATAAAGAGAGTGGATTTGTTCTTGATAGTTGAAAGCGTTGTAAAAATCGTCTATTTCTTTTCCGGTCAAATTATTTGTGGCGGAGGAGCTGTTTTTTCTTTGCGAGAAATTGCTTTCCCAACCGGCTTCCAGTCGTCTTTTATCCGAAAACTTATAGGCGAAATCGATGTTCCCTTCTATATTGAGATTGCTATTCGACGATTCTTGGGTTTCGTCCCCTGTTATAATTGTGTCGTTTAGGAAATCTGTTTGGATATAATCCGTTGTTCGCGAACTTCCATGGTTGCCTACAGAAATATCGGCAGAAATAAAACTACCTTTTTTGAGAAAATCGTGGCGATATTCAAGTGTTGCATTGTAAACGGGGAAAGTGTTTTTACCGTTATTGTCGCGTGAGTAATCCCGTAAAATGCTGATAGGCGATGTTTTATAGTCGTATGAAGTATAGTTGATGTCTGTTGCCGAGTTCCCTTTGTTGTACATACCGAACCCCGATATGCTTAATGTATTTCGTTCGGTGATGTGAACATCGACCCCTGCTCGCCCGAAGAAACCCAATCGGCTGTTTTGCGATTGGGACGAAGAGTTGAGCAACGAAACAGTGTCAATGGCGTTTATCAGAGAGTAACGGTTGGTGTTGTTTTCGCTGATTCGATGATTGTAATTTACTCCTAAATTGGCATAAACATCAACCTTTGGACTGTTGTAATTGAAACTTGCCCCAAAGTTTCCGCCCGGTATTTTGCTGGCAGTTGGCCATTGAATGCCTCCTGAAACGCTTCCGTAATAGGTTTTGGTGGTTTTCTTTTTCATTACGAGGTTAATCACACCAGCTGTTCCTTCGGGATTGTATTTCGCCGATGGATTGGTTATCAACTCGACAGATTCGATGCTTCCGGCGGGCATCTGCTCTAAAATTTGTCCTCTGTTCTCCTCGGTTAAACCTGCAGGTTTCCCGTTAATCCATACTTCGACATTAGAGTTGTTGCGAAGCGAAACATTCCCCTCGCCATCAACGTCAACCGAAGGAATATTTTGAAGCACATCGCTGACAGAGGCACCGGCTGCCGATAAATTCTGATCGACCGAGAATACCTTTTTGTCTATTTCCAAACGCATCTGCATACCTTGACCTACCACCTCTATCTCGCTCAACATCTGGGCATCTTCTTCCAAATAAATTACACCCAGACTGACAACGTCAGATTTTACAGAAATCTCTTTTTGGAAATTTTTATAACCGATAAACGAAAGTGTGATGATGTAATTGCCTTTTTCGGCTGCGACGGAGAATGTTCCGTTGTCGTCGCTTGTCCCTCCCGTAATGAGTTTGTCGTTTTTGTCTTTTATGGAAATGTTAACGTAGCCGATAGGCTCTTTTGTCGTCGAATCTTTAATAGTCCCTTTGATGGTGGCTGCACCGATAGTGGTATTTATTGTAATGGCACAAAATAATAATAGCAATAGTTTTTTCATCGTTTGTTTTAAACTTTTCCCCCCTTATGACTCGGTTTTGTGTCGAAAGTTTAATAAAAAGAATAAAACTTTTGTCGTTAAAGGCAATTTAACTTATTTTGTAATCGAAAAACTTTTATTTAAAGCATTATGATAGAAGCCTCATCGTTGAATCCTCATAACAAACAGGAATATCCGCCTATGCACACATGCGAGCATATTTTAAACCAAACCATGATACGGATGTTCGGTTGCGAGAGAAGTAAAAATGCTCATATTGAGCGAAAAAAGAGCAAATGTGATTATTTGTTGTCGAAGTGTCCCGACGACGAACAAATTTCGGAAATAGAGCGTAGGGTGAATATGGTGATTGCAGCACATCTCCCTGTGAAAATTGATTTTGTAACCCGCGAGCAAGCCTCCGAAATGGTCGATTTGAGTAAACTCCCGAACAATGCCCCCGATATTTTGCGTTTAGTATATGTGGGTGATTACGATGTTTGTGCTTGTATAGGCGCTCATGTCGAGAATACGGCTGAAATAGGAGCCTTTAAAATTGTCAGTCACTCGTACGAAGATGGTGTTTTTCGGTTGCGCTTTAAAATTGTTGAACCTAAATAATTTATTATGAAAAAGTTATCTTATCTCTTGTTGTTATTGTTGCTGACCGCTTGTCAGAAAGACGAAACGGTGGTTAAGAATGATTGGCTGAATGATAAACTGAATGGTCGTGTGGCGTCTTACCGGATAACCAACTACTTGGCGGCATTGGATTTGGGAGAACTATATCCTTCGGATATAATAGGTGCCGAAGGTCGCATTTTGTATAACGAAAAAGGATTCCGCACGGAAGAGTTTTGGCGTTTCAACGATGAAACATCGCGAAAAGAGTACCGATACGAGGGTGATAATTGCGTGGAGTTGATTAGCTTTAACCCTAATAAGGAAATAGAAGAACGAGGAGTTTTCGTGTACGATAAAAATGGTGTTTTGCAAGAGGAGTTGTATTACAATGCCCATAACAAAGTTTTTGCAAAATTGGAATATACTTTTGATGAGCGAGGAAACCTGATTGAATTGTTGGAGTATGACCCCGAGGGTATGTTGGAGGAGTCGCAAAAGTCGAAGTTCGAAGATGATTTGGAACAAGAACGTTATACCTACTATTACGATGCTCACAATGTGCTTGTTACCAAATATGAGTATCGTTACGATAAATTCCGGAATTTGACAGAGGGACTTCTGTTCGACGATTCGAAAAATCTTTTGGGACGTTGGGTTTATGCGTACGACAATTATCGTAATGTGGTGTCGGAAGAGAGTTTTGATGCCGACAATGTGCCGGTCGAGAAGCGAACATACGATTATAAATACGACGAACATGGCAATTGGATTGAACGCATTACATACGATGGACTTGAGAATGAACCGCGAGTGATTACCAAGCGGCAATTTGATTATTTTGACTAAAAATCGATGAATGATTCGAAAATAGAGTTGCTCTCTCCTGCCAAAAATTTGGAGTGTGGTTTCGAGGCTGTCAATCACGGTGCCGATGCCGTTTATATTGGTGCGGAAAAATTCGGGGCTCGTAGTATGGCAGGCAATAGTGTTACCGATATAGAGAAACTTGTACGATATGCCCATCTCTTTGGTGTGAAAATCTATGTTACGATTAACACTATTTTGTACGACAATGAGTTGGAGGCGGTGCGGACGCTGATATATCGACTTTACGAAGCAGGTGTAGATGCTTTGATTGTTCAAGATTTGGGGCTTTTGCAACTCGATTTGCCTCCGATTGCATTGCATGCAAGTACGCAGACGAATAACAGAACGATTGAGAAGGTGGATTTTTTGCGGCGTTGCGGATTTACAAGGGTTGTCTTGGCTCGAGAGTTGTCGTTGAATCAGATTGCGGAAATTCATAATCGTGTAGAAGTCGAATTGGAGGCGTTTGTGCATGGAGCCCTTTGTGTAAGTTACAGCGGACAATGCTATATGAGCCAATACAGTTGCGGCAGAAGTGCAAATCGTGGAGAATGCGCCCAATATTGCCGTTTGCCTTATTCGTTGCAAGATGCAGAGGGAAGAGTATTGCTCAAAAACAAACATTTACTTTCGTTAAAGGATTTGAATCGTTCCGCATTTTTACAAGAGATGATACAGACAGGAGTACGTTCTTTTAAAATAGAAGGCAGGTTGAAGGATGTCGGTTATGTGAAAAACATCACGGCCTATTATCGGCAACGTTTAGATGATATTCTTGAAAAAGACAATACGTTTGAGCGAAGTTCCTGCGGTAGGTCGGTTTTCTTTTTTGAGCCAAATCCTGAAAAAACGTTTACACGCAAATACACGGATTATTTTTTGAATGCACGTTCGGAGTATCTTGCTTGCTTTGAAACGCCGAAGTCGATGGGAGAAAAATTGGGCGTTGTAAAGACTGTTTTTCGTGATGGATTTGAGATTCAAACAGATAAAAAAATAAATAATGGCGACGGACTTTGTTTTGTTGACAAGCAAGGCGAGTTGCAAGGTTTTAGAGTCAATAGGGCGGAAGCGAACCGTTTGTTTGTGGGCAAAATGCCTGCTCTTCAGAAAGGTGATTTCTTGTATCGTAATTACGACCAATGTTTTGAAAAATTACTGTCGAAAAAGAGCGCTGAACGCAAAATAGCTGTCGATGTGCTTTTTGAGGAAATTCAAGACGGTTTCAGATTGACTTTGTGCGACGAAGAGAAGTGTCAGGTTTCTTTGCCGTTTGTTTATGCAAAAAATGCGGCACAAAAAAAAGAACAAGCGCAAGAGTTGTTGAAGCAGCAAATGATAAAGTTTGGCGATACCATTTTTTGTGTTCGGTCGTTACGTGTATGCTTGACGGAAACGTATTTTTTCCCGTCATCGGTTTTAGCCGTTTGGCGTAAGCAAGCGGTGGAGGCTTTGCTCGAAAAACGCATACAGATGCATTCTGCAGATAAGGTGAATAGGGTAGAAAATCGCCCCCAAACATCTGGTGCAACCGACTATCGCGACAATGTTTCAAACAAAAAGGCTGCGGAGTTTTACACCCATTGCGGAGGCACGGATGTGGCTTTTGCCTATGAGTTGAATCAACCTCAAAATGCAGTTTTGATGCATTGTAAGTATTGCTTGAAATACGAACTCGGATGGTGTAAAAAACAACAAGGGCGACAAATTACACCATCGTTTAAAGAACCGTTGTTTCTTAATTATAAAAACCGATTGTTTAAGCTTGTTTTCGATTGCAAAGCGTGTGAAATGAAAATTGAGAATGTTTAACCTAACAGTTGCAAGATTCTGTCGATAGTGGCGTTGGTGTTGTCGGCTGAAATTCGGATTTGCGCTTGAGAATAAAACGGTAGTCTTTCCTCAATGCTTTTTTTGATGTATTCGTATAATTGTTGCTCGTTTTTCCCTTGCAGCAACGGTCGTTTATTACCCTTGTAGTAGAGTCGATGTACGAGTTCCTCGATGCTGACATCAAGAAAAATGGTCGTTCCATTCTCGTTCATAAGGGCTAAATTGTCGAAGAAACAGGGCATACCTCCACCTGTGGAAATGATGCAATCATTGTAATCGACAATGTTGTGCAGCACCTCGCGTTCCATCTCACGGAACTGATTTTCGCCTACTTCGGAGAATATTTCGGCAATGGTTTGCCGATGTTTTTTCTCAATCAGGTCGTCTGTGTCAAGAAACTCCAAGCCCATTTTCCCCGCAATATTTTTCCCTACAGTGGTTTTGCCACACCCCATATAGCCCAACAAAAAAATCGGTTTCATTGTCTGCATTTTTTAAAAGTAACGACTGCCCAATTGTTTTTTATTCGTTCACTGATTTTTTGAAGCCGATGTGCCTCGGCACTTTCTTCGATTCGTTTTATGTCTTCGGCATAAAATCCGCTGAAAAGAATTATGCCGTTCTCTTTCAGTACATTGCAATAAAAAGGCATATCGCGAAGCAGAATGTTACGGTTGATATTTGCCAGAATAACATCAAAATTCATATCGTGCAAAAGAGAGGCATCACCTTGTTTTGCCACAATGTTTTTTATACGATTAAGTGCTGCGTTATGAATCGTATTTTCGTAAGAAAATTTATCAATGTCGATAGCAGTCACGTTTTTGGCGTTAAGTTTTGAGGCGAGAATACTCAAAACGCCGGTTCCGCAACCCATGTCCAAAACTTCGGTTTCTGAAAAGTTTATGTTTAGCATTTCGCTGATTATCAGCTGTGTGGTTTCGTGCGAGGCCGTTCCAAATGCCAAGTGCGGGTCGATGATGATGTCAATGTCGAAGTCCCCGATGTTTTTTTGAGGACTATGTACAATACATTTGTTGTCGATAATAATCGGCTCGAAAGAATTTTTTTCCCACTCTTCGTTCCAATTTTGCTCGCGAATGTTTTTTGTTTCGTAGGTAAGCTCTAATAAAATCGGGAAAAGAGATAGCGCTTCCTGCATTTTTGACACAGAAAAAAGATTTTCGGGACAATAAGCCAGAAGTTTGTCCTTCTCTTGCACAAAACTTTCAAAACCGGCATTCCCAAGTTGGGCGGCTAATACGTCGGGAATGAAATCGTCGGCACAAGTCAAGTCGAAAGTTACTTCTATGTAGTTCATAATTGGTTGTTTATGGGTTGTAAACAGATTGTTCGAGAATGGTTTTGTAGTCGGTGTTGTTCATTAACTCTTGCAATGAAACCTTGGGGTTGTTTTTCATATAACTTTCAATGATACGCCATCCGATAAATACACCGCAACGACCCGGCGATTCTTGTGAGAAATAGGAGGTGAAAGGTGCATCGTTTAGGTATTTTGTGATTAAAATTCCTTCGGTGGAAAACAAGTGTTTTCTTTCCACAATACTCATCCACAAATCTTTTTCTTGTTTGCAACACCATTGCCATTGTTCGGGTGTGTAGCCCATGAGGTTGGCTTCCGATTCGTCGGGCAGCAAGGTTGCAAGTAAGTACATGATTTTTCCGCGGTAAAGCATTTCGTCGAGTAGTTGTCCCGATTGTGGCGAGAACGGGAAATTGCGTGCCAACCATATTGTAACGATGTCGGGCACCACTTTTTCGCGACGCATATTGTATCGTAAATAGCCGTAAACGGCATTTTGATAAAGAGGATAATCCTCACCCAAATAGTTGTCGATACTTAACGATATTAAGCTGTCTTTGTATAAAATCGGGTTCGGATTGGCTCCGGCCGATACATGAAAATAGATTTCCGGTATGTTCTTTTCTGGAAAAACGGCGTTTGCTCGTTGAAAAGCTTTCGATAGTGCTTTGTTTAAATCGCTGACATCCGAATACTTTTTTAAACAATCGGTGTAAAGTGATTGTATTGTGCTGTCGGGGTAAAAATAATTGGTCAGTATCTCTTCGCAATCCTTGCTGTCCCATTCCCCAATGTTCAATGCTTGTTCGGTATAAAGAGGCAGTAATTGTGGGTATTTTTTATGGAGTTCGCCGATTGAATTTTTGAAATGTTTTAAGTCGATGTTCCAAAAATCAATATCGAAACGTTGTATGGTTGTTTTGATGTTGGATTTAGATGTATCAATTTTCCTTGTTTCGGTTTTGCATCCCCATAAAAGAAATAAGCATAAAATCAATGACCATTTTTTCATAAGAAATATTTTTATGCAAAGGTAGCGTTTTTCTATTTTATCATTGATACGAACATCAAACTAACTTTGTTTGAAATATATTTAAGAAATATTGATTTTTGTTTTGTATAATTAAAAAATGATACTTATCTTTGCAAGCGCAAAACAAAAGGTGCCATAGCTCAGTTGGTAGAGCAAAGGACTGAAAATCCTTGTGTCCCCGGTTCGATTCCTGGTGGCACCACGAAGAATCACAGCAAAAAGATGAAAACCTCTGAATTTCAACGAATTCAGAGGTTTTCTTTTTGTTTCAACTGTGCAAAACATGCAGATTTAGGAATTTCAATCGTGCCAAATTCGTGGCTTTTTTTTGAGCCACTGAAAAAAGCCACGAATTGATATGTAAAGCACAGATATTCACTTATTTGCATAGCGTGCGTTTCATCAAACATTAGCACTTTTGTACCACAAAAAATGTATGTAAGATGAAGCATGAAACAATGAAAATCCTCTTCGTTATCAAGAAGAGCAGCTTGCTGAAGAACGGCGAAGCACCTATCGTAGTCCGTGTTACTATCAACGGAGTGTCTGACGAGGTACGCATACAGCGTAGCGTATTGCCTCGTTTGTGGAACCAAGCCCGTGGCTGCTGTAAAGGCAGAGACAGGGTTTCAATCGAACTGAACGATTACATCGAATCTCTCAAAACCAAGATTCACAACCTTCACAAAGAGTTGTTACTTGAAGATGCACTTATCACTCCTTCACATCTATTGAAACGCTTATTTAATAAAGGTGATAAGCGAACCTTCCTCAATACAATGGAAAAGGAAATTAAAGCAATGGAAGCACTTATCGGTATCGAGTATGAGAAGATAACCATCAACCGATATTGGAATTGCTACCGTTGCTTGAAGGCTTGTGTTCAATCTTTCTATGAAAAGGAGGATATTGTCTTTCCAGAACTTTCCCGTGACTTTATTATCTATGTCGAGCGACACATGCGTCTTGAAAAGCGTCTTTGCCAAAATACATTGGTGAGATATATGAAGTGTTTCAAGAAATTCGTCAATATGGGACTTAATATGGGTTGGATGAGAATCAATCCATTCGCCGGCATACAATATCGCCAGCAGGAAAATGATCCTACATTCCTGACTCTTGAAGAGGTCAAGACAATAGCAGGCATGGAATTTCCTGTAGCCCGACTAAACATTGTTAGGGATATGTTCTTGTTCAGTTGTTTCACAGGTCTTGCATTTATAGATGCAAAGGAGTTGAAACGCACTGAAATCATTAAGGACAACAATGGCAAGATGTGGATTAGAAAAGGTCGTCACAAGATGAAAAAGGAGAAGGCAAGATGTATCAGTAATGTCCCTCTTATCACTCCTGCCATAGAAATACTTGAGAAATATGAGGATCATCCAACCTGTATTGAAAAGGATGTCTGTTTACCTTTGTTCTGCAATCAGACGATGAACTCATACCTGAAACAAATTGCTACGCTTTGCAATATTGACAAGAATCTGACCACACATGTGGCCCGTCATACATTTGCCACGACCATAACTTTGGCTAATAAAGTTTCGTTGGAGAATGTCGCAAAGATGATGGGGCACGCTTCTACCCGTATGACTCAACACTATGCAAGAGTATTGGATCAAACCATTATGAGTGATATGGAAAAGGTTCAGATATTATTCTAATAAATAGATTCGTAGCCGAGTTCACCAAACCACAGGCAAAGGTAACTCGTGTTCTTTTCGTCCAAGCAAGGTCAAGCCCTGCGGGTGTCGTGGAAAAATCATCCTCGCCCCGTGGGGCTTTCTGTATTTTTCCACACAACCTTGCCTGACGAGAACAC